>NZ_JABWGQ010000020.1 GCF_014595975.1 Sphingopyxis sp. LK2115 | reverse complement strand
CTATGAGCATGACAAGGCGGACAATCGCACGCGGCTGAAAGTGACCAACTCGCCCAATCCGCCTCCCTGATCGCGTCCGGCGCGTCGCCGACGATGCTTGCAAGAGAAATGGGGGATAGAGTGTTCAAACAATTTGTTCGCGAATGTTGCCGCATCTTGCTGTGCCTGTCGGCAATGCTGGCGCTGGGTTTCGGGACACCGGCATTCGGCCAGACCACCGGGCAGTTGGTGCCGGCGCCCGTGCGCCAGTCGGTCGATGAAAATGGCGTCGACGTCATCCGCGGCTCCTTCGCCCCGGCGCCGCGGTCCTGGCTGTCGATCGGCCCTTCCGATCATCACGGCCTGACGCTGGAGTATCTAACCGGCCCCGGCGGCGTGAACTCTCTGCTATCGGCGATTGAGGTCATTGGAGGGCAGACGGTCGTCAGCATTGGTACGATGTCGGACAGCTTTACGGGTGCGTACACGTCGACCGAAGGCAATGGTGCGACGCTCGTGCTCGCCGGCGGCATTTATACCTACACGTCTCGCGATGGCGTGGTCGCGAAGTTCGCCGGAAATTCCGGCTATGCGTTGCCCTTCTACGAGGGCGACATTGCGCGGATCGGCAGCATCAAATATCCCGATGGGACTACAATCACGATCACGATGAAGGTGCAGATTTATTGTCCCGGCGGCTATGAACTGAACACCTGCCAAGGACAGCGCTATTATGTGTCGCGCGTCCAGAGCATCAACAACAGCAACGGCTATCAGCTGAAGCCCGTTTATGCGAGCAACGCGACCAAGCTCGATCCCGACAATTATGGCGCCTGGGGGCAGGTGACCGACGTAATCGCGATCAATAACAATATCGAAGCCTGCTCCCCCGTCGCTGACACCTGCACCTTGACCGGAAACTGGCCGCGACGCTCGACGTCAACGCCGCCATCGCACCACTTGAGCGTCACTTATGACGGCAGCAACCGTGTGGCGACCGCGACAAACAAGGGCGTGACCTACACCTATAGCTACGCGGATGCCGGAAACATCCGCACAACCACGGTCACCGATCCGAACGGACAATCCCGCGTTTATGTCGGCGACACGACGACCAATCGCATCAGTTCTTATCGCGACGAACTCAATCGGACGACCAGCTACCTCTATGACACGACGGGGCGCATAACCGAGATCACCTATCCCGAGGGCAACAAGGTCCAGTTTGCCTACGACGCGAGAGGCAACGTCACCGAAACCCGCGCGATCTCGAAAACGCCGGGAACGCCGCCGGATATCGTCACTACCGCGGGGTTCGATGCAAGCTGCTCGAATATAAACACCTGCAACAAGCCGATCTGGACCAAGGACGCCAAGGGCAATCAGACCGATTACACTTACGACCCGACGCACGGCGGTGTGCTCACGGTGACCGAGCCAGCGGCTCCGGGCGGCGTGCGCCCGCAGACGCGCTACACCTATACACAGGTCTCTGCGACCTATTGGCAACCCGCCTGGCCGACAGACCCTTCCTTCATCGCCGGTCCGGCCATGTATGTGCTGAGCGCGATTTCAAGGTGTCAGACGCTGGCATCGTGCGCCGGCACCGCGGATGAAGAAAAGACGACCATCACCTACAACAGCACCAATGCGCTTCCCGTGTCGATCACGAAGGCGGCGGGCAACGGCAGCGTAAGCGCGACCACGGCGATAGCCTATGACAATGTCGGCAACGTCCTGACCGTTGACGGGCCGCTCGCCGGAACGGCCGATACGACGCGTTATCGCTATGACGGGAGGCGCCGCGTCATAGGCGTCGTGGGGCCAGATCCCGACGGCGCGGGAACGCGAAAGCATCTCGCACAGCGGGTGACCTATAATAGCGATTGGCAGGTCACGCTGACCGAGGTCGGCAACGTCAACAGCCAGTCCGACGCCGATTGGGCGGCAATGACGGTTGCCGAGGCATCCGCGACGACCTACGACGCCAACGCGCGGCCGATCAAATCGGAAATCAAATCGGGCGCGACGACCTATGCTGTGTCGCAGACTAGCTACGATTCCCTGGGCCGGATCGACTGCACTGTTCAGCGCATGAACAGTGCGACGTTCGGTTCGCTTCCTGCGAGCGCCTGCACCGCTGCAACGGCGGGCGGCGCCGGGCCGGACCGCATCGTCAAGAACAGCTATGACGTCGCAAGCCAGC
>NZ_JABWGQ010000045.1 GCF_014595975.1 Sphingopyxis sp. LK2115 | reverse complement strand
CCGCCGCCTCTCCGCTTGTGGCGGGCTTGTCCACAACCGGATCGGCCGTCGCCGAGGCGACGGCGGATGAATCGCCGGGCAGGGCCACCGCAAGCTTGGCGGTCGCATATATGCCGGCCGGAAAATGGGCATTCTTGCCGTTGAGGGCAAAGATCAGCGGCATGGCGGCTACCCCACCCGCGACGCTCGCGCCGAAAGCCAAGCCTTCATTATTGCCGCCCACGCCGCCGAGTTTCATGCCGCGCAGCAAAATGCGCTCTCCATCATGTTCCAGGTATCGCGCGCCGAGGATCAACTCGCCCGCCTTGCCGCCCCAACTCGATTTCGCCGAATGGACGACCTGACCGCGACCGGGCGTTCCCGCTGGCACGAGCGTAAGATCACCCAGCATGATAGGATGCAGCAACGAGATTGCGAACCAGTCGCCGGTCTTGTGGGTCTTGCTGTTTACGGTCTCATCGAGGCGCAGATAGATCAGCGTTCCCGCCGTAACTTCGACGGGGATGGCGCTTCCGTCTGAGCGCGGCGATCCGGGAGATACGAGGGTCGATCCCGCCGCCGTCGTGTTGTCCGGTACGGCGGCTTCCGGCAGCCGTTCTTGCGCCAATGCGACGCCCGTTACGAGGGCAAGCACAAAGGCCGCCGTGCCGACGGCATAGTGCGAGCATATTGACGCCGACATGGATTGCCCCCTTCCCGACGTGGAGGATTATCGCTCGTTTTTTACTTGGCAAGCAGGATTTTACGTCACGGCGAACGGACCGGCGGGGCGGCTGCGGCTCAATCCACGTCGAACAATCCCGCCAATTGCTCGACCATCGTGCCGCCCAATTGCTCGGCGTCCATGATCGTCACCGCGCGGCTGTAGTATCGTGTGACGTCATGCCCGATGCCGATCGCGCAGAGTTCGACGGGGGAGCGCTTTTCGATCCATTCGATGACCTGGCGCAGATGCTGGTCGAGATAGGCGCCGTGGTTGACCGACAGCGTGCTGTCGTCGACCGGCGCGCCGTCCGAAATCACCATCAGGATGCGGCGTTCTTCGGGGCGATTGATGATCCGCTGGTGCGCCCACATCAGCGCCTCGCCGTCGATATTTTCCTTGAGCAGCCCTTCGCGCATCATCAGCCCCAGCGACTTGCGCGCGCGGCGATAGGGTTCGTCGGCGGGCTTGTAGATGATGTGGCGAAGGTCGTTGAGGCGTCCGGGGTGCGCCGGACGGCCCGCGGCAAGCCAGTCCTCGCGGCTTTGCCCGCCCTTCCACGTCCGCGTCGTGAAGCCAAGGATTTCGGTCTTGACGCCGCAGCGTTCGAGCGTGCGCGCGAGGATGTCGGCGCTGATCGCGGCGATGCTGATCGGGCGGCCGCGCATCGATCCGCTGTTGTCGATGAGCAGCGAGACGACCGTGTCGCGGAAGTCGGTATCGCGCTCGATCTTGTAGCTCAGGGACTGGCCGGGCGAGACGATGACGCGCGCGAGCCGCGCGGCGTCGAGCTGGCCTTCCTCCTGGTCGAAATCCCACGCGCGGTTCTGCTGCGCCATCAACCGGCGCTGGAGCCGGTTGGCGAGCTTGGTCACCGCGCCCTGCAAATGCGTCATCTGCTGGTCGAGATAGGCGCGCAGGCGGGTGAGTTCGTCGGCATCGCACAGCTCGGTCGCGGCGATGATCTCGTCATGCTTTTCGGTAAAGCGCAGATAGTTGAAATCGGGAATGTCGCTCGGCAGGCGGTTGGGGCGAACGGGCAGCATCCCTTCGTCGCCTTCGCCGCCCATTTCGGGTTCGCCGTCGGCTTCCATTTCCTGCGCTTGCGGGTCGCTGTCGCCGTCGTCGGCCTGATCGCCCGCCATTTCGGCGCGCGCGTCGACCTGGCTTTCGCCGGCGCCGCCGTCTTCGCTGTCCTGCTCTTCCTGCCTTTCTTCGGCCTCGGTCTCGTCCTGCTCGCCGCCTTCCTCGGCGCCTTCCTCCAGCGGCTCGTCGCTCTGGATGAGGTCGAGGTGACGAAGCGCGAGCTTCGCGGTTTCGGCGAACGCGGCCTGATCGTCGAGCAGCATCGCCAGCGCGGTCAGATCGCCGCCGGCTTCCTTGCTGATCCATTCGCGCACCAGCGACAGGCCGGTTTCGGTGCCCTGCGGCGCGCGTTCGCCGGTCAGCGCCTCGCGCAGCATCAGTTCCAGCGCGCTCGACATCGGGACATCGGCCCGATCCTGCGCGCGGCTGATCGGGTCCGAACGCATGCGCATCGCAAGGCTGGCCGCCAGATTTCCGCGCATCCCCGCCATATGGCGCGCGCCCAGAGCCTCGATCCGCGCGCGCTCCATCGCGTCGAACGCGGCGGCGGCGACAGGTTCGGCGGGGCGCGCGGCATTGTGGATCTTGTCGTTGTGATGTTTCATCCGCAGCGCATAGGAGTCGGCAAAGCCGCGCGCCTCGGCCACCTGATCGGCGGGCAGCGTGCGTGACGGCGTCGGCACCTTGATCGCCTTGCCGACCTGCGCGGGCGCGTCGGCGGTAAAGCCTACCTCGACCTCGGCATCGCGGGTGACCGCGCGCGCAACGCTCGACAGCGCGGCCTTGAAATTGTCGAGGGCGGATTGGGCGGTCATGTCGAGTCGGCTCTAACCAGCTTTGGATGACGAAGAAATCCCTTTCATCGTCACTCCGGATTGACTCCGGGGTGACGAAAGCCGGCGTAAGCGGGGCTTTAGCCAAGCTCGCTTGACGTCGCGCGGGCGCGGGCGCATCGGCCACATATGGCCTCCCCCGCACTCTCCCCCATGAAACGTCCGTGGGTCGTTATCGCCTGCGCCGCCTTCATCGTCACGCTCGCGATGGGCGTGCGGCAGTCGTTCGGGCTGTTCCTGCCGCAGATGAGCGTCGATATCGGCATCAGCCGATCAGATTTCGGCCTCGCGATGGCGCTCCAGAACCTGCTGTTCGGGCTGGTCCAGCCGTTCGTCGGCGCGCTCGCCGACAAGCATGGCGCAGGGCGGGTCGTGCTGGCGGGGGCGCTGCTCTATGCGCTGGGGCTGATCGGCGCGGCCTTTGCGACCGATGCGATCGGGCTGCACATCAGTTTTGGCATCTTCATCGGTATGGCGCAGTCGGCGACAACCTTTGTTGTCGTGCTCGGCGCGGTCGGCCGCGTTGTCAGTCCCGAAAGACGCAGCACCGCCTTTGGCATCGTGACCGCCGGCGGGTCGCTGGGACAGTTTCTCGTTGTGCCCTTCGCCTCGATACTGCTTGGTGATCTTGGCTATCAGCAGACTTTGTGGATCATGGCGGGGCTGGTTGCGCTCTGCGGCCTGCTCGCGATCGGCGTCGCCGGGCGGCCCGATGGCTCGGCCATGCTGGCGGTCGAGGAACAGAGCGCCCGCGAGGCACTGCGCGAGGCAGCGGTCCACCGCGGCTACTGGCTGCTGAACGCAGGCTTTTTCGTGTGCGGTTTTCATATCGCCTTCATCGCGACGCACCTGCCCGCCTATCTCGACGACAAGGGGCTGGGGATCGACATCGGCGCGCAGGTGCTGGCACTTGTCGGGCTGTTCAACATCCTTGGCTCTTATGTCTTCGGTCGCGCGGGCGATGTGATGCGCCAGAAATATGTGCTGTCGGCGCTCTACACCGCGCGCTCGGCGGTGATCGCGCTCTTCCTGTTCCTGCCGTTGAGCCATGCGAGCGCGCTCGCCTTCGCGGGTGCGATGGGTTTCCTCTGGCTCGGCACCATCCCGCTCACCAGCGGAATCGTCGGGCGTATCTTCGGCGTCCGCCACCTGTCGATGCTTTATGGCATCGTCTTCCTCAGCCATCAGATCGGCAGCTTCTTCGGCGCGTGGATGGCGGGGCTGATCTTCGATTCGACGGGCAGCTATAATGTCGCCTGGGGCATTGCGATCGCGCTTGGACTGTTCGCGGGTCTCGTCCACCTGCCGATCGCCGACGCGCCGGTCAAACGCTTGCAGGCGGCATGAAACTGGCGCGGCAGGACGTGATTGCGCTGGCGCTGTTCGCCGCGATCGCGGTCGGTGGCCTGTGGCTGTGGACCGGTGAAGGGCCGGTCGTGTGGCTTGCCGATTTTGCGGTGATGTGCGGCTTTTAACGCCTCAGCGGTCGTCGCCCGCCTCGGCGGTGCGGCGGCAGATGGCCGCATGGTCGTCGTTGGTCAGCGACGGATCGGGCTCCAGCCGGAACACATGCGCCCAGGGAGTCGCGATGCGTTCGGGCCGCGTGCGTTTTCCCGCGACGACGTCGATGAAATCGCGGCAGGCGGGCGCGCTCAGCAGGAAATTGCTGTGCCCGGTCGATCCGCGCGACACATCGGTCGTGTCGATCACCGTCAGTCCGGTGCGCGCCGCGGGATAGCAGCGTTCGGGCAGCCCCTTCGCCTTCAGGTCGGCCGCCTCGAACGGGTCGAAACAATAGGGCGAGCCCAATCGCGGATAGCCGTGGATCGCGCGCGATGCCGCAAGCGCCTTGTCGGCGCGCGAGGTATAGATGGTGATCCGACGGTCGTTGGCGACGCGCCGCGCCGACAGCACTTCATCCTCGATGTCGCGCTCGAACGTCTCGCGGTCGATGTCGGGCGAGGCGAGGATGATGTTGGAAATATTGCTGCTGTCGGCGTTGCTTGACGCGCGATCGACATAGGCGACCGCGGGGATTACCAGCCGTGCGCCAAGCGAGTGCGAGACGATGACGATTTCCCTGACCCAGCCCTGTTCGGCAAGGGTTTTGAGGAAATCGCGGAAATTGCGAACGTCGTGATACACATTCGTTTCGTCGACGACATAGCTCAAAAGCTTGCCCTGCGACGGCCAGCTATATTCGATGATCGGCCCGTCAAAGCCCGTCATCCGCGCGATCTGCGCCGCGTCTTTCGAGGTGGTCGAGAAGCTCTCGCGATAGCCGTGGACGTAGAGCAGCACACGGCCCTGCCGCCGGTCGGTTTCGGCCTGCAACGCGCGCCACCAGTCGGGCGCGGCCTGAAAGGCGAGTGGGGGCAGGAACCGCTTTTTCCTGCCCATAACGACGTCGCGCGGCTCGTCGAAGCGGCCAAAGCGCACATGCTCGCCGCGGTGATGGAGCAGTTCGATCGCGTCGCCGCGGCAATCGGGCAGGCGGCTCGTCGCGAAGAAATAGGGCAGCGCTTCGCCGTCGACCGCCGCGCCGGGCTGCGCGGTGCAGCGCGGGTCGGCGATATAGGCGGCGTGGCGGATCTTGCCATAATCGACCGCGGCGATGCTGCACCCCGACAGCGCGAGCGCGGCTCCGCACGCCGCCGCCAGCTGGCGGACCGGTATCACCGCGCGACGACGCTTTCGGGCAAATCCTCGCCGAAGACGCGCTGATAATATTCGGCGACGATCATCCGTTCGGCCTCGTCGCATTTGTTGAGGAACGACAGGCGAAAGGCAAAGCCGATATTGCGGAAGATTGCGGTGTTCTGTGCCCAGCTGATGACGGTGCGCGGACTCATCACGGTCGAAATGTCGCCGTTGATGAAACCCTGCCGCGTCAGGTCGGCGACCTTGACCATATTGGCGATCGTCGTCTCGTCGGTTTCGGGCACCTTGGCGAGGATGATTTCGGCTTCGGTCGCGGCGGGCAGATAATTCAGCGTGACGACGATGTTCCAGCGGTCCATCTGGCCCTGGTTGATCTGTTGCGTCCCGTGATAAAGCCCGCTCGTGTCGCCGAGTCCTATCGTGTTCGCGGTCGAGAAGAGGCGGAACCAGGGATTCGGGCGGATCACGCGATTCTGGTCGAGCAGGGTCAGCTTGCCCTCGGTTTCCAGCACGCGCTGGATCACGAACATGACGTCGGGGCGCCCCGCGTCATATTCGTCGAAGACGAGCGCCGTGGGCGTCTGGAGCGCCCAAGGGAGCAGACCTTCGCGAAACTCGGTGACCTGCTGGCCGTCGCGCAGCACGATGGCGTCGCGGCCGACGAGGTCGATTCGGCTGATATGCGCGTCGAGGTTGACGCGGATGCACGGCCATTTCAGCCGCGCCGCGACCTGTTCGATATGTGTCGACTTGCCGGTCCCGTGATAGCCCTGCACCATCACCCGGCGGTTGTATTTGAAGCCCGCGAGGATCGCGAGCGTCGTGTCGCCGTCAAAGACATAGGCAGGGTCGAGGTCGGGCACGCGCGCGTCGGCCTCGCTGAATGCCGGCACCTTCATGTCGATATCGACGCCGAACATCTCGCGCGCGTCGACCTCGGTATCGGGCGCTGCCAGCAGCGTCGATCCGTGATGGTCGGGGAGGCTGTTCGGGATATCGGTCATGTTTTCGTCGCTTTCAGCTTTTCCAAGCCTTCTCCCTTGAGGGGGGAAGGATACTGAGCCTTGCCAGCTTCGACTGGCGAACAGGTCCGCAAGTCTTCGCAATCCTCTCCCCCAAGGGGAGCGGGAGAGTCCGGCTAGCGCGGTATCGTCAAGGGTTTCGCCTTGCAACGCCTTTTCAGAGGAGCCCCAGCGCCTTCATCACTGCCGACTGGTCGTAATAGGGGCGCTCGCAGACGATTCTGTCGCTGCCGGGTGCGAATTCGAAGCTCGCCGCCATGCGGATGCGAAACGCCCTGCCGGTCGGCTCGATGGTGCGCAGACCCAGCTTCAACGGCCCCAGATGCGTGCCCGTGAGCCAGAATTCGACGAGCACAGTGTTGCTCGCCGCGTCGGCGGCGATCGCGATCACCTCGTTCGCCTGATCGGGAAAGGGTTCGCGCGACGCGGCGAAATAGGACCGCACCGCCGCTTCCCCGTCAAAGACGGTGCCCGGCCCCATCAGCTCGTAGCGCGGATGGTCGAAGGTCGCGATGACGCCGTCCCAGTCGTGCGCGATTTCGAGCGCCATGTGCCGCCGCACCACCGCGATCCGTGCTTCGTCCAGGTCGGTCATTGCGTGTCCCCTAAGCGAACGTTTTGGTCTTCCTCAGCAATTGATAGGCCTCAACCACTTCGCCGAGTCGCGTTTCAAATCGGCGATCGCCGCCGTTGCGGTCGGGATGATATTTGCGGACGAGCTCGCTGTAGCGGCGGCGCAGCGCGGCGCGGTCGGCATCGGCGGCAAGGCCCATCAACCGCATCGCGGCATGTTCTTCGCGCGACAGGCCGGGATTGGCCGCCTCGCGCCGCGCTTCGTCCATCCGCTGCCGGAAGCGCGCGCCGAGCGCGTCGATCGGATCCCTGAAATCGGCCCAGCGCGGCGGCAGGTCGGCGCTGCCCGCGGCGCGGAAGGCGCGGCTTTCGGTTTCCCAGCCCGCGGTTGGCGATTGCGCCGCCATGATCTGATCGGCGCTCATTCCGTCAAAGAAATTATAGCCCGCGTTGAACTCGCGCACATGGTCGAGGCACAGCCAGCGATAAGGCGGCGGGCCGTCGGGCGAGCGGTGCGCCGAGGCAGGGGCGCGAAACTCGCCCGGCTCGCGGCAGCCGGGCATGGCGCAGGGCGCTTCGCGCGGCACGCGGCCATGAAAACGGGTGGGGCGGGAGGAGGACGGCAAAACGGGCTTTCATGTTGTGGGAGGACTTATCATTTGGCGAGGCTCGGCCTATGGTCAACCCCATGAGCAGCAAAGGCCCCGTACAGCAAGAGATGGAAAGCCTGCTGGCCGCTGCCTTTCCCGGCGCCCATTTCGCCCTCAGCAACGACAGCGCCAAACATCATGGCCATGCGGGTGACGACGGCAGCGGCGAATCGCATTTCAGCCTGAGCATCGAATGGGCAGGCTTTCAGGGCATGAACCGCGTGATGCGTCAGCGGATGGTGAACAAGGCGCTCGGCGATCTGCCGGGGCAGCGTGTCCACGCGCTCGCGATCCGCGCGACGGCGCCGGGCGAATAGAGGCTCGAATGGCCGGGCACCGCATCTATGGCATCAGCTTTGCCAGCGTCTATCCGCATTATGTGGCCAAGGCCGAACGCAAGGGCCGCACACGCGAAGACGTCGACGCGATCATCCGCTGGCTGACCGGCTATAGCCAGGCGGAGCTGGACGCCCGGATCGCCGAACGGGTCGATTTCCGGACCTTCTTTGCCGATGCGCCCGCGATGAATCCGGCGCGCGACCAGATCAAAGGGGTCGTCTGCGGCATCCGCGTCGAGAATATCGACCAGCCGCTGATGCGTGAGATCCGCTATCTCGACAAGCTGATCGACGAACTGGCGAAGGGCAAGGCGATGGAGAAAATCCTGCGCCTGCCAGCGATTGCAAAAGGCTGATGGAAGGAGCGGTTCGACCGATGTTTGACGTGATTGCTCCCGCGACCCACGACATCGGCGCGTTCGAGGTGCGCCGCACCCTGCCCAACAAGGCGCGCACGATGGTCGGTCCGTTTATTTTCGTGGACCAGTTCGGCCCGGCGCATTTCGACATTGGCAAGGGCATGGACGTGCGCCCGCACCCGCACATCAACCTTGCCACCGTAACCTATTTGTTCGAGGGCGCGATCGACCATCGCGACAGCCTCGGCAGCTATGCGACGATCCGACCCGGCGCGTGCAACCTGATGACCGCGGGGCGCGGGATCGTTCATTCGGAGCGCACGCCACAGGCCGAGCGCGCGACCGGCTCGGCGATTTCGGGCATGCAGACCTGGCTTGCGCTGCCCGACGGCAAGGAAGAGGTTGACCCGGCGTTCGAGCATGTCGCGAAGCGCGATCTGCCGCTGGTCGAGGATCATGGTGTGTCGGCGCGCATCATCATGGGCAGCCTGTGGGGCGCGACATCGCCGGTCACCCAGCACAGCGCCACCATCTATGCCGACATATTGATGAATGCCGGGGCGACGATCCCGATCGACGCCGAGGCCGACGAGCGCGCCTTGCTCGTGGCGCTGGGTGACGCGAGCCTCGACGGAGAACCGCTCGAACGGCACAGCCTCACGATATTGAAGCCGGGGCAGCCAATGTTGCTGCGCGCGACCAGCGATGCGCGCGTGATGCTGCTCGGCGGCGAAGCCTTCGCCACGCCGCGCCATGTGTGGTGGAACTTCGTCAGCTCCTCGCGCGACCGGATCAATCAGGCGAAGCATGACTGGAAAGAGGGACGCTTCCCCCTCGTTCCCGGCGACAGCGAGGAGTATATCCCCATCCCCGAGGTGCCGATGACGGTGAGTTATCCTTAAAAGGGGCAGGGTTCGACGGGAGACGGACCTGCAAACCCGTTCGCATCAGGCGAAGTCGAGATAACCCTCGGCGTGGCGCGGTGTCGATGGATATCTCATCCTCGCTCGATACGAACGGAAAGCGGGGAGAGTGTGAAACCGACCGGACGCGGCGATCTCCATTCCTCCGCCGAACGGGGAGGCGCCGCGCAGCGTTCGTGGAGGGGCGGGGGCGGTGCGTCATGACGAGAGGTTTCGACCCCTCCGTCAGCCCTGCGGACTGCCAATTTGCCGTTCCGGGGAGGAGGAACGGCCGCTACGTCCGCTGCCCATCCCACAAAGGCCTATGGTCGGCGCATCCGTGAAAGCATCAGGGCAAAAGAAAAGGGCCCCGGCGATGCCGGAGCCCCTGTCTTAATTTCGTTCCAGATTAGGCCTGACCGCCAGCACTGTCAGTGCCACCGCCGCCCAGGAAGCGCCAAAACCAACCCATGACAAATCTCCTGATAAGACTGCCCACGCAGAACAGTTAACGGAGCATATACCTTAATAAGTAAGGTAAATCGAGTCTTAACTATAAAGATTGCCGCCATTTTGGCGATTATGCGGTGCGGCTGTTCGGCGGGGTCGTCAGGATCGCGACAAGATCAGAGAATAATTGCGGTTTTCCAAGGTGATAGCCTTGGCCAACATCGCAGCCGAGGCCGACGAGAAGCGCCATTGTTTCTGCATCTTCAATGCCTTCGGCGACCGCGACGGCGCCAAGACGGTGCGCCAGATCGATGGTCGATTTGACGACTTCGCGGTTGCGCTGCGAATCGCGCATTGTCGAAACGAATCGCTTGTCGATCTTGATTTCGTCGGCCTCGATCTCGGTCAGATATTCAAGGTTCGACTGGCCGGTGCCATAATCGTCGATCGACAGGCGAATCCCCGTGCGGCGGAGTTGCGCCAGCGTCTGGCGCGCCTGTCGGCTGTTTTCGATCTGTGCGGTTTCGGTGATCTCGATCGTCAACGCCTCCGGCGGCAAATGGTGCGCGGTGAGCATGACGCGGATCGTTCCGACAAGATCGCTGTGGTCGAGCAGCGCTGCGGACAGATTGACCGACATGTTGATGTGGATGCCGCGCTCGCGCAGTTGCGCCGCCGACCGGATCGCCTGATCCATCACGAACAGGGTGAGGCGATAGATGTCCTGGCTTTTTTCGGCCTGGATGATGAACTCGTCGGGTGGGATGGGGCCGCGCGTCGGATGCGTCCAGCGCGCGAGCGCCTCGACCCCGACAAGGCGACGGGTTGCAATTTCATATTGGGGCTGGAAGGCGACCCAGATGTCGCCGCCGGTCAGCGCATCCTCCAGCTGCGAATGGAAGGAGAGCTGCCAGCCGGCGTCGTCCTTCTGCCGCGGCGTATATTTGGTCCACAGCGCGCGGGTGCGGATCGCGCGCTCGGCGGCGACAAGGGCCGCCGCGAGCCGTTGTGCGTTCGAGCCTTCGAACTCGTCGTTGACGCCGAAGGCGATCGCGACGTCCACGCGCAGGTCGCCGATGGTCAGCGGCGCGTTGAAAAGCGCGGCGAGCCCGGCAAGCTGCCCTTCGATCTGGCTGTGCTGATAATAGGGCACAAGCCAGGCGAAGGTGCCATCGAGGTCGTGGTGCAGCGTGGTGCCCTGCGACGCGAGTTGGAGGCGGCGCGTCACCTGTTCGACGAGTTTGCCAATGCCGTCGCCCGGAATGAAGGCGGCAAGATCCTCGAAATTGACTACCTTGGCGGCAATCACCGTCGCGCTGCCAAAGGGCGGCAGCGAACGTAGCGCCTCAAAATTGGGTAATCCGGAGACAGGGTTCTCGCGCTGCGCCGAACTACGCCTGCGAGTGCGAGAAACATTGATGGCGATCGCTGCGACATAGACCAGCGCTGCGCCGATCCAGGACGTCACGAGCATGGTTCCAAGAACGACCTTGCCACCGATCAAGATAATGGTCGAGCCGATGGTGGCGGCCATAACCGCTCGTTGAAAGCGCGGAATAAGTGCTATTCCCGTAAGCAGGATCGCGACGAGCAAGGGTGGCAGCCAGCCGATGTCGATTGGGTCGCCTCGCTTCAGCGTTTCTGCGGCGATGACGTGAATGAATCCGCCCGGAACCCGATCATGACCCGGCAGATAGAAATAGTCCTGGAAGCTTGGTGCGGTTGGCGCGAATATAACGTCCTTTCCAGCGAGTTCGCGCGCTCCGACCTTGCCTGAAAGCAAGTCTGCGGCACTATATTCCGTGATCGTGCGGGTGTCATAGCTCAGATCCAGACGAAAACTTTCGGGAGCGTTGCTGCTCTTTCCCGCGATGATAGCCGCAAAGCTAGGTAAAAGCCGCCCTTCAGCGCGATAGGCAATGGGCGCGCGCCATACCTGCCAAAATTCGCTTTCTACAGCGATGCTCGCGATGGGAACGTCAGGGCCGAACTTCTTGCTCGGGAACGTCGTGACCTTGTCTTCGCGGCCAGGAACCTGACGCGTCGAAACGGCCAAGACTATGCGGTCGCCCATATTCTGCACTGCACTGACGAAACGGGGGAAATCATGATCGCCTTCGCGTCGGTCGAAATAAAAATCGACGAAAAGGCGTTTCGCGCCAGCTTTGTCGATCGCTTCGACGACATTGGCATATTGGGTCATCGAGAAATTGCGGTTTGGCGATTGTGTCATTGTGCGCTCGTCCAGCGCCACAATCACTATTTCTCCGCTCACCGGGCGCGTCGCAAGACGGCCCACGACAGCATCAAGAACCCGATCGGCCACTTCGCCAGCCGCAGTTATTCCAACCGCGAACGCCAGCAACAGCGACAAGCCGATGCTGCGCCAGCTGATGATCAGATTCTTGACCGGGATGGGCACGCATGTCTCCAGCAATTGCCGGTCGCGTCTAGTCCCAGATGGTTATCATCGCGTTAATTGTTAAGGAAATCCTTCCATTTTTGGCGGGGCGGCGAGATGGATCAGGCGATCGCGGGCAGCGGTTCGAGCACCGCGTCGCCGGCGAGCGCCGACGCCGCAAGGCCCGTGGCCGCGGGCACGATCTGTTCAAGGTAAAAGCGCGTCGAGGCGATTTTGGCGTCGAGGAAGGCACGGTCGCCTTCTCCTGCATCGAGCGCGGCGCGCGCGGCCTGGTGCTGGACCGCCATCAGCCAGCCACATGTCGCGGTCGCGAGCATGGTAAGATAGGGGTAGCTTCCCGCCAGCCGGTCGGCGGTGTTCGCGCCGACCATCCAGTCGGTGACCGCGCGGCACGCCTCGACGAGCTGCTGCAATTCGGGGAAATCGGCGGCGGCCGCCGCTATATCGTCGATCAGGCCGCGGACGAGGTCGCCGCCCGCCATGCCCAGCTTGCGACCCACCAGATCGGCCGCCTGGATGCCGTTGGTGCCTTCGTAGATTGGCGCGATGCGTGCGTCGCGATAATGCTGTGCGGCGCCGGTTTCCTCGATAAAGCCCATGCCGCCATGGACCTGAATGCCGAGGCTCGCGACCTCGCATCCGATGTCGGTCGCATGCGCCTTCGCCAGCGGGATCAGCACCTCGGCGCGCATCGCGGCGGCCTCGTCGCCCAATTTGCCGAAATCGGTCTGCGCCGCGGCATAATAGACGAGCGCGCGCGCCGCCTCGGTCTGCGCGCGCATCCGCCACAACATGCGGCGGACATCGGGATGCCGGTCGATCGTCACCGGGGTGCGGTCGGGCGAACCCGCGAGCGCCGACTGGACGCGTTCGGCGGCGAAGCGCTGTGCCTGCTGGGTCGCGCGCTCGCCGATCTGAACGCCCTGGCAGCCGATCATCAGGCGCGCATTGTTCATCATCACGAACATCGCGCGCATCCCGCCCATTTCCTCGCCGACGATTTCGCCGAGACAATCCTCGTCCTCGCCATAGACCATCACCGCGGTCGGCGATCCGTGGATGCCGAGCTTGTGCTCGATCGAGGCGCAGTGGACGCCGTTGCTGATCGTCGGCCTGCCGCCCGCATCGAGGCGATATTTGGGGACGAGGAAAAGCGAGATGCCGCGCGTTCCATCCGGCGCGCCGGGGGTGCGCGCGAGGACGAGGTGGACGATATTGTCGGTCAGGTCATGTTCGCCGAAGGTGATGAAGATTTTCTGGCCCCTGATCCGGTAAAGCCCGGCGTTCGGGCCTTCGGTGATCTTTTCCGCCGTCGAGCGCAGCGCGCCGACGTCGCTGCCCGCGGCTGGCTCGGTCAGGTTCATCGTGCCGTTCCATTCGCCGGTGACGAGCCTGGGGAGCCAGGTCTGCCGCTGTTCCTCGGAGCCATAGGCCATCAGCGCGTGGATGGCGCCGGGGGTGAGGATGCTGCACAGCGAAAAGCCCATATTCGCGCTGCCGAGCGCCTCGATCACGACGGTCGCGAGCGTGAAGGGCAGATCCTGTCCGCCATATTCGGAGGGGCCGTCGATGCTGCCCCAACCCGCTTCGACGAACGCCTTATAGGCTTCTTTGAACCCCGGTGGCATGATGACCTTGCCGTCGCGCCATTGGGGATTGTTCGTGTCGCCGACGCGGTTGAGCGGAGCGTAGACCTCGGCTGCGAATTCGCCGATGCCGGTGACGATCGCCTCGACCATATCGGGGGTCGCGGCGGCGAAACGGTCATGCTGCGCCATCGCGTCGATGCGCGCGACGTGATTGAGGACGAAGAGCTGTTCGGTCGTGGGCGGCGTGTAGGTCATGCGATGGCCGACTTTCCTGGTGAATCTCGTTGCGCGGGCGCTATAGCGCGGCATGGCCGAAGGCACAAAGTCCACTGATGTTCGCGCGTTCGATAATGCGGCGATCGCCGAGGCGGCGGCGCTGATCGCGGGCGGGCAGCCGGTCGCGGTGCCGACCGAGACGGTGTACGGGCTTGCCGCCGACGCGCGCGATCCCCAGGCGGTCGCACGCATCTATGCCGCGAAGGGACGGCCCGATTTCAACCCGCTGATCGTGCATGTGCCGACGCTGGCGGTCGCCGAGACGCTGGGCGAGTTCGGCGCTGCCGAGCGTGCGCTCGCGGCGCGCTTCTGGCCGGGGCCGCTGACGCTGGTAGTGCCGCGGGCGGCAGGGTGTCCGGTCGCGAGCATCGCGACCGCGGGGTTGGACACGATTGCGCTGCGCGTGCCGGGGCATCGCGCGATGCAGGCGCTGCTCGCGGCGTCGAACGCGCCGCTCGCCGCGCCGAGCGCCAATGCGAGCGGGCGCGTCAGCCCGACGAAGGCAAGTCATGTGCTGGCGAGCCTGGGCGGCCGGATCGCGCTGGTGATCGACGACGGGCCGACGAGCGCGGGAGTCGAATCGACGATCGCGCGCGTGAAGGATGCGGCAGTTGAAATGCTGCGGCCGGGGCCGGTGACGGCGGCGATGCTGGCCGAGGCGAGCGGGTTGCCGGTAACCGAGCGCAAGGGGGCGGACATCGTCGCGCCAGGGATGCTCGCGAGCCATTATGCGCCGGGCAAGCCGGTGCGGCTGGGTGCGGTGGGGTTCGGACCGGACGAATATGGGATCGGGTTCGGGCCAGTGCCGGGCGATTATCAGCTGAGCGCGGCAGGCGACCTGACCGAAGCGGCGGCGCGGCTGTTCGATGCGCTCCATGCGGGGGCGGCGAGCGACCGGATGAAGATTGCGGTGGCGGCCATTCCGCAGGACGGGTTGGGCGCGGCAATTAACGACCGGCTCGCGCGCGCCGCGGTGTGATTATGGTCGCGCGAAGACGCAGAGACGTGCAGATAAAGCGCTGAGCCAATAGACCCCATTGTTTGGGCGTTGCGAATGATGCTCCGCCGAAATGGAGTGGCGATTCGCGGTGAACGCGAAATCGCCGCGCCACCGCGCTTTTGCGTGAAATAATTTCCTAGGCCGCCGCGGGTTCGATCGGGTCGAGCGGCGGCGCCTTCCTCGCCACGATCAGGCAGCCGATGACGATCAGCGCCGCGCCCGCGATCGTCGGCCAGGTCACCGCTTCGTCGAAGAACATCCAGCCGAAAAGCATCGCCCAGAGGAAGCCGGTATATTCGGTCGTCGCCAGAATCTGCGTCTCGGCGCGGGCATAGGCCCAGCTCAAGAGCAGCAGCGACGCGGTGGCGAGCGCCGCGGCGCCGACAATGTGCGGGGCGTGGCCGGCGGCGGGCACGGCGAGGAACCAGGGCGCGCCCAGCGCGAGGATCGCGGCCACGAACGCATTCTGGAAAAAGGCGATTTCCAGCGGCTCGGCCATCTTTGCCTGCCGCCGCGCGAGGATGAGATTATAGGCATAGAAGACCGCCGACAGGAACACCGCGCCGACCGCGAGCAGCGCTTCGTCCGAATAATCGCCGCCCAGTTTGCCCGCAACGATGACGATCACCCCCGCAAGCCCAAGCAGCGACGCCGCGATCGAACGCGGGCCGATCTTCTCGCCCAAAAAGATTGCGGCCATGTAGAGCGCCATCAGCGGTGCGACAAAGGCGAGCGCGATCGCTTCGGCGATCGGCAGCCGCGCCAGCGCCCAGAAGAAAGAAAGCGCCATGCCCGCAACGAAAACCGAGCGCCAGGCGTGGATCGTCATCGTCGCCTTGCCGGGCCATTTGGGACGGCTCGCGACATAGAGGAGGCCGCTCAGCAGCGTGCCCGCGCCGGTGCGCCACAGCACGGCATTATAGGCGCCGATGTCGATGGACAGCCCCTTCATCAGCACGTCCATCGCCGAAAAGGTCGCGATGCCCGCGCAGGCGACCAGAAAGGGGATGACGGGCGAGGGCGAATCGGGACGCATCGCAGCGATCTAACCGACCTTCACCCTTGAGGGGAGAAGGATAGGGCGCCTTGTCGCCGGAGGCGATCCGGCGGACGGTGTTGAGGGTGAACGACGCGGCGCTTTGTGCGAGCCTTTGGCTCGCATACGCCTCACCCGGCCTTGACCGGGCAGCAAGCGACCCAGTCTTCGCAACCGGCGCAGGGGCGTTCGTGCCCCCCCGTCACGAACATGGGTCGGCGGGGGGGCAAGCCAACCCCGCAGCCCCCAAGGGGAGGGGAGAGGTTCAACGAAAGGTCGCCTGCCCCGCGCCGTCGATATTGAGTTTCTGCCCCGAGCAATAGCTGTTCGCGTCGCTGACAAACCACACCACCGCCGCGGCGACGTCGGCGGGGACGGCGACGCGGCCGAAGGGCATTTTGGCGTCGAGGTGGTGGATGTCATCCTGGCCGGTGACGGCGCGCGACAGTTTTTCGCCCATGTCGCTGACGGTGAGCGCCGGGGCGACGATGTTGACGCGGACGCCGTTCTTCAGCTCCTCCTTGGCGAGCGTGAGCGCGAGGGCTTCGCCCGCGGCTTTCGCCATCGTGTAGGGCGCGCCATTTGGGGAGTTCACATAGGTCGCGATGCTGGAGATGATGATGATGTCGCTGCGCCGGTGCTGACGGAGCTGTGGCAGCGCAAGCCGCGACAGGCGGTGCGGGCCGGCGGCGTGCACGGCAAACAGCTTGTCGACCTCGGCGGGGTCGGTGTCGGCGACGGACAGCCCGCGGCTGGCGATGCCGGCGTTGTTGATCAGGATCGACATCGGGCCGAAATCGGCTTCGATGGCGGCGACCATCGCGGCGCAGGCGGCTTCGTCGGTGACCGAGGCCTGATAGGCCTTTGCCTTGCGGCCCAGCGCCTGAATGGCGGCGACGGTTTCTGCGGCGGCGTCGGCGCCGCGGGTGTAGTTGACCGCGACGTCGGCGCCTGCCTCCGCCAGCCCCAGCGCAATCCCGCGCCCGATTCCGCGCGAAGCGCCGGTGACGAGCGCGACGCGCCCTGCAAGATTCCTGTCGGTCATCTGTCTCTCCCTGTTCGTTGGCGCGAATATGGCATGACGTTTCCGTCAACGTAAGCTAGCTTGCGCGGCATGAGCTGGAAAAAAGAAGTGGACGAACTGGGTCAGCGCCGCGCGATGGCCGAGAAGATGGGCGGGGAAGAAAAGGTCGCGCGCCAGCACAGTCGCGGCAAGATGGACGCGCGGGCGCGGCTCGCCGCGATCGTCGATCCGGGCAGCTTTCGCGAGATCGGCAAGATTGCCGGGCGCGGCACCTATGGCGCCGATGGCGTGCTGGAAGACCTCGCGCCAAGCAATTTCATCTTTGGCCGCGCGAATATCGACGGGCGGCCGGTCGTTGCCTCGGCCGACGATTTCACCGTGCGCGGCGGCGCCGCCGATGCGGCGCTGCACCGCAAATTCGTGCAGTGCGAGGCGATGGCGCATGAATATCGCCTGCCGCTTATTCGCATGATCGACGGCACCGGCGGCGGCGGGTCGGTCAAGACGCTGGAGGATATGGGTTATACCTATATTCCGCACGTTCCGGGATGGGACCAGATTATCGCCAATCTCGACACGGTGCCGGTCGTCGCGCTCGCGCTGGGGCCGACCGCGGGGCTGGGCGCCGCGCGCGTCGTCGCGAGCCACTACAGCATCATGGTGCGCGGGCTGTCGCAACTGTTCGCGGCCGGACCGGCGGTCGCGGCGGCGATCGGCGATACGCTCGACCGCGAGGAGCTGGGCGGCAGCGACGTGCATACGCGCAACGGCGTGGTCGACGACGAGGTGGCGAGCGAGGCGGAGGCCTTTGCGGCGGCGCGGCGTTTCCTGTCCTACCTACCCTCGTCGATCCATGATCGTGCGCTTCGCACCGAATGCGCCGATCCGGTCGGTCGGCGCGAGGAGGCGCTGCTGTCGATCGTCCCGCGCGAGCCAAAGCAGGTCTATTCGATGCGGCGCATCGCCGACGCGGTGTTCGACAAGGGCAGTTTTTTCGAGATGGGTGCGCGCTGGGGACGCGCCGTCATCACCGCCTTTGCGCGATTGGACGGCTGGCCGGTTGCGGTGCTGGCGAGCGATCCTTCGTACCTCGGCGGATCGTGGGACGCCAAGACGAGCGAGAAGGCCGAGCGCTTCGTCAAGCTGGCCGACCAGTTCCGGTTGCCGATCGTCCACCTTGTCGACAATCCGGGTTTCATGATCGGCGGCGAGGCCGAACGGACGGGGACGATCCGCTACGGGGTGCAGGCGATGAACGCGATATACCGCGCCACCGTCCCCCTCGCGTCGGTCGTCGTGCGGCGCGCCTACGGCATCGCGGGCAGCGCCATGTCGAACGCCGAGCGGTTCCAGTATCGCTTTGCCTGGCCATCAGGCGACTGGGGCAGCCTGCCGATCGAGGGCGGGGTCGAGGTCGCGTACAAGAGCGAGCTGGAAGCAGCCGACGATCCGGCGGCGCATCTGGACGCGATCCGCGAACGGCTCAATCGCGTGCGCTCGCCGTTCCGCACCGCGGAAAAATTCGGAGTGGAGGATATTATCGATCCGCGCGATACGCGGCCGTTGCTGTGCGAGTTTGCGGAACTGGCGTGGGGCGTGCTTCGCTAGGATTCATTCCTCGTCCCCGCTTTCGCCGGGAAGAGGATTGAAGGACAAGAAACCGGAGCCAATGACGGGCGGACGCCATTATGGCATGGACTGGCTGCGCATCGGTGCTTCGCGCTGCTCATCCTCTTTCACATCGGCATGTTTTTCATGCCATGGGACTGGCATGTAAAGATCGCGCGGCTGCTCGAATGGGCCGGGTTTCCGTTGCTCGCGGCAACCGGGATGCTGGCTTTTCGATGCGATCGGGCGCAGCATCTGCAGGTTGCGGCCGCTGGTCGGCCGGCAAAGACGATAGGGGGAGAGACGCTGTGGGAGCGGCAAAGGGGATTTTGGCGGTGGCCGGGGTCGTGCTGGTGCTGGTCGGCGCATTGTGGGCGTTGCAGGGGCTGGACATTGTGCGCTGGCCCGCAAGCAGCTTCATGCTCGGCGACACGACATGGACGCGCAATGGTGTCGTCGCCGCAGTCGTCGGTGCCGTGCTGATCTGGTTCGCGCGGCGGCGCTGATGCGGCGGCGCGTCGCCGCCAGGGTCAAGCGCCCGCGAGCGTTTTGAGCGCGTCGCCATCGACGCGCATCACGGTCCATTTGTCCATCATTCTGGCGCCCAGGCTTTTGTAAAAGCCGATGCTGGGTTCGTTCCAGTCGAGCACGCTCCATTCGAGCCGCGCGCAATCGCGTGTCACGCAGAGCTGGGCAAGATGCGCGAGCAGCGCCTTGCCGAGCCCCGACCCGCGTGCTTCGGGACGGACGAACAAATCTTCGAGATAGATACCAGGGCGCCCCTCGAAGGTCGAGAAATTGTGGAAGAAAAGCGCGAAACCCTGCGGCGTCCCGTCGATTTCGCCGATCACGACCTCGGCATAGGGGCGCGGTCCGAACAGGTTGGCCGCGAGCTTCGCTTCGTCGAAGCGGACTTCGTGCGACAGTTTCTCATATTCCGCAAGGTCGCGGATGAACGCGGCGATCAGCGGCAGGTCGGTCGGCGTGGCGGGGCGGATGGCGAGGGTCATGCGGCGGCTCTGTCGGGCGCTCGGTCCGCTGTCAAACCTCAAGCTTGTGAAGCGAGCAGGCGGTGGCGTAGCCAAGCCCGCGCTTGAGTGCAGGATAGGCTGTCACCGTCGCGGCGGTCAGCGCCAGTTCAAAGCGGACGGTTCGGCCGAGCGCGGCCTCGATCCGCGCGCCTGCCTCATCTGCCGAGGAATCATGGGCGGCGACCCCGCGGCCGAACGCAAAGGCATCGGCCAGCGCGGGCGGCGGTGTTCCGGCGAGCAGTCCGTTGACGGTGGCGCGCGGCACGCCATCGTTGATCGCCGCCTCGGCCGCGATCAGTGCGCAGGGGCCGCAGTCGGCGGCGAGCGTTGCGCCGATGCGCGCGGCGTGAAAGGCGTCGGCGGGCGCGGCGTGCCGATGCGCGGTCGCGGGCATCAGATGCTGGAACTTTTCGGCGGCATGACCGGGCGCGGCGATCAGGTCGGCGAGATAGGGGCTGTTGCCGCGCGTCGCCTTGTCGGCGGCGCGCGCGAAGAGACGCGGCGGAATGCCCGCCGGAGCGATCCGCTGGCGCGCGAAGAGAATCACCAGTGCGGCGATCACCATCACGGGCTGACCAACGACGCCCGGTGCATCGGCCCAGAAGGTCGCGGGGCCGCAGATACCCGCGAGCACCTCGTAAATGTGGAGCAGCCCGTGCAGCGTCAGCCACAGCCCGCCGACCAGCGCGGCGCGCCAGCGGAGGATCGGGTGCGCGGCGGCATAGACGAGGATCGCGCCCGACCCCAGATAGGCGAGGCCGATGTCGCGGATGAAATGCGCGTTGGGCGGGCCGGTCGTCACGACCGTGGGGATGAAAACATACCATTCGAGCGGATCGACGAGCATGAACGCGCCATTGGCAAGCGCGCCAAGCCCGGCGGCGAGCAGCAGGAGCTGGACGATGCGGTCCAGCGCGTCGAACTTGCCCAGCATGGATTTTTCTCCCCCCCCCCCCC
>NZ_JABWGQ010000054.1 GCF_014595975.1 Sphingopyxis sp. LK2115 | reverse complement strand
GATGGCCCACGGCCACAGCCGAAATTACACCACCTTGACGGACGCGACCGAGAAGAATCCTATCGAGTTCTCACAATTCATGCGCTGTTCCGCTCCCATCCAGCACCTGCCACCAAGCGACCAGAGACAGCCGTATTGGCAACGCCCCCTTCGGGCGGCTTCGCGATGAGCCTCAAAAGTCAGAACCGCCGATTTAGAGGCGCGGTTTTCTACCATAGTTGTTAGAAATGTCAGCTACTTAGATGCATCCGCGAATAGTAGAATGAACTCCAAGAAACCGTATCTCACTACATCTCATCATAGCTGATTCCCCTTGCAACTCGACAAGGGAAACCGCCGGGACCGCCAATTACGCCGATACATCGTCTGGAAGGGCTCGATTGGGGCGAGCAGAACGCGCGCATCCGTCCCGATGGGCGCGCTCAGCGTGACTAATTCAATGAAATATATGGGGTTATTTGCGTCGCCACGAAGCGTCAGCGGTGCAGGCTCATCAGTCCTTAATCAATGAGTGGGAGGAATAGTTCGCCAACAAATTGAATTGGACGATGAGCCCCAAGGCGCGGCAAATGGCGCCAAATCAAAAAATGCCGTGGGGAGGACAGTCATGGTCACAGCCTTTAGGACAAATTTGCTTTGTGCCACCGCGCTATCGATCGCGTGTGCGCTTGCAGTGCCGGCACATGCCCAGGACGCTGCATCGCAGGGCGAAAAGCCCGAGGCGCAGGAAGGTGGCCTTGAGACAATCGTCGTCACGGCGCAGAAGCGCGAACAGAATTTGCAGGATGTTCCAGCCGCCGTTTCCGCCATAGGCGGCGAGACGCTGCGCACGCGCGGCATCACGGAGACCTCAGACTTGATGGGCGCGATCCCCAGCCTGCAAGTCACCACTCCCTATGGTCGCACCCAACCGAATTTCTCGCTGCGCGGGATTTCAGTGGCGAACGAATTTTCCGCCTCCACTGCGTCGCCGGTTGGCGTCTATGTCGATGAAGTCTATCAGAGCTTCCGGGCGAGCCATGGCCTGCAACTCTATGACATCGACCGGGTCGAGGTACTGCGCGGACCGCAAGGAACACTCTACGGTCGCAACACCACGGGTGGCGCGATCAGCTTCTTCACGCGCAAGCCGGATCTGGGAGAGGCCAATGGCTATCTGACCGCCGGCTATGCCAATTACGACACTTTCACGGTGCAGGGCGCCGCTGAAGCGACGCTGGTTCCCGACATCTTGGGCGTCCGCGTCGCCGGTACTTTTGCAAAAGGGGATGGTTGGCAGCGCAATGTACTGCCTGGGAATGAGCGCGACCTAGGGACCACCGATACGATCGGCGGTCGCATCTCGATCCGCTTCCGGCCCGATCCCGATCTCGACATCAATTTGAAGCTCTATGCCGCGAAGGACGATCCATGGGGCACCGCGCCCTATGCAGGCGGTCAACTCGCGGGCGGGCAGGATGCGCTCGGCTATTCGCGTTACGATCCGCAACCTTTCCTAGGCGGGCGGTTGCTGCGTGACAATGAGGTCGCAGTTGATCGGGTAGGTAAGAACATCAGCAAGTCGAAAGGGATAGCCCTCAACATCAAATGGGATGTCAGCGACCAATTCTCCGTCACCTCGATTACCGGCTACGACACCGGCGACTATATCAACAATCCTGATGATTGCGATGGCGGCCCAGCCGATCTCTGCTCGATCGGCCTCACGTCGACGAGCAAGAATTTCAACCAGGACCTGCGTTTCAGCTATTCGAACGACCGCCTCGATATCATTGCCGGCCTTTATTATGGCAGGGACAAGGTCAAGACGGTCAACTACCCGGACTTTTTCGGGGCGCTGAGGCCGCTGCTGCTTGGCGCCGGTCTTCCGGGCAGCTACAATAACGCCGCAATCGGAACGCCCGACGCGATCCGCTATATCCCAGCCTTTGCCGCCAATCCGGCGTTGGGGCCTGGCGATGCCGGATTCTGCGACGCGATCGAGATCAATCCCAACGGCTTCCTTGATGCACGCTCGCTGATTGCACTCCAGACCGACATCGCGATCAATAATACGGGCAATGGCGGCATGGGGGGTAGCTTTTCGGCGGGCTGCGCCGGGGCAGGCGCGCCTCCGTTCACCCCGATCCTCGGCGAACAGCGTTTTGACGTGTCGCGCCCCTCGAAGGCGATCTACGGCGACGTAACCTGGAAAGCGACCGAGCGGCTGACCGTGGCGGTGGGTGCACGCTACACCCAGGATAAGGTCAATTACCTTAACGGCAGCACTTTCCTCTATGCGCTCGACGGTACGACGCCGGTTGTCAACCTGATCCCCTACAGCAATCCATACAACCCCAATCTCGCGCCGCTTGAGCAGCGCGAAAAGGCAAACAGGCTAACCGGCCGTATCAATGTCAGCTATGAGTTCGCCGATGATATCATGGGCTATCTCCAGTACAGTCGCGGTTACCGCAGCGGCAGCTTCAACGGGCTTGCCTATCAGGGCGTCAATCAAGTCTATTATATCCAGCCTGAAAAGGTGAATGCATATGAGGCGGGGCTCAAAACCCGGCTGTTCGATCGCCGCGTCCAACTTAACCTCGCGGGCTTCTACTACGAGTATTCGAATCACCAAGTAACGCAGGTGGTCGGCGCTACAACCTTCACGCGCAGCGCCAATGGTCGCCTGTTCGGTGGCGAGGCCGAACTCGCCTGGCAGGTGGCCGATACGTTGCGTTTCGATGCTTCGCTGGGCTATCTCAACAGCAAGTACAAAGGCAATGTGATCGATCCGGCAAACCCGGCCAGCCCGACATTGAACGTCAACGGCAATCCCTTCCCGAACGCGCCGGAGGTTACGTTCCAGGCCGGATTCGACTGGGATATGATCGATGACGGCACCAACAAGCTGACCTTGCGCGGTGATGCGTCCTACATGGGCAAGTACTATTTTGATCCGTTCAAGAATTATGGGCAGACACCGTGCGATACACCCCCAGCGGGATCGAACATAACGCTCGCGGGTAAGGCGATTACATGCGCAAATCCGGGCTACTGGCTCGCCAATGCGCGATTAACCTATGCGCACGACAATATGTCGGTTAGCTTGTGGGCGAAGAATCTGTTCGACAAATATTACTACACCTACGGCCTCAACATCAACGTGTTCGGCTACGATTATCTGAACCGCGGCATGCCGCGCACTTATGGCGTCGAAGCGACAGTCAAGTTCTGATCGCTGCTGCGACGGGGGCGGCGGGCATCCTCTCCCGCCCGCTGCCCCCGATTTTTCGACCTGACTTTCAGATCGAGGAGCATCCATGATGCGTTCCACCGGCAACGGTCCCTCATTCATCGGCACGGCGTACAGAATCGAGCGCGCTGTGATCACTGAGATCGGCGCAGCTGAAAGCACCGCCCAGGCGAGCAGCGCCGAGCGGCCAGCGCGCCTCCGGACGATTTAACGTGGATGCGTCTCGGAACAGAACTGAGCTGGAACGAATTTTCGCGACCCAACGCGAAGGGACGCGTGAGCAGGTTTCGCGCAGCTACGAAGAACGCATGGACCTGCTCGGGCGCCTTGGCCGGATATTTGAGCAGCACAGAGACGAATTGGTCGATGCCGTTGCCGCCGATTTCGGCATTCGATCCCGCTACGAGACTATCCTGCTCGACCTGATGCTTGGCATATCGGAAATTAAATTTGCGCGCCGCAATCTGAAGACGTGGCTGAGGCCGCGGCGGGTGAAGACTGACATCTTCGGCCTTCCCGGTTCATCGCGCCTGGTCCCCCAGCCCCTAGGTGTGGTGGGCGTTCTCGGCACGTGGAACTATCCGCTCGGCACCATATTCGTTGGCGCGGCCGGTGCATTGGCGGCCGGCAACCGCGTGATCGCAAAGCCGAGCGAAGTTTCCGCCAACGCCGCCGAAGCCAGCGAGCGGCTTGTGCGCCGGTATTTCGCCGAAGAGGAATTCGCGATTGTCCAGGGCGGGCCCGACATGGCACAGGCGATGACGGCCCTACCTTTCGACCATATTCTCTTCACCGGTTCACCCGCGGTTGGCCGCAAAGTCTATGAAGCGGCGGCTGCCAACCTTACACCTGTTACTCTGGAACTTGGCGGCAAATGCCCTGCCATCGTGGGCAAGGGTGCATCGCTTGCACAAGTCTGTGAAAGCTTAGTGTTCGGCAAGCTGCTCAACGCCGGCCAGACCTGCATCGCCGCTGACTATGCCTTCGTCCATGTCGATCAGATGGAAAGCTTCGTCGCCGCACTCCGCGCTCAGGTTGCCAAATGCTACCCCAACGCGGCAAGCAACCCCGATTTCACCAGTATCATCAATGACCGACAGTTCGCGCGGCTCCAAGGTTTGCTCGATGATGCCGAAGCCAAGGGCGCGACGGTGCTCAACCTCTCGGACAACGGCGATGGAACGCTTCCTGAACGGCATCGGATCGTGCCGTTGGCGGTTCTCGACGTTACCGATGACATGGCGATGATGCAGGAGGAGATTTTCGGACCGATCCTGCCGATCATGCCATATCGCTCCGAAGACGAGCTCATTCGCTACGTAAACCGGCATGAGCGCCCGCTGGCGCTCTATTATTTTGGCGACGAAAGTGAGGAACGGCGCAAGATCATTTCCGAAACGCACGCTGGCGGCGTGACTCTCAACGGCACGGTCATGCACGTCTTCCAGCGCCGGCTGCCTTTCGGTGGCATCGGACAGAGCGGCATCGGTGCCTATACCGGCGTCGCCAGTTTCGAGCGCTTCACTCATTACAAGCCGGTGTTCTCTCAGCCGAAACTCAGCCTGCTTGGTCAACTTCTGCCACCCTATTCGAGCAAGACCGAAGGACTACTCAACATCTTCGAAAAGATCCTCTGACGTGGCTGCGGCGGTTGATGCTGGCATGTTGCATGACGCCGGGTCGCCAGCATGGGTCGAATGACAAGGGAAGCAAATGGCTGACTATGTAATTATTGGAGGTGGGTCGTCGGGCGGCGTTATCGCCAGCCGGTTGTCCGAGGACCCCGATGTCACCGTTTGCCTGCTCGAGGCAGGCGGCCCAGGCACCTCGCCGCTTGTGTCCACGCCCGGCGCTTTTGCGGCGCTGATCCAAGACTATCGGATCAATACGCTCAACTGGCGGTTCAACACCGACCCTTCAAAGGCGCTCAACGACCGCCGCCTCTACAATCCGCGCGGGAAGATGCTGGGTGGATCGAGCGGTATGAACGGGATGGTCTATATCCGCGGCGACCGGTCGGATTTCGACCACTGGGCCGAACTCGGCAACGACGGCTGGGGTTACAACGATGTCCTGCCCTATTTCCGCAAGGCTGAGAATAATGAGCGCGGTGAGGATGAGTTTCACGGCTCGTCGGGACCGCTTCACGTATCCAACGGCAAGCGCGAATTCGATGTCTATGATGCTTTCATCGAGGCGGCGACTGGACTGGACCATCCAGCCAATCCGGACTTCAATGGTGCCAGCCAGGAAGGTGTCGGCATCTATCAGTTTACCGTGAAGGACGGGAAGCGCGCCAGCGTGAAGGCGTGTTACCTTGATCCGGTGATGGGCAGGCGCGGCAACCTCCGCGTCGAAGTACATGCCCGCGTCCATCGTATCAGGTTTGAGGGCAACCGCGCGGTGGCAGTCGAGTATTCCCAGGACGGGCAGTTGAAGACGATCCCGTGCGAAAAGGAAGTCATTGTCAGCGGCGGCGCCTATAATTCGCCCCAACTGTTGATGCTTTCCGGTATCGGACCGCGTGATGAGTTGGAGAAGCATGGAATCGAAGTGATTCATGATATTCCCGGTGTCGGCCAGAATCTTCACGACCATCCTGACCTGATGCTGGTCTACCAGTCGAAGAAGCGGCTCGGGATCGCACTCAATGTCGTTGGCGCGCTCAAGACCGTGCGAGACCTATTCCAGTATCTCACGCAAAGGAAAAGCTGGCTGGCATCGCCGCCCACGGCTGCAGGCGGTTTCTTGCGATCCGCGCCGGGGCAGAACCGGGCGGACTGCCAGGTCCATGTCGTGCCGCTCGCCTATCGCGACCATGCGCGCGACTACAAGCTGATGACGAAATGGGGCTATACGATCATTCTCAATATTGGGCGCCCAAAGAGCCGCGGCTGGGTTGCCTTACATGACTCAAACCCCGAATCCGATCCCAAGATAGACCTCAATCTCTTGAGTCATCCCGACGACCTCAAGACGTTGCGCAATGCCTTCCGTGTCGTGCAGGAGATCCTGCATTCGGATCGCATGAAGGCGATGATGAAACGGCCTCTCTATCCTGACCGCTACCTTGAAACTGATGAAGAGATCGACGCCTATATCCGGGCAGAAGCCAATCATGCTTATCATCCGGTGGGAACATGCAAGATGGGCACCGACGAGATGGCGGTGGTCGACAACCGCCTGCGCGTTCACGGCCTCGCAAATATCCGCGTGGCCGATGCCTCGATCATGCCATCAATCGTCAACGGCAACACCAATGCAACCTGCATCATGATCGGCGAGAAAGCCGCCGACATGATCCGGCACGATAATATGAGCAGCAAGAATAGCATCGCAGAATATTGAATTGGACGATTGGATCAATGCTGCAGACACAGATGCTTACGAAAAGAAGTCCGGAGAGGCCTATCGCATGTCAGTTTATTATGTGTCGACTGCGCCATTGTGGGCGAGCGCCTTAGAGGAGCGCGGCTGATGGACGTCCGTACGCAAATACGTCGCGCCGCACGTTATTTCGCCCAGCAAGAGGCTCTCGTTCACGGCCACAGGCGGTTGACTTTCTCGGAAGCCTGGTTGCGCGGCGTGAAGCTCGCAAATGCTCTTGCGGAGTGCGGCCTTCAACCGGGTGACCGGATTGCTACGCTGGAGAAGAACTCCATCGAGGCCGCCGACATCATACTGGCGGCTGCCATTGGAAACTATACGCGTGTTCCTCTCTATGCGCGCAACCGATGTGAAGCGCACGCCCATATGATCGCGAGTACCGGATCTCGGTTGGCGCTGGTCGATGAGGCATTGGCTTCGGAGTTGGCGGGGCTGGATGCCCAAGCTCCGACGCTTGAGCGGATCATTATCCGCGATCACAACTATGAGAATTGGTTGGCGACAGCCTCGGACCGGGATCCCGATCCCGTCGTCGCGCCGGAGGACTATTGTGTCATCCGCCACACCGGCGGCACGACGGGCAAACCCAAGGGCGTTGCCTATCGGCACCGTTCATGGATGACGATCTCCGCCGCATTTTTGAGCATCGGCCCCCAAGTGGCTCCAGGGGATGCCATTCTGCATGTCGGCCCGTTGTCCCATGCATCGGGCTTCCTGTTCGTGCCGGCCTGGTATTGCGGCGCCCGCAACGTGATGATGGACGGCTTCGATCCAGCGTCCTTTCTTGACACTCTCGAGCAGGAACGGATCAGCCATGCCTTTGTAGCCCCCACCATGCTCAATGCCATAGTGCATCACGACGGGGCATATGGCCGCCACTTTCCGAATTTGAAGTTTCTGCTGAGTGCTTCAGCGCCGATCTCCGAGCCGACGCTTCGCAAGTCGTGCCAGATATTCGGGAATCATGTTCTTCATTCGGCCTATGGACAGACCGAAATCCTGCCCATCGCGTCTATGGGGCCCAACGAGTGGTTCGGCGAATTTGAAGGTTCTGCCCCAATTCGGGCGGTCGGACGTCCCATGAGTGGCGCCGATATCGAAATCCGTAACGAGGACGGAAAGGTGCTGGGACCAAACGAGCCCGGCGAGATCGTCGCACGGTTCGAAAATGGCCAGATGGAGGAATTCTGGAACGATCCGGAGGAAACCGCCCGGCGCATGGAAGATGGCTGGGTCAAAACCGGCGATGTCGGCATGATCGACACAAACGGATTTTTGTATCTGCTCGATCGCAACAACGACATGATCGTGTCAGGCGGCTTCAATATCTATCCCACCGAAATCGAAAACGTAATTGCCGACCATCCCGGTGTACTCGAGGTCGCGGTCTTTGGCGTGCCCCATGAAAAATGGGGTGAAACGCCGCTTGCAATGGTGCGTGTCAAGCCCGGAGCACAAATCACGGAGACCGAGATAATAGATTTGGTGCGCCAGCGTCTGGGCTCCGCAAAAAAGCCAAGCAAGGTCGTTTTTACCGCCGAGCCACTGCCGTTGAGCAATGTCGGAAAGGTGCTTCGTTCAAAGCTTCGAGAGCCCTATTGGGCGGGCCAGGACCGGCGCATTTCGGGGGCATGACCGACGCAGCCATCCTAGCCACATCCTCTATTCCGGTGACCGCCTGCCGGCGCGCGGGAGACTGCAATGGACTATGAATACATCCTGGTTGAGCAACGCGGCCCAGCGCTTTGGGTGACCCTCAACCGGCCGGCAGCGTTGAACAGTCTGTCGTTGGCTTTGGCCGAGGAACTCGCCGCAGCGATCGAGGCAGCGGAAGCAGATGCGACGGTGCGCGCTTGCATTCTTACCGGCGCCGGACGGGCGTTTTGCGCTGGCGCGGATCTGCTCGCAATTGGCGATGGAACAGGCGGACAAACTCTCGCCGAACGCTTAAATCTGTTTCTGCCGCGGCTCGGTCAGGCTTTTAACAGGATCGAGACGTCGCGCCTTCCGATAATTGCGGCGGTCAACGGCCTTACGCTCGCCGGCGGCTTGGAACTGGTGTTGTGCTGTGATCTCGTCATTGCCGCGCACCCGGCCAGATTTGGCGACGCCCATGCAAATTACGGCCTGTTGCCCGGCGGTGGAGGGTCGGTTCGACTCCCTAGGAAGATCGGCGAAGCGCGTGCGAAACATCTGATGATGACCGGCGGGACCATCTCGGCTGCCGAGATGAAGGAAGCCGGACTCGTGACCCAACTGGTTGCTCCCGAGGATCTCATTGCGGCAGCGCAAGCGCTGGTAGAATCTCTTGCAGAAAAGAGCCGGCCAGGGCTCGCCTACATGAAGCAGCTAGTCCGCGCTGCGCAGGATAGCTCGCTCGAAGTCGGGCTGCGTCAGGAACTCGAAGCCATGGCTGCTTACGCCTTGTCCAACGACATTGTCGAAGGACTGGCGGCATTCCGGGAGAAGCGGAAGCCCGATTTTTCCGACCGGTGAGACCTGATCGGATGCGGAACACATTGGAAGAATGGATCAACGAATGACCGACATATTCGTCATGGGGGTTGGGATGACCCCGTTCGGAAAACAGTTCGACAAGAGCCTGAAAATGCTCTGCGCCGAAGCTTCGTCGCAGGCCTTTTCCGACGCAGGATGCACCGCCGGCGATGTCGAAGCCATCTTCTTCGGCAATTGCGTCCAGGGGCATATGGAGGGCCAGGACATGATCCGCGGCGAAATCGTGGCGCGAGCGATGGGCATCTCAAGCGTTCCCGTGGTGAATGTCGAAAACGCATGTGCGACGGCTTCCACGGCCTTGCACATGGCCGCCGCCTATGTTCGATCGGGGGCAGCGGATGTCGTACTCGCGCTCGGCGCGGAGAAGATGTACTCGCCCGACAAGGCGCTCATGTTCAGTGCATTCGATGGCGCTTGGGACGTGCATGAAACCGAGTCGGGCCGCGCGCAGCTGCTGGCCATGGGCAATGGCGTCGATGTTCCGGAAGGAACGACATCGAGTCAGCCTTACAGCGTTTTCATGGATGTATACGCCGCGATGGCACGCGCGCACATGAAGACCTACGGCTCGACGCAAGCGCAAATCGCGGCCGTCTCGGCGAAAAATCACATGCATTCGACGCGCAATCTGCTTGCCCAGTATCGCCTCCCATATACCGTCGAAAGTGTACTCGCTGCGCCTCCGATCGTTTACCCGTTCACACTGCCGATGTGCTCCCCGATCAGCGACGGCGCCGCCGCTGCGATCATCTGCAGCGAAGCCGGTCGGCGCAAACTGTCGGCAGCCCCGGACAGGGCGCTAAGAATCCTGGCGTCTGTGCTGCAAACCGGCGCCGCGCGCGATCCCTTTGATTATGACCACCATGTCAGCCGCCTTGCGGCGAACCGGGCCTATGCGATGGCCGGCGTGGGGCCAGAAGATATTGGCGTCGCGGAGGTGCATGACGCCACGGCGGTTGGCGAGATCATTGAAATCGAGGCGCTCGGCCTGACGCCGCCTGGCGAGGGCGGACTCGCGGCAGAGCGCGGTGAGACGGCGCTGGGTGGGCGTATTCCGGTAAACACGTCGGGCGGGCTTGAATGCAAGGGACATCCGATCGGCGCCACCGGGCTCGGCCAAATCTACGAGCTTGCGCTGCAATTGCGCGGCGAGGCGGAAGATCGACAGGTTCCGAATGCCCGGTTCGCGATCGCGCAGAACGGCGGAGGTTTCATCGGGGTGGAAGAGGCGGTGGTCGCCGTCACGATCCTGGGCCGGTAGTTGTCAGAGCGCGCCTAGGGAAACACGGGGTCACGATATGAACTTTGAGCTGTCCGATGAACAACGCATGGCGGTGGAAACCGTCCGCCGCTTTCTCGACAACAAGCTTGAGCCGGAAATCCGCCGGCATGGGGAGCGATTCATCCCCAAACCGCTCATGAAGGAATGGACTCAAGCACTGACCGGCTATGGCCATATTACCGCACCGCATCAGGAGCAATGGGGCGGGCTTGATATGGGATGGCTCACTCATCTGCTCATTTTCGAGGAGATCGCCTATTCCTCGCTCGATGTGGCCATACCCGGCTTCATCAACGCGGTTGGCGCAGAACTCATCCGCCGCTTCGCCCCGGAGACGATCAAGCAACGCTATCTTGCCGACCTCGTCGCGGCCGAGAAGTTCGTTTCGCTCGGCATCTCGGAGCCCGATGTCGGCTCGGACGTCGCCGCCATCAAGACACGCGCCGTACGAGACGGCGATTTCTGGGTCATCAATGGCGAAAAGACCTGGATCACCAACGGAGCCTACTCGGACATCTTCATCTGTACGTGCAAGACTGGCGAAAATGAAGTCACTCACATCCTGGTCGATCGTGACGAGAGTGAGTATGAGGTGCGCGATATCCAGAAGATGGCGCTCAACGGCCAATCGACTGCACAGATATTCCTGTCCGATTGCCGCGTACCGGTGGCAAACACGATCGGCCGGGTCGGCGATGGATTGCGCAATACGTTGCAAGTGTTCGAGATTGCCCGCTGCCATATGGCGATGTGGAGTATCGGCATCGCACGGCGAGCAATGGATGAGGCGATCGCGTACGCTCGCGATCGCGCGCAGCATGGCAAGAAGATCGCCGGCCATCAGCTGATCGCCGACAAGATCGCCATCATGGCGACCAAGATCGACGCAGCCCGTCTGTTGACGCACCGGGCAATATCCCTCGTCCAGGCGGGCACGCGCGCAGAGACGGAATGCTCGATGGCCAAGTGGTACGCCACCGAAATGGCGATCGAAGCGACGCGCGATGCGCTTCAGATCCATGGCGGCAACGGCGTCACCCGCGAATTCATCGTTGAGCGGCTGGTGCGTGAGGCGATCATTTGCCCCATCCCCGATGGCACGACGGAGATTCAAAAGCTTGTTGTTTCGCGCGCCCTGACCGGCATTCAAGCCTTTCGGTAAGGCTCAGACGAAAACGACAGCGTCGACGGAAATGGAGCCGCGTGCCTGACTCGCACAGGATCAAATGCGCAGATGCGTCGCTCAGGTAAAAGAGGCAGACAAGCGATGGACGAAGAGCTTCGTTTCGATGGCAGGGTAGTGGTTGTGACCGGAGCCGGAGGCGGACTTGGGCGCCAGTACGCGCTGATGTTTGGCGGGCGCGGAGCCAAGGTGGTGGTGAATGATCTGGGTGGCGACGAGAAAGGGAGCGGCAGCTGCTCCACAGCCGCTGACAATGTGGTCGACGAAATTCGAGCCACGGGCGGTCAGGCGGTGGCAAATTATGCGTCGGTCGAGGAGGGCGCGCTGATCATCCAAGCCGCGGTTGACAACTTCGGAACCGTTGACGTCGTCATCAACAATGCCGGCATCCTGCGCGATGTGAGCTTCCACAAAATGACCGACGAAGACTGGACACTGCTTCAGCGGGTCCATCTGAATGGGACGCGGGCAGTGACGCAGGCAGCATGGCCGATACTGCGCGACAAGGGCTATGGCCGCATCGTCATGACCACGTCTGCAGCCGCAATCTACGGCAACTTCGGTCAGGCCAACTATGCCGCAGCCAAGCTCGGAATATTGGGGCTTGCGAACGCGCTGGCGGAGGAGGGGCGGTCCAGAAACATCCAGGTTAATACGATCGCCCCAATCGCCGCATCGCGTATGACCGCGACTGCCTTTCCACAAGAGTTTCTCGCCAATCTCAGAGCGGAAGCGATCAGTCCATTGGTCGGTTGGCTTGCGCACGAGAATTGCAGCGAAACCAAAGGGCTTTTTGAAGTTGGAGCCGGCTATATCGCCAAGCTTAGGTGGGAGCGCGCGCTTGGGCACGCCTTCGGAGCGGACAGGGCGTTCACGCTCGATGATGTCGCCCGGCACTGGGGTAGAATTGTCGACTTCACGGATGCCGAGCACCCGCTCGGGCTGAATGACAGCCTTGAGGCGGTAGAACGGGCGCTGAGAGCGTAATCAACCCGATGAATTACCATGATATTTTTGAGCGGCCGTCGGGCTGCCGATGGCGTCGTGCTGCCGCCAGATATCGATGAGCAGCAGGAATAGTTCTGCAGCGAATTGAATTGGACGACGGCCCTCAAATGCCGCCAAACGGCATGAACTACACAATATCTCCTGGGAAGAGAGGATCAGCCATGAGAGGATGTCTATTGGCTTCTGCCGCGTTGTTGTGCTCGGGAACAGCATTTGCCCAGGAAGCAACGCCCCAGGCGAACGACCAAACCGGGAGCGCCACGGAAGCGCTGGCTGAGGACATTGTCGTTACCGCCACCAAAAAGGGCTATGGCGAAAGCGTGCAGAAAGTACCGATGGCGGTCACGGCTTTTGGTGAAGCGCAGCTGGATGCCAAGTTCGTCCAGAATCTTCAAAGTCTGAGCTACGACGTTCCCAACGTCCAGCTCGAGGATGTGGGTACGGCACCGGGCTATGCCAATTTCACTATCCGGGGCCTCGGCATCAACAGCACGATCCCATCGATCGACCCCACCGTAGGCGTTTTCACTGACGGTATTTACCTCGGCATCAACGCTGGTGTCGTGCTGGACAACTTCGACCTTGAGGGGATCGAAGTTCTGCGTGGACCGCAAGGCTTGCTTTTCGGTCGCAACGTTACCGGCGGTGCCGTGGTTGTGCGGACCACGCGGCCCAGCTTCGATTTTGGAGCCAAAGCCAAGCTATCCATTGAAACGGGACTGAAAAAGACCGTAAGCGGCACGGTTACCGGACCTATCGTCGATGACGTTTTGGCTGCCAAATTGGCCGTCTACTACAGCGACGACAATGGCTGGTTTCGCAACCGCTTCGACAATCGCAGCTTCGGTAAATCACATGACCTTATCATTCGCCCGGCACTTTCGCTCAAGGGTGGCGACCGCTTCCGAATGGATCTCCGCTATGAGCATGGCGATGTCGAAAGCGATGGAGCCCCTGTCCAGAGTCACGCGCTGTTTCCCCGCGACAGCTTCAGGTTTTCGATCAATTTCCCAGGTTTCTATGATGCCAAATGGGACCAGGCGATCGTGGAAACCAACATCGATGTCGGTCTGGGCGAAGGCGTCTTCACCAACATCGCTGGCTATCGGAAATTCCGATCCTCCGCGGGCGCTGATATCGATGGAACACCACAGTCCTTCTTTCATGCCTTTTTCGAAATCGACCAGGATCAACTCAGCGACGAACTTCGTTATGCCGGAAGGTTCGGTGACGTCGAATTGACAACCGGTCTATACTATTTTTCCCAGGATCTTCGTTACGCCGAGCTGCGGAATCTTTTGGGCGGTGCTCGGATCGTTTCCGGTGGGGGTACGCAAGACCAGACAACATGGGGCATTTTTGCTTCGACCGACTGGCATTTCACCGATACGCTGACCTTGAATCTCGGCGCGCGGTATAGTTGGGAACGCAAAGCCGTTCGGGTCTCGGCCTTACGCGCAAATGGTTGCAATCTAGACACGCTGATCTGTGCAACCAATTTCGCCGACGCGGCAAAATGGCGAGGGTTTACGCCGAAAATCGGCCTTCAGTGGAAGCCGGATGACGACACGCAGATTTATGGCCTTTACACGCGCGGGTTCCGCAGCGGCGGATATAATTTGCGCAACACCGATCCCGCTGTGCCGCCGGGGCCATTCAATCAAGAGACCCAGGACAGTTTCGAACTCGGCGCCAAGAAGCAATTCGGGCGCCACCGGATCAACCTGGCGGCCTTCTACAATCGCATGAAGGACCTGCAGCGCGAGATCAACCTGCCCGGACCGCTTGGCGTCAGCCAGGTCATACGGAACACCGCCGACGCCACAATCAAAGGCGTCGAGGCCGAGGGGCAGTTTTTTCTTTTGTCCAACCTCGTGATTTCGGGTCAGCTCGGCTACGTGAATGGCCAGTATCGCAACGTCCAGTTCGACCTCAGCGGTGATGGCGTCATCAACGATGTGGATCGTGCGCTCAAATTGCCAAGGCTGTCGCCATGGACCTATGGCGTAGGGCTGACTTATGATCAGCAGCTTGGCGAATTGGGGACAGCAACGGCGCGTGTCAGCTTCACGCATCGCGACAAGGCGGCATTCACCGACAACAACGTCGGCTTCCTTCAGGGCGCCGATATGCTCGATGCGAGCCTCACATTGGCGACCGACAACAAGCACTGGCGCTTCTCCATCTATGGCCGAAACCTCCTGAATGAGGTGACGATTGGCGGCGATACACCTTTGCCGGCGGCCTTCGGGGGCACGGGTGCAAGCCTTTCACCGCTAAACAGGGGGCGCGTCATCGGCGGAGAAGTGGCGATTAGCTTCTAGGCCATTTTCGAGGGAGTGGAATCACCCGCCAACTCGGAAAATGCCCAAGATCAATTTGCTAGAGCATTTCCTGCCGGAAAGCCGGTTCCCACTTCTGCGCGAAATGCTCTAGCTGATCGCGACGGATGCAGCGGATTTCCGATCGCACCCCGCCCCCTTGCCGTTAATCCGATGATGCGGTGCGCCATGCCTGACGAACAAGGCTGACGAGCGCACGGCCAGCCGGTTTTACCTGCCAGCGGCTACGCACAGCATAACAAAGCGTCAATGGATCGAATAAACCGATTCCCTCCAAGGCCACGAAATTGGCGCGAAACCATGAGTTCTCGGTGAACTGTTTTGCAACCATCCCGATAGCATCGGATGTGGCAACGATCCGTCGAACCAATTGAAAATAGTCTGTCATGTGGATCCAGTCAGCGGGACGCTTACCGCTTTTTTCGTACATCTGCTGAATGATCGATGTGTAGGGTTCGGAAGATGAGGGCACTACGAATTCGAACTGGACCAGCGGCTCCTTGCTGGTCGGGTTTATCCCCAGAATGGGATGATTGTTCCGCACAAAAGGCAGTATTTCGATCGAGGCGACCCGCTCGCACTTGAATTCCGGCCAGCGTGCAAAGGCCGCTTCAAGTCCAAAGGCGACATCGATATCGCCGCGCGACAGGAGTCGCACGCCCCTTTCGCTGTTGCCCGAAACGACTTCGACGCGCACTGCCGGATGGCGCCGCAGCAAAGAAACCAGAGGTTGGGTGAGCAACCAGTCGATTGACCCTGGGAACAGTCCGATTCGAAGCGGGCCCGCATAGGCGTCGGCGCGGCGGGCTGTATCTCCGAGTAGTTCAGCTGCGTCGGCAAGCAAGCGCGCTGCGCGATCAATAAATTCGCGTCCCTCCTCTGTCGGCATCGCGCCCCGTGAGGTCCGATGGAAAAGGGAATAGCCAAGATGCCGTTCGAGTTCAGCGACACTCTTGGTCACCGCCGACTGCGTGACACCAACCGCATCCGCTGCCCTGGAGAAGGAACGAAGCTGACCAACCGCGACGGCATGCTTGAGGCGAGAATCGAGCATGGACATGCCCCACAGGAATAATTGCTCCAGAGAATGAATTAGGCGAATCAAGGTCATTTTGCCAATCTTACTTTCGACACTGCCGCCCAGCACGACTGCAACCCGTCTCGAAATCTGGAGCGGCGAAACGGCCTGGATCAAAGCGCCAAGGTCTCAGACGCAGGTATGCCTGAATGACGAAAACTGGTCCGCTTGCAGGCCTCAAAATACTCGAAATTGCGGGCATCGGCCCGGCGCCGTTTTGCGGAATGCTGTTGGCCGACCTTGGCGCCGATGTCGTCGTCATTGAACGCGTAAGCCCTAACTCCGAAAATATCGATCTTGGCAGCGGCGCCATTGTGAACCGCGGGAAACGTGTAATTGCCTTGGATCTGAAGTCCCCCGAAGGCGTCGCGCATGTCCTGGATCTCGTCCAAAGGGGCGATGTACTGATCGAAGGCATGCGGCCTGGGGTGATGGAGAGGCTCGGCCTTGGTCCCGAGGTTTGCCTAGCGCGTAACCCCCGCCTTGTATTCGGTCGCATGACGGGTTGGGGGCAGCAGGGACCTCTCGCCCAAGCGGCCGGCCATGACATCAACTATATCGCGCTGTCAGGAGCCCTTTGGTATGCTGGGCATCCCGGTGAACCGCCAATGGCGCCGCCAAGCCTGGTAGGCGATATTGGGGGTGGAGCGCTCTATTTGGCCATCGGCGTCCTCGCAGCGGCAATGCACGCGCGGGATACCGGGAATGGGCAAGTGGTTGACGCCGCGATCGTCGATGGGAGCGCTCACATGATGAACTTGCTCCTGAGCCTGAAGGCCGCCGGCCAGGTTGCCAGCATACGCGGCTGCAGCATCCTTGACGGCCCTCACTGGTACTCGACCTATCGGTGCGCCGACGGGAATTTCATCTCAGTCGGATCACTCGAGCCCAAGTTCTATGCGCTGCTTTGCAAAAAGCTGGGGTTGGCCGGCGATAGCAGTTTTGACGACGGCTATGATCGTGATGCCTGGCCCGAGCTCAAGCAGCGTTTTAGCGAGATATTCGCCATGCGGACACGGGAAGAATGGCGCACACTGCTGGAAGGCAGCGATGCCTGCTTTGCCCCCGTGCTTGATCCGGACGAAGCGGCGCGCCATCCTCATATGGCAGCGCGAGGCGTCTATCGGGAGATCGACAATATCCTCCAGGCAATGCCGGCGCCACGTTTTTCGGGCTCGTCACTACCGATCCCCGGACCGATCCCGCTGCATCATGAAGATCCGAGTACAATTCGGCGGGGCTGGAGCAAACCGGACCGCTGCGGGATTACCGCCAGAACCGACTGTTGCGAGTAGTCGGTTGGCATGGTGGGCGGCCAGCGGCCCGACACGAACGGTGATTTCATAACTATGAACCAATGCGACGCTCCGCTTCGCTGCGCTGCATTCAAATCAAAGGAGACAACGACACACAGGCACGTCAAACTATCCGATGATTCCTGTACGCCACGCCGGAACGGCGATTGCGGACGTGTCCACGGGACGTTGTTCGCATCGTGATTCGCTCGGCGCTTGAAATCAATGCTCGCCCCGGATGTGACGACGCCGATGGGATTTCCACTGCGGCGGCCACGGCCAATGTCCTGGCGTGAGGGCTTCGGTCATCGACCGATTCGACCGTCCGAATGCGGTCTTTTGGCGCGCCTGAGAATCCGCATCAGAGTTGAGTGCGCGTTGTTCGGGAATCTCATTTAAATATTTGTAAAAATGTAATAATATAGATAATAACTCCAACCTGTATCCAGTGTGGAGTAATGGTCGCAGGGCGTGAACTTACGCCCTTATGGATGCGTCGAAGTCCTTCAGTTTGAATCTCAGGAAATTGCGGCTTGCGATGCGCATCACGCAAGAAGCGCTCGCCCATGATGCGGGCACGAGCAGCTCTTATCTGAGTGCGATCGAAAATGGCCGGTCGAGCCCGACGCTGAAAGCAATGGAGCGGCTCGCGAAGGCACTCGGCGTTAATGCCGTCTATCTCTTGTCCGGCCGGATATCGATCTCGATCGTTTCGGACGACGAACTGGAAATCGGCGCGATACTGGCGCGCCCGGCGGTGACGCTCCGGCGCCATCCGCACAAGCCGACGGGGCGGCCGAGCAAGACCAAGTAAATCATCGGGGGCTGCACGCGCGTGGGCTGGAACCACGCGCCCGATAGACGCGCCCGCAACGCGCGCGTCGAAAGGAGTGCCCCTCGGTGCCGTTTCGCGACCTCGATGCCTATATTAAGCAGGCCAGGCGCGCGAACAGTGATCGCGAGCTGTTCAGTTGCAGCGAGGCCGCCGCACGCCAGCTCGGCCTCCCATGGCTCGCGATCGTCCAGAGCATGGCCTTCTTTCAGCCCGGTGGGCGATATTTCCGCATGGACAATTTCCAGAGCTGGGGCGACGTTTTCGTCGCCGAAGGCTATTACCGCGACGATCCCGCCTTGCTCGCGGCGCGCTCGACAAGCCGGGCGTTCTGCTGGCACGAAATGGAGCGACTGCTGGGCGGCTTCACGCGGCGACAGGCGCGCATCGTGCGCGAAGCCGCGCGTCATGGCCTGCGCAACGGCCTCACCGTTCCGATTGGCGTCGCCGGCGAGCCGCCCGGATGCTGTACGTTCGCAACGCGCGACGGGCAATTGCCGCCATCGCATATCTGCCGGATCGCGACGCTGATGGCGAGCGAGGCGTTTACCGAGGCGCGGCGCTTGCACGGCTTTCCGGCGCGCCCGCTGAAATTACCCCATCTCAGCCCAAAGCGGCTCGAATGCTTTCGCTTGGCGGCGATGGGCAAGAGCGACGTCGAGATCGGGATCATGATGAACATCGCCCCGACGACAGTGCGCACCTACATGCGTGACCTGCGCGAACATTTCGGAATCTATTCCCGCGCGCAGCTCCCGGCGATCGCGCTCGCCTGCGGAATCGTCTGCATCGAGGAGATCGTCCCGCGGTTCTGAGCGGGATCGCCGCATCCTCAATATTGACGACTGTTTGAGCCCTTCATCTCTGCTCCCTTCGCGACTGTTCAATTTGAACGGGAGCTACTGCCATGATCCATATTGTCAAAGGGTGCTCGCTTACCGATGCGCGCGCCGCCTCGATGTTCGAGGACCGCAAGACCCTGTTCGTCGATCTGCTGGGCTGGGATGTTCCGGTCGTCGGCGGCCGCTATGAAATCGACAGCTATGACGGCGACAAGGCGGTCTATCTGATCGCCACCGACGATGGCTGCATTCACCAGGGGTCGATGCGGCTGCTATCGACAGAGGGCGCACATCTTCTCGCCGATCGTTTCGCGTCGCTCTGCGAGTGCGATGCGCCCCGGGGGGAGCAGGTTCGCGAGATTACGCGACTTTGCCTGCCGCAACGATTGGGCGCCCCCGGACGCCTGCGTGTCCGCAACCGGCTCATCTCGGCGATGGTCGATCATGCGCTCGGCAGCGGAATCACCATGCTAACCGGCGTCGTGACCGCTGCTTTTCGCGAGGAGGTTTTGGCGATGGGCTGGCGCGCAGCGCCGCTCGGCCCCGCGCGCCGCATCGATGGCGCGTTCCTTGGAGCGTTCCGCATCGAGATCTGCGCCGGTACGCCTGCGCTGCTGGCGTCGAACGGCATCTATGTACCGGGTGCGATCACTCCCGATGCGGCGGCAAGAGCCGCGTGAAGGGAATGGCGATGCACGACCCCGCCCGCCTCGCCGCGATGCTGCTCGCCGACGGTTATGTCATTGTCGATAACGCCGTGCCGACCGAGCTAATCACCGCGCTCGAAGCCGAACTCGCACCGCGCTTCGTCGCCACGCCCTTTTGCGAAGGCGGATTCTACGGAGCCCGCACCAAGCGCTTTGGCGCGTTGTTGCGGCGTTCACGGCATATCGCCGGCCTTGTGCTGCACCCGATCATCCGCGGTATCGCCGAAACGGTGCTCGGGGAATGGTGCGATCGTATCGTTCTCAACCTCACCCAGGCGATCGAAATCCATCCCGGCGCGCTCGCGCAGGTGCCGCACCGCGACCAGGATCTCTGGGGCGGCGTCAAGACCGGGATGCACTATCAGATCAACGTCATCTGGCCGATCGATCCGTTCACGCTGGAGAGTGGCGCGACGCTGGTCTGGCCGGGCAGCCATCACGATGCGGCATCGCAACCGGGCGATGCACGTCCGGTCGCCGCCGAAATGCCACCCGGCTCCGCGCTGCTGTTCCTCGGATCGATCCTGCATGGTGCCGGCGCTAACCAGTCCGATCATGTGCGCCGCGCGGTCATCACCTCCTATTGCCTCGGATGGCTGCGGACGTTCGAGAATCAGTATCTCGTCTATCCGCCCGCCATCGCTCGAGCGTTCGATCCCGATCTGGCCGCGCTCATCGGCTATGCCCAGCATCGCCCCAATCTCGGCAATGTCGAAGGCCAGTGCCCGTCCGTGCTGCTTCACCGGGACGATATCGACGGCCTCCCTGCGATCGACGCGCTGCTCCCCGGCCAGGCCGACATGCTGGATGCCTATGTCGCCGAACAGGAAGCCGCGCGTGCGGGCCTGATCGGCGGGTAACGCGGGTTCGTCGGACCGGGCGCTGCACTCATGACACACGATCCAAACCCCGAAGCAGGCGGCGGCGCGCGAACACGGATCGAGGCGGATTCATCCGCTGTGGACGGTGGAGCCACGGCGTCGTCGGCCGCGGAGCGCGCTCGGCGGGCACGCGAGCATTGCCCGTTTCTGACAACCAAGCAGGCCGCGTTCCATCTCGGTCTCGCGGGGGACACGCTCAAGAAGATGCGCCGGGAGCGGCGCGGCCCGCCGTGCCGAAAGCATGGCACCGTCTGGCGCTACCATATCGACGATATCGAGGCCTGGTCGCGCGCGAACATGCGGGAGGGAGGCAATGGCTAGGCTGCTACCCTCCCGTCTGCCGGCTAAACCCACCGCGCTGATCGGTCTCGGCGCGGCCGCGCTGGCGACCACGATCGCGCTGCCGCCAACGCCGTGGCTGGTCTGGAACGCATCGGCCAGCGCGCCGATCGGTCTCTATGCCGTCAGCGGACGGCAGGACATCGCATCGGGCGACATGGTGCTGGTCCGGGTGCCCGACCGCTGGCGCCGGCTCGCCGCCGAGCGGCGCTACATTCCGATCAATATCCCGCTGGTCAAGCGCGTCGCGGCCGCGCCCGGCGATCGCGTCTGTGCGCGCGGGCGGGAGATCTATGTCAACGGCCACCCGGTGGCCGAACGCCGCGAAGCCGATGGCCGCGGCCGTCCGATGCCGTGGTGGAATGGCTGCGTGATGTTGCGTTCGGGCGCATTGTTCCTGCTGATGGACAGCCCGGATTCGTTCGATGGGCGTTATTTCGGACCGACATCGCGCGGCGACGTCATCGGCGAGGTGCGACTGCTGTGGCTGGGCTGAGGGTCGCCATCACCGCCCTGGCGCTGCTGGCGGCGGCACCGGCTGACGCGCAGTCGGTCGTTCACTGGCGGCCCTATATCGAGGCAGCCTCGGCGCGTTTCGGCGTGCCGGTAGAATGGATCGAGCGCGTCATGCGCGCCGAGAGCGGCGGGCGCACGGTGCTGGACGGGCGCCCGATCACCAGCCACGCCGGCGCGATGGGACTGATGCAGCTCATGCCCGGCACCTGGTCCGAAATGCGCGCGCGGCTCGGGCTCGGACGTGATCCCCATAGCCCGCGCGACAACATATTGGCGGGGACGCTCTATCTTCGTCTGATGTATGACCGCTTCGGTTATCCCGGACTGTTCGCAGCCTATAACGCGGGACCGGCACGCTATGCCGAGCACGTGCGGACCGGCCGCGCGCTGCCCGGTGAGACCCGCGCCTATCTCGCGAGCGTCGCCGGAGTGCCCGTCAATTCCCGGTCGGCTGTCACGGCCGCCAGTGCAACGCCGCGTACCGTCAATGCCATCTTCTTCGCGATCGGCGACCGGCCCCCTGCCGGCCGGAGCGAAGCCGGTGCGGCCACGCTGTTCGTCGCGCTGCGATCGACGTCGCCCGAGAAGAACGCGCCAGACCGCCCATAGTGCGAGCCGATCGGGGCTTCATGCCGAATCGTGTTTCTGCTATGTTCCGAGCCTATGGAGTTGGTCGTGATGTTGCTCGGTCTGATCCTGTCGGCCACCGGCATCGTCCTCTTCGCCTGGGCGATGTTCCGGCTCGCCGTCTTCGCACTCCCGGTCGGGCTCGGTGCGGCCGCATTTCTGTGGGCGGGGGGTGGCGAACTGGGGCCGTTGCTCGGTCTGCTTCTCGGCCTCGTCGTCGGCGTCGCGGTCTTGCTGATCGGACGCATGCTCATCGCGTCGCGGTTGCCCGTTCCGCTTCGCGGAGCGATCGCGCTTCTCTTCGCCGTGCCCGCCGGGATCGCCGGCGGCAGTGTCGTCTCCAGCCTGATGCAGCTCGGCGGTGCGGGGCCGACCGCGACCGGCATCGCCGCGGCGGTCGGCGCGATCATCATCGCCGGTGCCACCATGATGAGCCTGTTGCCCGCGATGACCGCTCGCACCGGTTCGAACGGATCCCCGCTGCACGGTTGATCTGTTGGGGCCAGTGGGCCGAGTGCTCGCTCCTCGTGTCACCGCGCGCATGGCGACCACGACGAGAGTGCTTCAAGACGGCAGGGTCTGACCTGACGCATCCGGGTTTTCAGGCGCCTCGCGCCTGCGGCGCGACCTCCGCTCTATTCCGCTAGGCTCACATCCGTTCGCCAAGCTCCACCGGGCCACGCTTCGCGCGTCCCGGCCAAAGGTGACGATCGGACTGGCGGGATGCCGGAGCCTTGCTCCGGCCTGTCGTCGCCGCGCCTGACCGGCGCGGCGGCATTTTTCGTTGGGCCTTCCCCTCGTCGCGCGGGTGGGCGGCGCTCCCTTCTGGGCCCGGCCCGGCGTCCCGCAAGCCGGCCTTCGACTGCGCTCGGGTCCGGCTCCTCCATTGCATTTCGGCCCTGCGGGTGCGGACCGCCTCCTGGCCGCGCCCGGCAGGTCGCAATTCGCCGCCCACCCCCGCTCCGGGGGAGGCCCTGGGGTTTTTGGGGCGGCATTGGAGGATAGCCATGCACCAGACCGGCAGCCAACGCGCGCGCGCAGAGGGCAGCAAACGCCAGCCCCCGGCGGAGCGCGCCAATCTTTACGACGAGGTGACGGGCCGCATCGTTTCCGAACTTGAGGCGGGCCGCTTCCCTTGGGTCCAGCCTTGGGGCCGCCCCAATGGTCAAGGCTTCTCCGCCGCCCCCGGCCTCCCGCGCAACGGGCTCACCAGCCGCAATTACAGCGGCGTCAATGTCCTGATCCTGTGGGGAGCAGTGATCGAGAACGGCTATCCGTCGCAATCGTGGCTGACCTTCCGCCAAGCCTTGGAGGCGGGCGGCAATGTCAGGAAAGGCGAGCGCGGGACAAGGGTTGTCTATGCCGACCGCTTCACCCCCGAAGCCGAGAAGGAACGCGCGCGCCAGACCGGCGGCGAAGCCCGCGCGGTGCCGTTCCTCAAACGCTTCACCGTGTTCAACGTCGCACAGTGCGAAGGCTTGCGCCCCGGCCTTGCCACCGACCCCGCACCGCTTCCCGAACGCCAAGTCGTGCCGATCGCCGAAGCGGTCATTGCGGCATCGGGCGTCGATTTCCGCATCGGTGGGGACAAGGCCTACTATGTCCCGAGCGCCGACTATGTGCAGGTGCCCCCGCAACCGGCCTTCCACGAACAGATCAATTTCTACCGGACGGCGCTGCACGAACTCTGTCATGCCAGCGGCCACCCGTCGCGCCTCAATCGCAATCTGCGCAATGCGTTCGGCAGCAAGGACTATGCGCGCGAAGAATTGATCGCCGAGATGGGATCGGCCTTCCTTTGCGCCGCGCTCGGCATCGTGCCGACCGTTCGTCACGCCGATTATCTGGCATCATGGCTCGACGTGCTGCGCGAGGACAATCGCGCGATCTTTCGCGCGGCCAGTCACGCGAGCAAGGCCGCCGATTGGCTGCTTGCCCGCTACGCCGAGACGCAGGACGAAGGGAGGGAAGCGGCATGATTACGCTCCCCCATGCGATCCTTTCGGCGCTGCGCGCGAATGCGCGCGCCAGCCGCCTCCACGAGCAGCGCGACGAACGGTTCGACCCGTTCCCGGTGGTCAAATTCTTCAATCCGGTCGGCGCGGCGACGTGGATCGCCACCGAGCTTTACGACGATGGAGACACGCTGTTCGGCCTCGCCGACTTGGGGTTCGGATGCCCGGAAATGGGCGTGTTCTCGCTTACCGAGATTGCGGGCGTCCGCTTGCCCTTCGGCCTGTTCATCGAGCGCGACGAGCATTTCGAGCCGCTGGCCCCGCTTTCGCTATGGTCCGATACCGCGCGGCGCATGGGTGCAATCGTTCTGGCCGAAGCCGAACTTCGCCGCATCACCGATAGCCGGAACGGCAACGAGCTTCCGCCGCCTCTTGATGATCGAGGGGCCGGATGACGCGCGGCGCGTTTCGCCGCATTGAGTGCCGGTCCCGCCCATCCAGCAAGACAAACGGGACCGGCGCTCCAGAAGGAGCAGACCAATGAAACTCGACTTTATCGACCATAGCAAGCTGGTTCCGTCCAAGGTGAACATGCGGCACGGACCCAAGCCCCCGGACGTGGGCGACATTCTGCCCTCGATCCGCAAGCGCGGTGTCATCGTGCCGCTGATCGTGCGCCCGCAGGCGGGCAACGATAATGGCGTCCACGAAATCGTCGCCGGGCGGCGGCGCTGGACGGCGAACGCCATCGCGCTTGTCGAGGGCATCGACCACGGCCCGCTTCCCGTCGCCATCCTCGACGCCGGGGACGACGCCGACGCCATCGAGGCATCGCTTCTCGAGAACACCCGGCTCGATCCCGACGAGGTGACGCGATGGGAAACCTTCGCACGGCTGGTCAAGGAGGGCCGCGACATTGCGGATATCTCCGCGACGTTCGGCATTCCCGAGCTTGGCGTGAAGCGTATCCTAGCGCTCGGCAACCTGCTTCCGCGCATCCGCGATCTTTACCGCAAGGAGAAGATCAACGCGGCGACCGTCCGGCATCTGACGCTGGCGAGCAAGCAGCAGCAGAAGGCATGGCTGGCGCTCTACGACGATGACGACGCCTATTGCCCGACCGGCCAGCAATTGAAGGCATGGCTGTTCGGCGGGCAGTCGATCAAGGTCGAACATGCCCTGTTCGACGTCGATGCGAGCGGCCTTGCGATCGTCGCCGATCTGTTCGGCGAGGACCGCTATTTTGCAGATGCCGACGCGTTCTGGACCGCGCAGAACGCCGTAATCGACGCGCGCAAGGAGGACTATCTGGATGCCGGATGGTTCGACGTGGTGATCGTCCCGCCCGGCGAATATTTCTACCGCTATGAGTTCGCCAAGGCACCCAAGCGCAAGGGCGGGCGCGTGTATATAGATGTGCGCGAAAGCGGCGAGGTCGAGGTCCACGAAGGCTATGTGACGGGCAAGGAGGCCAAGCGGCTCGAACGCGGCGAGGCAATCGAAACCGGCCCCAAAGTGCCGCGCCCCGAAGTGACGAGCACGATGCAGACCTATATCAACCTGCACCGTCATGCCGCTGTCCGCGCCTCGCTGACCCGTCATCCCAAGGTCGCGCTGCGCTTGATGGTCGCCCATGTCATCGTCGGGTCGCCACTGTGGACGGTCAAGCCCGAGCCGCAGACCGCGCGCAACGACGATGTGCGCGAAAGCGTCGAAACTTGCCGCGCGGAAACCGACTTCGACGCGAAGCGCCGCGCCGTATTGGACCTTCTCGGCTTCTCGCCCGAGGAACCGACCGTCACAGGCGGCAACGGCGACGACTTCGGACTGGTCGGCGTGTTCCTGCGCTTGCTCGACGTGCCCGACCGCGCCGTAATGGACGTGATCGTCATCGTCATGGGCGAAACGCTCGCCAGCGGCAGCGCCGCCATCGAGGCGGTCGGCGGCGAGATCGGCGTCGATATGGCCCGCTACTGGCAGGCCGACGACGCCTTTTTCGAGTGTGTCCGCGACAAGGAGGTGCTGACCCGCATCGTCGCCGAGGTGGCGGGCGAACCTGTCGCCGCCGCCAATGCGAAGGAACCGGGCAAGGTCTTGAAGCGCATCGTCCGCGACCATCTGGAGGGTGCGAACGGGCGGCCCAAGGTCGAGGGTTGGGTGCCGAAATGGATGGCGTTCCCGCCCGCTACCTATACGGCGCGCGGCGGCGTCGGCACCGTCGCGGCTCATGCCAAGGTGCTCGCGGCGCGCCCCGACCGCGAGCCGGAACCGACCGGCCCCGGCGCGGTGATTGCGCTTCCGGCCCCTGCCAAGGCCGAGCCGCAGGAACAGCCCGAGCGCGAAGCCGCATGAAACTGGACGGGCGGCGGCGCACCCGCCGCCCGTTCCGTCCCCCATAAAATCGCCGCGCCGCTCGGCCGCAAGCGGCCCTCGCGGCGCGGATTTCAGACAGGAGACTTGTCATGGCCGACCGTGTTTCGGCATCCATCACCATCGGCGGGACGCTCCCCGCCAGCCAGCTTCCCGCCTTCGCCGAGGCCATCGCGAACGAAGGGCTGTCCACCGAATGGGACGGCGAACCCTTCGCGCTCGGCGATCTGCCCGAGGGCGAGCCCTTGGCGCTCATGGCGCACGAGGTCGCCTGGGGGCGGTTCGAGGGACTCGAAGCCTTCTGCATCGCGCATGGGCTTTTCTTCGCGCGCTGGTCGGGCGCCTATGCCTGCCAGTGGGGTGCGGAACGCACCGTGTTCACCGGCAGCGGCGAACCGCAAAGCTACGCTGCCGACGAGGACGACTATATCCTCATGGGGCGCTGCACCGCCGAGCGATTGGGTAGCTATGCGGCGATCATCGCGCATTTCGATGCGGCCGACTTCGCGGTGCCCCCGCTTGTCATCACGCCCGAACGGGAGGAGGCGAGCAATGGCTGACATCTGGATTCAGGGCAGCTTCGCCTTTCGCTGCACCGCCGCCGAGTGCGCGCTGATCGAGGAAGTCGCAAACGCTGGCTACGCGCTGGCGAATGACGACGCGCCCGATCCGCCGAGCGCGGCGCTGCTCGCAGCCTTTCCGCCGGACGATGCGAACGCGCGGTGGAGCGGGTTTCGCGAGGCGTTCAACGATCCCGAATTTCCCACCATCGGAGCCGATTTCATCGCTGAAACCTGCCCCGACGATCCATCCGCGCGGATCGTGTGTTTCGCCAGCATGGACGATTTCGATGCCGCTGCCATCGCGGTGGTGATCCAGCGATGTTGCCCCGAAACGCTCGCCAAGGGGCCGATCGGCTTTGAATGGGCCATGACCTGTTCCAAGCCCCGCATCGGGGAGTTCGGTGGCGGCTGGTGCGCGATTTTCGCAGACCGCATCGAGATCGAGGCGACCAACGAGGCGCTGTCGCGCGCGCTCGCGGGCGACGGCAACTAGCCCAAATCGCGCCGCACTGCGCGCTCGCGTGCCGAAAACCCCTGCCGCCTGACCTACCGGGCGGTGCGGCGGATCACCGTCCGGGCGCTTCCGCATAACGTGCATTCGTCCTTCTGCCGCTCGAATCCGCGCGTGCCGCCGAGCGCGCAGGTGACGACATTGGCCTGTGCGGTAACCGACAGGTTGAGCCGGTCAGTCACGCAGGCATCGCACACCGCCGCGCCGTCCAGCCGCACGATCAGCCGTTCGATCTGCCCCGCAATCGTCGTTCCTTCGTTCATCGCCGTGAGGCTATAGCCGCGGCCTCGTGGCCGCGAAAGCAATCATGGCTTCCCGGAAAGACGCCGGACTGGGCTTCCTGTCCGCGCGCGCATCTCGTCCTTTCGTGTCTCACCAACCCGTCGCCGGCTCCTTGGGCGCATGACCTGGGACGGTCGCGCGCCTCGCGAAACCATCGCGCGGAACTGATTTCCCCGCGCCGCTTTGGCGGCGCTCCTCGCGGCCGCTTCGCTCCAAATCAGCCCCGCGCTTCCGGTCCTCCGCTTCGCTTCGGCCTGCGGTTCGCAGCGCGCTCAAGGGCCGTCCCTTCGGTCCGCCCATCGCCCGGCATCGGGTCGGGCGAATGTGCAAGGAGACGAGAAATGCCCTCAATCGGTCATGTCCAGCGCCAGAACGACGGTTCGTTCCGGGGCGCCTTGAAGACGCTTTCGGTCAATGCCGAGATCGCCATCATCCCCAACCGCAGTAAGACCGGGGACCAGCCCGACTACCGCGTGCTGTCGAACGGCGTCGAACTGGGCGGCGGCTGGATCCGCACCGGCGAGGTGAGCCAGCGCGAATATGTCCGCCTCGCCATGTCGGCCCCCGAACTTGGCGGCCGCACCCTCTACGCCAATCTCGGCCGCGCCGCCGGGCAGGACGACGACGACGCGTTCGCCGTTATCTGGAACCCCGGCGACTGAGCCGGATCGCCCCCGCGCCGGTCACCCG
>NZ_JABWGQ010000007.1 GCF_014595975.1 Sphingopyxis sp. LK2115 | reverse complement strand
CCCGATGATCTTGAAGTAGGTGAAGTCGGTCTGCCACATCTCGTTCGGCCGCGTGGTTTTCGTGTGGAACTGATCGGCAGCCTTGATCACGACATAGGCCGGGCTGGTGATCAGGTCGTGGGCCTTCAACAGGCGGTAAACCGTGGATTCCGACACGAAGTAGCGCTGCCCTTCGGTGAAGCGCACGGCCAGTTCCCGGGGGCTCAGCTCAGACTGTTCCAGCGCCAGCTCGATGATCTGGTCGTGGATGCCCGCCGGGATGCGGTTCCACACCCGGCTCGGCGCCGATGGCCGATCTTCCAACGCCTCCGGCCCGCCTTCGAGGTAGCGATCATACCAGCGGTAGAATGTCCGACGAGGGATGCCGAGTTGGTCCAGCGTGCGCTTGGCCGACAGGTGCGACTGCTCGACGGTTCTGATGATCTCGAGCTTCTCGGATGCGGGATATCTCATTCGTCGTTGCCCCCATCCGCGACCATGCTTTTTTTGAGCAGACGGTTTTCCAGTGTCAGATCGGCCACGCATTCCTTCAGGGCCCGGGCTTCGCGGCGCAGGTCCTGGACCTCTCCGGTGGTCGCGGCACGGGCGGTGTCGCCGGCCAGGCGGCGCTTGCCAGCTTCCATGAACTCCTTCGACCAGGTGTAATACAGGCTCTGGGCAATGCCTTCCTTGCGGCATAGCTCGGCGATCGAGGGTTCGAATCCCTTCGCCCGCTCCAGTTTTCCTAGTAATTCCAGCCACTTACGCCAAAAGGCGGCGTAATATGCCGCGTTACGTCGAGCCGCATTTCGTCTCGCGTAATAAGGACGTAATATGATGACGGCGAGCCGACGGGTGTGTCTAGGAAAGGATTGGCGCTTAGCGTGCTGCAACTACCGGATCGGGGCCCAAGCGCGCAGTAGAATGAGTCGGTCCCTCCGATCGGCTGGGTTGCGTCAAAATTGCTGGAGTGGAACGCCAACGGCGTGACCCCTTCGGAAACGGCTGCCCGGCCGAGGCGGAAGAGGACGTTGTCATGTTCTCCGGCAGCGATTTCCACCCACTCCAGCCAAGCGGTTGCGGAGCAGATAGATGTTCAAATCGGTATAGATACGCCGAACCGGGCGGAATATCTAACGCACGGGGAAATCGGACAGGTCTAGCGCGCGTCTGCGATGATCGACTCGCTTCCACCGACGATGTCGGCGGAAGCGTGAAGATGCCCGCGGTTTACGACTCTGCTCGTCCCGGCTCGTTGGGCGCTTCCGGTGACGAGCACCTCATCCGTTCCGGGCTGGACCTGGATCCAGATTTTTAGAATTCTGATCCCTTACGATGTGAATCGCCGGGCAATGTGGCAACCTGTTCACGAAGTCGTCGAGAATCGGCGCCCGGGCGCCAGCGAGCAGCATGGTCGCCCGCCGGTTCAACAGAACCGCAGCCTTGCGTGCCGCGCGTCTTGTCGTGCTGATCATTAGGGGGTGCTCGCAGATAGGCTGTCGTCGTACTGCAAATGATCTTCCCGCAGGTCGGCTTCCCGGCTGCCATAGCGGGCATAGAGGGTCGGAAGTACGAAGAGCGTGAGCAGGGTCGCCGAGATCAGTCCCCCAATCACCACCGTCGCGAGCGGCTTCTGCACTTCGGCGCCCGCGCCGGTCGCGAGCGCCATCGGCACGAACCCGAGGCTGGCGACGAGCGCGGTCATCACGACGGGGCGAAGGCGCATGAGCGCGCCTTGCCTTGCGGCTTCGGCCCGCGCCATGCCCGAGCGCATCAGTTCCTGGATCGACGACACCATCACGAGGCCGTTGAGCACCGCGATACCCGAGAGCGCGATGAACCCGACTGCTGCCGAGATGGAGAAGTCCATCCCGCGCAGGAACAGTGCTAGCACGCCGCCGATCAGTGCCAGCGGAACCCCGGTGAACACGATCGCCGCATCGCGCGACGATCGAAGCGCGCCATAGAGCAGCAGCAGGATCAGGATGAAGCAGGCCGGGACGACGAGCTGAAGCCGGTCGCGTGCGGAGGCGAGATTCTCGAACTGGCCGCCCCATTCAAGGTAGCTGCCGGCGGGGAGGCGAACATCCTTAGCGATGCCGGCCTTGGCGTCGGCCACGACGTCGGAGATCGCGCGGCCGCGGACGTTGGCCTGGACGACGACGCGCCTCTTCCCGTTTTCGCGGCTGATCTGGTTCGGTCCCTCGACGATACGGATATCGGCGACGCTCGCAAGCGGCACGAAGGCGCCGCCCGCCACCGGGACCTGTACCTGTTCGAGCACCGACAGGTCAGCGCGCTGCGCGTCGGACAGCCGGATGACGATCGGGAAGCGCCGGTCGCCTTCGAAGATCGTGCCGGCCTCGCGGCCGCCGATCGTTGCGGTGACGACATCCTGCACGTCACGCGCGCTGACGCCGAGCCGCGCCATCGCGTCGCGGTTCGCCCGAATGTCGAGCATCGAGAGACCTTCGGTTTCTTCGACGCGCACGTCGCTCGCGCCTTCGGTCTTCCGCAAGATTGCGGCGACTTGCTGCGCGGTCGCGTTCATCGCGTCGAAGTCGTCGCCATAGACCTTGATCGCAATGTCACCGCGCACGCCCGCAATCAGCTCGTTGAAGCGCATCTGGATCGGCTGAGTGATCTCATAGGCATTGCCCGGGATCTTGTTCAGTTCCTTCTCCAGCCGCTCGACGAGTTCGGCCTTGGGGAGGCTTGGGTCGGGCCATTCTTTGCGAGGCTTGAGGATCACGAAATTGTCGGTCGCGTTGGGCGGCATCGGATCGGACGCGAGGTCCGCCGTGCCGGTCTTCGAGAAGACGATCGCGACCTCGGGCTGCCTTGCGAGCATCCGCTCGATCGGCACTTGCATGGCCTGGCTCTGTTCGACGGACGTCGAGGGCACGCGAAACGCCTGGATCAGGAGATCTCCCTCGTCGAGCTGCGGCAGGAAGACCTGGCCGAGTGAGAAGAAGGCGAGGATCGCGATGACGAACCCCCCGATGCCCGCGCCGAGGGTGATCTTGGGCTTGCTAATCGCGCGGTCGAGACCCGGCTCGTAGCGTTGCTTCAGCCACGCCATGATGCGGCCCTCTTTTTCTTCGACCCGCTTCGAAAGCCAGATCGCGATCGCGGCGGGGACGAATGTGAGCGAGAGGATGAAGGCGAAAGCGAGCGCGATGATCACGGTCAGCGCCATCGGGATGAAGGTCTTGCCCTCGACCCCGCTCAAGGTGAGCAAGGGCACATAGACGAGGATGATGATCGCCTGCCCGTAGACAGACGGTCGCACCATCTCGCGCGCGGCCGATGCAACGGTCGCGAGACGTTCCTGGACGGTCAGGATGCGGCCGTGGCGATGCTGGAGGTCGGCCATGCGCCGCAGCGCATTCTCGACGATGATGACGGCGCCATCGACGATGAGGCCGAAGTCGAGTGCGCCGAGGCTCATCAGGTTCGCCGAGACGCCGGCGCGCAGCATGCCGAAGCTGGTGAGCAGCATCGTGATCGGGATGACGAGCGCCGCGATCAGCGCTGCGCGGAAATTGCCGAGCAGCAGGAAAAGCACGACAATGACGAGCAGCGCACCCTCGGTCAGGTTCTTGCCGACCGTCCAGATCGTCGAATTGACGAGCTTGGTACGATCGAGCGCCGGCTCGATAACGACATCGGGCGGCAGCGAGGCGTTTACCTCCTTCAGCCGGTCTGCGACCGCGGTCGCGACCGTCCGGCTGTTCTCGCCGATGCGCATGACCGCGGTGCCGACGACGACTTCGGTGCCATTTTCAGAGGCTGAACCCATGCGAACCGCCTGTCCGGTGCGGACCGTCGCCACCTGGTCGAGCGTGATCGGAACGCCCGCGCGCGTTGCGACGACGGTGCGTGCCAGCTCGGCGGTGTCGCGGACCAACGCGTCCGAACGAACGGCGAGCCCTTCGCCATTGCGCTCGACGACGCCGCCGCCGACCGCACTATTGTTGCGTTCGAGGGCTTCGGCGAGCTCGGTGAGGCTGAGGTCGAGCGCGGCGAGGCGCTGCACGTCGGGAACGACCAGATACTGCTTCGAATAGCCGCCGATCGCATCGACGCCCGCGACGCCGGGAACCGTCCGGACGAGCGGCGTGACGATCCAGTCCTGCGTCGTGCGAAGATAGGTCGACTTGTCGGCCTCGGTGACGAGCCGTTCGCCTTCGGGGGTCACATAGCTGCCGTCAGGCTGGAGGCCGGGCTCGCCGGCCTTGTGCGCATCGTCTTTGCGGTGCGCGAGGCGGACCGTCCACATATAGACGTCGCCGAGACCCGTCGCGATCGGCCCCATCTCCGGGCGAACCCCGTCGGGTATATTCTCGGTTGCCTCGTTGAGGCGTTCGCCGACCTGCTGGCGCGCGAAATAAATGTCGGTCGAATCGTCGAAGACCGCGGTGACCTGCGCGAAGCCGTTGCGGCTCAGCGACCTTGTGTGATCGAGGCCGGGGATCCCCGCGAGCGCGGTCTCGATCGGGAAGGCGACCTGCTTCTCGACGAGTTCGGGCGAGAGCGCGGGGGCGCGGACGTTGATCTGGATCTGGTTGTTGGTGATGTCGGGAACCGCGTCGATCGGCAGGCGCGACAATGCTGTCGCCCCGATTATGGCGGCGATGGCGGTGAGCAGGACGACAAGCCAGCGCTTTTCGACCGCCCAGGTAACGATACGAGCGATCATGGCTTAGTCCTCATCGCCTGCTTCGCCCTTGCCGATCTCGGCCTTGAGCGAAAAGCTGTTGGTGATGGCGATCTGCTCGGTGCCCTTGAGCCCGGAGCGGACGATGACATTGGCTCCCGCGCGGTCGCCGAGCACCACGGGGACAGCCTCGAACCCGTCCTTGGTACGCACGAACACGACGCTCTTGCCCTCGACGGTCTGGATCGCGGTCGCGGGAACGCTGATCGAGCCGACGCCGCCGCTCGCAGCCAGCGCGACCGAGGCGGTCACGGCTTCGCCGACGCGCCATTGGCCGGCGCGATTGTCGAGGATCGCGATTGCGGGCACGAGCTTCGTGGCCGGATCGAGCGCGGGCGAGACGAAGCTGATCTTGCCGGTCGCCTGGCGTCCAGGCGCGCTCACCGAGACGACGGCGCCGGGCCGGATACGACCGGCGTCGGCGGGCTGGAGGTTCAGCGAGAGCGAAACGCTCGAGAGGTTGGCGATGCGATAGAGTTCTGCATCGGCGGGAACCGTCTGACCGAGCACCACGCTGCGCGCGATTACCTGGCCCGAAATCGGCGCGGTAATGGCAATCCGGTTGAGCTGGCCGCCGCCGCCCCCTGCGGCGGATACCTGCTGCTGCGCGAGTTGATAGGCGATCCTGGCTTCGGTCGCGGCCGTGCGTGCCGCAATCACATCCTGCTCGGGCGACACGCGCTGTGCGAACAGCCGCTCCTCGCGTGCGAGATTGGAGTTGGCAAGCGCTAATCGGGCACGCGTGGCCTGCACCTCGCCCTGGAGCTGCGCGGCCTCGCGGCTCTCGACAATCGCAAGCGTCTGCCCACGGCCGACGCTCTGTCCGAGATTGCGGTTGAGCGCGACGATCCGCCCGCCGATCGCGGCCGACACGGCCTGCGTTCCTTGCGGATCGCCTTCGATCGTTGCGGGCAATTGCAGCGCGCCGGCGCTGCCGATGGTCGGGCTGCCGAGCGCGATCCCCGCGATCTTGATCTGCTCGTTGGTGAGGGTGATCTTGCCCTCGTCGGCATGGCCGGCCTCTTCCTCGCCATGCTCGTCGGCGGGTTTGGCGGTCTCGCCGCCACCGCAGGCGGCGAGGAACAGCGGCAGCGTCGCGGCGAGCAGCAGCTTTCGGTTGATAGTGATAGTCATCGGGTCAATTTCCTTCGAGCGGCGCGGGAGCCGTCAGGCGTTCCAACCGGGCCTTGGCGAGTTGATAGGAGGCGAGGGCTTCGATCGACGCGGAGCGCATCTCGGTCAGCGTCCGTTCGGCATCGAGCAGTTCGAGCTGTCCGAACTTGCCCTCGCGGTAGCCGATGCGCGCAATGCGCGCGGCTTCCATGGCCGAGGACAGAGCGGGGCCGCTCGCGACGCGCGCCGCCGCGGCCGCATTGGCAGCCTCGACTTCGGCGTCGCTGATCTTCTGCTCGATATCGAGCGCGGTGACGCGGCGCTGCGCGTCGGCACGCCGCCGTTCGGCATTCGCCTGGTCGACCGCGGCGCGTCCGTTGTTGAACAGCGGCAGCGGCACCGAGACGCTGAACACCGCAGCGACATCGTTGGTGGCTTCGAGCCGGCGAACGCCCGGCCCGACGGTAAGATCGGGCACGCGCTGCGAACGCGCCAGTTCGACGCCGGCATCCGCGGTGGCGAGGTCGGCATCGGCCGCCGCCAGCGCGAGCGTGCCAGCCGCCGATACAGGGCGGGGCGGACCCATGGTGCCGCTTCCGGGGCCGCCGAGTACCGCGACATCGAGCGGGCCGGTGACCGGGCGGCCAATGCGGCGCGCGAGACTGGCGCGCGCGGCATCGGCGAGGCGGCGCGCTTTCTCGGCCTCGGTTTCGGCGGTCAGGCGCGCGACTTCGGCGCGTTCTTGTTCGAGCGGCGAGGCGCGCCCCGCTTGCACTCTTATGGTCGCGGCGCGCGCCGTGTCGCCGGCGATACGATATTGGTCCTCGGCAATCGCGACACGCACTTCGGCGGCCGAGGCCTGGATATAGAGTTCGGTGACCTGGAACCGGATATCGGCCTGCGCAATCGCCTGCGCGATTTGCGCGCGGTGCGCCGCCGCATCGGCAACCGCGATCCGGGCCTGCCGCTTGCCGCCGAGTTCGAGCGGGATCGCGACGCTTGCCGTGATATCGGCGCCATTGACGCCATTATAGGGCCCGGTGCCGACGAAATTCTCGACTTCGACCGAAAGCGCTGGGTTGGGGCGCAGCCCCGCGACTCGGCGGGCTGCGCTTGCGGCATCAACGTCCGCCGCTGCGGCTTCCGCCGCGGGCGCGCTGCCGCCCGCGAGCGCAACCGCCTCGTCGAGCGTCAGGAGCGGTCCTGATATCTGCCGGCTTTCGGTGCCGACCTCCTGTGCCTGCGCTATCGCAACGCACGATGTGGCTGCCACGAGGGCAACAACGATCCTGTACATAATTCCATCCTCGATTGAGCCGATAGATCGCCGCGCGAATGCGCGAGCGCGTCAAGACGTCAGGCGAGGGGCGGGTCGAGAAGGGGCGGCAGGACGCGCGATGGTCGCTGCACGACCGGCGCGGCAAATAGTGGCCCACGCGCCGGGGCCAGCGGGGCTTCGCTGACCGTCTGATGCTGGTCCGGCGCCATGGGGCAATGATGATGGCCGCTATGGGCGAATTTCTTTGCCGGTTCGCCCGGCACTTGCTTGCCGCCGTCCCTGTCCAGCGAATAGGCGGTGCCTTGATCGGCAATATGCGCGGACGCGGGCTCACAGAATTGCAGGGTGCAAAGCAGCACGCCCACAATCACCAGCAGTCGCATCATCGCACCAGCCATAAAGCCCCCTATCGACCCGTCATCTGTTTGTCGCGGCGTGACATCGCGGCGGCCAGATCGGATGGAATCGCCATGGGTTGGAACGCGCTGACCCGCGCCCGCCCACTATTGCCTGCCGGGATCCGGCCCGTCAGCGATCCCAGAGGGACGAGGGCCAGCCGGAAAATCTGCCCCGCCGCTTCGCGCCAGTCGCCGAGCGCCATCGCGAAACCGAGCATGTGGCCATGCGACGACAGGTGAATGCCGAAGAAGGGCTGCGCAACGATGTGCGCGCGCTCGAGCGCGCGCCAGGCCGCGGGATAATCGCCGGCCCGCCGCGCGGCCCGGTAATGCGTCATCTCGGCGGCGATCAGGCCGGCAGCTTGACGTCGATCCAGCATGCTCGCGACATTTCCCTTTGCGTCGATTCGCCGGCCTTATGCACCCTGTAGCAACTACAGGGTCAAGCCTGACCACGAATCCCTTGTTCCGACAGTTGGCGCAGCTCGGTCCGCGCGCTGCGAAGAATTTCATAGGCCGAATGCAGGAAGAGCGCTGCAATGATGGCGGCCACTGCAAGGTCGGGCCAGGCCTGGCCGGTCCATGCGACGAGACCCGCAGCGATGATTACCGCGACATTGGCGACCGCGTCATTGCGGCTGAACAGCCAAACAGCGCGGACATTGGCGTCGCCTTCGCGAAACCGCGAGAGGACCGCCGCCGAGGTGAGATTGACGAGCAGTGCAACGAAGCCGATGCCGCCCATGAGCTCGGCTTCGGGCGGAACCGCTGTCAGGGCGCGCCACAGCGCGACGCCGATGACGCCGAGCCCGAGCGTCAGCAGGAACAGGCCTTGGGCAAGAGCGATGCGGGTGCGGGCGAGCGCCGTCCAGCCGATCGCGACGAGGCCGGCCAGCGTGATGGTGCCGTCGCCGATGAAGTCGAGCGAGTCGGCCTTCAGCGCCTGGCTGTTGGCGATGAATCCGCCGACGATCTCGATAGCGCCGAAGCCGAGATTTAGGATAACCACGATCCAAAGAGCACGGCGATAGGCCGGGTCCTTTTCCGCGCGCACCGGGTCTCCCGTGCAGCCGCAGCCGTCGCCGTTCTCGGATCCCTCCGCCATCGCGTCTTCACTCCATGGTGGTGGCGCGCTCTTCGCTTTGCCGCCTTCAACTTCGGACGAGGACCGCCTATACATCCTCCAGTCACTGGAGGATCAAGCATAATATGACCAAGCGGCTCGCGATCGGCGACCTTGCCCGGGAGACCGGGACCAAGGTCAACACCATCCGCTTCTATGAAGAGATCGGGCTGCTGCCCGAAGCCCTGCGCACCGCTTCGGGACGGCGAAGCTATGATGCGGCCGACCTTCGGCGGCTCGCCTTCGTCCGCCACGGCCGGCAGCTCGGTTTTTCGATCCCCGAAATCCGCTCGCTGCTGGCGCTTTCGGATCAGCCCGACCGCGATTGCGGCGAGGCTGCGGCGATCGCGCGCGCGCATCTTGCCGATATCGGCATCCGCATCGCGCGGCTCGAAACCTTGCGCTCGGCGCTGACCGAGGTCGCGACCTCCTGCGAGGGCGGCCGGGCCGCCGAATGCCGGGTGATCGAGGCGATCGCGGGCACCGAACTCGCGCTCCAGACCGATTGATCGATCCGACCGGACGCATCCGGGTTCGGGGAAGGAAGGGGCTGGCGCGCGCGACGACTGGCTTCGCCGCGCGCGCCGGCGGATATTATGGCGCCTTGTCGAGCTTGGTGATCGTCCCGGCCTTACCGTTCCAGTCGAGCTCGAACGCGACCTTGTCGCCGACCTTGATGTCCTTCAGCAGCTCGGGCTTTGCGGCGAAGCCCATCGTCATCGGCGGCCATTCGAGTTCGGCGATCGCGCCATGATCGAGCGTGACCTGTCCCTTCGCGCTATCGATTGCGGTCACGGTCGCCGTGCCCTTGCCATGTTTGGTTTCGGCGGGCATCGCCATGGTTCCGGCGTCATCGGCCATCGCGGCCTTTTCTTCGGTCTTCGGCGCTTCGCCCTGCTTGCCGCAGCCGGCAAGTCCTGCGCTGAGCGCGATGCCCAGTGCGATGGCGGTCAAATTCTTCATGTCATTTCTCCTTCGGGTTGAACGGGATGGGCCGCGCGCCTGCGCATCAGCAGATAGGCGGCGGGAATGATGAGCATCGAGAGCAGCGGCGCGGTCAGCATGCCGCCGATCATCGGCGCGGCGATGCGGCTCATCACTTCGGAGCCGGTGCCGGTCCCGACGAGGATCGGGAACAGGCCCGCGAGGATCACCGCGACGGTCATCGCCTTCGGCCGGACGCGAAGCAGCGCGCCCTCGCGAACCGCGGCCAATATGTCGCCATCGCCGCGATCGGCGAGCGCATGCTTGAGGTAGATGAGCATGACGACCCCGAACTCGGCGGCGACGCCGGCGAGCGCGATGAACCCGACCGCGCTCGCGACCGACTGGTTGTAACCGAGCAGATAGAGCAGCCAGAGCCCGCCGGTGAGTGCAAAGGGCAAGGTCGCCATGATGAGCAGCGCCTCGTCCCAGCGGCGGAAGGTGAGGTAGAGCAGGATGAAGATGATCGCGAGCGTGACCGGCACGACCACCTTCATCCGCTCGGTCGCACGAACGAGGAACTCGAACTGCCCGGTGTAGGAGATGCTGACGCCGGGGGGCAGCTCGACATCGCGCGCGATCGCCCGCTGGATGTCGTGCACCAGACCCTGCAAATCGCGGCCGCGGCTGTCGACATAGATCCAGGTCACCGGGCGGCCATTCTCGCTGCGCAGCATCGGCGGCCCGTCGCTGACCTTGACGCTCGCCACCGTCCCGAGCGTGATCTGCTGGCGCGACGGCGTCAGGATCGGAAGGGCCGCGAGCTCGCCGATGCTGTCGCGCATCTCGCGTGGATAGCGGACGCTGATCGGATAGCGCGCGAGCCCCTCGACCGTCTGGCCGATCGTCTCGCCGCCGATCGCGCCCGCGACGATCGCCTGCACGTCGGCGACGTTGAGACCATAGCGCCCCGCGGCGGCGCGATCGATGTCGACGTCGATATAACGGCCGCCAGTCAGGCGCTCGGCCAGCGCCGAGGCGACGCCGGGGACGGTCCTGACTACGCCCTCGATGCGCTTCGCGGTGCGGTCGATCTCGGCAAGATCCGAGCCCGCGACCTTGATGCCGACCGGGCTTTTGATCCCGGTCGCGAGCATGTCGATGCGGTTGCGGATCGGCGGGATCCAGAAATTGGCGAGCCCAGGGACCCGGACCCGCGCGTCGAGCTCCTCGATCAATTTCTCCTCGGTCATGCCGGGGCGCCACTGGTCCTTCGGCTTGAAGCGGATCGTCGTCTCGAACATCTCGAGCGGCGCGGGGTCGGTGGCGCTGTCGGCGCGGCCCGCCTTGCCGAACACGCTTTCGACCTCTGGCACCGTCTTGATCAGCCGATCGGTCTGCTGGAGCAGGCTCGACGCCCGCGCTGCTGAGATGCCGGGAAGCGCTGAGGGCATGTAGAGGAGATCGCCCTCATGCATCTGCGGCATGAACTCGCCGCCGATCTGGGTCATCGGCCAGAGGCTGGTGGCGAAGACGAGGCCGGCGATGAGGAGCGCCTTTTTCGGCCGTTCGAGCACCCAGTCGAGTGCCGGGCGATAGGCGCGGGTCAGCCAGCGGTTGACCGGATTGGCCTGTTCGGCCGGGATCTTTCCGCGGATCAGCCAGCCCATCAGCACCGGGATGAGCGTGATCGAGAGGATCGCAGCGGCCGCCATCGCATAGGTCTTGGTGAAGGCGAGCGGCGCGAAGAGCCGCCCTTCCTGGCCTTCGAGCGTGAAGATCGGCAAGAAGGAGAAGGTGATAATGAGAAGGCTGAGGAACAGCGCCGGGCCGACCTCGGCGGCGGCATCGGTGATGACGCGCCAGCGCTCGGCGCCCTTCAATTCCTCGCCCGGATGATCGCGCTCCCAATGTTCGAGATGCTTGTGGGCATTTTCGATCATCACCACCGCCGCATCGACCATCGCGCCGACCGCGATCGCGATGCCGCCGAGCGACAGGATATTGGCGTTGAGCCCCTGCAGCCGCATGACGATGAAGGCGATGAGGATGCCGAGCGGCAGGGTCAGGATGGCGACCAGCGCCGACCGGGCGTGCCACAGGAACAGCGCGCAGACGAGCCCGACGATGATGAATTCTTCGACGAGCTTCGAGGTGAGATTGTCGACCGCACGATCGATCAGCCCCGAACGGTCGTAGGTGGTGACGATCTCGACCCCCGGCGGCAGGCTGCGCTTGAGCTCGGCGAGCTTGGCGCGCACGCCGTCGATGACCTCGCGGGCATTCTTGCCCTCGCGCATGACGATCACGCCGCCCGCGACCTCGCCCTCGCCATTGAGTTCGGCGATGCCGCGCCGCGTGTCGGGGCCGATCTGGACCGTCGCAACATCGCCGACCGTCACCGGGATGCCGCCGCCGGCGGTGCGGATCGGGACGCTGCGGAAATCGTCGAGCGATTTCAGATAGCCGCCCGCGCGCACGATATATTCGGCCTCGGCGAGTTCGAGGCTGCCGCCGCCGCTTTCCTGGTTTGCGCGCTTGAGGGCGTCTGCCACGTCGGTTGCGGTCACGCCGAAGGCGGCAAGCTTCTGCGGATCGACGATGATCTGATATTGGCGCACCATGCCGCCGATGCTCGCGACCTCGGCGACGCCCGGCACTGACTTCAGTTCGAAGCGCAGGAACCAGTCCTGGAGGCTGCGGAGCTCGGCAAGATCGTGGCGGCCGCTCTTGTCGACGAGCGCATATTCATAGATCCACCCGACCCCGGTCGCGTCGGGGCCGAGGCTCGCCCGCGCGCCGTCGGGGAGCCGGCTCTGCACCTGGCTCAGATATTCGAGCACGCGGCTGCGCGCCCAATAGGGATCGGTGCCGTCGTCGAAGAGCACATAGACGAAGCTGTCGCCGACGAAGCTGTAGCCGCGCACGACGCGCGCGCCGGGCACCGAGAGCATTGTCGTCGTGATCGGATAGGTGACCTGATCCTCGACGATCCGCGGCGCCTGACCCGCATAGGTGGTGCGGATGATGACCTGGACGTCGGAGAGATCGGGCAGGGCATCGACCGGCGTCGTGCGCACCGCGGCGATCCCGAGCAGGGTCAGGATCAGCGCCGCCGCGACGACGAGCCCGCGCGCCGCGACCGAAGCGCGAATGATCTTCGCGATCATTGCGCGGGCTCCAGCGGACGGACGGTGAGGCCGGTCAGGCTCGCCTCGGAATCGAGCAGGAACTGGCCCGACGCGACGACCTTTTCGCCGGGAGCGAGCCCCTGCAATATCTCGGTCTTGCCACCACCTTCGCGTCCAGTGATCACTTCGGCGGGATGGTAGCGCCCGTCGCCCTTCTCGAGCATCACGATGCTGCGCGTGCCGGTGCGGATCACCGCTTCGCTCGGCACCAGCAGCGCCGGTTTGGCATCGCCCCCGAGCGCCACCACCGCGAACATGCCGGGGCGGAGACGCCCGCCGCGATTGGCGAGTTCGACGCGCACCGTCAGCGTCCGGCTGTCGGCCGATGCAGTGGGCAGGATCGCAATGATCCTGCCGGTGAATGCTTCGCCGGGAAAGGCGGTGAGCGTCGCGGTCGCGCGCTGGCCGACCTGTACGAGTCCCGCCTGCGCTTCGGGGAGCGCGGCGTTGAGCCACACCGTGCCGAGCCCCGAGATTTCGGCGAGCGTCTGCCCCGCGGCAAGCGTCACGCCCGCACGCGCGCCCAGCGTCTGGACTACGCCGCCGATCGGCGCGCGGACGGTCATCCGGCCGCCGGTGCGTCCGGTCCGGTCGACTTCGACAATCACGCCTTCGGGCATGCCCATCAACCGCAGCCGCTGCCGCGCCGCCGCAGTGAGGTCGGGACGTCCGAGTTTCTTGACGCTCAGATATTCGGTCTGCGCGCCGCCCCATTCGGGCAATTGCAGGTCGGCGATCGGCGTGCCGGCGCCGATGACGTCGCCGGGCGCGAGGCGATAGACGCGCTCGACGAATCCGCCCGAGCGCGCCTGGACGATCGTGACGTCGCGCTGGTTGAAATCGATGCTGCCGTTGACGTCGAAGGTCGCCGCGAGGCTGCCCATTTCGGCCACGACCACCCTTATGCCGAGGCTCTGCCGCGCGGCAGGATCGACCGACACGCCCGGTGCCGCGCCGCTGCCCTCGTCGGCATATTTGGGCTCGAGCTGCATGTCCATGAAGGGCGACTTGCCGGGCTTGTCGAATTTCTGGTTCGGGAACATCGGATCATAATAATAGAGGATCTTGCGCCCGCCGCTGCCTGCCGCTTCGCTTGGCGCATCGCTCTGACCGCTCTGTCCCAGCCAGTAACCGCTGCCGCCCGCGATCAGCACCGCGGCCAATATTCCGGCGCGCCAACGCGCCGCTGATGTTGCATCGGTCATCGACCTGCCTCCCCATAAATAGTGTTGATCCGGATCGCGTCGCGCGCGACCTCGGCTTCGCGAGCGAGCGCATCGACTTCGGCCTCGGCGAGCGCGAGTGTCGACAGGAGTGCGGTCCCGAGATCGAGCTTTCCGGCGGCGTAGCTGGCGAGATCGAGCTCGGCGCGCTTCTTCGCGAGCGGCACGAGCCGCGTGCGCGCATTGGCGAGTTGTTCATGATGCATGCGGTGATCGGCGAGATCGGCGTCGAGCCCCGCCGCGATGTCGCGCTTGGCGGCCTCACGGTCGAGCCGGGCGCGCGTCGCCTCGCTGGCGCGCGCGGCGATCTTGGGATCCTGCCGCCTTTTCGAGAAGAAGGGCAGATCTACGGTGACGCCAACCGTGACGAGGTCGCCAAAATTGGGCTCGCGCCGCCCATAGGCCGCGTTGACGCTCCAGTCGGGGCGCTTGTCTGCGCGGGCGAGACCGGTCTCGGCATCGGCGGCGAGGGCGCGGGCATCGAGCGCGCGCAGCCTTGGCAGGGCGTCGATTCCGGAGCGCAATCCTTGCTCGTCGATCATTTGCGGCGGCAAGTCTCCCAGCGTGTCGGCGGCTGCGTCGCCGGTAAAGCGCGCGAGCTGCGCGCGGGCGCGGGCAATCTCGGCGGCGAGTGCGCTGCGGCGATCATTGATCGCGGCGCGAAGCTGATCGGGTTCAAGCGCCTGTGCCGGGCGCGCAGCGCCGCTGGCCAGCCGCGCGGTCACCGTCGCTTGAAGGTCTTCAAGACCAGAATCGAGCAGGTCGAGTTCCTTGAGACGCTTCTTGGCGTAGTAAAGGTCGACCCAGGCAAGCGCGGTCGCGAGCCTGATATCCTGCGCGGTGACCGCCTCGTCGGCGCGGGCGATTCCGATGTCGGCCTGCGCACGCGTTGCGCGCGCGCGGCGCTTGGCGGGGTTCGGGAACTCCTGGCTGACGCCGACGACCTGCATCGTGAAGTCGTCGCGATTGAACCGGCCCGCGTCGGGCCCGGTCACCGGGAAATCCTGCAGGACGATATTGAGTTTCGGGTCGGGCAGCCGGTCGGCGGCGATCGCCGCCGATTGGGCAGCATCGATGCCGGCTTCGCGACCCTGCAATTCGGGCGCCTCTGATGCCGCGCGGTCGAGCGCCGTATCGAGCGTCATCGGCTCGGCATGTAGCGCCGCGGGCGTCGGGATAAGCAAAACTGCCGCAAGATATATGCGCATATGTCCCCCTCTTTCGAGTCAGGCGGAAATGTCCCCCGGCACGTCGGCCGGGGGACGGAAGCCGTCAGCCCTTGGAGGGCGACATGCGATGTCCGGGCATGTCGTGCATGCAGCCCGCTGCGTCGGTCTTCATCATGGTGCAGTCGCAGGCCGCCATATTCATTGATGCGTCTTTGACCCACACGCGAACGCGCGGGTTGATATTGGACTTGTTCGGTCCCGGCACCTGGCGGGTCTGCCATTCATAATGACCGCCGCTCGCGTCCTGCGCGGACACGGGAGCGGCAAGGGTTGCGGCCGCGAGCGCGGCAACGACAAAAATCGTCTTCATGGTGAAATTCCTCGGTTGAAAAGCTGGGAGACACGCGCCGGGGAGACCGGCGCGCATCGCGCGTTTCAGCCGCGGAATAGAGGCGGTTCGGGCTCGGGACCGACGATTCGGCCCGTCAAGCGAACGGCAGGCCGCGCGTCTACCGGCGCCGGCCGATAGGCGGCCGCCTCCAGCGAGGCGGCGGGCGCCGCGACCGCCAGCGGCAGCGCGCAGCCCATCTTGGCGATGCAATCGAGGGTCAGGCCCTTGCAGGGTGCGCTATCTTGGGACTTGTCGATTCCCATCATCTCGGCGCATTCGTCGCTCATCGCCGCGGTAGTCGTAGTTGCGGCTGCCGGGATCGCCGGCGCGGAGGCGAACGCGGCTTCCTGTGCCAGGAGGCCGAGGACGGCTCCGACAAGAAGCAGGAAGGTGAGCCAGCGTTTCACGGTAAAAGCATGATCCTTGTCAAACTTGGCGTCAATTCGAAACTGGAGGAAGATCCCGCCGACCTGTTCGCCGGCGGTCCCCTCACGGTTACACCGGGCCCGGTTAATTATGGCCCATCGTCATGGCAGCGGGCGCGAGCAGCATCCACAGCGCCATGGCGATCATCATCAGATTCTCGGTCAGCGATATGAAGCCCAGCGGCACATTGCTGTCGCCGCCGACGCAGGCGCATTTAAGTTCGCGCTTGTCGATATAGACCGCCTTGAAGACAGAGACGGCGCCGATGCTCCCTATGAAGAGCGCGACCGGGATCGAAATCCAGCTCAGCGCGCCGGAAATCATCAGGATGCCCGCGAGCGCCTCGGCGAACGGATAGATGGTGGCGTAGGGCACCCACCGCTTGGCGAGCAGGTCATAGTTCAGGAACATGCTCGAGAAGCTCTCGATGTCGCGGAGCTTGAGGAAGGCAAGCAACGCCATGCTGAACCCGATAAACCATTCGGCGGCACGGATTGTGAAGGGCGTGCCCGACACCGCTTGGCTGGCGGCCAGCGCCATCAGCGCGGTGATAGAGAAGAGCGCGATGACGGGCTTATAGGTAAGCGCCTTAGGATCGCGGACTTTCAGACCGAGATGGCGCCTCAGATCGTCAAGACCGCCGATCCGCTCGCCTTCGATGAAGGTCTGCGGCGTCGTCGCGACGCCATGTTTCGCCTTGAAGGCGTCGGTTTCCTCGCGGGTCGTCAGCCAGACATCCTCGACGTCATAGCCGCGGCTGCGCAACAGATGCAGCGCCTTCAGGCCATAGGGGCAGATATGCTGCTCCATCACCATGCGATAGATGGTCGCCCGCGGCTTGCCCGAAACCGCCGCACCAGTGTGCGCTGGCGCGCTTTCGTTCGCGCGCTGAACCTGCATATTCATCGATTCGCCTTTCTTGATTCCCGATCGCTTCCCGCTATATAGGCTCCGTACCATAGTACGGAGTCAAGGCCTTGCGTGACATGACCATCGGCCAGCTTGCCCGGCAGGGCGGCGTCAATGTCGAGACGATCCGCTATTACCAACGCCGCGGCCTGTTGCCCGTTCCGCCTCAGTCGGCCAGCGCCCCGTCGGAAGGCCGAGTCCGGCGTTACGACGAGGCGGTTCTGCGCCGTCTGCGCTTCATCAAATCGGCACAGGCAGCGGGATTTACGCTCACCGAGATCGCCGAACTGCTCGAACTCGACGCGTCGAGCGATCGCGCGCGAGCGCGCGAACTGGCCGACGCGCGCATCGCGGCGATCGAAAAGACGATCGCCGAACTCGATGTGGCGCGGCGCGCGCTCATGGGCCTGTCGCGCCAATGCGCTGCCGCCGACACGCTCCACTGCCCGATCATAGCGGCGTTCGAGCAGATCTAGCCCGACTGGTCTTGGGGGCGGATGGTGCTGACGGCCCGTCTCACCTCCCTCAAACTGGTGTCAATCGGTCGCAAATGGTTCCAGCATCCCGGCTACAAGCGATGGGATGGTAACTCCGGCTGCGACATCGAGCTGAAGGCTAGCGCGGATCGCAGCCGCAGTGTCTCGCCGCTGCCGCGTCCGGAGTTGCGACGGCCGTCCGAAGTGCCTGGGTCAGGCGCCATCGAATCTCCGCGGCTAGGACCGGCATCAGAGCGAACAAATAGGCTTCCACGAGGAGGACCTGACCATAGGGTCAGGCGAGTGATTGCGTCACGTGCACGGCGCCGACCAAGGCTCCGATGAGGAGCAGAGCGAAAAGCGCCGCTTCTGGATGAACGTAGGAGCCTTGGGGCGTTCCGGATCAACTTCATCTTGGCGATCTGAACAAATCGGGGAGCCCAATTCCGTCGGTTTTACGTCCCCCGAACCATTTTTGAGGGATGAGTCGTTCTGGTGCGTATTCAATGTCAGTAGGGGATGTTGGGTGCTTGAACCCGGAAGCCGTAAGCAGCGGTTTCCGGGCATGCATATTTTTGTCCTCGACTTCCCCGAAACTCATTTGGGCTGCGCGAAAGGGCAGCTCTTCGAAACAGGGGAAGCATAATGAACAAATTATACTGTTATTCGTCGACGAAGCGCGCAATGCAGCGAAGCTCGATGGCGGCGATTGCGATGGCGGTCGCGTTTCCCGTGCAGGCTCAGGAAGCCCAGTCGGACGGCCTCGCCGAGATCATCGTAACGGCCGAGAAGCGCGAGGAAAATCTGCAGTCCGTTCCCGTCTCGGTGACAGCCATGACCGGCGAGGCGCTTACGGCAACGGGCATATCAAACGTCGAAGACCTGCAATTTTTCGTGCCCGGAGTGTCGATCACCAACGATTCCATGGCGATCATCAATATTCGTGGAATTGGCACCTCGGCGTTCGGCGTTGCGACCGACCCCAGCACGACAGTCCATTATGACGGCGTCTACATCTCGCGCCCGACCACAAGCTATCAGGATTTGTTCGACGTCGAACGCATCGAGGTCCTGCGCGGACCGCAAGGCGTTCTCTTCGGTCGCAACTCCGCCGGCGGCACACTCAACATCATTTCCAAAATGCCTACGGAGGATTTGACTGGCGCGCTGGGACTCACAGTCGGAAATTACGAGAAGCGCTCGCTGAGCGGCACGATTTCTGGACCGCTTGGAGCGGGCGTCCGAGGCCGCCTCACTCTGCTTGCCAACCAGCGTGACGGCATCTACCGCGACGTCGTCTCGGGACGGCGATACCAAAACGAAGATAATCTCGCTGGACGACTGACGCTTGCGATTGACGCGAGCGACCGTCTTGAGATCGTGTTGCGGGCGGATGCTAGCCGTGATCGCGAGACCGGCGCGCGGTCTGTCCGGCCCTTTTATCCGCAAGGCTTCATCGATGCGGGTGCGACGATCCCGGCCAACGACAAAGAGGCCGCACTCGACCGTCTGCCGCGTTACGATGTCGATGCCTGGGGCGTGTCTTCGACCATGAACTGGGACGGCGGCCCGGTCACGCTTCGCTCGATCACGGCGTTGCGCAAGAGCAAGGTCGTCCAGGCGCTCGACGTTGACTCGACTGACCTCTTCCTCCGCGATATCGAATTTTACGAACGTTCCCGCAGTTTCACGCAGGAGTTCCAACTTCTCAACAACGATGCGGACAAGCTGCGCTGGATCGTCGGAGCATTCTATCTGAATGAAAAGGGCAACGACGAAATACGGATCATCGAACCGGGTCGTCGGCTCGCGATCCCGGAAAACAATACGACGAATGCATTCGCGCTCTTTGGACAAGCAAGCTACGAACTCATCGACCGCCTGCGATTGACCGGAGGGCTCCGATATTCTTACGAAAAGAAGGATTTCGGATATCGTGTCCTGCTGAACGGAAATCAGGTCGATGCCGGTCAGCCCAAATCATCCTGGATCGCCTGGACTCCGAAAATTGGGATCGATTACGACATTGCCGATGACGTCATGGCTTATGCGTCGGCAACCCGCGGGTTCAAATCGGGTGGATTCCAGCTGGGAGACGGGCGGCCTTTCCTCCCGGAGTATGTCTGGAGCTACGAAGTCGGCCTGAAGTCGACGCTCCTCGATCGCCGGCTTCGAGCTAATTTTTCGGCCTTCTATTATGATTACACCAATCTTCAGGTGGTCGAGTATAATAATGGCGTTGCCAGTACCACCAACGCCGGCAAGGCGACGATCAAGGGCGTTGAAGCGGAACTGATGGCACGGCCATTCGATCGCCTGACGCTTACATCCACGATCGCTTATCTCGATGCGCGCTACGATGTCTATTTTGACGACGTCGGCGCCAGCCTCAAGGGCAAGCGGCTGCCGAACGCGCCGAAGTGGAACATCACTCTCGGCGGAGAATATAAGGCCTCCCTGGGCGGCGGAATGCTGACATTACGGACCGATATCTCCTGGCGCGACAGCGTCTTTTTCAAGCCCAGCAACAATCCGCTTTTTTCCGGAAACGCCACGACCCTTATAAATGGGCGTGTCGCATGGCAGCCGGCGAGCGAAGCGTGGGAAATTGCGCTTTATGGCCGAAATCTCACCAACGAGCGCTATGTGAGCTATAGTACGATCGGGACGGACGCGACGGGTGTCTCGAACCCTACTCTTCCGCTCTACATCTACGGCGAGCCGCGCCAGTACGGATTGCAGCTGCGCTACTTTTTCTGAGGTTCCTCGTCCTGCGAGGTCCCCCGGCGACTCCCCTACGGTCGTCGGTCCCCCTGGGCGCTTGCGCCCGGGGGGAATACTTCCTCTGAACGCAGGACATGATATGTCCCTGTTCTCACCGGCGCCGTTACTTGAACGGCCCTGCTGATGGCACGATGAGCCGGACAGTAAGATGGCACGAACAGATACGGGCTAGTCCCATCCTGAACGTCGGTAGCGCGCGCGATTTCGATGCCCGGCTTTCCCTGTGACGCCGCGAGGATGCAAAGACCAACTGCTTTCGGAGGCCTACGCGTCGTCGGCTGCCTCACGGCAATGGATGGGAGATCGCCTTGATCGCCTTCAGGCCCGTACCGAAGCGGGCAATGGCGACCCTGTTCTGTTCGAGCTCGGCGTAGGGCAGGTAGGAAATGTCGAGATCACCGATCCGGCTGAAAGCCGGGCGTCGGAGCTGAGCGCGGACATCGGCTTCTCGCGCATCGGGTGCAACCAGGAAAAGTGGCGTCGACAAATGAAGATTCTCGCTGCTCAGCGCGAGATCAAGCATGCGGACAATTCCGGAATAAATGGATGTCGAATGCTCGACTTCGAATGCCGCCGCGACCGTAGCCGTCGATTGCTCGAGCCATAAGATGTCGATCAGTCTTATGGCATCGCTTCCTTGAGCGGTTGCGATGGCATGCGGCAAGCTATCGAGGCATCGAGACCCGAGCGGTACACCCTCATGAAGGCGCCCCCGGTCATTTGCCGCTACCCAGACGTCATATCCAAGTGCAAGGCCGAGGTCCCGAAGCCAGGATTGGACTTCGCTATGCGTCCGGTCGCTCTCTTTCTGATTTGCAAGCCCCTTATCGAACTTGTCGGACTGTGAGCGCGTTTCATTCAGCAAGGCCATCCAATCGCGAGCATTTTCGCTCGAACCGCTGAGCGGTGGGGCTGGAAACCGTCCCGATCCGATATCGAACAGCAGCCCTCCTATCGCGCCCAAATCGTTGGAGAGAAGATCCCGGTAGCAATCGTTGAGATCCAGAATGCCCGCGCGCATCGCGAGAAAATGCTCCCAGCTGCCAAGCTTCACATTCGCACCCGTCAGCGCGTTGTAGCCCTTTACGATTGCCGTATTGAACGGAGGCACAAGGGTGGGATGCAGAAAATAGAGAATGTTGGCTACCGCAGGACCCAACCCCTTGATCTTCTGTCTGTCGATTGCGAGGATCCCGGCGACGACCTCCTCGGCGGTATCGCAACAGGAGCAATGGTGAAGAAGTCTGCCAAAAGCTCGTTGATTGTCGGCGTTCTCGTAGATGTCCGGGATTCGGAGTTTGGGCTTCCACAAGAAAGCATGATCCGCACCTTTGAAAATCTGTCGTTGCTCGGCGATTGAATGAACAATGATCTCCAATGACGAGCCCCGATATGCCGCTCCGAAGGTGCCGGCCTCAATTTCGGCGACGACCTGCGAGATTCCTCTTCTGATCGACCGAAAATTCTTCAGTCGTTCCTCCCACAGGAACCAGCTTTGATAGGTCGAGCCGGAATCGCCGCGCCAGCGCTCGATCAGTTCGCGAACAAGATCGCGCTTCATGTTTATAGCCCCCGCTTGATCCATTCCGAATTGCTGTTTTCCACCTGCGGCTTGCCGGCCAAGACAGTTCGCTCGATCCGGCCCTTAGCGAAAGGCGAAACCTTCCGTCCCACCGGCAAGGTGGGCGGGAATGGAAGGTCGAAACGAGCCCGTTCACGCCCGGCGCTGCATAATTGTCGACGACCTCAGTGCCCTGCGTGTTCGCCCGCTCCGCTTGGTTTCTGACTCGCGCCTTCCGCCTCTGTCATGCCCTTCATCATCGCGTCATGGTCCATTGGCGCATTCTGCGTAATAGCCTGATATTGTGCCGGCGACAGGCCAGGGAGTTTTCGGACAAACGCGACCATATCCCAGATGAGACGATCATCATGCGTTTTCCCCCAGGCCGGCATGGCGGTCATCTTGATGCCATGCTTGATGATCCAGAATTGCTCCGCAGCCGAACGTTCCGAACCTTTGAACAAGACGGGCGCTTGCGGATACAGCCCTTGACTCATTTCGGTCTTTTCCATCCCGGGCGCGAGATGGCAGCCGCTGCACATCTCGGTATAGAGACCTGCGCCCGACGCGATCCGCGCCGGAGCCGCCAAATCTGCCGGCACCGCGATCGATCCGGATCGCGCTGCGATGGACTTCTCCCTGAATGTTTCGATGACGCTGTAAGTCAGCCGGTTATGGGGGGCATCGGCCGCTATATTATATAGGCCGAGATAGACGGTGATCGCACCCGCGCCCGCTATCAGGGCAACCGCCAGCAGCGTGAACGTCACGCTCGGCATATGCTTTCGGAAATCGAAAGTTCGAAATCGCTCCATTATCTATCTCCCGCATAACAGGCCTTGAGCTTTGCAGCCGAACGCAATGCGGCGGCTGTGCAACAGATGATACGCACCCCAACAGCTTTGCCCTTGTCACAGACGAGGCAGGCGTTTCCGTACTTGCCGCGACGAGCCATTTCAGGGTGCCCACACCCGCTCGGGCTCATGCGTCCTGCTAGGTGTGGGTTCGGAGAGATCGTGAGGACTAGCCCCTTTTTTGCCCGCTCAGATGCCACCCGCCGGCCGCACCTTCGGCTTGCGTGAGGAGCTGTGGAGATTGAAGATCTGCCACTTTCCGTTGTCCTGTTTGAGGACACTCGTAGCGACGCCATCCCGTTCGATGGTCTCGCCGCTCGCGAGCACAATCGAGAAGCTGTAGGTCTCGGTTGCGATCGCGATATTTCCTTCGCCGCGAACCGAAATCTTGTAATTGCGGAAGGTGAAGGATTTGAATTCCTTGAGTTCGGGACCCATGTGATGGTCGCGATAGTGGGCGAAGTTCCCTTCAACGCCGCCGGACTCGAATATCTGGGCGTCTGGCGAAAAGAGGGCCTCGACGCCGGTCAGGTCCAGTTTCTCCATCGCCGATTTATACTGCGCGAGCGCTGCCGCCGCGCCCTGATAATCCGCAGGCTCGGTCGCCTGAGCCGGGACGGCCACCAGCATGGCCAATGCGATTGCTGTAATCGTCAGTCGTCTCATATCATTTCCCCTTGTTGTGCCGACACTTCACGAGTGCCTCCGGTGGTTTCGATCAGATTCTGGCAAAGCGCAGCCGCAAAGAATTGGCGATGACGCTGACCGAGGAAAGCGCCATCGCGGCGGCGGCGATGATCGGCGACAGCAATAGCCCGAAGATCGGGTAGAGCACGCCCGCCGCTACCGGAATGCCCGCCACATTATAGGCGAAAGCGAAGAAGAGATTCTGACGGATGTTCGCCATCGTCGCATGGCTGAGATGCCGCGCCCGCACGATGCCCAGAAGGTCGCCGCGCAGTAGCGTCACACCCGCGCTTTCGATGGCGACATCGGTTCCCGAACCCATCGCGATGCCGACGTCGGCGGCGGCGAGCGCGGGGGCGTCGTTTACCCCGTCGCCGGCCATGGCGACGATCCGGCCCTCTTCGCGCAGCCGCTGCACGACCGCACTCTTCTGGTCGGGGAGGACATCGGCCTCGACGTCGTCGATGCCGAGGCGCCGCGCGATCGCCTCGGCGGTGACGCGATTGTCGCCGGTTAGCATGATGACCTTGATTCCGGCTTCGCGCAGCGCCGCGAGTGCGTCGCCCGTCGTCTCCTTGACCGGATCGGCGATGGCGATGACGCCGGCCGCCTTGCCGCTGACCGCGATGTAGATCGCCGTTGCACCGTCTGTACGAAGCCGGTCAGCCGCCTCGGCGAGTGCGCCCAGATCGACGTCATATTCTTCGAGAAAGTTCGCATTGCCGAGGACGATCGCCTTGTCGTCGACGACCCCGACGATGCCCTTGCCGACCGGCTGGTCGACTCCCGATGGCTCGACGAGCGCGAGGGCGCGGTCTTCCGCCGCTTTGACGATTGCGGCGGCCAATGGATGTTCGCTGCTGCGCTCAAGGCTCGCGGCAATCCGGAGGAGGTCGTTTTCCTCGAACCCTTCGGCGACTTCGATGGCGACGACCGAGGGTCTGCCTTCTGTCAGCGTCCCGGTCTTATCGACGACGAGCGTGTCGACCTTCTCCATCCGCTCAAGCGCCTCGGCATTTTTGATCAGCACGCCAACTTCGGCGCCGCGCCCCACGCCGACCATGATGGACATTGGCGTCGCGAGGCCGAGCGCGCAGGGACAGGCGATGATGAGCACCGAGACGGCGGCGATAAGGCCATAGGCCATGGCGGGCACGGGGCCCAGAAGCGACCAGACAACGAAAGCGGCAATGGCGACGACGATGACGCCGGGCACGAACCAGCCCGAAACGGCATCGGCGAGACGCTGGATCGGCGCGCGGCTGCGCTGCGCATCGGCGACCATCTGTACGATTCGCGCGAGCATCGTGTCGCGCCCGACCTTCTCGCTGCGCATGAGCAGGCCGCCCGTTTGATTGATCGTTCCGCCGACCAGCGCCGCCCCGGCCGCCTTGGTCACCGGCATCGATTCGCCCGTGACCATCGATTCGTCGACCGTGCCGCGGCCTTCTACGACGATGCCATCGACGGGGACTTTTTCGCCCGGACGGATGCGTAGCATGTCACCGACCGCGACGTCCTCGAGCGCGACCTCCTCGTCGCTTCCATCGCTGCGGACGCGCCGGGCGAGCTTCGGTGTGAGGTCAAGGAGCGCGCGGATCGCGCCGCTCGTCGTTTCGCGGGCCCTGAGTTCGAGCACCTGCCCGAGTAGCACCAGCACCGTGATGACCGCCGCCGCCTCGAAATAGACCGCGACCGAGCCATCATCGGCGCGGAACGCAGCCGGAAAGATTTGGGGGACGATCGCCGCGATCATGCTGTAGCCCCACGCGACCCCGGTCCCCATCGCGATGAGGGTGAACATGTTGAGGCTTTTGTTGCGGATTGAGAGCCACGCGCGCTCGAAGAAGGGCCAGCCCGCCCATAGAACGACGGGAGTCGCGAGCAACATCTGGGTCCAGTTGTTCGTCTGGCGACCGACAAATTGATGAAGGCCTGTCAGATGGCCGCCCATTTCGAGCGCAACCACCGGGAGTGCGAGAAGGAGCCCGATCCAGAAGCGCCGCCGCATATCGCGATATTCTTCGCTGGGGCCGCCCGATGCTGTCGGCATGACGGGCTCGAGTGCCATGCCGCAGATCGGGCAGCTTCCGGGGCCGGCGCGCTGGATCTCGGGATGCATCGGGCAGGTCCAGATGGCGCCTTCGGGTGCATCGGCTGCGGCCGGCTCGCGTTTTGCGGCATAAAGATCGGGATCGGCCTCGAATTTGGCGAGGCAGCCTGCGCTGCAGAAATAGTGATGCTTGCCGCTATGCGTCGCGATATGAGGTGTGGTGGCCGGATCGACCATCATGCCGCAGACCGGATCAGTCGTGCTCCCGCTGCCTTTTTCTGCGCCCTGATGATCGTGCATCGCCGCCGCTCCCGTATGTGTCGGATGCCCGCCTCGCGGCGGGGCGGTCCGAACGCCGCCGACCGTGTTCGCCGCTGGCGTCTTTCCTGGCGGCTCCAGAATGGAGCCGCTCCTATCGATACGCAAGAAAGGCGATTATCCCTCGGATTTTCTTTGCCCCGCGCCGTCAGGTCCCGGGCTTGCCGGCCTCGATGATGGCGATCGCACCGGTTGGCGTGCTAAATGTCTCGAGCTCGCGAACATCGCGAAAGCCGGCGTCTTTCATCAGCACCGGGAGCACTCCATCGGCGTTGGGCTGGGTGTCCTGGACGCCATCGAGCTGCTGGATCGTGAGGCGGAACAACAGCCGCATGAGGCGGCTGCGCTGTTTCCCATAGTCGGCCACATAGAGTTTGCCGCCCGGCGCGAGCACCTGCCAGGCTTCGCGTAGCAGACGTGCCTTTTCCTCAAGCCCGACCTGATGGAGGACGAGGCAGATCGCAATCTTGGCAGGCGGGGGCCAGTCATCGATCGCGGAAGCCGCAAAAAAGCCAACGCGAAACTCCGGTGGTGGAACAATCCGCGCGGTCTTGGTTCGGGCAATTCGCGTCGCGGCCTCGTCGGGGTCGATACCAAGATAGCGGACGCCTCGGCTGTGGCGGGCGATCGCCAGCGCGAGATTGCCCGTACCCGAACCGATGTCGAGAATGACCTCTCCTTCGGCGAGCGCCATATGGTGAACGAGACGGTCGCGCCACACGCGCTCGCGCGTCGTCACCGCGACGCCGAAATCATAAAAGGGCGTCAGGAAGTGATAGCCTGCCGCTGGCGTGTAGGAACTCGCTACGGGTGTCGGGTCGGGCATGACCGTCTCCTTTCGACGCTTTGGCTTGCGCTGGATTGCGACCACGCGCCGGTCTCGACGAGACGCTTAGGGGCAAGCAGGCGCGCCAGTCTTGAATGTTTCGCCGGAGCTAGGCGCGTCCGGCTCAGGGCACGATTTCGAAAGCGAAGGCGCTAAGGCCAGCCGAAGGTGTCACGCCAAGCCATTGGGCGCAGCGGCGCGTGAAATGCGACTGATCGGCAAAGCCTCCAGCCGCCGCGGCGTCGGCGAGACCTCCGCCGCCGACCATCGCCCGCACCGCGCGTTGAAGCTGAAGCCATTGCAGCAATTTGGCCGGAGGCACGCCGAAGTCGCGGCTGACGATTTCGCGGAGGCGCGAGGGCGAAAGGCAGGCGACGTCGGCTAGAGCGCGCGCGGTCGACAAATCGTCAGGGGCCGCGAGCGCTTCGGACAGGCGGGCATCCACCGGACGCGCCTGCGAGCGGTCGAGATAGTCGGACGCCCAGCGCTTCGCGTCCGCGCCGCTTGCGATGTCGCCTAGTCCGGCTGTCTCTACCGGCGTCAACAGGACAGGCGCCGATCCGGCGGACAGGCGTGCGTCGGCAAGAAAAAGCGGGTCGAGATAAAATGACCGCACGAGGGCGCCCGGCGGCCCGAGGCGGTGCCGCACCTGCGACGCTATCGCAATGGCGTGTCCGGCGGGAACTATCGTGTCGGCATCACTGGAAATTTCGAGGTCGCGTTCGATGGCGAGGCTGATCTGGTGCGCCACATGGTTGTGGGGACGGCTGCTCCCGATGCGCGCGTCAATGAGCGCCCAGCCGGTCCCGAGCATGATCGAACCCGACCAGGAGGCGGTGCTTGGGGTCAAACCGGATCGGCGTTGACGAAGGGTTCGAGCGTACCGAACCAGGCAACCAGCGCGAGTATAGCGAGTGCGGCCGACGCTTCGATGATCAGGCTCCTGCGCATGGCGGCGAGCGCTGCGTCCGGATCGGCGTCAGTGCTATCGACATCGGAGCTTGCGACGAGTGCCGCGAGCGCAGGCGTCAGTCGCCAGCGGTTGGCGGCCGCGAGCGCCAGCATCATTCCGAACAGCAGGAGCTTGGCAAGGAGCAATTGTCCATAAGTCGACCCGAGAGACCGGCCGAGATTCTCGGCGCCGACGATCATCTGGCTATTGATGAGACCGGTGGCGGCAATGACGAGGACGCAGATCGTGCCGACGCGCGAAAATTGATCGAGGCTCCGCGCCGCAATTTGGAGTCCGCCCGGCCATTCGCGGAGGCGTTGTGGTGCGATCAGCAGCAGGAAAGCGCCGATCGCGCCGATCCAGACCGCCGCTGCAATCAGGTGCAATATGTCACTGACCCGGTGCACGGTCCCCGCAGTGCCCTCGGTCGCGCCCGCATGGCCCGACCAGACCAAGGTCGCGACGGCGACCGAACCGGCAAGGGCGAGTATGGCGGCTGCGATTGTCGGTCGGCGCGTCATCCAGACTGCCGCCGCCAACGCAAGGAGCAGAGCGGCGCTCCGATAGATCCACGCCGTGCCGACGTCGGTTTCGCGAACCAGATCCCAAAAGGGTTGGAACTCCAGGGAGAGGATGCCCACGCCCTGCATTGAGGCCGCGAGCACGCCCATTCCGAGGGTGGAGACGAGCAGCCCGATGGCGCAGAGCCACCGTTCTGCGCGCCAGATCGCGGCCATCATCGGTTGCGGCTCATGGCGTTCGCTCCGTGTCAGCGCAAAAAGCGGGAACGCAGCAAGGCCAGCGATGAGCATCAGGTCCGCATAAAGTGCGAACCTGATGCCGATCAGAACGGGGTCCCCCACCGTCTTTTACTTTACGGTGAAGCTGAATTCGCTGCCCATGCGGTGGGTATCAGCGCCCGCCGCCGACCATGTGACCTTGTAGGTTCCAGCTGTCAGCGGCCGCTTGAGCATCAGCATCGCCGACTTGCCCTCTTTGCCCATCATCGACGAGTAAGGCACCTTCATCGGGGCATGATTGGCCATGCCGGGCATGCCGGTCATGACAAGCTCGGTCTTGAGGGTCGAGGCGACGATCTTTTCGTTGAACTGAAGATTGACCGACGTGACCTTCGAAACGGTCGAATTGGCGGCGGGCGTCGAGCTGACGAGCTTGGTGTGCGCGCTTGCCGTGGCCGGCATGAGAAGCAGAGCGAAAGCCGCCGCTGCAGAGGGGAGAAGAGACTTGAACATGAACACCTCCAAATGCGTGTCTGTCCTGCTAATACGCAGGATATCGGCATGACCCTCAAATATTCCGGAATAATGTTCTGGTGTGAGGGGTGAGGCGCTTCGGCGCGTATGTACAATGATGGAAAGGTTTGAAGAGACGATCGATGGATAAGGAGCTTCGCATTTTGAACAGGATCGATCTGCCCGCAGCGCTCGATGCGCTCGATGATCGCATCATGGGCGCATTGGCGATCCGCCGGCGCGAAGCGGTAGCGATGCGCCGCCTGATGGCGCTCGCGGCCTTTGTCTCGCTCGGCGGCGGTGTTTTTGCGGGGAGTGCGATTTCCCAGCCGGCGGTCGCGGCAAGTCCCCTGACCCCATTCGGCCCGCCTAGCGCATTGGTGCCTTCCACCTTGCTGGATGCACAGTAGCAATGCCGTCGCGCCGTCTTCTTCTCTTGGGGCTCATTGCCTTCGCCGCGGCGATTGCCGGCGTGTTCATCGGCCGTCTGGTGGCCGATGCGCCCAGAGCCAGCGAAACCGAACTTCATGCGCTTCTTCACGGTCAACTCGACCTGACCCCGGAGCAGGAAAGGAAACTCGAGCGGATCGAAGCCGACTTTGCCGGTCGCCGCCAGGCGCTCGAACTCGAGATGCGCGCCGCCAACGTCCGGCTCGCGCAGGCGATCGAAGCCGAGCATGGCTATGGACCGCGCGTCACCGAGGCGATCGACGAGACGCATGAGGTGATGGGGACATTGCAGAAGGAAACGCTCCAGCATCTCTTCGCGATGCGCGGGGTTCTGAGCCCCGATCAAGCGGAAATGTTCGACAAAAGCGTGGTCAAGGCGCTGACCGCCGATGCGCGGTGAGCGCCGACCTATCGCAATGTAGCGACCAGGATCTGGCGGCCTTTGCGCGCGCGCACCGCGAAGACGCCTATCGCGAGTTGCTGCGCCGTTACAAAACGGGCGTCTACCGGCTCATCGTAAAGCAGATCGGCGATGCCGACGAGGCGATGGATTTGACGCAGGAGACGTTCGTCTCCGGCTTTTCGGCGCTCGATCGTTATGATGGCGAACGCCCCTTCCGCACATGGATCGCCCGTATCGCGATCAACAAATGTCGCGACTGGGCACGACGGCGAAAGGTGCGCGCCTTTTTCTCCCGCGCGCTCCCGCTCGAAAATGCGCATCACGTAGCAAGCGATGGTCCTGGGCCCGATTCCGCGGCGACCGACAGGCGAGAGCTCGCCAAGGTTCGCGGGGCGATCGATCAGCTGCCGCAGAATTTGCGCGAAGTGTTGCTCCTCCGCGGTGTCGACGAGGTCAGCCAGGCCGAAACAGCGGTCATTTTGCGCGTCAGCGAGAAAACAGTCGAAACGCGCCTCTATCGAGCGCGGACCAGGCTCCGGGAATTGCTCGCGGGAACATCTGCGAGCGCCGAGGGTTGAGGGTTCGACCGCTCGTTCAGGCGGCATCTCCTCATCGTCCGGCATTTTTATTGAGGGGCAGGCGTGCCGCCTGCGTATAGCTTTAGGAACAGTCAGTAACGGTCGGAAAGAATATGCAGATGGAAAGGCGTCGGTTCGTCAGTGGAGCTTTGGGTGGAGGGGCTGCTGCGGCGATGGCCGCATGGTTCCCGGCCTGGGCCCAGCCGGTGTCGTCCGGCATCACCGCGCCGCTTCCGACCGTATCCGGCAATGACATAACGCTGCGCATCGCGCGCCAGACGATGCGCATCGACGGCAAGGTCAGCCGCGCGATCGGGATCAACGGCACCGTGCCCGCGCCGCTCGTCCGGCTGAAGGAGGGACAAAACGCGCGCCTCACCGTCGTCAACGATCTCGACGAGGACAGCTCGATTCACTGGCACGGCCTGATCCTGCCGTTCCAGATGGACGGCGTGCCCGGCGTCAGCTTCCCCGGGATCAAGCCGCGCTCGAAGTTTGTCTATGAATTCCCGGTCGTTCAATCGGGGACCTATTGGTATCACAGCCATTCGGGGCTTCAGGAACAGCTCGGCCATTATGGCCCGATCGTCATCGATCCCGCGGGCGCCGACCCGATCGGCTACGACCGCGAGCATGTCGTCGTCCTGTCCGACCACAGTCAATTGTCGCCCGAGGCGATCTTCCGCAAGCTCAAGGTCAATCCCGGCCATTTCAACATGCAGCGCCAGACGCTGGCGGGCCTGCTTGCCGGCAAGGATCAACCGCTCAAGGAGCGGATCGATTGGGGCAAGATGCGGATGGACCCGACCGACGTCGCCGACGTCAATGGTTCGACCTACACCTTCCTCGTCAACGGCCATGGTCCGCGCGACAACTGGACCGCGCTCTTCAGCCCCGGCGAGCGGGTACGCCTGCGCATCGTCAATGCGTCGGCGATGACGATCTTCAACGTCCGTATCCCGGGCCTCAGGATGACCGTCGTCCAGGCTGATGGGCTCAATGTCGTGCCGACCGAAATCGACGAGTTCCAGATCGCGGTCGCCGAAACCTATGACGTCATCGTGACCCCGGTCGAGGACCGTGCTTATACGCTCGTTGCCGAGGCCAATGACCGCTCGGGCATGGGACGCGCGACGCTCGCACCGCGCGCTGGCATGGTCGCCGAGGTGCCGCCGCTCCGCGAACGGCCGCTCGCGACCATGAAGGACATGGGCATGGGCGACATGTCGGGCGGCGCGATGGCGGGTATGGACCATTCGGGCGGCGATATGGGCGCCATGCCCATGCCGGCGAGCGACCCTTCTTGTCCTCCCGAACATGCCAAGATGGGCCATTGTACGCCAGCGGGGGAAAGCGGCGCGATGGCGGGCATGGATCATGGATCTGGCGGAGGCATGCAGCACAGCATGCGCGACTTCAGTGTCGCGCCGCAGGTCAAGCGCGATCCCAGCGTTCAGACGATCTCGCCGATGCCGATGGATCGCATGGGCGAGCCGGGGCAGGGACTGGAGAATGTCGGGCACAAGGTGCTGACCTACCATGACCTTGTCGCGCTCGAGCGCAACCCCGATACCCGCGCCGCCTCGCGCTCGCTCGACATCCATCTGACCGGCAATATGGAACGCTTCATGTGGTCGTTCGACGGCATCAAGATGTCCGACTATCACGAGCCCATCCCCTTCATCGAGGGAGAGCGCGTGCGGATCAACCTCATCAACGATTCGATGATGAGCCACCCCATCCACCTCCACGGCCATTTTTTCGAACTGGTGACGGGCAAGGGCGACCGGTCACCGCGCAAGCATACGGTGCTTGTCCAGCCGGGCGGCATCGCGAGCTTCGATTTCACCGCCGACGCGCTCGGCGACTGGGCGTTCCATTGCCACCTTCTCTATCACATGCACGCGGGGATGATGCGCGTCGTCAGCGTCCGTCCGAAGGGAGACGGCGAATGACCCGGGTCGCGCTTCTCCTCGCGGGTATCGCCCCGCTGGCCTTTGCTGTGCCCGCCGCGGCGCAGTCGATGGATCATTCGATGCATGGTGCGGCGCCCGCGCCGACACCCGCTCCCTCGCCAACGCCAGCACCCGTAGCGCAGTCCGCGCCCGAAGCGCCCGCCGAAGGGTCGATGGAGCAGATGGACCATGGGAACATGCAGGGCATGGACATGGAACCCGAGGCTTCAAGCTGCCCGCCCGAACATGCGGCGATGGGTCATTGTACGCCTGAGGCGGAAGCTCCAGGCAAGGGCGCTTCGGACATGGGTGCGATGGATCATGGCGCACCGCAGCCGTCCGATCCCGATTGCCCGCCCGAACATGCCAAAATGGGCCATTGCACCCCGAAGGGCGGATCTGCGGACGCGATGGCGGGAATGGAAGGCATGGCGACCACGAGCAGCGCTAGCGGCACCGATTTGCCGCCGGGCGATGCTACCGCGCCTGCGCCTCCCGGCGACTGGTATGCCGATCGCATTTATCCCCAAGCCGAAATGGAGCATTCGCGCCACGACATGATGAAAGAGAATGGTGCGCAGACTATCGCTTTCATCAGCTTCAACCTCGCCGAATATCAGGCGCGCAAAGGCCGCGACGGCTTCCGCTGGGACGGTGAGGCCTGGTATGGTGGCGACATCAACCGGCTGACGCTCAAGAGCGAAGGCGAGGGCGTGTTCGGCGAAGGCATCGAGAGCGCCGAGGTACAGGCGCTCTACAGCCGGGCGATCGGACCCTATTTCAACGCGCAGGCGGGTATCAGGCAGGATCTTGGGCTCGGCCCCGACCGCACCTATGCGACGATCGGCTTCGAGGGGCTCGCCCCCTATTGGTTCGAAGTCGAGGGCGCGCTGTTTCTTTCGAACAAGGGTGACCTGCTCGCCCGGCTCGAAGGCTATTACGACCAGCGCATCACCCAGAAACTGATCCTCCAGCCGATGGCGGAGGTCAATTTTGCGCTCCAGGATGTCCCCGAGACCGGCGTTGGTTCGGGGCTTTCAGATTTCGAGCTCGGGCTTCGCCTGCGTTATGAGGTCGTGAAGGAATTCGCGCCTTATGTCGGCGTCGAATGGGCGCGCAAGGTCGGCGATACCGCGCGTTTTGCCCGCGCCGCGGGCGAGGATGCGAGCGGCGTCAGCTTCGTGATGGGGGTGCGGGCCTGGTTCTAGAAGTTTCGCGGGGTGGCGACACGTCGAGGAGAAATGCCGTGAAACCAGCCTATCGCAGCCTCGCGCTGCAGACGATCGTCAGCGGCGTCATCATGTATCTGGTGATGTTCGTCATGATCGACCGCCTCTCGAGCTTCTACAATAATCTCAACATGCTCTACATGACGCTGATGATGGTCTCGCCGATGGTCGTGCTGATGATCGTCGCAATGCCGGGCATGTTCCCGTCGAAACGTCTCAATACGTTCCTGCTGCTGGGATCGGCAGTTGCCTTCTTCGGGAGCTTCGGGCTCATCCGGACACAGACGACGATCGGCGACACGGCCTTCTTGCGTTCGATGATCCCGCATCACTCGGGCGCGATCCTCATGTGTGAACAGGCTTCTCTCAAAGATGCCGAGATACGCGAACTCTGCCGCGGCATCATCGCGGGGCAGGCGGCCGAAATCGAACAGATGAAATCCATTCTCGCGAGGAAATGACATGAAAAATCTGATGACGCGCCGTCATCTTTTCGGCCTGATTGCGGTCGGATCGGGGATGGCGCTTGCGGCATGCAATTCTGCCTCGGGCCCGGCGGCGACCAGCGATAAGAATGGCGCGGCGCCCGCGCCGGGCGCCGAGACGTCCAGCCCCAAGCGAATGCTCGTTTATCGCGATCCCGAATGCGGCTGCTGCGAAGCTTGGGCGGATATCGCACGCAAGGCCGGTTATGATGTGACTGTCGAGAACCGCGCTGACATGGCCGCCGTAAAGACGCGATATGGTGTGCCTGGCCAGCTGGCGTCGTGCCACACGGCCGTGATCGGCGGCTATGCGATCGAGGGTCATGTGCCGATGCGGCATGTTGCGAGACTCCTCCACGACAAGCCACGCGACATTCGCGGAATCGCCGTGCCCGGCATGCCGCGCGGTTCTCCGGGAATGGAAATGCCGGACGGAAGCGCGGACGCATTCGAAGTGATGGCATTCGGCAGCGACGGCAAGGTTTCTGAATTCCGCGCATGACCTGCCGACACGAAGAGGAGACAGATATGACGAGATTCATTCCCCTAGCGAGCGCCGCCGCGCTGATATTTGCTCTGGCAGGATGCGGCACTGAGCCCGCGCAGCAGAGCGACGTCACACCGGAACAGAGTGAGGTCACTGCCGGTGAGCCGCCCGCAATGGTCGAGACCATGCCCGTAGCGGACGAGCCGCCCGCCGCGTCTGCCCCGGCGGCGCCGACCGAAGAAGCGATGCCTCCGGAGAAATCCCGCCCCAAGCAAGAACCCGCCGCGAAGGCCGCTGTGCCGCCGCGGGCAAAGGCCGCGCCGGAAGCGCCGAAACCTGTCGAACCCGAACCCGATCCTCATGCCGGGCACGATATGGACAAAAAATAAGGAGCATGTGCCGACGCGGCATGTCGCCCGGGCGGTCGAGGACAAGCTGCGCGAAGTGTCCGGCATCGCCGCGCCCGGCATGCCGCGCGGTCGGGCGCTGCTCGATGCCGCAGCGAGAGATATAACCATATGGAATAACCATCTCGTTTATAGCGATGAGTGGTGATTATTTCTGGTCATGCCAAGGCCGCGAAGATAGCTCGGTGGCGAAGCCGAGAGCTTTCGCAAATGGGAGGGGACCATGAGAAAATTGCTTCGCACGAGTGGCTCGATTATCGCCGTCCTGGCAGGCATGTCGGCCGCCGCCGCCTTCGCGCAGGATAACGCCAAAGAGGCGCCGGGGCCAGGCGCGTCGCAGGGCGAAATCGTCGTGACGGGTACGCGGCGGAACGATCTCAAGGCGGCCGATTCCGCTCAGCCGATCGACATCATCACCGGTGCCGAACTGCTCGAAAAGGGCACGGCCGACATGAATGATCTCCTGCGCACCGAGGTCCCGTCGCTCAATGTCCAGCGCCTCGTCAGCAACGACGGCGCCGTTTTTACCCGGCCCTTCTCGCTGCGCGGCCTGCCGCCGGACCAGACGCTGGTGCTCGTGAATGGCAAGCGGCGCCATCGCGGCGCGACGGTCCAGTTCACCAATGTTCCCTATATCCGGGGATCGCAGGGACCCGATCTTTCGGCGATCCCGTCGATCGCGATCGGCCAGCTCGAGGTTCTGCGTGACGGCGCGTCGGCGCTCTATGGATCGGATGCGATCGCCGGCGTCCTCAATTTCGGTCTGCGCCGCGACCGCGAAGGCGGATTGCTGATCGCCCGCTATGGCCAATTCTATAAGGGCGACGGCGAGGATTTCCTCGTCCAGGGCAATGTCGGGCTTCCCTTCACCGACGCCGGTTTCGTCAACATCAGCGGCGAATATGTGAACGCCAGCACGACGTCGCGCGGCATTCAGCGTCCCGACGCGCAGGCGCTCATCGATGCCGGCGTTCAGGATGTCCCGGTCCCGGCGCAGCGCTGGGGAAATCCCGAATCCGAGGCGGCGCGCATCTTCGTCAATGCCGGCATCGAACTGTCGGACGAGATGGAATTCTACACCTTCGGCAACTATAGCTGGAGCCGCGGCACGACGGCCTTCTTTTACCGCAACCCCGATGCCAGCTTCATTTCCACCTCGATTCCGCTCACCAATACGCCCGGAGGACAGCGGTTCAGCTTCCGCCAGCTCTTTCCCGGCGGTTTCACCCCGGATTTCGGTGCCACGGTGACCGATGCGGCGCTGGCGGCCGGCCTCAAGGGCGAATTCTCCTCGGGCCTGACCTATGACCTCAGCGCTTCCTATGGTCAGAACCATGCTTCCTACCGGATCGAAAATACGGTCAATCCGTCGCTTGGCCTCGCGTCGCCGACCTCCTTCAAGCCGGGGCAGCTCGAGCAGCGCGAACTCGCTTTCAATCTCGATCTCACTTACCCCATCGCGATCGGCACCTCCGATCCGCTGACGCTTGCAGGCGGTCTCGAGTATCGGCGCGAGACATATGAGATCACGGCCGGCGACATCGCATCATGGCAGGTTGGTCCTTTCGCGTCGGTCATCGATCCCGATACCGGAAACCGCGTCGGACTGCCGGTCGGCTCGAACGGCTTCCCGGGCTTCAGTCCCATCCAGGCGGGCGAGTTCGCGCGCAGCAACTGGGCCGCCTATACGTCGCTCGAAGGCAATCTCACCGACGCGCTCCAGTTCGGCCTTGCCGGCCGCTACGAGAATTACTCGGACTTCGGCTCGAAATTCACCTGGAAGATCAACGGGCGATATGATTTCTCGGACGTCTTCGCGGTGCGCGGATCGGTCAACACCGGCTTTCGGGCGCCGACGCCGGGCCAGTCGAACGCCTCGCAGGTCCAGACCAACATCGACTCGATAACCGGGGCGCCGCTGACCGCAGGCATTATCGCGCCCAACAATCCGGTGGCGCAATTCTTCGGCGCGACGCCGCTTCGGCCCGAGAATTCGTTCAACGTCGCCGGCGGCATCGTGGTGAAGCCCTCCAATCGCATCACCTTCACGCTCGACTATTTCAACATCAAGGTCGAAGACCGGATCGCCGTATCGGGCAATTTCAATCTCACCCCGGCGCAGCGTGCGCAGCTCGCGGCGCTTGGCATTCCCGGTGGGGATTCCTTCCAGCAGGTGAGCTTCTTCACCAATTCCTTCGACAGCCGCACCCAGGGCGTCGATGCGGTGCTCACCGTGGGCTTCGACCTCGGCGACGGCAAGGCCACGCTCGGCCTCAACGGCAACTATACCAAAACCGATGTCATCAAGGCCTCGCCGGTGATCACTGCGGACCGCGAGCGGCTGCTCGAACTCGAGGGCTTCGTTCCGAAGTGGAAGGGCAATGCGTCCTTCACTTATGCGGGCGAGCGCTTCGGCTTCGTCGCGCGCGCGAACTATTATGGCAAATGGACCGACTATGGCGCCGCACCGGCTGCCGACCAGACGGGCGGCGCCGAACTGCTGGTCGATCTCGAGCTGTCCTACAAGGTTAGCGACATGCTCAAGCTCGCGGTCGGCGGCGAGAATATCTTCGACAATTACCCCGACGTCGAGGCGCGGCAATCCCAGATCAACAACGGGATCCGATATCTCCGCTTCGCGCCGACGGGGTTCAACGGGGGCTTCTGGTACGTCCGCGCGACCGCCTCCTTCTGATCGGTGGCCGTGAGGGCCGTGCGGCGTCTTGTGTCTTCAGCTGGCGTCGGAGCCGAACATCGCGTCGCGGTGGGATTCGAGCACCGCGATAAAGGCCGCAGCGACTTGGGACATCGGCCTCAACTTCGGCGTGAAGAGCATATATTCGAAATGGACCTCCGGCGCGAAATCACGGACCGTAAGGCCCCGCTCGGCATAATCCGCTGCGGTCACGGGGTTGAGAATCGAACATCCGACCCCCTGCATGACAAACGCGCAGATGGTCATCGCATATTGGGTTTCGATGACCATCTCGCGGTGGACGCCCGCGTCCTCGAAAATGCGGTCGATGCGGTGACGCACGCCGTCCTCGAGCGCGAGCGAAATGAAGGGCTCGCCCTCGAGATCGGCCGGCCGGATGACGTCCTTGACGGCCAAGCGGTGGCCGGCAGGGAGAACGCAGGCGCCGGGGCAGCGCAGGAAGCGCTCCATCCTTATGCCGGGCAATTCGCGCGCCGGCGTCGCGAGCCCGATGTCGAACTGCTGGTTCGCCATCCATTGCCGCACCGTCGAGGAACTGCGGGTCTGGAGCTGAACGGTGACGCCGGGATGTGTCTCGCGAAAGGCCGCGATCACACGCGGCAGGAAACTGACCGCGAGCGCCGGAAGGGCGGCGATCCGGAGCGTGCCGGTCGCCATGTTGCGGATGTCTTCCGCTACCCGCTTCAGGGCCGCAATGCCCGAGAAGCTCCGCTCGACTTCGTAGAAAAAGGCGTCGGCTTCGGGCGTCACGGTGAGCGCGCTGCCGCGCGAACGCAGGAAGAGCTGAAAGCCCAGCTGATGCTCGAGCTCGGCAAGCATCTTGCTCACCGCGGGTTGCGACAGGTTGAGCGACTGCGCGGCCTGGGTGACCGATCCCGAGAGCATCACGGCCCTGAAGGCTTCGAGGTGACGCAGGTTCATCGGACATCGCTCCCTATAGCTATTTCTTATGGCGCTAGCATTGAAAGCCTCGTTTATGAATAGGTCGCACGCATCGCGCCGCTGGTTACCGGCGCTGCTCGCCGCAGGCGCCCTGTTACTCGGCGGCTGCGGCCGCGAGCCCGCCGGCACCGGTGGGCATGAAATCGCCGCGGCGAAGGGATCGACGCTTGCGCGGATTCGCGCGCGCGGAACGCTCAATTGCGCAATTCATACGGGGCAGCTCGGCATGTCCTATCTCGACAAACGCGGACGCTGGCAGGGCTTCTTCGTCGATTACTGCCGGGCGCTCGCCGCTGCGGTCCTCGGCGATGCCCGCAAGGTCCGGTTCATGCCGGTCGCCTCGAACAAGCGCTTCACGATCGTGCAGACGGGCGAGGCCGACGTCCTGTCGCGGACGACGACATGGACGCTGACGCGCGACACCGACCTCGGGGTGAATTTCGTCGGCACCATGTATTATGACGGGCAGAGCTTCCTGGTGCCCCGGCGATCGGGTGTGCGGCTTCCGACGGATCTCGATGGCGCATCGATCTGCATCACCAAGGGGACGACCTCCGAACTCAACACCGCCGAATATTTCGAGCGCAAGGGGCTGCGTTTCCAGTCCGTCGTGTTCGAGAATCCCGAGGAAGCCAAGCTCGCCTTCTTTGCCGGGCGGTGCGACGCAATGACCACCGATGCCTTCACGCTGACGGTGATCCGCCTGGCCGACACCGCGCATCCCGACGATTATGTGGTGCTGCCCGAGCGGCTCACCAAAGAACCGGTCGGCCCAGTCGTGCGCAGCGACGACGAGCAATGGTACGAGATCAACAAATGGGTGCTGAACGCGCTCTTCGCTGCCGAGGAAATGGGGGTCACCCGCGCGAATGCCGCGCGCATGCGGATGGCCTCGCGCGACCCTGAAGTGCGCAAGATGCTCGGCGGCTTGCCCGGATTCGGCAAGTCGCTCGGCCTTGACGATGACTGGGCGTACCGGGCAATCGAGGCGACCGGCAATTATGGCGAAATCTTCGACCGGCACATTACGCCGCTCGGCGTCGAACGCGGACAGAATAAGCTCTATCGGGACGGCGGGCTGATCTACCCGTTGCCGATGCGATGACTCATAAACACAGGCGGCTTGCCATCGCTGCGTTACCCTGGCTGCTGATCGCGGGCGGGCTTGTGGTCGCCTACGGCCTGTTTGCGACATTGGCGGACAATCTCGCGGACCGAAACATCCGGACGGGGTTCGGTTTCCTGTTCGACCGGGCGGGTTTCGCGATTGGCGAAACGCTGATTGCTTACGCGCCGGGCGATTCCTATGCCGCGGCGCTGGCGGTGGGTCTTCTCAACACGCTCCTGATATCGGCGCTCGGCATCATCTTCTCGACCTTGCTCGGCCTCGCGGTCTGCATGGCGCGCCTGTCGTCCAACTGGCTGCTTGCGAGGCTCTCCGGCCTTTATATCGAGCTGGTTCGCAATATTCCGCTGCTGCTCCAGATGTTCGTCTGGTACGCCGCGCTGCTGTTCGGTCTGCCCGGACCCGGCCCGGGCGCCGTCGGACCGTTCGACCTCGATAATCGGGGATTGCACCTCCCCGCGCTCTCCTTGGCCGATCCGGGACGGCCGGTCTTTCTCATCGCGATCGTCGCCTGTGCGATCCTGCTGGGTGCCGTGCGGCGAGGAGCCGTTCGCACGCGCACTGCGCTGGCCTTCGCCGGCATCTCCCTGGTGCCGCTCTTGCTGTGGGGCGGGATCGATCTGCCGCGGGCGGGGCGCTTCGGAACCGTCGGCGGATTGTCGCTCTCCACGGAGTTTCTGACGCTGGTCGCCAGCCTTTCGGTCTATGCCTCGGCCTATCTGGCCGAGATATTCCGCGGCGCGATCCTCGCCGTTCCCGCAGGGCAGAGCGAGGCCGCCAAAGCGCTCGGCCTGTCGCCCGCGCAAACAATGGGACGGATCGTGATGCCGCAAGCGCTGCGCATCGCCATACCGCCGATGACGAGCTGGCATCTCAACACGATCAAGAACAGCTCCCTGGGGGTCGCGATCGGATATCCCGAATTTGTCTCGGTGGTCGATACCGTCATCAGTCAGACAGGGCAGGCGATCGAGGGCGTCGGCCTGATCGTCGCGACCTTCCTGCTGCTTTCGCTATCCTTGTCGTTCGTCACCGGCCTCTATGCCCGCCAGTTGGGCTGGAGCGTCGCCGGGCAGCCCGGCCGGAGCATCCAGTCGGCGCCCCTCGAACCCTTTCCGCTGCGCTCGGCGACCGCCTGGCCGTCGTGGATACGGCGCAATCTGTTCAGAGGAGGACGCCAGTCGATACTCACCATCGCGATCCTCGCCATGACCGCGGCTTTCGCCGGCAAGGGGCTCTCGTGGCTGCTGTTCGACGCGACCTTCGCCGGGGGCGCGGCCGATTGCCGTTTGGCCAGCGGTGCTTGCTGGCCATTCCTCCGCGAAAATGCGCGGCTGATATTGTTTGGCACCTATCCCGAAGCCGAGCAGTGGCGGTCCGCAGCAGCGGCGGCCGCGCTGCTTTCATGCCTTGCCTTCTCCTTCGTCCCGCGATTCTGGCGCAGCCGCCTCGGGCTTGTCTGGCTCGGCGCAATCGCCGTGGCGGTACTTCTGCTACGAGGAGGATTCGCGGGCCTTTCCTATGTCCCGATGGAGAAGTGGAGCGGCCTGCCGGTCACATTGCTGCTCGCGAGCCTTGCGGTGGTCGGCGCTTTTCCATTGGCTATACTCCTCGCGTTCGGCCGCAGGTCGGCGCGGCGCGGCATTCGCTGGCCGAGCGTCGCCTTCATCGAGCTGGTTCGCGGAACGCCGCTGATCGGAGTGCTCTTCCTCGCTGCGGTCCTGTTCCCGCTGTTCGTGCCCTCCTATCTCTCGATCGACAGCCTGCCGCGCGTCCAGCTCGCGCTCATATTCTTCACTGCCGCCTATATGGCCGAGGTCATCCGGGGCGGCCTGCTGGCGGTTCCCGTCGGGCAAGCCGAGGCCGCGCATGCTCTTGGCCTCACCAAATGGCAGGCGCGGCGCCATATCCTGTTGCCGCAGGCGCTGAAAGTCAGCGTGCCGGGGCTGGTCAACACTTCGATCAGCGAGGTCAAGAACACGACGCTCGTCCTCATCGTCGGCGTCTTCGATTTGTTGCAGACGACCCGCCTCTCCTACGTCGAGGCGCAATGGCGACCCTATTTCGCCGAAGCCTATCTTTTTACCGGGACAATCTTTTTCCTCCTCTGTTTCTCCCTGTCCCGGCTCAGCATGAAGATCGAACGGAAACTAAACTATGCAGGATAATCACGACAGAAAATGGCCCGGGGAGCCGGCAAGCCCGAAAGGGCGCGCCTGGCAGGATCCGACGCGTGCCGTGCACGGCGGTCCCCGTCCGTGCGATCAGCGGGGCCTCATCAATCCGCCCGTCGACCGGGCCTCCACCATTATCTACGACAGCGTCGAGGCCTATATGGACCGGCACCAGGGTCTCTACGATGAGGTCATCTATGGCCTGTACGGAACGCGAACGACCTTTGCGCTCGCCGAGGCTGTCAGCGAACTTGAAGGCGGCTGCGCGACCGTCATCACCTCGTCCGGAACCAGCGCAATCGCGCTAGCCCTCACGGCTTTCGTGGCCGGGGGCGACCATCTGCTCGTCGCGGACTGCGTCTATGGGCCGACCCGCAAGTTTCTGACCGACGTTCTCGCGCGTTTCGGGGTCGAGGTGGAATATTTCCGGCCCGATATCGGAGCGGAGATTGCCGGGCTGTGCCGCAGCAACACCCGGCTCATCTATATGGAGACCCCGGGCTCGCAGACATTCGATATGATCGACGTCCCCGCGATCACGGCGGTTGCGCGCAGCCGGGGCATATTGACCGCTCTCGACAACACCTGGGCCACGCCGCTCTTCTTCAAGCCCTTGGCCCATGGCGTCGACATCTCGCTTGCTTCGGCAACCAAATATCTCTCGGGGCACTCCGACTGTCTGCTCGGCACGATGACGGCGGCCAGCGATGCCGTCTACCGCCAGCTCAAGGACGCGGCGGCGCGCTGGGGCAACTGCGCGAGTCCCGACAATTGCTATCTGGTCCACCGGGGCATCAGGACGCTCGATGCGCGCCTTGAACGCCACCAGCGCACCGCAGCGACGCTGATCGAATGGTTCGCCCAGCAACCCGAAGTGGTTGCGGTCCGCTATCCGGCTCATCCCGCCGACCCCGGCCATGCAATCTGGAAGCGGGATTTCACCGGTGCTTCCGGATTGTTCGGTGTTCAGCTCGATGGCCTGACCCCGCCCGAAACCAGCGCCTTTTTCAACGAATTCTCGCTATTCCAGCTCGGTTCGAGCTGGGGCGGCTTCGAAAGTCTCGCGGTTCCGGCGTGGCCCGCTCCGATCCGCGATTTTCCCAATGGCGAGGCAGATGGGGCGCTGATCCGCATTCACGCCGGCCTCGAAGCGCCGCAGGATCTGATCGCCGACCTCGCCGCAGCCTTCGCGCGGGTACGAGCGCTCCGCGGCCGGGGGCAGGCGTCATGACCGACGCCTCGGGCCACGCGGCCGTCAGCTTGCGGCAGGTCGACAAATATTATGGCGCCTATCATGCCCTCCGCTCGATCGACCTCGAAATCGCCCCGCGCGAGCGGATCGTGATTTGCGGCCCTTCAGGCTCCGGCAAATCGACGCTCATTCGCTGCATGAACAGGCTCGAGGTGCCCGACTCCGGTGCCGTCCTGATCGAGGGAACCAGGATAACCGACGCGTCGCGGGAGGCCGTTGCGGCGCTCCGCGCCGTCGGCATGGTCTTTCAACAGTTCAATCTGTTCCCGCACAAGACGGTGCTGGAGAATTGCACCCTCGCGCCCGTCCTGCTCGGCGGCTTGTCTCTTCCGGAGGCGGAGGCGCGCGCCATATCCTATTTGGACAAGGTGAGGATTGGCGACCAGGCGGGCAAATATCCGGGGCAGCTCTCGGGAGGGCAGCAACAGCGGGCCGCAATAGCTCGCGCTCTGGCGATGGAGCCCCGGATTCTTCTCTTCGACGAGCCGACATCGGCGCTCGATCCCGAGATGATCAAGGAGGTACTCGATGTGATGACGTCCCTTGCCGGCGAAGGACGGACGATGGTGTGCGTGACGCACGAAATGGGATTCGCGCGCGAGGCGGCCGATCGCATGCTTTTCATGGATCAGGGCCAGATCATCGAAGACGCAAGGCCGGCAGATTTTTTCGCCGCGCCGAAAAGCGAGCGCGCACGGACCTTTCTCGAACAGATACTTTCGCATTGAGCGGCTCAAGTCGGTCGCGCCCCCAAGCTGTGCCGACCCACTTAATCATGTCATTTCATAAGCAAGCCGAGGGAGGGGCCCGCCGGCTCCTTGCGCGAAAAGGCTCAGGCCGGAAAAAATTTCAAAATTGATGAGGGGTAGAGCTTTGGGGTGCGTATCTAGTAAGTATCGTGCGCCCGGAATTTACTTCATAACCAATTGATATGATTCAATAAATTCTTATTGACCTGTATATACATTTGATGCTCTCTGAGGGGAATCAGCCAACCATCAGGGGGTTTCGCTATGATGACCAGGACAATTTTGCTCGCCAGCGCCGCAGCGGTCGCGACCTTTGCAACGCCAGCGCTCGCGCAGAGCGATGCTGCGACGCAGTCACCCGCCGCGGAGGATGCTCCGAACGGATCGGACATCGTCGTGACCGGCTCGCGCATTCGTCGCCAGGATCTCGCGGGCGTCGGCCCCGCGACCGTCGTGTCGGCCGAGCAGATCGAGAACACCGGCGTCGTCAATATCGAGACGGTGCTGCAGCGCCTTCCCGCCAACGCCGGCTTCGCAGGCAACCAGACCTCCGCCTATTGGGCGAACAATGGATATGGCACGGCGCAGGTGAACCTGCGCGGTCTCGGCATCAAGCGCACGCTTGTTCTGCTCAACGGCCGCCGCCTCGTCGCGGGCGGCACCGGCGCCAATTCGTCGCCCGACCTCAACATGATCCCGGTGGTGGCGCTCGCGCGCACCGATGTGCTCAAGGACGGCGCTTCGGCGATCTATGGCGCCGACGCGATGGCGGGGGTCGTCAACCTCGTGACGCGCACTGACTATGAAGGGCTCGGGGTCAGCCTGCGCCAGGGAATCACCGAAAAGGGCGACGGTTCGGATTTCACCGCCGACCTGATCTGGGGGATCCGCAACGACCGCGGCGGCGTGATGGCGGCGGTGACTTACCAGAAGACCCGCGCGGTCAATATGGCAACGCGCGCGCCTTGCTCGCTTGCCGAAACCACGCCCGGCATGCTGAGCTGCGTGAACAGCGCCTCGACGATCGGCGGCCGCGCGGTGCTGCCGAACGGCCAGCAGATCAACTTCAATCAGGTGCTGGGCGGTAACGGCAACTTCTTCGAGCCGTACAGCGCTGCCAAGCACAACTTCAACTCGAACCCGTTCCTCAACGCGGTGAGCCCGGTCGAGCGCGTGAGCACGGCGTTTTTCGCCGACTATGACATCACTGACAATATCGAGGCGTTCGGCGAATTCCTTTACACCTTCCGCAAGTCGAATCAGATCGCGACGCCCGGAACGCTGCGCAACCTCTCGATCGCGGCGAGCAATCCCACCAATCCGACGGGGCAGAATATCGTCCTCATCCAGCGCCGCCTCGCCGAGCCCGGCCCGCGCCAATTCTTCCAGGAAACCGATACCTGGCAGGGTACGTTTGGCCTCCGCGGCAAGCTCTCGAACGATTGGGGATGGGAAATCGCGGGCGCCTTCGGCCGCAACACCGCGGTCGATGGTTCGACCAACATCGCCAATCTCGAGCGAGTGGCGAATTCCCTCGATACGACCAAGTGCAGTCTTGCTGCCGGTGCCACGATCCCCTGCGCCGACTATCTCGGGTTCGGCGACCTGACCCCGGAGGTTCTCGACTATATCCTGTTCACGTCGCGCGACCGCGGCGGCAACGAGCTTGCGACGGTCACCGCCGATATCAACGGCGATCTCTTCAAGCTGCCCGCAGGCCCCGTCTCCTTCGCGGCGGGTGTCGTCTATCGCAAGGAAAAGGGTTGGCGCGATCCCGATCCGCTGACGGTGCTCGGTATTGCCAACACCAACCAGCAGGATCCGATCTCCGGAACGAGCACGGCGAAGGAAGCCTATCTCGAACTGTCGGTGCCCGTTCTGGCCGACACACCCTTCTTCCAGTCGCTTACCCTCGACGGCGCGGTTCGCTACTCGAACTACGACCTGTTCGGCAGCGACTGGAACTACAAGGGGAGCGTCGACTGGGTCATCAATGACAGCTTCCGCCTGCGCGGCACCTACGGCACCGGCTTTCGCATTCCGAACGTCCCCGAATTGTTCGGCGGCGTCTCCGAGGGCAATCTGACGACCACCGACCCCTGCTCGCGCTATTCGACCAGCGGCAATGCGACACTGATCGCCAATTGTCAGGCGTCGGGCGTGCCGGCCAATTATGTTCAGCTCGGTACAACGATCCTGACAACGGTCGGCGGCAACGAGAATCTGAAACCCGAAAGCTCGACGACCTGGACCGTCGGGACGGTGATTTCACCGAAGGGACTGGTTCCGGGACTCTCGCTCACTGCCGACTGGTTCGACATCAAGATCAAGGATGCGATCCGTGCTATTCCGGGCTCGACAAAGCTCAGCATTTGTTATGCGAGCCAGAATCTTTCGCATCCCTTCTGCGAAGATTTTACCCGCAGCCCGTTGACCGGCGAGGTTACCTTCCTCTCCGCGCAACCGATCAACACGGGCCGCGAAGAAATGAACGGCCTCGATCTGGGTCTCGTTTACAACAATGACATCGGCAGCGTGAACGTCTCGCTCGACGTCAACGTGACCTATCTCAACAAATATGTGGTCCTGCCTTTCCCCGGCGGCGCGCCGATCGACTTCGACGGCTTTATCGGCGGCGGCAATGGCGGCTATCCGAAATGGCGCGGCTATGGCGTGCTGACCGCTGAAAAGGACGGGGTCAGCGCGACCTGGTCGACCCAGTGGATCGGCAAGGCGACCGACTTCAATGCGGCCCCCGGCGACATCGGCTACAGCACGCCGAATGTCTTCTACCACAATCTCCAGGTCGCTTTCGAAATCGACGAGAAGACCCGGTTCCAGGTCGGTGTCGACAATCTTTTCGATCGCAAGGCGCCCTATATCCAGAGCTTCACCGATGCGAACACCGACACGATGACCTATGACCTGCTCGGACGGCGTTTCTACGTCGGCTTCCGCACCGCGTTCTGAGGGTAATCGATATGGCGATCCGTTGGCCGCTGCTCGTCCGGCGAACGCATAAATGGCTGGCCTTGGTGGTCGGCGTCCAGGCGCTGCTCTGGACGCTGACCGGCTTCTACATGGTGGTCGTGCATATCGACACCATCCATGGCGACCATCTCGTGCGCGCGCCGATGGTTCAGCCCTTCGACCTCGCGGGCCTCGCGCCGCCGTCGCGGATCGTTGCGGCCGCGCCCGGTGCGTCCGAGGTTCGCTTGCAGCGGTTCTTCGATCGCCCCGTCTGGCGCGCTGAAACTCCCGAAGGGGCGCGGCTGTTCGATGCCCGCTCGGGTGCGCCGCTGCCTGCGCTTACCGAGTCCCAGGTCCGCGAGCAGGCGCGGCGCATCTACACCGGCGACGGCAAGATCGTGTCGGTGCGGCTGTTGACCGAAGCGCCACAGGAAATGCAGTCGCGCAAGCCGCCCTATTGGCAGGTCGAGTTCGAGGGCTGGAACCGCCCGACGCTCTATCTGTCGCCGACGACCGGTGAGCTTATCTCGCGCCGCCACGCATTGTGGCGCGTGTTCGACTTCGCGTGGATGCTCCACATCATGGACTATGATGAGCGGACCGACGTCAACAACCCGTTGCTCCGCGTCGCGACCTGGAGCGTCTTCGCGATGGCGATCAGCGGGGCGTGGTTGCTGATCTGGTCCTTCAAACGCCGCAAGAGGAAGCAGGCATGAAACGCATCCGACTGACGCCGCTCTTCTTCCGGCGCATCCACAAATGGGTCGGGCTGATCCTGGGTCTCCAGTTCCTGCTCTGGGCGCTCAGCGGATCGGTGATGGCGCTGCTCGACAAGGATAAGGTCGGCGGGCACGGCGGCGGGATGTCGCATGCGCATCCACTGCCACCGGGGGAATATTTCGACGTGGCGGCCCTGCCGCGCGGCGAACCTGTCACGGGCGTGATCCTTCGCGATCTCGGAACCCGGCCGGTCTATGAAGTGCGCTCCGCAAAAGGCGTCCGTCTCGTCGACGCGACAAGCGGCGAGCACATCCGGGTCGACGAGGCCATGGCGCGCGAAGTCGCCTCCATGATGAACGAGGCGCCGATCCGAGAGGTGAGCGTAATCGCCAAGCCGAACCTCGAATCGCGCGATCATGAGGGGGCGATGTGGCGCGTCGATTTCGCGGACGACGAGAACAGCAGCGCCTATGTCTCGCTCGACACCGCGCGCTTCCTCGTCATGCGCGGCGACACCTGGCGGACGTGGGACTTCTTCTGGATGCTCCACAACATGGATTACATCAACCGGAAGAGCTTCAACCACCCGCTCATCATTTTCGTCGCCTTTGGCGCGCTCTGGCTCTCGGGCACCGGCTTCTATCTGCTGTTCAAGAGCTTCAGCCGCGCCGATTTCCGCTGGCTGCGCCGGCGCCGCAAACCGGTGGTCGTCACGCGCACCAGCTGAGCGGCGTCAATCGTCGATCGAGAAGGCCGCCGACAGCTCGAATCGCGATCCGGGATGCGTCAGCCAGGCATGGCTGACGAGGCGCGAATGGCTCCACGTCCGCCGCGTCATCCGCAACACGGGTTCGCCGTCCGAGAGCCCCAGCATGCTGTGGGTGTGCGCGTCGGGCATCTCGGCGCGAACCCGATGTTCGACGCGCTCGAGCGGCGCCGTCCGCGTCAGATATTCGTTCGGCGTCATCTGGGTGAAGTCGATCTTCCCATAATCGGGAGCCGCCGACGCGAGCACGAAACGCTCCTCGAGCTGGATCGGGAACTCGGCTTCGTGATGAACGATGATCGAGTGGAAAAGCCTCGTGCCGACCGGAACCTCCAGTAGCGCCGCAAGGTCCGCATTGGCGCGTATCTCGTCATTCTGCACGACGCGGGCCCGATAGATGTGACCGCGCTCGCGGATCTCTTCGGCGATATTGCGAATTTCGATCATCTGGCCGATCGGCTTGGGCTCGGCGATGAACGATCCGCTACCCGCGCGGCGTACAAGAACGCCTGCCGCCTGTAGTTCGCGAAGCGCCCGATTGGCGGTCATCCGTGACACGTCGAATTGTTGGACTAGCTCTGCTTCCGATGGAACCCGGTCGCCCGGCTTAAGAAGTCCGTCGCGAACGGCATCGCAAATGCTCTGCTTGATGGCGGCATAGCGAGGCGGAGACTTGTCATTTTCGTCATCGGAGTTGCCGGGCCGGGCGGCCGCAGATCCATTCGAGAGTTTTGATCCGCGTCCGGGGGTGCGAGTGGTAACATCCATAACCCGTCTATACAGGTTGCTGCTCGCAGAAGCCAAGCATGCTGTTTGCGACCTGCGCCGGTTTCAGAAGCTGATGGTGGCATTGAAGGAATTATACAGCGTGTTGCCCCCGGCCGGTGCATTGGGCGCGTTTCGGAGAAACCGGCCCTTGCCGAGAAACAGGCCGCTCCATTCGAGGCGGAGGCGCTTCGGTACGAGCCAGTAGCGCAGGCGCGCTTCGACCTGGTGTCCCGCGAAGCGGCCGGAGGCGCCGGATGGATCGCGAACGCCGGTCGTCGAAAAACTGTCGAACCGCGAGGCCAGCCAGAGCGGCCGGTAGGCCGCAAAGGCATCGAGGCGCCTTGACGGTATTGTTTCGATACGGATCGCCGGGGACAGAAGATTGGCCCGTCCGACCGCATTATAGAGGCCCGCTGGCGCGAGTTCCGCGCGGCGCATGCCGAACAAGGTATCGAAGCGGCCGAAATCGCCTCCCCGGCCGTCGCCGCTCGCATAGTCGAATTCGAGCGATAGGCGCGGCGACCAAGGGTGGCGGAAGCTGTAACCCGCCTCGAGATGCGTGAACCACGCCGACACATCGGACTTGGCTGCCGAGGGAGCGAGGCTGCTGCTGATCGTACCGAACTGGTAGAAAGTCTCGCTCTCATAATCGAACCGGCCCGGCGCGGGATCGCGATAGGCGCGCAGTCCGATCGTTTCGAGCGAACGGTCGCGCGTCGGCCGCTGCGGCGCGTCGCGCTCGCCGAGATGGAAGTAGGAAATCTCGACCGAGCCGCGCGACCCGCCGAGCTTCTTCGTCGCGAGGCCGCCCCAGAGTTGCAGGTCAAAGCTCTCCTTGTCGAACTTGACCCGGTTGGCGTCGAGCGACGCGCGGTCGTCGGGCAGCCGCACCTGCGGAAGCGTATAGATAAAGGTCGCCGCGACACCTCCGCGCAGCGCCAGGTCGGCGCGGAGACCCGTATAGCCGCTGGTCGTATTGCGATAATCGTCCGCGGCCACCAGCCGCCGCGATCCCAGGTTCAGCGTGAAGCGGCCGGCCTGGAGATCGAGCTTCGTGCCTGCACCGAAGGCATCGCGCGCCTCATAGCCGACATAGGCCTGGACCAGTTCGAACGCGTTGACTTCGCCCGTCGTCACCGGGGTTCCCGCCTCGCTCCCATAGACGCGGCTGTCGTAGAGTTCGGCGCCCAAGCGAAATCCGTCGCTGCGATATTCGCCGCCGACGATCGTGCGGACATTGAGCAGGTCGTCCTTCTCGTCGAATCCCGTCCGCGCCTGTCCTTGGATCATTTCATAGCGCAGGCGCATGCTGCCCGTGATGGTCAGGCCATCTTCGGCGAGAGCGGGTGCGGGCAGGGCGAGTAAAGTCGCGGCAAGATACAGCCTCAAGCAAACCTCCTGATCCCCGAAATCGAGGACGAACAGGCAACGCTTGAGCGCCGGGACGCTTTACCGGGAGGTTGCGCGGCCCCGGTAATCCGCCTCTAGATCGGAGGCGCCCCTGGTGCAAGATCGCTTCGGTGCCGACCTGGGCTGGACGTGGTCCCGGGCTCAGGCTCCCGGCAGCCCCGCCAATCGCGCCGGCGTCACGACGGGTTCGGCGCGGTCCTTGCGTTCCGAATAGCGGTCGACAAGCTGCGTGGCATGGCCGCGCGTCAGCACGGTGAAGCACACAAGTTCCTCCGCAACGTCGACGATCCGGTCGTAATAGCTCGACGGGAGCATCCGGCCCGCCTCGTCGAACTCGGCATAAGCCTTGGCGACGCTCGACTGGTTGGGGATGGTGATCATCCGCATCCAGCGGCCGAGGATGCGGAGCGTATTGACGCTGTTGAACGATTGCGACCCCGCCGACACCTGCATCACCGCGAGGGTGCGGCCCTGTGTCGGGCGTAGCCCTTTGTATGCGAGCGGCAGGTGATCGACCTGCGCCTTCATGATGCCGGTGATCTGGCCATGCCGTTCGGGGCTGCACCAGACCTGGCCCTCGGACCAGAGCGAATGCTGGCGCAGTTCCTCGACGGCCGGGTGGTCGTCGTCGGCGATCAAATCGGGCAGCGGCAGGTCCGACGGATCGAAGATGCGCGTCTCGCAGCCGAAGAGCTGGAGCAGGCGCGCGGTCTCTTCGACGACGAGCCGCGAATAGGAGCGTTCGCGCAAGCTGCCGTAGAGCAGCAGGATGCGCGGCGCTGGGTCGAGCGGGCCGAGGCCGAGCGCGGGCTGCGAGCGGATATATTCCGCGCTGAGCGCCGGAAGATGGGTGGGATCGGCGAGCGCGCGCAGGCGCGAAAAGGTGGGGGAAGCCATGACAATCAGTCTTTCGCGGGGGTGGATGCCGGGAACCAGCGGCGTCCGAACCAGAAGGCGACGCTCACCAGCAGGATGAGCACGGGAACTTCGACGAGCGGGCCGATGACGGCGGCGAAGGCGACCGGCGAGGCGAGCCCGAAGGCGGCAATCGCAACCGCGATCGCAAGCTCGAAATTATTTCCGGCGGCGGTGAAGGCGACCGCGGTCGTGCGCGGATAATCGGCCTCGATCAGCTTGCCCATCCAGAAGCTGATGACGAACTGCACGACGAAATAGATGGTCAGCGGGACGGCGATGCGCACGACGTCGCCGGGAATGGTGACGATCTCACCGCCCTTGAGGCTGAACATTGCGACGATCGTGAAGAGCAGCGCGACAAGCGTGATCGGCGCGATGCGCGGGAGGAAGCGCGTCTCATACCATTCGTTGCCCTTGGCGTCTGCGAGCCACTTGCGAGTGAGATAGCCCGCCGCAAAGGGAACGCCGAGATAAATGAGGACGGCTTCGGCGACGGTCCAGAAGCTTACGTCGATAACGCTGCCTTCGAGACCGAACAGCGGCGGCAATATCGTCAGGAAGAACCAGGCATAGATGCTGAAGAACAGGATCTGGAAGATCGAGTTGAACGCCACCAGTGCCGCGACATATTGATTGTCGCCCTTCGCGAGCTGGTTCCAGACGATCACCATCGCGATGCAGCGCGCGAGGCCGATCAGGATCAGCCCGGTCATATATTCGGGCTTGTCTGACAGGAAGATCACCGCGAGCGCGAACATCAGCACGGGACCGATGATCCAGTTCTGGATGAGCGAGATGGCGAGCACCCTTTTGTCCTCGAACACGCGCGGCAATTCCTCGTAGCGGACGCGCGCGAGCGGCGGATACATCATCAGGATAAGGCCGATCGCGATCGGGATGTTGGTCGAGCCCCACGAGAGGGCATCGATCGCGGCGGGCAGGCCGGTGAACACCGAACCGAGCAACACGCCGAGCGCCATCGCGAGGAAGATCCAGAGGGTGAGATAGCGATCGAGGAACGACAGCCGTTCCCGCTTGGGTTCTGTCATCGGCTTGGCTCAGGCGCCGACGCGGTTGCCAGCGGCGTCGATTACCTGTTCGCCGTCTTCCTTGGCGAAGGCGCCGCGTTGCCCCGCAGGGATGAGGTCGAGTACCGTTTCGGAGGGACGGCAGAGCTTCACGCCGAGCGGCGAGACCACCAACGGGCGGTTGATCAGGGCGGGATGCGCCATCATCGCGTCGATCAGCGCTTCGTCGCCAAGGGCCATGTCTCCGAGCCCCAGCTCCGCATAGGGCGTGCCTTTCTCTCGCAGGAGTTCGCGAGCCGTGATGCCGGCGCGGACGATCAACTGTTCGAGCAGCGCACGCGACGGCGGCGTCTTCAGATACTCGACGACATGCGGTTCGATCCCGGCATTGCGAATCATCGCGAGGGTGTTGCGGGAGGTCCCGCAGGCGGGGTTATGGTAGATGACGATGTCGGTCATAGCGCGCGTTCCTTCAGCAGCAGGCGAGTTCTGCGAGCAGCGGCTCGCACAGCTCCGCCCGGCCTTGGCAGCAGTCCTTCGCCAGGAAGAGCATCAGGCCGCGAAGCGCGTCGATATCCGCGCGCTGGATAATTTGACGCCCGCGCTTCTCGGATATCACGAGGCCGGCTTTGGCGAGCACCGCGAGATGGGTGGAGAAGGTACTCTGGGTGAGTCCCGACGCTTCGACAAGTTGACCCGTCGACAGGCCGTCGGGCTCATGTTTGACGAGCAGGCGAAAGGCATCGAGGCGTGTCGGGTGTCCCAGCGCGGCGAGAATGGACAAGGCGGAATCGGTTTGCATGCATCGGAATTATCCGATGGAATCGCATCCGTCAATTCCAATCGGGAATATCCGATTAGTTGGTCCGCTTGCGCGATCGGGCTATAGCCTCGTCATGGGTCGCGAACAGCAGAGCGAGATCGCCTTTCGGATCGTCATCGAACAGCCGGTGCCTGGCGTGCTTCACAGCTTGCAAGGCAAGGACGACGGGCCGCTCGATCCCAAAGCGTCCCGCATGGGTGAAGCCTTGGCCTTCGATTTCTCCGTGCGCGTCGGCCCGGGTCCCAAATTCTTCGGCGACCAGGTGCGGCGCGAGGGGCCGGAGCGCCGGTTCGTCTATATTCGTGTCGGGCAAATGGTGGGTGACGCGGCTTCGCCTTGGTCGCGGCGGATGAAGATCGACATACATGATATCGATCAGGAGCTGCTCGACGCGGCCGCGAAGGATATGCGGCCCATCGAGATTGCGATCATTGGCACGGGTAAGGATGGCACGCCCGCGTGCGCGACGGTGCGTCCGACGATGCGGCGCATCGCCTAGCAGAGCTCGTATCCTGTTCCGTCCCGTCAAGCGGCGTGTCGCATGGTCCCGAGCTTGGCCGCGCCGCTCGCCAGCAGCCGCTCGATTTCGTCCGAGGTCCGCCGGACAGCGAGTTTCAGCGCTTCATCGATGTGGACATAATCCTGGGTCACATTCTGCGAAGCATGTCCGAGCATTGCACGGATCGTGAGTTCCGAGAATCCCAAATCTCCCGCGACGCTTCCGAAGGTGTGGCGAAGCGTATGGGGCGTCACACCCTCTATACCTGCCAAAACGCACACGCGCCGGAGGCACTCGCTAACCGCCGTGAAGGGACCGTCGCCGATGGTCGAGGGAAACAGGTGCGGATTGCCCGCAATCTCTGCCTGGTCTTGCAGAACCCGCACCGCGGCCGGACCGATCGCTCGAATCTGTGCGCCGCCCTTCGTGTCGGGAAAAGCAACATAGCCGGCATCGGGATGAAGCCAGCTGCGGCGCATCGCTTGCCCTTCTTCCCGGCGATAGCCCGTCAGCAGCAAGGTGCGCAGGACGCCGAGAGCGACCGGATTCTCGCCGCTCGCCTCGGCATGAGCGATGGCCTTCCCCATCATCTCGATTTCAGCGACGCTGAGGCGCCGCGTCTTCTTTTTGCTCGCGAGCTTCTTGGCCCCGAGGGTCGGGTGCACTTCGAGCAGACCCTTGTGCTTCGCGTGACCGATGATCGCCTGAAGCGTGCCGAGGCAGCGGCCCGCCACGCCGGGCCCGCCCGTTGCCATGCCGCCTCGCCCTCCCGTTCGGGGTTTGGCCGTCTTCCCGTTCTTTACGTCGGATTGCATCTGCTCGACGTCGGCGATCCGGAGATGCTTCACGATGCGATTGCCAAGCAGGGGTACGATGTGGGTTCGAACCCGGCTCTCGTCCATATCGAGCGACGACGTTTTGATGGGAAGATTCTTGCGGCCTAGGATATTCCCGGCGCGAGCTTCCTCCAAATACCAGTCGCACATCTCCGCTACGGTCATTCCCTTGCGGACCTGCCTGACCTTGTCGGCGGGATCCTCGCCGACGATGACCTCGGCCAACTTGAGCTTTGCAAGATCGCGGGCCGTATCGACCGTCAGCACGCCGAACCGGCCGAGGTTCATCCGGCGTTTGATACCCTCGGCATTGCGATATTGAACGACGAAAGTCTTGAGCCCCGAAGGGAGCACCCTCAGGCCGAAGCCCTTCACTTCGCTATCCCAATAGATGAGCTGCTTGCTGTCTGGCACGGCAAGCGCGTCGATCGCCCGTTTGGTCAGCTTGCCCGTCGGCATCATGTCTCTCCTGCTGGAGACAAAACCAAAACCGAGCGGCTTTGTCTCCAAATTGTCTCCTGCAACCGTCAAACTGGAGACAAAATTAGGATACGAGAGGGCAGAAAGAAAATCAAGAAATATAGGAAATATAGGGTTTTAGGATAGCATAGGAAGCTCTAGGAAAGCCCGAAGGTCAAGTTGCCAAGGTTGGGGTCGAGGGTTCGAATCCCTTCGCCCGCTCCAGTTTTC
>NZ_JABWGQ010000055.1 GCF_014595975.1 Sphingopyxis sp. LK2115 | reverse complement strand
ATGGCCCACGGCCACAGCCGAAATTACACCACCTTGACGGACGCGACCCGGACCTTTCGCTCGAAGGGTGTCCGCCGCGGGTCCGGAACTCTGCAGATGGCAGAATACGGCGTCGCCGCCCTGACCGTTGACAAATGTGTCGATCGACCGGTCCGTTGCCATTTCGAGGGAGATGCGATCGGTTTCTTGAACAAAGGACCGCGAGTGGGGTCGGGGCAAGTGCGGCCGCGCCGAATGAAGAAGATCTGGTCTTCGATGATCAGGCGCACCCTCGTCCAGGGAGATATGTAAGTGGCTGGCTACGCTTCTTGCAAAATTCCTCTCGTCCCCATCGTTTCCTTCGCTGAACATCGTGATCGCGTGAATTTCACGCCCAGCAGTGGCGGACCCCGCCGCGATTATCGACGAATCCAAGCCCCCTGAAAGATCGAGGGCGTAAAACCGTCCGCGCGGCATCTGCGCTCCGATGCAGCGAAGAATTTCCCGGCGAACAAGTTCCATGGCTTCATCTGGATCGGTGATCAGGACGTCGGGATTGGTGAACTTCCAAGGGTCCCAGTGAAAACTGGCCTCAAGCGCCCGTGGGGCTTCAAACTTGATCGATTCTCCACACCTGATCTCGGAAACTCCGGAGAGGCATGTGGATGACATGCTGAGATTATCCCAAATCAGATGTCTGGCGACTGATTCCCAGTTTATCGACGGCGGGCGCCTTGCCATTTCCAGCAATAGCCTTGTGTCCGAGGCAACAACGAGGACTCCGCCCTCGACTATGTAATAGGCATTGATGCTACAGAATGGGGATCGTTCGCAGGTGATCACGCCGTTGGGCAAACTGGCCAGGACGATATAGGAACCCCAATATTCATTGTTCAAATGGCCGCCTCGATACGCCGCCGTGACACGCGCCCCTTCGTCGATGTTCTTTCCAAATGCGCGCGACGGGACATGCCGGCAGAAGACGTCGCCAACGACGACGCCAGTGCCATCGGTGAGGTGGTTGATTTCCAACCCGCTGTCGGAATAGACGACAAGGCGTTCGTCACGATGGGTCACGCTCAGCCCCGACTGATGAGCTATTTCATCCAAATGTAGGTCGAGGGCGCATGGGACCTGGGTCGGCGAGCTGACGGCTAAGAATCTGCCGATCATCGCACTGCTCTGATAGGTTCGAAGGGGCCGACCATTTCGATCGTATCGTTGAGGATGAGGTCATCATCCTGAAGCCAGCAATGGGCTTCGAATGGATGAAGCCGAACACCGAAAACCAGTGTGCTCTCATACCCGTTTTGGGCCAAAAGATGCTGAAGGCCGATTGAACGGAGCAGGCAGCGATCCCTCCTGATCGCAAACCGTTCTACATATTCGAATGCTGATATCAGACCGCTGCGGTTTGACGCCGGAGGGCCTTCTGTCTGGGCGATCGTGTTATTGCGTTGCACCCACCACAGCAATTCATCGAATCCGCGCAGTGCAATGGTGAATCGTGCGCTGGCGAGAGATCTGAATGCCGATGCAATTTGCCGGCCGGATGGCGAACGCATATCGAATTCCGCGGAATGTTCACGAGCTGGGCGAGTAATTGCGCAGCAGGAACTACGGGCTCCTTCCGCATTGGAGTTCAACCAGTGGCGATCCTCAATCAGGCGCCGAAGGCTCGGTTGCAGTGAATCAACGTCTCCTCTTCCGAGGGCAGACGCAGCCTCCTTTTCCAAGCGTGAATATCGATTTGCGAGGACATCCAGAAAGACGACCTGACCATCGATTTCGCAGCTCGAAACCCACGAAGGAAGCATGAGTGACGCCTTGGCGGAAAAAGCCGGCCGGGAATTTATCCATTCCCGGCCGGCCATTGATCAGTCGACGACGATGCCGAGCGGCTGGCGCGGCTGCACACCGTCCGGCGCGATGTTTTCGTTCGACCCGTGGGTCTCTTCGGTGACGGTGCCGAGGTCGATCAGTTCAGCGTCGCGATAGTTCGGTTCCTTGTCCATGATAGTCTCCTTTCCCGCCGCACAAATGCGACACCGAAAGAATCCCAGTTTCAGAGGATATATCCAAACATATATGTTCTGAATCTGAAGCTATATATGGAAGGGGCGAACCCCGGTATCGGCATTCTTGAGGCCGCCCTAGGTAAGTCCACTCATGATTTCAGGAAGATTACGGATACGGCGTCGATGATATGCGACTACCGATCGCCTGATTGACTGCCTGTTTCCGCGTTCAATCTTCCCGAGCAAAGCATCGAATTCGCGGCGCAAACCGCTCAATTTACGCTCTTCGGCGCGCCGGATCCGACGCATTCGATCGTTGAGATTCCGGACCAAATGCATGAAAAAGACGTTCTGGGTCACCTGGGAGATCGAGTCGAAGAGTAGTTCAATCGGCGGCGGCGCGCCGAGCTCGTCCTGTTGATTAAAGTCATGGGAAACAAGGAGACTGCTCCGGCACGAGGCGGCTGTGAGCATTACATATTGGCTCAGAATATAGAGGTGGCGAGCCGCATTCTCGTCGAGCGACGGTATTTCAAATCCGCCAGTTACCGGCATGTCGAGTAAAGCTTCGCCGACGAGCCGCAACATCGCCTCGCGGACCGGAGTCGCGCTCATTCCATATCGATCAGCTAGTTGTCCGATATTGATTCGCCCAGACGCGATACGACCTTCAATGAGATCGAGTTTAAGGCTGGTGTAGGCTCTTTGGCTAAGCCCGTGATCTGCGCTCATCTTCATACACTCCGAGTTCGAGCGCCCGTGCGCCAGTCGCGGACATGACCGATGCTTAGTGGAGTCTCGGACTGAGCATTGTGGTCAATCCCGGCGTGGAATGGTCGCCACAGAGCCCCTCCACGGTTCGCGCGTCGGCGGCGATGCGACGAATCAGTCAGGAACGCGGGGCGGGTGTGATCGTCTTCGCGCGCGAAGATGCGGCGCGATGTCGCTGATGAGTCCAAGCATATTCCTGGAGCCCGTCACGTGTCCTGCGGTGATGTCGCCGTGTCCCAATGGCGAGGATTGCGACCATTGGATAGGCGATCTTACCTACGATCCACCAATAGGCGACGGGCAAGATCTCGGGATTGTATGCCGTGACGCCGTGTGCCGCGACCGCAACCAACTGAAAGGCTGCCAGCCAGATCGGCCAGAATCTGTCTGCCGCCCCGGCGATTGCCGAAAGCGCCAGCAGGAGCCCGAAATCGATAAGTAACATTTCCCATTCGACGTCGCGATAGGATGGATTGCTTAGTCCGGCCCAAAAAGTTCCCATCGTGGCGATGACCATGCAGATCGACGCAGTCCTTTCCGGGGCTCCGCCTCGCCACTGCGCATAGGCAGAGACGAGGAAGAGCAGGATCATGAATGCCACAATGACGATCACGAGCAGCGGCCCCCTTGGTCAGGCGGCCAATTCAAGGGGCGTCGCGCCGCGCGCGCTTGGGCGCTTGACGACATCCCCGAAAGCTTCAGGATCAATGCCCAGCTTTTGTGCCAGCACTTCAAGCTGTCGATGACCTTCGGCCATGTAACCGAGCGCTCCGGTAACCGAGAGCTGCGCGTTGGTCAGGGCCGACAATATCTGATGTCCGACCAGCGGCGAAAGATTTTGGTGCGTCTGCGCGTCGATTGCCGCAGTGGCGAGCCGCCCGCCTTCCGCGAAAATCTGCTGCAGCAGTTTTTCGTAGCCGAACAGCGATTCGGTCAGATGCTTGATGCGCTCTTCATCGTCGGACCTTCTATCCGAGAAGCCGGGAGAGGACGTCGAGTCCGACGGCGAGCATGCCGAAGCCGACTGCAAGCGCGATCGCAAGGAAGACGAGCCAGAAGTAACGGAGGTACGGGTCGAGGTCATTTGCAGATACTCCCATGGTTCGTAGAGGAAGCAACCTGACCCAGGAGGTGGGCGGTGGTTCCGCCTTCTCCGGTGGCTCATCGGCCTGGCCGGTGCCTACCCCCGTATTCTCCAACTGCATTTTGCGGGGGGTCATCGCGGCGTCTTCGAAGGCGTGGAAAAGTTCCGCTGCGTGCCGGCGATTGCGGGCGCGCAAAATGGCGACAGCCTCGCTGATGTAAGTGTCGACGGTGCCGACGCCCAGACCCAATTCGAGGGCGATTTCCTTGGAGGTCTTGAGCCGATAGACATGGCGGAGGCACTCGCGTTGGCGCGGGGCCAAGCGTTCGCAGAGAGCGATGCTCGGCTCTTTTACATCACTAGCAGACAAGTGCGCGCTGCTTGCCATCAATGGACGGCAAGTCCCTTACGCTATCTAAAACAGCACCTCTTTTTCTCGACCCGAGCATTGCTTTCCGACGGATTCTGCAAGCGGCTCCCCGTGCATTCCGTCAACAGAGCCGGTTCCCGACTCTCTCTGAATTTCAACTTAACACGGGAGTAGGCGGACCGGAATTTTCAGGCAACCCTTGGCAACGATTTGCTTTTCTTCACCGAGTATCTCGTATGGGTGCTCTGCGATAAGGTCCGGTTAGTGAAAATCATGGCTGCGGATACGGAGGATTTCATCTTGTTCGGGGGTCGTCCGAACGGCCGTGACGCCGATGTGCGCCCGCGCGGCGCCCATGTCGGATCGCGCGGATCGGGGCCGCCGCCATTCTTCGCCCCGTCACCGCGGCCCGGCGCGACCGTGAAATCCATCCGTGCGATCGACCGCAGCATTTCGTCGTGATCATTGATGCGGTCGCAGATGATATGCATCGCCGGCGGCAGGCGGTCGGCGGATTGCCGCTCGTGCTGCCGCGCAGGGACAGTCCGCGCCGATGAGGCAGCCCTCCGATGCGGTTACCTCGCATCCGAATCCTGCGCCGGAAACTAGAACGGATAATTGATCCCGCGACCATAGTCGTGATCAAAGGTCGGCTTGCTATCGGCGCCATAGCGCGGCGCCTGTTCGAGAACCTTCTTGTCGAGATCGACGACATAGCCGCCCTGTTCGGTGTCGTAAGTCAGGACGTCCCAGGGCAGCGGATAATAGTCGCTGCCAAGACCGAATAGACCGCCGAACTGGAGGACCGCATATTCGACGCGACCTTAGCGCTTGGTGACCATGAAATTGTAGATCGGTCCGAGCTTCTCGCGGTCGCGGTCGCGGTCGAGTCCCGCCTGGCGCTTCGCAATCGCCCAGCGCCTCTGCTTGCGCCGAGTTTCCTTAGGCTCCCCAGTCGACCACGCGAGCGATAGCGAACTCGGCATCGTCACGGGCTCTGCGTCGATGAAGTCAAAGCGGCCCTTTGCCGTGCTCTCACAGTTTCGGCCGATGAGATGGAGTCGTCTCGGCTGAAGGGACGCCGGCTCTGGCGCCGACGAGGCGCTAGATATCAGGCTCGGTTCCTGTGATCAGCCTCAGGCATTCCCGAACCGTGATAATCCGCGCCCCGCCGTGGCGCCCGAGACTCAACAAGTCGGCCTTATCGCCGGTGATCAAAAGTTCGGCCATCCCGGCCTCAATCGTCGCCAGAAGATAGTTGTCCCAGGGATCCGGGCTGACGGACACGTCGGGCAGATTCTCTATAACAATGGCGCTGCCCTTGAGTTCATTGACGAGTCTGCCGACAACGGCTGGATTCAAGCGAGCCCGCAGTTTGGGATAGCGCGTACCGCGCCGAATTTCCTCTAGCTGTTCAGCAGAGGTGATTAAGGTGATCTTGCCTTGGCACCACAAGGCAATCAGGTGAAAGGGAAGCGACCGCCCGTGCAAAAGGGCGCTGACAAGCACATTGGTGTCGATGACAACGCGCATTGATCAGTTCCGACGCGCATCCGCAATCGCTTCATCGATCAACTGGCTCATCTCTTCCGGCGAGACGTCATCGAAACCGGCGCGGGCCTCGGCGAGCGTAAGATCGAGCAGGCGCCATTTCACGGACTCTTCAATGAAGCGCGATAGGTCGCCCTTTTTCATTCCGCGCTGAGCTAGGTATGTGCGGACATCAATGTCGGTTTCGGGCGCGACATTGACGGTCCAGCGCGTCGCACCACCCATAATCAAAAACTCCTCATGGACGCCTATGCGGATAAGCGCTGACCATCTTTTACGCCAAGATTCGATTCCGACATATGCGCTGGATCGACTTTACCACAGGGGGGCTCGATTTTAGCCTACCCGATTTTCGAGCCTCTGCACGGAACACAATAGATCGCAGCATCCACCTCGGCGCCGGACGTTCCGGCTCTCCACGTCAAACTGACGCGAGGCGCAAACGGACGCATGGCGACGCGGATCGAACAAGATGATCCACCGTTCGATGTCGAAGCTCGACGACTTGGCCTTTGCCGTGAACTACTTGTCGAACGGCAGATCATTGCGCGGTACCTCAAGAAGCAAGACTGGAGCCATGCGGGCTGGATCATGCTACTGGAACTCTATGTCGCGGATACGGTCGGTAAAGGGCTGCCGGTTTCAAGCCTAGGATATGCGAGTGGCGTTTCGGTTCCGACGGCGACGCGGCAGACAACTGAGATGGAATCGCGGAAACTTGTGGCTCGCGAGCGCGATCCTCACGACGGGCGCCGAACGAACATCGCCCTGACCGCTCGCGGTCGAGCGACCCTGCGGTGCATTCTAGACGACTATGCGAAGTCCCGGGCGAATGTGCCGCTCCGATAGAATCTGATTGGCCGCCGCGTTCTCGATCGTCCAGAACACAATCTATCATACCTAAGCGAGGGACGGGGAATCCGGCCTCAAGTCCAAGGGAGGAGGAGGGAAGCTGACGTTGGTGTGAAGTTGCATATGGGAACAGGAGATGGCTGGATGCTCACCGGATCAGGGAAGGCAATATGTCCATTTCCGGAAACTCTTTCGATTCCTTCAATCGGCATCTTCTGATAGGCTGCCGACCGAGAAAACCGGTCGCGTCCGTCAAGGTGGTGTAATTTCGGCTGTGGCCGTGGGCCATCG
>NZ_JABWGQ010000024.1 GCF_014595975.1 Sphingopyxis sp. LK2115 | reverse complement strand
CTCTTTGGCAGAGATTGTTTGCATGGTTTGACGCCCGCTATCGATCTGCTAATTTTGGCCAAAGTGGCCACAAATGCAAAGCGATTTTCCATGCGCCCCCGCTCCATCAACATTTTCCTGCTCGATGGCGACCCAGACGGCATCAGGGTGGCTCAGATATCCATGTCCACGATCCAGGCGATCGCGTTCCGAAAACTGCAGATGAAGCAGGTGCGAGCCACATTCCCCGAACTGGCGCGACCGGGGGTGTACCTGCTGCTGGGCTTCGATGAAGCGCAGCCAGATCGACTCATGGCATATATCGGCGAATCCGAAGGCGTGGCCAATCGGCTCCAATACCATGCCGGGAACGACAAGGGCGTGGATAGCAAGCCTTTCTGGACTGAGACGATTGTCTTGATCGGCAAGGACGAGAACCTCACCAAATCCCATGCCCGCTATGTTGAAGCCAGGCTGATCGCGGATGCGGGGCTGAATCCACGTTGGACCCTGCTCAACTCCCAGAAGGCAAGCGAGGTCGGCAAGCTCCCGCTGCCGGACCGGGCAGCCATGGAAGAGTTCATCGACCAGACAAAGACGCTGGTTGGCGCTCTCGGCTGTGATCTGTTCAAGGTCGTCTCGGGCGATTTGACCAACGGAAACAAGCTGGAAATCACAGCTTCGGCAACCGCGCCACAGGTTGTTTTCAACTTCCGCGGCCAAGGCTTCGCCGCTCAGATGACGATCACGGCCAGCAGCGAGTTCGTGGTGAAGAAGGGATCTATTGCCCGGATCAAAACGACGAACACCATCCCCAAGGGGACTGTCGCCTTGCGCTCCGATCTGCTCGCCAAGGGCATTCTAGTCGAACAGAACGACGGCCTTCTGTTCACCTCGGACTACATCTTTTCCTCTGTTTCGGCCGCCGCAGCTACCGTGACCGGAGCCGCAGCAAACGGCCGAATTCTGTGGCGATTGCCGGATGGCAGAACCTATGCGGAATGGGAGGAGGCTGAAAACAGCGCCCCTCCACCCGATCCCGAACCAGAGTTCTAGCCGATCCGCGCCTTCGCGGTCTTCCGGAACACCACACTGCCGATACCGGTCAGCGCGAGTACGACGGTCAGGACGTCGGCCTGCGTCAGCCCCTCGGGTAGAATGCCGAGCGCCGCAGCCACGCCCCACAGGCTGCCGATGACGCCGGTCCAGATGGCCTTGGACGCCCACCAGGGTTTCAGTTCTTCCATGTCATTTCTCCACAAAAAAGCCCGCAGGAATTGCGGGCGGACGGGTTGGTGATGATGTCGGCCGGTCAGGCCTCGTTGGTGGACAGGACGCCGTTGGCCTCGAGTTGGACCGGCTTCGCGCTTGCGGGCGCCTTGCGGTAGGCTGGCCGGCGCATGGCGATGCAGCGGTCCCGGGCGATCCGCGTGATGGTGACCCCGTCGGACTGGTTGCCGCCGAGCACATGGAAAGCACCATAGTCCTCGCCGATGTAGAGCCCGACGTGTCCTGAACCCTGCGCCCGGCGGAATACCAGGATGTCGCCCAGCTGGGCCCGGTCGGCTGGTATCCCGAACTTCGCCCAGTTGCGCGCCCAGAGCGGGCCTTCCACCACCGGCCTGCCCGCGCGCTTGGCAACTACGGCCATGAACAGGCCGCACCAGGGAATGGCGTCGTCATTGTAGACCTTGGCGAGGCCAGTCTCCTTCGCCCAGCCGAGGATCACGGGATTGTCGCCAGGCCCGGCCACCTCGAAGGTGCCGTAGAGCTTGCGGGCCTCCTCCAGCATCCGGGGAAGCGGGCGCAGGTCATCGATCCAGCCATAGGCCGGTGGCAACGGTTTCATGGATGTCTCCTGGGAAGTTAGCGGCCGGACAGGCCTTTGACGGTGGCGTAAAGGACGGCTAGCGCGGTCGCGAAGGTCGACAGCCACTTCACGAACCTGACCATGCCCGTCGCGGTATTCCAGGCCTCGAGCAGGTCCTTCAGCTCCTTGCGGACGGCCTTCAGGTCCTCCTGCATGGCCTCGAGATCAGCCCGGATCAGGGCAATCTCCACAGCGGGATCGCGATCAGGATTGTCTGCCATCAGCGCCGCCTCCCGATGATGGTGATGTCGCCTGCAGCCACGTCGAGGGCATGTCCGGCCGGCAGATCGAAGTCCGTCTGCTTCTGCCGGACACCAGTGGCGTAGTGGACAAACAGCGCCTCGCGATCGAGCACGGCTGGCCCGGTCACCACCTCGAAGTGGTACTGCACGCCGGGCGTCCGCCGGAATTTCTGCACCACGCAGCACAGCGTGAAATCGTCGTGGAAACGCCGGGTGAACTCGTCGGCCGGCAGATAGCCGCCACCGTTCTCGACATTGTGGCATCCGGGCGTCCAGCACTGCGTAATCGGGCCTTTGGGTCCCTCGAACACATAATCGGCCCAGCCATTTATGCAGACTGATACATGCTCGCACAGGGTCCAGGCCACGCCAGCATCGTACATTTCGGCGATGGTGGGGTTCAGCTTTGGGGCCACGAACTCCAGCATCGGCCAGAGCCGCCAGGAGTTGGCTGGCCGGCGGAAGGTGAACCCGTTCCTGAACACGCCGTAGTTGATGTCGAGGTCGTCGTTGATCGGGATCACCTCGTCGGTGACCGTGGGCCGGCGATCTGCCTGCATCGCAGTTTTCCTTCTAGCTGACCGTGACCGACACGACTTCGCGCACAACATGGCTGCCCGACTGGCCGCCCGAGGTGCCGATCGCGGCGCCACCCTGCGTGGCGGAGAGGTTGCTCGTGCGTCACGGCTTGCCAATGCGGCGTGAAGGCAAGCACCAGGACAGCGGAGAAACTGCCACGGAACTCTATCGTCCCCAACAGCATGACGTTCTGGTTTACGACGAGGACAGCGGCGAGATCGGGGTACACACTTCGACCAAGGGCGAGACCGAACTTTACCTCAACACGCTGGGTTTCATCCTGTTCAACGACCCCGAACATTTCGGGAAAGGCGCAAAATACAATTTCGACCCGCTCCTGAATGATGGCCCCGATGCCCTTGCCTGTGACGATATCGAGGGGATCGATCGCGTCGTCCTGGTCGAGGTGCAGAAATATTGGGGCGGATTTGCCGAACGGGAGATTCGCAAAGCTGACGACCTCTTTGCCGCCTTCGCCGACAGGTGGCCCGACAGGCTCCGCGGCGGCAGGATCACCAGTGTCGGCTTCAAGGTCCGTTTCACCAATTCCTCGAAGGACAGGTCAGTCACGATTCGCTTGCCAAACATCGCCCGTTACGATCGGGACGATGACAGCGTTCTGATCGAACAGTGGCTCGCTGCCCGTGGCTTCTGCACGCCGGGAGGTGAATGATAACGGTGCGCAAGCTGACCAATTTCTGGGAAACCCTCGACATGCTGAACGATGCGGGCATGCCTGCCATCAGCTGGCGCGGCGGTCATCCGGCGGAATGGGAGGTCATCAAGCCGCTGCTGGTCAACACGGGCCGTCGTGCCGCGTCGGTCGACTGCCCGTCCGGCGCCGGAGAATTCTGCCCCCGCAAGGTCATCGAACTGTCGGACGGACGCATGGTCGCCGAATGCCAGGATGTCCCGCCGATCTGCGACACCCTCGCTGTCACGCTGGCGGACATCCAGATGCAGCGGATCGATCGGACGAAATTTGCCGAATTGGTCTGCGGCGCGCTCGGCCTTACAGCGCATCAGCCGACGCACATCTCAGGCGGGCTGTTCTCGATTGGCACCCATGATGTGGTCGCCGGTCGGAGCGTCAGTGTCTTCGGGCTTTTCCAAGGCGGCAGTCATGCAGACAGGGGGCTGGCGGTATTCGATGGGTTGCAGGGTATTGCCCAGCCGCAGCTGCTCCTCGTCCCCACATCCCGCACACTGGCCGAAGATCAAAAGCAATTTCTGGCTCGCACCGGCGTGGAATGGCGGGCCTTTGACGATGTTCTGGTCGCGGATGGCGCCAACAGCGTCAGCGCGACGCCGATGGCATCCGACCTGCTGAAGAAACTGGAGGATGTTGTCAGGCAATCCCTGCAGGGCGGTGCGTCGGGCTTGGTATGGGCTCTACCCGCCGATGCGAAATGGTCGAGGGTTAAGGTAGTTTTCCAATCTGACGAGGTAGTCAACGTCAGGTATGATAGCGAAACGAGGCGTTTCGAGCCCGGCCAGCTGGGCATGGCGAAGGCCAGTAATGGCAAGCCGACCAACCAGTGGACGATGTTGAAGGCCATCGCCATGGGCAACGGTTCGATACCATTCCCCTCCGACAGCAAGCTGCAGAAGCAGAAGCAGACGCTATCGCGAAAACTGATCGCCGCGTTCGGCATCCAGGACGATCCCATCGTGGTCAAGGACGGCCAATATGTAGCCCAGTATGTGACCAACGCCGATGGTCTGAAACAGGGCCGTCAGGGTGCCCACCAACGAAATTTCGTTGAGGACGACTGAAGTTTTTTCGATTTTTTTCTGAGGCCAGAGCCGCCGGAATCCGCTGATTCCCGGCGGTTTTTCATTGCCGATCCGGGCTCCAACCCTGCCTGAACGAAAATTCGCCGGTGACCTGCATTCCAGCCCCCGAGCTGGTCCGCAGATCAAGGCGAACCCTAATGGAGCTCAACAACCGCTATGGCGGCATCTCCCCCCGCGTAATCCGTAACATGAAGTATCAGGCCGCGAGGCTGGCGCGCAGCGGCGCGCTGCCCGGCATAGACAAGGAAGACATCGAGCAGGAGCTAATGCTCGACCTGCTCCGGCGTAAGGGCCGGTTTGACCCCGACCGCGCATCCTTCGACACCTTCGCCGACCGGGTAATCACCAACCGGGTGGCCAGCCTGACGGCATCGACCCACAAGCTGCGTGCCGAACGCATTACCATCTCCCTCGACTTCGTGGTCGCGAATGACGACGAGGACGACGGCACCAGCCTGCTCGACAAGCTGGACGATCTCGAAAAACCTCGCCAAATCATGCCGGGCCTTCGGGCGAATACAACACCCCCAGTGGGGAACAACCCGACCGCGTGCTCCAGGGCGGCGTCGGGCCCGGCAGATGTTTGCCTGACGAACCCTGGTCCCTTCGACGAAACGAGGAGACCCTCGAAATGATTACGACTTCGCCTCTCAAGCGCCTTCGCAAGTCCCTGTGGCTGCGCGATGTCCCTGAAATTCTGACCGTGCCCGCGATGGGCGATGACCCCGCGGCCTACATTCCGACCGAGGAAGCCACGCTCGACGAAGTGGCCTTCGCGGAAGTGGCGATCTCCCGTCAGGCCAGCGCTCTCAACAGCATCGCTTACGGGCTGGCGGAAATCGTCAAACGTGCCCGTCGCCAGGGTGCCCATGGCTACGACAATGCGGTCGCGGCCGCCCTGCGTGATCTGGAGAGCGGCAAGTGAGCGCCGCCTTCAGCAGCGCCCCGCTGCAGATCATCACCGCCGACGAACGGATGCGAGAGCGCCGCGGGATCAAGGGCGTGCTGACCGGGATCTCTGGGATCGGCAAGACCTCCCAGCTCTGGACCCTCAACCCGGACACCACGCTGTTCATCAACCTCGAGGCGGGTGAACTGGCCGTGCAGGGCTGGCCCGGCGATGAGATCCGGATCCGCGACTGGGATCGCGCGCGGGATCTGGCCTGCTGGATCGGCGGCCCCAATCCCGCGATGCGCGACGATCAGACCTACAGCCGGGCCGATTATGCCCGGGTGTGTAATGCGTTCGGTCCGCCGAACATACTCGACAAGTACGACACGATCTTCGTCGACAGCATCACGGTCGCCTCGCGCCTTTGCCTGCAATGGGCAAAGGGGCAGCCGCAGGCCATGTCCGACCGCAGCGGCAAGGCTGATATGCGCGGGGCCTACGGCCTGCTCGGTCAGGAGATGATTGGCTGGCTGACCCACCTGCAGCACACGCCGGACAAGAATGTCTGGCTTGTGGGCCTGCTCGACAAGCGCCTGGATGATTTCAACCGGCCATACTTCTCGCTGCAGATCGAGGGCAGCAAGACCGGCCTGGAACTGCCCGGCATCGTCGACGAGATCGTGACCCTGGCGGACATCCGTCCGGCCGAAGGTGCGCCGTACCGGGCTTTCGTCTGCACGACCCTCAACGAGTTCGGCTTTCCAGCCAAGGACCGATCCGGCCGCCTGACCGCGATCGAGCCGGCCCACCTGGGTCGCCTGATGGACAAGATCCGTGGCCCGCTCGCTGGCCCGCCGGCAGCCCGGCTCGATTTCGAACTCCCCACCAATCCTGACACCACGCAGCCCGGAGCCTGACAGCATGACCGATATGGATTTCAACACCGCCGACACCCAGGACTCGGCCTTCGCCCTCATTCCGGCCAACACACTCGCCAAGGTCTGCTTGACCATCCGCCCCGGCGGTGCAGGCCCCGAAGGCTGGCTGACCCAGAGCCGCAGCAGTTCCGCCCTTTATCTCAACAGCGAGGCGGTTATCGCTGATGGCCCGAATGCGCGTCGCCGCATTTACACCCGCATCGGGTTTCGCGGCCGCAATGCCGGTACGGGTGCCGAAGACACCTATGCCAACCGGGGGCGCGCGTTGCTGCGCGGCATCCTCGAATCCGCGCATGGTGTCCGCTCTGACGACACCTCCGAACAGGCCCGCGCCAAGCGCAGCATCCGCAGCTTCGGTGACATGAGCGGGCTGACGTTCATCGCCAAGATTGGCATCGAGCGCGACAAGAACGATCCGAACGATCAGGGCCGCAACGTAATCGTTGCCGCCATCGGCCCCCAGCATCCCGAATACGCGGCCCTCATGGGCACCGCGCCCGCCGCCTACGCCGCAGCGCCTGCAACGGCTCCTGCCACGTCGCCCAACATTTCCCCGAACGGCAACGCGCCGTTCTGGGCCCAGTAACGGGAGCAACCACCATGATCCCCAGGGACTACCAGCGGGCGGCAGTTGATGCCGCCCGGTCGCGGACGGCTGCCCATGGCAATACCATCCTGATGCTGCCCACCGGTGCCGGCAAGACGGCCGTGGCCGGGTTCTATATCGGCGAAGAGGTCGACGCCGAACGCAATGCCCGGGTGCTGGTGCTCCAGCATACGGATGAGCTGGTCCAGCAGAACCTTGCCGCCATCACGGGCATTACGGGCCTGCGGTCGTCGATCGTCAAAGCCTCGCAGAACGACTGGTCCGGGCAGCTCATTTTCGGCAGCGTCCAGACCCTCGCGCGGGCTGGCCGCCGCGCCGATCTTGGGCATGTCTCTCACCTGGTTATCGACGAATGCCACCGCGCCGCAGCTTCCGGCTACCTCGATATCGTCAGGGACATTCGTCGGATCAATCCCGACGTGAAGATCCTCGGACTGTCGGCAACGCCCAGTCGCGGTGATGGCCGGTCGCTCCGCCAGACCTTCGACAACATTGGCTATCAGCTGAAAATCGGCACGCTGATTGCACGCGGCATTCTTGTCCCGCCCAGGACCTACACAATGGATCTGGGTGTGAACGACGAGCTCGCTGGGATCAATTCCATGGCTGGTGACTTCGACATGCGCCAGGCCGACAAGGTGCTGAACCGGTCAGTGCTCAATGACGCAGTGGTGCAGCACTGGCGCGAAAAGGCCGGTGACCGGCGCAGCATTTTTTTCTGCTCGACTGTTGATCATGCTGACGCCGTGGCCGCCGCCTTCCGCTCGGCCGGAATCACTGCCGAGACCATCTCGGGCGACATGGCCGGCGCCGACCGCGCCGATCTCATTGCCCGGTTCGATCGCGGGGAAGTGCAGGTCCTGACGAACTGCATGGTGCTGACCGAAGGATTCGACAGCCAGCCGGTCGGGTGCATCGGCATCCTGCGGCCCATGCTGCACAAGGGCACTTTCATTCAGGCCATCGGGCGTGGACTGCGGAAGGTCGACCCCCAACGCTATCCCGGCATCATCAAGACCGACTGCGTCATTCTCGACTTTGCCGGCGCGGCGATCCGTCATGGCTGCCTTGAACAGGAAATCTCGCTCGACGATGATGACGGACAGCCCGGAGAAGCGCCCTACAAGTCCTGTCCTGACTGTCAGGCGGAAATCCCGCTGGGCGCAGGAGAATGTCCGTTCTGCGGGCACATCTTCGCCCGCGAAGTTGGCGAAAAGCGCCTTCTGACCGACTTCGATCTGCTCGAAATCGATCTGCTCAACCAGTCTCCGTTCCAGTGGTGCGATATCCGTGGTGATGGGGAGTCGCTGATCGCGAGCGGCTTCGATGCCTGGGCCGGTGTTTTCCACGATGGCACCTTGTGGCACGCACTCGGCGGACCGAAGGCCGGTGCGCCGCGCAAGATCGCGATCGGCACTCGTGTCCAGGCGCTGGCGGAAGCGGATGACTTTCTACGCTCGGCCGAAAGCAGCCTGGCAGCGGCCAAGAGCCGGCGTTGGCTGAAGGAGCCGGCATCAGCAAAGCAGCTCGGCTGCCTGCGCCGGGCCGGGATCGAGGTGTCGCCGATGGACTTCGGCTATTCCAAATATGACGCCAACTGCCAGCTGAAGTTCCACTGGAACCGTGATGCCATCATTCGGCTGGTATCCGGAGCACAGCCGAGGGTCGCGGCATGAGCAGAGGAAACGGCATCTGTCCGTCCACGATGACCGCTGAGGCTCGTATCGCCGAGTTGGGGCGCATCGTTGCCGCCGGCGTCCTGCGCCTGCGCGAACAGTCCAGTTCTATATCTGCCCACGGTGGAGATAGTTCACTCGCAATCTCGCCGGCCAAGAGCGTCAGTCGTCCCCGGGCAAAGGCCCGGAACGGAGGACGATAATGCAAAAACAGGATGACAAAACGCAGGTGCTGGCCAGGCTGGCGGCGCTGAAGGACATGTCGGTCAAACAGCTCAAGGCCGAGTGGGGAAAGTTGTTCGAGACAGAGGCGCCCAACAACAGCCGCTCGTTCCTAGAGCAGCGCCTGGCCTACCGGATCCAGGAGCTGACCTTCGGCGGTCTGTCGAAGCCGGTGCGCCAGCTGCTCGACGCCCTGGCCGACGAGGTCGAGGGCAAGAAGGTCAGGAAGTCGGTGATTAGCGATCCGCGCAACCCGGTGATCGGCACGCGCCTCGTGCGCGAATGGAACGGGGCCGAGCACGTCATCACCGTGCTGAAGGACGGGTTCGACTGGCAGGGCCGCCGCTACAAGTCGCTGTCGGCCATCGCCCGGGACATCACCGGCACCCAGTGGAACGGCTACCGCTTCTTCGGCCTGCGGGAACGGAAGGACGCGGCATGACCAGCACCACGGCACCGATGCGGCGCCTGCGCTGCGCCGTCTACACCCGCAAATCCAGCGAGGAAGGGTTGGACATGGAGTTCAACAGCCTCGACGCCCAGCGCGAGTCCTGCGAGGCCTATGTTGCTAGCCAGCGCGCCGAGGGCTGGGTCTGCATGCGCGAACGCTATGACGACGGCGGGTATTCCGGCGGGTCGCTCGAACGCCCCGGGCTCAAGGCCCTGCTCGAAGATGTCGAGGCCGGTCTGGTGGACGTCATCGTCGTCTACAAGATCGACCGCCTGTCACGATCGCTGATGGACTTCGCCAAGCTGGTCGAGGCCTTCGACCGGAACAACGTGACGTTCGTGTCGGTGACGCAGGCATTCAACACCACGACCTCGATGGGGCGGCTGACGCTGAACATCCTGCTGTCGTTCGCCCAGTTCGAACGCGAGGTCACCGGCGAGCGCATCCGCGACAAGTTCGCTGCCAGTCGCGCCAAGGGCATGTGGATGGGCGGGTTCGTGCCGATGGGGTACGATGTCGCGGGCCGCAAGCTCGTGATCAACGAGGCCGAGGCTTCGACGGTCCGGCACATGTTCCAGCGGTTTGTCGAGCTGGGGTCGGCCACCCTGTTGACCCGGGAGCTGGTGGCCAAAGGTACCCTGAACAAGCGGGGCAAGCCGATCGACAAGGGGTTCCTGTACAAGCTGTTCCGCAACCGGCTCTACCTCGGCGAGGCCGTCCACAAAGGCACGAGCTATCCCGGCGAGCACCAGGCCATCATTGACCAGCCGCTCTGGGATCAGGTCCATGCCATCCTACAGGAGAGCCCGCGCCAGCGCGCCGCCAACACGCGCACCCAGACCCCAGCGTTGCTCAAGGGGCTCATCTTCACCGATCGCGGCATCGCCATGACGCCGACTGTCACCAAGAAGGGCAGCCGGCACTACCGCTACTACACCTCGATGGATGCTATCCGGAACCGGGCGTGTGAAGGCCGGGACAGCTTTGTTCGCCTAAATGCCGGCATGGTCGAGGGCGCCGTCGTCCAGCACATCCGGTCGCTGCTGCGCACGCCGGAAATCGCGGCGCGGGCCATGGAGGCGGCGCGCCGGACTGCACCGGACATCGACGAGCAGGATGTTGTCACAGCGCTGGCGGGATTTGACGGTCTCTGGGAATCGCTGTTCCCTGCCGAGCAGGCCCGCATCGCGCGGCTGCTGATCGAGCGGGTCACGGTCAGCGCCGAGGGACTTGCGGTCGACCTGCGCACCGAAGGCCTCGGATCGGTCATCCGGGAAATGGTTACCCCGAAGCAGGAACTGGCAGCATGAGCACACCCACCACCATGCGGGTGTTCATCCCGCTCACCATCCGCAAACGCAACGGGCGGCCGAAGATCGTGCCGCCAACCGACGTGGTGCCCGACACCGGCGGGGTGGACCCGCATGTGCTGAAGGCAATCGCCAAGGCGTGGAGCTGGCGGCGGAAACTGGAAAGCGGGGCAGCGGCGACAATTCAGGATATTGCCGAGGCCGAGGACATCTCGGACCGCTATGTCGGCCGAATGCTGCGGTTGGCCTATCTGGCACCCGCCGTGCTGGACAGGCTGCTTGTCAGCCGTGTTCCGCCTGCCGTGTCGATCAAGAAGATGACGGCGGCGGCGGAGTTGCCGTGGGTCGAGCAACTGGACTCGATTTTTGGAACTCGGGACTGGTCCGCAAGAGCCAACCAGTGTCAAATACCCGGCTGAAGCGTGACCCGCGCTTCGCGCGTTTCATTGTCCCGGCGAAGGCGGAGCGTGACTGTGTCTCCGACGCGGAAATCGTCCATCCGGGCCAGCAGGTCGGAGAGGCTGTCCACCTTGCGCCCCTCGACCTCGACGATCACGTCGCCGGGAACGAGTCCGTCCGGACCGATACGCCAGGCCTTGAGACCTGCCTGCGCAGCGCTCGATCCCGGTTCCACCTCGAGAACATAAACCCCGGCCATTCCGGTTTGCGCGGCAAGCTGCCGGTTGACCTGCTCATCCGCGCCGATGCCTACAGCAGGGCGCACGTAACGGCCGGTGCGGATCAACTCGGGGACCACTCGCATCACGGTGTCGACCGGAACGGCAAAGCCGATCCCTGCGGAGGCGCCAGAAGGGCTGTAGATCGCGGTGTTGATGCCGATCAGCCTGCCTGCGGAGTCGAGCAACGGTCCGCCTGAATTGCCGGGATTGATCGCCGCGTCGGTCTGGATCAGGTGATCAATGGTAGCGCCTCCGTCCTCGGCAGGGAGTGATCGGTCGAGCGCCGAGATGATGCCTGTGGTCAAGGTCCAATCCAGCCCGAAGGGATTGCCGATAGCAAAGACCTTCTGGCCTATCCTGAGGTCGCCACTGGTGCCGATGGGCACCGGCGGAGGCCGCCGGAACGCAACTGCAATGCGCAATACGGCAATGTCGTGCGACGGCGATGCACCGACGAGGACCGCCTTGTAGTCGCGTCCGTCTGCCAGCTTCACGGTCGCCTGCGAAGCGCCGGCAATCACATGATAGTTGGTGACGACGTGCCCGGCGTCGTCCCACACGAAGCCAGAACCGGTGCCGCGTGGCACGGCAAAGACGTTGCGGGTCCAAACGTCCTGCACCAGCTGCGCCGTGGAAATGTAGACCACGCTGCCGCGGGACTTCTCGAACAGTTCAATCGTCGCCTTTTCGTCAGCCGCCAGGTCCCCGCGCGGGGTGACGGTGCGCGGAGCCGCATCTTGCCAAGGCAGCCACGCCTGCAGGCTGGCTAGAGCCTGCCACAGCACAATCAATGCGGCGGCGACGAAACCTATGGCCAGCAGCCGGCGCAGGAAGTGGTCGGGAGCGGGACGATGAGAGGCTGGGCGCATGGAAATCCAGTATTTGATGCTCCGACGGAGCGCAATCATGAGAAGGATGTATCAGCGACGCCGGAGACCTTCGAGCATCACGGCGCAGGCGCATTCCATAACCACATATTTTCCGCCATACATTTCCAGAGTTTCAGGATACCTGCCCCAGGAAAGGCAGGGATTGCGATCGTCTGTGGAACGATGCATTCTATTAAGGCCGAAGCCAATCGACCTTCGGCTAGGAAGTAAGTAGACACATCGGTCATGCAGGATATGCAAGCATTGTCGGCCAGCACGGCCTGTTCGTTGTCCCGAAACTGGTGGCTGTTTGCCTTGCGCGGGGCGCTTGCTCTTATCTTCGCGATTCTAGCAGCGCTGATGCCGGGATCAGCCCTGTTTGCCATCACCATATTGTTTGGTGCCTTTGCCTTCGTCGACGGCATCATAGGACTTGCCGCCGCGTGGCGACAGATGAAGACCGGGGAGAGATGGGGCTGGCTCGCCTTTAGCGGGCTTACAGGCATTCTTGCTGGTGTCGTGGTTATCGTCTGGCCGCTTGTCGCAACTTTTGCCCTGTCGCTGTTCCTGTGGTGGTCGATCATCCTTTGGGCCGTGCTTTCCGGCGCTCTGGAAGTTGCCGCGGCCATTCGCCTCCGGCGGGAAATCAAGGGTGAGGTATGGCTGGCTCTGAGTGGCATCCTCTCGATTGTCCTTGGGCTGGCGGCTGGCTGGTTCCTGTTCGTTCTGCCGGTGGAGTCATTTGTGGCCATGGGCTGGGTGCTGGCTTTTTACGCTGCCCTGTTCGGCATGACGATGCTCATGCTGGCCTGGCGCTTGCGCCGTGTTCATAGGCACGGCGGTACCGTGGAACTGGTGGTTGCGCAGACCTCAAGTATTTCCTGACGGCTGGCGGTCAAAGGAACCAGGCCATGAGTGACAACACCCACATCGTCTGTCCGCACTGCCAATCGATCAATCGCGTGCCAAAGCAAAAGCTTGATAACCGTCCAAACTGTGGCCGGTGCCAGCGCCCTCTTTTTACCGGCGAGGCTATCGAGTTAACGACTGAGACGTTACCACGTCATCTGGAGAAAAATGACATTCCCCTGCTGGTCGATTTCTGGGCGCCGTGGTGTGGCCCCTGCAAGATGATGGCCCCGCAGTTTCAGCAGGCTGCACGTCTGCTTGAACCGAAAGTCAGGCTGGCCAAGGTCAATACCGAGTCGGAACCCACTATTTCCGGCAAGTTCGGCATTCGCAGCATCCCCACGCTGGTCTTGTTTCGGGTCGGTCGAGAAGTCGCTCGCCAGGCTGGCGCCATGGGAGCGCAGGACATCGTTCGTTGGACCTCGGCGCAGACCATGCGTTGAATAATGCGGGATAGGCTTGAGATGGCCCTAGAGCCCGTCACCCGGACCGCTGGTTCTGAAACGAGCCGGCAGGCGAGAAATAACCACAAAGGTTCGGTCAGGCCTTACCCGGAAAAGGCTGAAAAAACCTCGACTTTTCTCGCCCGAACCTTTTCAGCAGGGGTTCGGGTGAAAAGAGACAAAAGCCGGTCAGAGACCGATTTTGGCATTTTCGGCAGTCTCTGAGGTTCGGTCCCGATCTGCAAAACGGCCCGGAAGCTAGGGATTTTCTGGCCCCATGAGGCCCATCTCGTTGATTCGCATTGAGATGTTGGCGGACAGGGTGGGATTCGAACCCACGGTGAGCTTGCACCCACGGCGGTTTTCAAGACCGCTGCCTTAAACCACTCGGCCACCTGTCCGGTGGCGTCGCCATAGCGCGCGGGTGCAGGGCGGCAAGCAAAAACCTTGCACCAACGGCCCACCTTGCGAATGATTCGACTCGTCCCGCGCCTGCCTAGCCAAGCGGCTCGCTTCTGTGCGACATCGGCCCTATGGGTGGGCCATGACAAACGCTGATGATTTCAAAGTCCGACGGTTTCTTGTGCTTCTGGCCACGGCTCTGTCGGCGTGG
>NZ_JABWGQ010000012.1 GCF_014595975.1 Sphingopyxis sp. LK2115 | reverse complement strand
GATCTTGTCGAGTTCGCCGCGATCGAGCCAGACGCCGCGGCATTGCGGGCAGTAGTCGATCTCGATGCCCTGGCGCTCGCTCATGACGAGATCGACGCGACAGGCTGGACACAACAGACTCGTTGAAGTGCGGCCTTCTACCATGATGGCATCCTTTCTTCTTCGGCTTGGGGGGAGTGAATGGTGGGAGGCCTCATTCCTTTGCCTCCCTGTCCCGGCGCGCTTCCTCTCGCGCATCGCGCAGGATCTCGACGCCACCCTTGACGGCGATGGCCGCGGCAAGCAGCCCGACCAGCAGATCGGGCCAGTTGGAGCCGAGCCACCAGACCAGCAGGCCGGCGATCAGGATTCCGCCGTTCGAGATGAAATCGTTGAAGCTGAAGGTCGTCGCGGCGCGCAGGTTGACGTCGGGCTCGCGCAGCCGTTGCAAGAGCTTGAGGCAGATGAAGTTGACCACAGCCGCGACCGCAGACATCGCCATCATGGTGATGCCGATCGGCTCGCTGCCTTGCAGGTAACGTCGTCCGACATCGAGCATGATGCCGCCGGCGAAGATCAGGAGCATGACCCCCGACACGGCGGCCGCGCGGGTCTTCCATTTCGCGCCTCGGCTGAGCGCGATCAGGCTCAGTGCGTAGACCGCCGCGTCCGAGAGATTGTCGAGACCGTTGGCGAGCAGCGCGCTGGAATCGCCACTGATCCCAGCGATCAGGAAGGCCAAGGCGATCCCGACGTTGAGCATCAGCACGATCCAGAGCGTGCGGCGCTCGGCGGGCGCGCCCGCGGATGCAGGGTCAGTCATTGGCGGCCTTTCGGGTGAGCTGGGCCTTGCGGGCACGCCGGCGCTGGCGGTTGATGGTGAGGCTGCTGCCGCGCGCTTCCCTGGTGAGGTAGCGGAGCAGCGCCGCATCCTGCGCGCGCATCGATCTGCGCAGGCCTCGCCGCACGAGATAACCAAGCGGGCTCAGCGCGCCTTCCATCCTGACCGTATGGCGAACCTGCGTCTGCGGGCCGGCCTCTTCGAGCGCATATTCCTCGCTCAGCGTGAACAACCCGCCGAGGCCGATCCGCCAGGCGAACCGTTGTGCCCGTTCGTAGGCGACGATCGTGGCTTCGGTTCTTAGCGGCAGTTCTCCCTTGAGCATGCCGAAGGTCAGACCGACCTCGGCGTCAGGGGCAGCAACGCCGCGAAAGCGATAGCTTGGATGCCACAGTGCGAACGCAGCGAGATCGGCGATATGGGTCCACGCCCGGATCGGCGTGATGGTCAGGGCGAAGGAGGTGGTCTCCTTCATGGCCGGCGCGCCGCTTCGGTGGCCCAAGGGGCGGACGGCAAAGCCGTCTGCCACTCAGCCCGCACGCTAGGCGTGCTGGTGCGATGATCGTCGAGCCTCACAGCGGAGCCTCGACGGGATCGGAAGGCGGCGTGTCATGCCGCTCCTCCCGTGGCGGTACGTCCGTCTCCTTGCGCCCATAGCGGGCATAGAGCGTCGGCAGCACGAACAGTGTCAGCAGCGTCGCCGAGACGAGGCCCCCGATCACCACGGTCGCGAGCGGCTTCTGCACCTCCGCGCCCGATCCGGTGGCGATCGCCATCGGCACGAACCCGAGGCTCGCCACCAGCGCGGTCATGACGACCGGCCGCAGCCGCATCATCGCGCCCTCGCGCGCGGCCCGTGCCCGGTCCATGCCTCGCGCCATCAGGTCCTGGATCGAGGAGACCATGACCAGGCCGTTCAGCACCGCGATGCCGGACAGGGCGATGAACCCGACCGCCGCCGAGATCGAGAACGGCATCCCTCGCAGGAACAGCGCAAGCACGCCCCCGACCAGCGCCAGCGGCACGCCGGTGAACACGATCGCCGCGTCGCGCACGCTGCCCAATGCCCCGTACAGCAGCAGGATGATGAGCGCGAAGCAGGCCGGGACCACCAGCATCAGCCTTTGACTGGCCGACTGGAGGTTCTCGAACTGGCCGCCCCAATCGAGATATTGCCCTGCCGGCAACCGGACTTGGGCGTCGATCGCGGCCTGGGCGTCGGCGACGACGCCCGCCACGTCGCGCCCGCGCACGTTCGCCTGGACGACCACGCGGCGCTTGCCGTTCTCGCGGCTGATCTGGTTGGGACCGTCGGTGACGCCGATCTCGGCGACGCTTTGCAGCGGGACGAACCCACCGTTCGGCAAGGGCACCGGCACCTGGCCGAGCGTTTGCAGATCGGCGCGCGCCGCATCCGACAGGCGGATGGTCACGGCGAACCGCCGGTCCCCTTCGAAGATCATCCCGGCGTCGCGGCCGCCGATCGCCGCCGATATCGTGTCCTGCACGGTCTGTGCGGTGATGCCGAGCCTCGACATGATGTCGCGGCGCGGGCGGATGTCGAGCATCGGCAGGCCCTCGGTCTGCTCGACCCGGACATCGGTCGCGCCCCGCGTCTGGCGCAGGATCGCCGCGATGCGGTTGGCGGTCGCGGTCATCGCGTCGGTGTCGTCGCCGAACACCTTGATCGCGATGTCGCCCCGCACGCCCGCGATGAGCTCGTTGAACCGCATCTGGATCGGCTGGCTGATCTCGAACGCGCCGCCGGGCAGCCCTTCCAGCACCCGCTCGACCTTCGCCACCAACTCGGCCTTGGAGAGGTTCGGGTTGGGCCATTCATCGCGCGGCCTCATGATGATGAAGGTGTCGGAGATGTTGGGCGGCATCGGATCGGACGCGAGTTCCGCGGTGCCGGTCTTGGAGAAGACGAACCGCACCTCCGGCAGCCGCCCGATCTGCCGTTCGATGCGTGACTGCATCGCCTGGCTCTGATCGACCGAGGTGCCGGGGATACGCAGCACCTGGGCGGTGAGGTCGCCTTCGTCGAGCTGAGGCAGGAACTCCTGGCCGAGAAACGAGAAGGTGAGGATCGCGGCGAGGAATGCGCCGACCCCGACCCCCATGGTGAGGGTCGGCCGCTTCATCGCCCGATCAAGACCCGGCACGTACCGGCGCTTGAGCCAGGACATGATGCGGCCTTCCTTCTCCTCGACCGGCTTTGAGAGCCAGATCGCGAGCATCGCCGGCACGAAGGTGAGCGAGAGCACGAAGGCGCAGACGAGCGCGATGATGACGGTGAGCGCCATCGGCGTGAACGTCTTGCCCTCGACGCCGGTGAGCGTCAGCAGCGGCACATAGACGAGGATGATGATCGCCTGCCCGAAGACGGAGGGGCGGATCATCTCGCGGGCGGCCGTGGCGACCACCGACAGCCGCTCGTCCAGGTCAAGCGTGCGGCCATGATGATGTTGCCGCTCGGCGATGCGCCGCAGCGCATTCTCGACGATGATGACCGCGCCGTCGACGATCAGGCCGAAGTCGAGCGCGCCGAGGCTCATGAGGTTGGCCGAGACGCCGCCGCGCAGCATGCCGAAGCTGGTCATCAGCATCGTGACCGGGATCACCAGCGCCGCGATCAGCGCCGCGCGGAAGTTGCCGAGCAGCAGGAACAGCACGACGATGACCAGCAGCGCGCCTTCGGTGAGGTTCTTCGCCACGGTTTTGATGGTGGAATTGACCAGCGCCGTGCGGTCGAGCACCGGCTGCACCACGACATCGGTCGGCAGCGACGCGTTGATCTCGGTGAGGCGCTCCGCGACCGCCGAGGCGACGGTGCGGCTGTTCTCGCCGATCCGCATGATCGCCGTGCCGACAACCACCTCCTCCCCATTCTCAGACGCCGAGCCGTAGCGGATCGCCTGTCCCAGGCGGACCTGTGCGACCTGATCGAGCCGGATCGGCACGCCTTCGCGCGTCGCGATCACGGTGCTCGCCAGCTCTCCGACATTGCGGATGCGTGCGTCCGAGCGGACTGCCAGACCTTCGCCGCCGCGGTTCACGACGCCGGCGCCCACGCCGACATTGTTCTCTTCGAGCGCGCGGGCGAGGTCGGACAGGTTCATGCCGATGGCGGCGAGGCGCTGCACGTCCGGCACGACCTGGAACTGCTTCACATAGCCGCCGATCGAGTCCACGCCGGCGAGGCCGGGCGTGTTCCTGAGCAGCGGAGCGACGATCCAGTCCTGCGCGGTGCGCAGATAGGTCGCCTTGTCGGCTTCGGTGACGAGCCGCTCGCCTTCGGGCGTGATGTAGCTGCCGTCGGGCTGGATGCCCGGCTCGCCGGGCCGGTGCCGGTCCTCCCGGCGATGTTCGAGATGGACCGTCCACATATAGACTTCGCCGAGGCCGGTCGCGATCGGCCCCATGGTCGGGACCGCACCCTCGGGCAGGCTTTCCTCGGCGACCCGCAGCCGCTCGGCAACCTGCTGGCGGGCGAAGTAGATGTCGGTCGAATCCGAGAAGACCGCCGTGACCTGCGCAAAGCCGTTGCGGCTCAGCGACCGCGTGTATTCAAGGCCGGGAACGCCCGCGAGCGCGTTCTCGATCGGGAAGGCGACCTGCTTCTCGACCAGCTCGGGCGAGAGCGCCGGCGCGGTGATGTTCACCTGCACCTGATTGTTGGTGATGTCGGGAACGGCGTCGATCGGCAGGCGACTGATGGCCCAGCCGCCGATCACCGCGGCGATGAGCGTCAGCAGCAGGATGAACCAGCGGCGCTCGACGGAGAATGTGACGATGCGGTCGATCATGGCGGTCAATGGCCTCCATGCTCGGCTTCGCCCTTGCCGAGTTCGGCCTTGAGGGTGAAGCTGTTGGCGCCGGCGAGCTGTTCGTCGCCGCGAAGGCCCGAGGTCACGGCCACATTGTCGCCGCTGGGCGCGCCGAGCGTGACCGGGGTTGCCCGGAAGCCGTGCTCGGTGCGCACGAACACCATCTGTCGGCCTTCGACGGTCTGCACCGCGCTTTGCGGGACCAGCACCGAACCGGCGCCGGCATCGCCGCCGGCCAGCCGGATCGACGCGGTCACCGGCTCGCCGACCCGCCATTGGCCCAAGCGGTTGTCGATCACCGCGATCACCGTCGCGAGCCGCGTCGCCTCGTCGAGGATCGGCGAGACAAAATCGACCCTCGCCACCGACCTGCGTTCCCCCGCGACGACCTCGATGTCCGATCCCGGCCGCACCCTGCCGGCATCAGCCGGCGAGAGGGCGAGCGTGACCGCCACGCGCGAAAGATCGGCGACCCGGAACAACTCCGCGTCGGCCGCGACCGTCTGGCCGAGCGTCACGCTGCGCGCGACCACCTGGCCGGACAGCGGCGATGCAATGCTGACGCGGTTGAGCGCGCCGCCTTGGCCACCGGCCGCGGCGACCTGCTGCTGCGCGAGGCGCAACGCGATCCGCGCCTCGGTCGCCGCCGTTCGTGCGGCGATCAGATCCTGCTCGGGCGAGACGCGCTCGTTGAACAGGCGCTGTTCGCGGCGAAGATTGGATTCAGCAAGTCCGAGCCTGGCGCGTGCTGCCTCGATCTCGGCGTTAAGCGACGCCGCCTCACGGCTTTCGATCACCGCGAGCGTTTGCCCCCGGCCGACCGATTGACCGAGATTGCGGGTGAGCGACACCACGCGCCCGCCGATCGCGGCCGACACCACCTGCATGCCTTGCGGATCGCCTTCGATCGTCGCCGGCAGCGTGAGCGCGCCACCACCGCTGCGCACCGCACGGACCAGCTCGATGCCTGCCGCGCGTATCTGCTGCGGCGTCAACTCGATCTCGCCTTCTTCTTCCGCGTGACCGCCTTCCTTGCCGGCTTGCGCGGTGTTCCCGGCATCGGCGTTCTCCGGCGCGGGGTCGCCGCCGGAGCATCCCGCGACAGCGAGGGCGGCGGCGAGGGTGAGCGGCAGGACCGCTGCAAAACGGGTCTTCATGGGTTTTCCCCCTGGGTAGTCGGCGCGCGTGCGGTCAGCCGCTCGAGCTGCGCCTGGGCGATGTGGTAGGAGAGCAGCGCGTCGATTGCGGCTGCGCGCGTCTCGGCAAGCGTGCGTTCGGCGTCGAGCAGGTCGAGCTGGCCGAACTTGCCTTCCCGGTAGCCGATGCGGGCGATGCGGGCGGCTTCCTCGGCCGCCGCCAGCGCAGGACCGCTCGCGGTCGCGGCGCTGGTCGCGGCATTGGCAGCGTCCGCTTGTGCGCGGGCGATGGCCTGATCGACGTCGAGCGCGGTGACCCGGCGTTGCGCCTCTGCCCGCTGCCGTTCGGCCGAAGCCTGTGACAGCGCCGCGCGCCCATTGTTGAACAGCGGGAGCGGGATCGACAGGCTGAAGATCGCCGCCGTGTCGTTGGTCTGCTCGAACCGACGGGCGCCGGCGCCAACAGTTAGATCGGGCACACGCTGCGAACGGGCGAGCCGAACCCCTGCGTCGGCTATGGCGAGGTCGGCGTCGGCCGCAGCGAGCGCCAATGTGCCGGCGCTCTCGATCGGACGGAGCGGCCCATAGCCTGCCGGCACCTGGCCGAACCAGCCCGCATCGAGCGGCCCTGTGATCGGTTGCCCGACAATCCGTGAGAGGCTGTAGCGCGCAACCTCGACGGCGCGTTCTTCGCGGGCAAGGGCCGTCTCGGCATTGACGCGAGCCACGTCGGCGCGCTGGACCTCGATCGGCGAGGCTCGGCCCGCCTGGACGCGAACCTGCGCGGCGCGCAGCGCCTCCGTCGCGATACGCACTTGATCGCGCGCCGTTACAAGCCGCCTCTCTGCGGCGGCGGCTTCGGCATAGGCGCGGACGACCGACAGCCGGAGATCAGCCTGCGCGATCGCCGCCTGGATAGCCGCTCGATCACTGCGCGCATTGGCGACGGCGATCCGCGCCGATCGCTTGCCGCCAAGCTCGATCGGCAACGTGAGGGAAGTCGTCGCCTCCACGCTGTCGATGCCCCGATAGGGGCCGGAGCCGGCCACATTTTCGGCTTCGACGGTGACGCTTGGATTGGGGCGCAGACCAGCCACGCGGCGACCGGCTTCTGCCGCCCGCACGTCGGCCGATGCGGCCTCCAGCGACGGCGAGACCGCGCCCGCCAATTCCAGCGCTTGGTCTAGTGTGAAGGATTGGCCAGCTTCCGCTGGCGGCGGCTCTTGGGCCTGCGCGACGCTCGCGCAAGCCATCGCGGCCAACACGGCCGCGAGCAATCGGTGCATGATCGAAGACTCCTGACGATTCCGGAAAGCCCCGCAGACGGGGCTAGGTTGGAGTCGTCAGGCTCTTGGAGGGCGGAGTGCTGGGTCTGTGCCAGCCGACACGAGGTCTCTGGCGTTGCCGATGGAGGGCGGCGACGCCGACAGCGACAAACTGGCGCCGACCCCGTCGTCAACCGGCGGGGCGACCTGATGATGCCCGTGACATCCGCCATGCTGGTGCGGCGTGGCCTTGTTATCGTCGGAAGGGACCTGCTCGCTGCCGCCGCTGTCATGGGCCGGGTCTGATGCAATGTCCGAGTCGACGCAGACAACAACAACTGGCTCCGCGGCATGCGCGATCGTGCCCGCCGTCACCGACAGCGCGACAAGGCACATCAAGATCGCAGCCAAAATACGAGCCATTCGCATCTCGTAGCACAGCAGCGCCGCCTTGAGAACCGTTGCATCGTCGGCCGTGATCGCGCACGGGTTGGGCTTGGTGTGTTCTGGCAGTTCCTTTGGAGTAGCGCTTGCGGCCATTCTCGGCAGTGCCGAGCGGCCGTGAGCACGTTTAGACGGTGCTAGGGTAGTATGACCGGCGACACATATTCGTTATGTTTATCCAGCGTGGGGCACCATTTTTCTTTCCACCAGCGGTGATTGCAGGGCGGTCAGGTGACAAGCCGGACCTCGGCGCGCGGGGCCGCGGCCCGGCTGAGCGCTGTCCGTCGGTGGGCCAGTCATGTTCGGGGATACGTGGTGCCGCTTACAGGACTCGAACCTGTGGCCCCATCATTACGAATGATGTGCTCTACCAACTGAGCTAAAGCGGCAACGGGGGCGCCACTAGCAGTGGCGTGGGGCGAAGACAAGCGCCCTTGCGCAAGATTCGGGCGGAGGCTCATTCGCCGCCGAGCGGCAGCTGCGTTGTCGCCTTGATTTCGGAAAGCGCGACGGTCGAGTTGATTTCCTGAACGCCGGGCAGCTTGCTGAGCTGGTCGAAGAAAAAGCGTTCATACGCGTCGATGTCGCGCGCCACGATGCGCAGCATGAAATCGGTCGTGCCCATCAGGACGTAGGCGTCGAGCACTTCGGGAAAGTCCTGAATCGCGGCGCTGAACTCGTCGAGGTTGGCGCGGCCGTGCGCGTTGAGCTTGACCTGCGCAAAGACATGCGCGTTGAGCCCGACCTTGCGGCGATCGACGATCGCCACCCGCTTCTTGATGAAACCCTCGCGCTCCAGCCGGTCGATGCGGCGCCAGCACGGCGACACCGACAGGCCGACGCGCTCGGCGATCTCGGCCGTCGTCTGATTCGCGTCGCGCTGCAATTCGCGGAGAATCCTTATCTCAAATGGGTCCAGATCGGGCATTCATTTCGTCTATCAGCTGATCGCCGAACAGAATATCCCCAAAATGCGCCAACGAATGAAATCGCGATCAAGAACGTCCCGCCAGTCGATGCGATAAGCAGCGCATCGTTCAGGGAGAATCGTCATGGTCGTCCGTCCTGCCCGCCTCGCCCCGCCGCTTGAATGCGTGCGCCTTTATGATCCCGAAGCCGGGCTCGACGGCTTCATCGCGATCCATTCGACCGCATTGGGACCGGCGGCCGGCGGCTGCCGCCTGTGGTCCTATCCAGACGCGAGCCATGCGCTTGCCGACGCCGTGCGGCTGGCCGAAGGGATGAGCTACAAGAATGCGCTTGCGGGACTGCCGCTCGGCGGCGCGAAGGCCGTGTTGCGGCGGCCCCGGGGCGAATGGGATCGTGCCGCGCTGTTCCGCGCCTTCGGCCGCGCGGTCGAAGATCTGGGCGGCCTCTATGTGACCGCCGAGGATGTCGGGACGAGCGTGGAGGACATGCAGGAGGTCGCGCGGGCGTCCCGACATGTTGCCGGCTTGCCGTCTGTCGAGGGGCGCGCCGGGGGCGATCCGTCGCCCTGGACCGCCAGGGGGGTATTCGACGCAATGGCGGTCGCGGCCGAGTTTGCGCTGGGCCGCGGACTCGACGGGCTTACCGTCGCGGTCCAGGGCACCGGCAATGTCGGCGCCGACCTGTGCCGCCGCCTTGCCGACGCAGGCGCGCGGCTGGTGATCGCCGATATGAGTCCCGTGCGCCGCGACCGGCTGAAAGCCGTGCTTGGCGCCGAAGTGGTCGACGTGTCAGAGATCGCCTTGGTCGAGGCCGATATCTTCGCGCCCTGTGCGCTTGGCGGCTCGCTCGACCGCGACACGGTGGTCCGCATGAAGGCCAGGGTCGTCTGCGGCGCGGCGAACAACCAGCTCGCAAGCCCCGATGTCGCCCGCCTGTTGCTTGATCGCGGCATCGTCTATGCGCCCGATTATGTCGTCAACGCGGGCGGCATCATCAATGTCTCGGCCGAATATCTGGGCGAGGGCGCGTGCGACGTCGAGTTGCGCGTCGCCGAAATCGGCCCGCGCGTCGGCGCGCTGCTGGAGCGGGCGGCGCGCGAGGGGCGCTCGCCCGCGATCGTCGCCGACGAAATGGCGGAAGAAGTGATCGCGGGCGCACAGCGCGCGGCGGCCTGAGCCGGCATTCCCATGCACCGCTTTGCAATCGACGCGATGGCCGACCCGCAATCGCTGCCGCGCGTCGCCGATTTTTTCGCGCAGCGTGCGCTGGTTCCGGCGACGATGACGATGCACCTGCTATCGGCGCACATGCGCATCGAGATTATTGTCGCCGGACTGGACGCCGCGCAGGCCGCCGTTCTCGCCGCCAGGCTGGCCGAGGCTGTTGCGGTGTTGCGATCCGACGTGACGGCCGCCGACCCGCCGCTGCGTCTCGCCGGCTGACAGCGCTGCATTCAACTTTTTCTTGACCGGGCAAGAGGCGAGCACGGCTTGCCTCGCCGCGCCGTGCGTGCAACGGGCGCGCTGATCAATGGCGGGAGGCAGGCGCAATGCAGTTCGATGTGGTGATCGTGGGCGGCGGGCATGGCGGCGCGCAGGTGGCGGTGATGCTGCGGACGCAAAAGTTCGCGGGCAGCATCGCGATTATCGGCGACGAACCTGAACTGCCCTATGAACGCCCGCCGCTGTCGAAGGAATATTTCGCGGGCGAGAAGGCATTCGAACGCATCCTGCTGCGCCCCGCCCGTTATTGGGACGAGCGCGAGGTGACGATGCTGCTTGGCCAGCGGGTCGTGTCGGTCGATCCGGTCGGTCACTGCGTTACCACGGACAGCGGGGCGACGATCGGTTATGGCAAGCTTGTATGGGCGACCGGCGGCGCCCCGCGCATGCTGCCGATTCCCGGCGGCGACCTGCCCGGTGTGCAGGGCGTGCGGACGAAAGCCGATGCCGATGCAATGAAGGCGGCGTCCGAAACCGCGCGTCAGATCGTCGTCATCGGCGGCGGCTATATCGGGCTTGAGGCGGCGGCGGTGCTGCGCAAGGCCGGCAAGGCGGTCGTGCTGCTCGAGGCGCTCGACCGCGTGCTCGCACGCGTCGCGGGGGTCGAACTCTCGCGCTTTTTCGAGAAGGAGCATCGCGATCATGGCGTCGACCTTCGGCTCGGCGTCAGCGTCGAGGCGATCGAGGGCGACACGCACGCCACCGGAGTGCGGTTGGCGGACGGCAAGGTGATCCCCGCCGACCTCGTCATCGTCGGCATTGGCATCGTGCCCGCGGTCGAGCCTTTGATCGCTGCGGGAGCGAAAAGCGGCAACGGCGTGCTCGTCGACCGCTTTTGCAAGACGAGCCTGCCCGACATCTATGCGATCGGCGATTGCGCAGCGCACGCCAATGATTTTGCCGAAGGCGCGGTGATCCGCCTTGAATCGGTGCAGAACGCCAACGACCAGGCCAATGTCGTCGCCAAGGCCATCTGCGGCGACGAAGCCCCCTATCAGGCGCTGCCCTGGTTCTGGTCGAACCAATATGATCTGAAACTCCAGACCGCAGGCCTGTCGACGGGCCATGATCAGGCGGTGCTGCGCGGCGATGTCGCCAGCCGCAGCTTTTCGATCGTCTATTTGAAGGCGGGCAAGGTCATCGCGCTCGACTGCGTCAATGCGACGAAAGATTATGTGCAGGGCCGCATGATCGTGACCGCCGGGCTGCGCGCGACGGCGGAGCAACTGGCCGATACCGCAACGCCGCTGAAAGCTCTGCTGCCGGATTAAGCGTCCAGCGGCGGCTCGTCGCCCAAGGCTTTCTTCAGCTTCGTCTGGATGTTGCGGAGCAGACGGCGCAGCGCGACGATGACCATCACCGCACCGATGGCGAGCAGAACCGCGATGACGACCGCGAGCGGCGGAAACGCAATGGCGAGCGCGATCAGGCCGCCCGTCGCGACATCCTCGCCGGTCGATACGACGGCATTGCTGACGGGTTCGGGGCTGACATTGACGACGGCGCGCGTCGTCGCCTTGGCACCGTGGCTGAGCAGCGCGCCGCCGCCGCCGAGCAGGAAGGCGACGACCTGCCACGCCGGATCCGAACTGTCGACCAGTGCCAGCGCAAGCAGCGCGCCGCCCAGCGGGCGGATGATGCTGTGGACCGTATCCCATGCCGTGTCGACCCAGGCGATCTTGTCGGCCAGGAACTCGGCGATCGTGCCGACCGCGGCGACACCCAGCACCCATGGGTTTGCGAGCACCTGCAGCGCCGCCAATTGTTCGGGAAGCGGCAGCCAGCCGAAGCGCATCGCAACGCCCGTTGCCAGAATCGTCAGATAGAGCCGCCAGCCCGCGAGCAGGCTGAGACTCCCCGCAACGCCCAAAATCTCCACGATTCCCAATGGTCCGCTCCCTGTCCCGTGGATATGGTCCGCCGATCATCCTGCACCCTTGGCGGCGCGGCGGCAATGGCGGGATGACAAGGTGGAACGGCGCGGTTATCGACGGGAGCCATGAGCGATGCCGTTTTGCCGTCCACACCCGAAGCCGTCCTGCCCGACGGCGCCATTCCCGCCGCGACGCTGGTGATCATGCGGCCCTCCGGCGACGGCGGCCCCGACGAGATTTTGATGGTCAAACGATCGGCGAATATGGCCTTCGCCGCGGGGGCGGTCGTTTTTCCCGGCGGTCGCATTGACCCCGACGACCACAAGGTCGCGCGTCGTCACGCGCCCGACATCGACCCGGCCGACGCCGCCGCGCGCGTTGCCGCGCTCCGCGAAACGCTGGAGGAAACGGGGCTGGCGGTCGGTTGGCCGGGCCTTGCCGAACGCGATGTCGCCGACGTGCGGCGCGCCCTGCTCGGCGGGACGTTGCTATCCGACATATTGGCGGCGCGCGATGAACGAATCGCGTTGGAATCGCTCGTTCCGTTCGCGCGCTGGTGCCCGAACTTCAAGGAAGCGCGGACCTTTGACACGCGTTTTTATGCGGTCGCTGCCCCACCGCACAGCCACGAGCTCACCGTCGAGGAAGCCGAGCACAGCCATATATTCTGGGCCAGCGCCGCGGCGACACTGGCGATGGCCGACCGCGGCGAGGTGTCGGTGATCTTTCCAACGCGCCGCAATCTGGAGCGGCTGGCGCAGGCGCCCGATTTTCAAAGTTTTTCGGCGCATTCCCGCCAATATCCGGTCGAACTTATCACGCCCTGGATCGAAGATTGCGATGGTCGATCGCATCTGTGCATTCCCGATCATCTGGGCTATCCGGTGACCCGCGAGGCCATTGATCGTGTGCGGCGTGGATAAAGCGAAACGGGCGACAAGTTTCCGTCTGTTTATAATTTACTAAGATTTCAGGGGGTAGGTCAAAACGTCGTTGCAATTGCCGAAGCCCGTGCGTAAGAAGATCGGGCAGAAGCAGACCGGGGACGAACTTCGCGGTGTGATTCGACAAGACTATCCAGTGGACGGAGAAAAAGATGAACCTGCTTAAGAAAGCTGCGATCTCCCTCGCAGCCACCTCGATGATCGTGGCGCCTGTCGCTGCGTCGGCTGCGCCCGCGGCGCGCGCCGCTTCGGCCGTTGATGGCCAGAGCGAACTGGAAGGCAGCACGAGCTGGATCATCGCTGTCGTCGCTCTCGCTGCTATCATCGGCGGCATCATCATCGCGTCGGACAACGACGACGATGAACCGACCAGCCCGTAAGATCGGCTGATCGCCAGAAATACCAAAGGGCTCCGAGCATCGCTCGGGGCCCTTTGTGCATTGGGGCATCGCGTTTCGATGGATTGGGTGCTTAAGGACAGTGCGTCCAGCCCGATCGCGCCCTAAAGGTCGATACGCCGGGTCGCGCGCGATCGGTCCAGCGGAATCGCCCGGCGCGCCTTGCCGACCAACGCCGGATCGATCGGCACGATCGTTAGCGTATAGCCCTTTTCACTTGCCTCATTGGTCCGCGCGGCATCGGCCAGGACGGCGCCCCACGGATCGACAGCCAGGCTGTGTCCATAGGTCGCGCGGCCGTCGGCGTGGGTGCCGCACTGGGCCGCGGCTAAGACATGGCAGGCGGTTTCGATCGCGCGGGCGCGGAGCAGGACGTGCCAATGCGCTTCGCCCGTCGGCACGGTGAAGGCGGCAGGGACCGCGATCAGCGTCGCGCCGCGATCGACCAGCGCGCGATACAGTTCGGGAAAGCGCAGATCGTAACAGATGCTGAGCCCCAGTGCGCCAAGCGGTGTATCGACCACGCAGAGCGCATCGCCCCCGGCATAGGTCGCTGATTCGCGCCAATTCTCGCCCGACGGCAGCTGCACGTCGAACATGTGGATCTTGTCGTAACGCGCGCGGACGCTCCCGTCGGCGGCGATGATATGGCTGCGGTTGATGCGCTGCCCGCCATCATCGGCGAGCAGCGGCATCGACCCCGAATGCAGCCATATCGCGTGCCGCTGCGCCATCTCGCGCAACGCTTGTGGCCAGGGGCTGTCGGCCTCGGTCGCGATATGCGTCGCCGACCGCGCGCGATCACGGTCGAGCAGCAGCGACATTTCGGGCAGGAAGGCCATCGCCGCGCCATGGCTTGCGGCCTCGCCCATCGCGCGGTCGATCACCGCCAGATTCGCTGCGGGATCGATGCCGCTGGTCATCTGAACCAGCGCGGCGAGCGGGGCAGGGGACGGGTCGTCGTTGGGGCCGGTCATGTTCCATCGCTAATCCTGCGCGCTGCCGCGGACAAGGCGACAGTTCAGTGGCCAGCAAGGTTCGAAGGCGATAAGGTAGCGCAATGTCATCTGATCCCGCGCGCATGTGCTTTCATTTTTCTCGGTCTCTGGCTGTCGGCGCCGCCGCCCTGCTGCTGCTGGCACCGCTTGGCGCGCGCGCCGAGGATGATGTCGCGACGGTGAAAGCGGCAAAGAACAGCGACTGGCTCTATGTCGGCAGCGACATTCCGCGCGATACCGCGTGGCGGTTCGGCATGCTTCCCAATGGCCTGCGCTATGCGGTGCGCAACAACGGTGTGCCGCCGGGGCAGGTGTCGATCCGTGTGCGTATGGATGTCGGCTCGATGTTCGAAAGCGAAGCCGAGCGCGGCTATGCGCATTTGCTCGAACATCTGACCTTTCGCGGGTCCGAACATATCCCCGATGGCGAGGCAAAACGCATCTGGCAGCGTTTTGGCGTCACCTTTGGCAGCGATTCGAACGCCCAGACGACCCCGACGCAGACCGTATATCAGCTCGACCTGCCGAGCGTGACGCCCGCGAACCTCGACGAGAGTATGAAGTTGCTTGCGGGCATGATTCGCGCGCCGCGCATTTCGGAACTGGCGGTGGCCGCCGAACGCGGCGTGGTGATGGCCGAACTGCGCGAATCGGATGGCCCACAGAAACGCATCGCCGATGCGACCAATGCGCATCTGTTCGCGGGGCAGTTGCTTGGCGACCGGTCGCCGATCGGCACGACCATGTCGCTCGGCAAGGCGAGCGCGGCGTCGGTCGGCGCCTTTCACGATCGCTGGTATCGACCCGAACGGGCCGTCGTGGTCATCGTCGGCGACGGCGATCCCGCCACCTTCGCCGGGCTGATCGCCCGCTATTTCGGCGACTGGAAAGGCGAGGGGGCGAATCCGCCCGATCCCGATTTCGGCCAACCCGACCCGGCGGCGGCTGCCGCCCTGGAAATTGTCGAGCCGAATCAGCCGCTCGCACTGACGCTTGCGATGGTTCGGCCGTGGAAAAAGCGCATCGACACGGTTGAAAATACGCGGCGGCTTTACCTTGAGTTCATCGCGCAGGCGCTCGTCAACCGGCGGCTGGAAAATCGCGCGCGCGCGGGTGGCAGCTATCTCGTCGCGACGGTCGAACAGCAGTATGTCAGCCGCAGCGCCGATGTGACCGCGGCTTCGATCGTTCCCTTGAGTGACTGGAAGGCCGCGCTCGCCGACGTCCGCGGCGTGATTGCCGATGCGGTGAGCCGGCCGCCGTCGCAGGCCGACATCGACCGCGAAACCAACGAGATCGAGGCCTTTCTGCTGAAAGAGCTGGAAAATGCGCGCAACGAGCCCGGCGCGCGGCTTGCGGACGACCTGGTGCGCGCGGTCGATATCAACGAAACGGTGACCAGCCCGCAGGGACAGGTCGATATGTTCAAGGCGATCCGCGCTTCGGCAACGCCCCAGGTGATGCTCGAGATCAGCCGCGCCATCTTCTCTGCGCCGGTTACGCGCGTCGTGCTGACCACGCCCACCTCGGCAGGCGGCGACGACGCGGTTCTGGCCGCCTTGAAGGCGCCCGTTGCGGTGCGCGACGAACGGCTTGCGGCGGTCGAGGCCGATTTCGGCCAGCTTCCTTCGCTCGGCAAACCTGGCGCCATTGTCGCAACGGCGCCGCTGCCGGGGCTTCGCGCCGACCGGATCGAGCTGTCGAATGGTGTCACCGCGCTTGTGTCCAACAACAAGGTCGAACCGGGCAAGGTGCGGGTCAACGTCCGCTTCGGCACCGGCAATCGCAGCGTCGCCGCCGATGCGCCGAACCTCTTGTGGACCGGCGACTATGCGCTCGTCGCCAGCGGCATCGGTCCGTGGGGGCAGAATGAGATCGACCAGCTGACCAATGGGCGGCAGATCCAGATGAACTTCGCGATCGACGACGACGCGTTCGAGCTGTCGGCCGAAAGCCGCCCCGCCGATCTTGCCGACCAGTTGCGGCTGATGGCGGCAAAGCTCGCGCTGCCGCGGTGGGACGCAGCGCCCGTCGAGCGGTTGCGGATCGGCTATCTGACAGGATATGAACTCAATGACGCGACCCCCAATGCCGTGCTCGAACGCCATTTGCGCGGCTGGTTGACGGGGAATGACGCACGTTGGGCGGCGCCCGACCGGGCGGCGATCGAGGCGCTGACGCCCGCGGCCTTTCGTGCCTTCTGGGAACCGCGGCTCGCCAGCGGTCCCATCGAAGTGCAAATCTTCGGCGATCTCGAAACGGTCGATTACAGGAAGATTCTGGCCGAAACCTTCGGTGCGCTAGTGCCGCGCAGCATATTGGCGCCGCCGGGCGGCCAGCGCGTCGATTTTGCGCCGCATGTCACCGTTCCCGAAATCGCTTATCACCGCGGCGAGCGCGGACAGGCCGCGGCGATGACGGCATGGCCGACCGGTGGCGGACGCGCCAATCCGCGCGATGCGCGCGCCCTCGACGTGCTCGCGGCGATCTTCAACGACCGGTTGTTCGATCGGCTGCGCGCCGAAAAGGGTGCCAGCTACGGCCCCACCGTCGACAGCCACTGGCCCACCGGTTTTGACAGCGGTGGCTATCTGCTCGTCGGCAGCCTGCTCGCGCCCAAGGACATCGACGGCTTCTATGACATTGCGCGCGACATCGCTGCCGACCTTGTCGCGCGGCCGGTCAGCGCCGACGAACTGGCGCGCAACGCCGGTCCGATCCGCGAACAGGTGGCGCGTGCATCGACGGGCAATGTCTATTGGATGTTCCTGCTCGAAGGCGCGACGCGCGACCCGCGCGTGGTCGCGGCGGCCTTGTCGCTCCAGGACGATCTGGCGGCGGTCACCGCCGCCGATGTACAGCGGGTCGCGCGCCAATATCTGACGCCCGCTCGCCAATGGTCGCTGGCGATCCTGCCCAGGGGCATGACGCTGGCGGCGGCGCGCGACGTGGGCGCGACCGCGGCGGACGGACGGGCAGCCTATTGAACTTTGGCCAAATCTTCGCGACATGATTGGATTGGGGAAAGATGTGCGTGGCTGTCAATCTGGTCAGGGAAAGCAATTGACGATGCGGCGATGGACGGTGCTGATGGCTTTCGTCTGCATGTCGCCGGCCGCGGCACAGCAGAATGTCGAGGCGGAGGCGCCGATCGTCGTGACCGGCGAGCGCGCCGAACAGGCCGAACGCGCGGCCGATCAGGCGCGCGCGATCACGTTGCGGCCGTCGGCCGACCATCCGTTGCCCCGCCGCTATGCCCCCTTGTGTCTGGAACTGTTCGGCATAGACGCAGACTATGGCGCGGCGATTGCCGACCGCATCCGCGACAATGCGCGTGCGCTCGATCTTGATGTTGCGGGCGCCAATTGTCAGGCGAATGTGTGGATCGGCTTCGTTCGCGACAGCAAGGCCGCGGTTGAGCGGCTGCGCCGCGAAGAACCGGAGCTTTTTGCGTCTCTCAAATCCTTTGAAATCGACCGCATCTTTCGCGGCAGCGGCAAGGCCCAACTGTGGAACGTGACAGAAATCCGCAACCGCGATGGTCGGCCGATATCCGTCGTAGTCGATGGCGCGACGGGCACCGAATATAAAACCAACGCGCTCTATCAGGCCGGGCGACTGACGTCACCGATCCGCAACGACATCAACGGCACGATATTGCTGTTCGATGCCGGCCATGCCGCTGGCCGCAGCGTGCAGCAGCTTGCCGACTATGCGACATTCCGGATTCTTGCGCCGGTGCAGGACTTCGCCGAGGCAGGTGGCGAAGGGATGGAAACGATTCTGACGTTGTTCGCCACCGGGGCGACGCCGCCTGATGGCCTCACGGATTTCGATTGGGCCTATCTGGCGGCTTATTACCGCCTCGATCGCGGGGCGAAGGCGAGCGCGGTGCATGATGCCGTCAAGCGGTCGATACTCGACGGCCCCGGTCAGAGGCCGAACGCCAACGCAGCGAAGCAATAGCCCCCAAGCGATCCGCCTGGCGGCACGGAAGGCCGCTTCCGGCCTGCGCGACGCTAGGACCGATCGACATTGGCCGATCTTTTACCGTGCCGCCGGTTCACAATGCGCGGTTCGTGATCCAGCTTGCCCTTGGTCATGATGTCGTGGCGCATCTTGGCGCGGACGTCGTGGATGGATGCGATCACCGGGCCCATCGCGACGCCGAGGTCGATCAGCACGGCTTCGGCCAGTTGCAGCGAGCTTTCGAGCGTTTCGGGCACGGCATCGCTGGCGCCCGCCTGATAGAGAGCGGCGGCATGGTCGGCATCGCGCGCGCGGCTGATGATCGGCAGGTCGGGATATTTCTGCCGAAGCCGCCGGGTCATTCGCAGTTGCTGGACGGGATCGTCCATCGTCAGCACGATCGCCTGGGCGTTGTCGATCCCCAGCCTGTCGAGGCTGCCGGGCCGCGCCACGTCGGCATAACGGACGATAAAGCCATCCCGCCGGGCCGTCGCCACGGCGTCGATGTCGGCATCCACCGCGATATAGGGCCGGTCATGTTCGCGAAGCAGCTCGGCGACGGTATGTCCGACGCGCCCGAACCCGACGATGACCGTGCGCCCCTCCGGCGTCTCCTGATCGTCGGCATCGCCGCCGCGCATTTCGATCCGCCGCGCAACGTCGTGGCCGATGCGCGCGAGCAGCGGCGTGATCGTCAGACCGATCGCGGTGACGAGTTGCCAGAACTCGGCCGTGTCGCTGGTGATAAGCTGTGCCTGTAAAGCGGCGGCGAGTACGATCAGCGTGGTTTCCGACGGACTCGCCATCAACAGGCCGACTTCGGCCGCGGTCCCACGGCTTGCGAAACCCGAAAAGCGCAGCAGCGCGGCGGTGACCGCCGCCTTGATCGCAATGACCCCGACCACGGCAATCATCAATTCGGGCCATTGTTCGACGATCGTGCGGAGGTTGAGCCCCATGCCGACGCTGATCAGGAAAACGCCGAGCGCAAGCCCCTTGAACGGCGCGGTGATCGCTTCGACCTCGCCATGATATTCGGTTTCGGCGATCATCAGTCCGGCGAGCAACGCGCCGACGATCGGCGACAGGCCGACCGCTGCCGTCGCCAGCGCCGCGACGATGACAACCAGCAGACTGGCAGCGAGGAAAAGTTCGGGGTCTTTGGCGCGCGCCGCCTGGGCAAAGATGCGCGGCAGCAGGAACCAGCCGCCAATGGCAAGCGCCGCGATGACAAGCGCGCCTTGCCACAGCGTCGCGAACAATAACTCGGTGCTGTCGCCGCCCACCGTGGGGGCAAAGGCGCCGAGGATGAAGATGATCGGGACGATGGCGAGATCCTCGAACAGCAGCATCGAGAAGGACGCGCGGCCGACCGCCGATCGGGTGCCGGCGATCGGCAGCACGAGCGCGGTCGACGACAGCGCGAGCGCGATGCCGAGGCCGAAGGCGGCGGGCGTTGCATGGTCGGTGAAGAGCATCAGCGCACCGCCCAGGATCGCGCCGCCGAACAGCAGCTCGGCGGCGCCGATACCGAACACCAGTTTCCTGAGTTGCCACAGGCGGCGGAACGAAAGCTCCAGCCCGATCGAAAAGAGCAGCAGGATGATGCCGAATTCGGCGAACAGCGCGATATCCTCGGTCGATCCGATCGTGACATGTCGCAGCCACGGATAGTCAGCGGCGAGCGCGCCCAGCCCCGACGGTCCGACCAGCAGCCCGACGAGGATGAAGCCGATGACCGGGGGCAGGCGAAAGCGCGCAAAGGCGGGGATCACGACGCCCGCCGCGCCGAGCACCACCAGCGCGTTGCCGATGGCGGAGGTTTCTGTTTCGGATACCATAAGGGCCGACCTTATGCAGGCCGGCCCCGATTGGCTAGGAGGTTATGGGCACAAACCTCGCTCCCGCGCGGGCGCCGCCGCTATCGGCGGGCGCCCGATTGCCTGCGGCCCACGCCTGCGCCGGGGCGCCGCATGACCTCAGGCGCCCATCTTCTTGTCCAGATTCTCGACGATCGCTTCGAAAAAGCCTTCGGTGGTCAGCCAATTCTGGTCGGGACCGATCAGCAGCGCCAGGTCCTTGGTCATCTTGCCGCTCTCGACCGTCGCGACGCAGACTTTTTCGAGATCGTCGGCGAACTTCACCAGTGCCGCATTGTCGTCGAGCTTGCCGCGGTGCTTGAGCCCGCCGGTCCAGGCAAAGATCGACGCGATCGGGTTGGTCGAGGTCGCCTTGCCCTGCTGGTGCATACGATAGTGCCGCGTGACCGTGCCGTGCGCGGCTTCGGATTCGACGGTCTTGCCGTCGGGGGTCATCAGCACGCTGGTCATCAGCCCGAGCGAGCCGAAGCCCTGGGCCACCGTGTCTGACTGGACGTCGCCATCGTAATTCTTGCACGCCCAGACAAACTTGCCCGACCATTTGAGCGCCGATGCGACCATGTCGTCGATCAGGCGGTGTTCGTAAACGATGCCGAGCGCATCGAACTTCGCCTTGAACTCGGCCTGGAAAACCTCTTCGAAAATGTCCTTGAAGCGGCCGTCATAGGCTTTCAGGATCGTGTTCTTGGTCGACAGATACACCGGCCATTCGCGCGCAAGGCCGTAGTTCAGGCTGGCGCGGGCGAAATCGCGGATCGAATCGTCCAGATTGTACATGCCCATCGCGACGCCCGACGAGGGGAATTGGAATACTTCCTCGTCGATCAGCGTGCCGTCTTCGCCCTCGAACACCAGGCGCAGCTTGCCGGGGCCGGGGATGCGAAAGTCGGTCGCCTTATACTGGTCGCCAAAGGCGTGACGGCCGACGACGATCGGGTCGGTCCAGCCGGGGACGAGCCGCGGGACGTTCCTGATGACGATCGGTTCGCGAAAGACGACGCCGCCCAGGATGTTGCGGATCGTGCCGTTCGGCGACTTCCACATCTTCTTGAGCCCGAACTCCTCGACGCGGGCTTCGTCGGGGGTGATCGTCGCGCATTTGACGCCAACGCCATATTTCTTGATCGCGTTCGCGGCTTCGACGGTGACCTTGTCGTCGGTGCGGTCGCGTTCCTCGATGCCAAGGTCGTAATAATGCAGGTCGATGTCGAGATAGGGCAGGATCAGCCGCTCGCGGATCCATTGCCAGATGATCCGGGTCATTTCGTCGCCGTCGAGTTCGACGACCGGGTTGGCTACCTTGATCTTGCCCATGCGTTTCTGCCTTTATCCTTGGGGAGTCGGAGTTGCAGCGGGCCTTAGGCAAAGCGGGGCGATTGATCAACTGCCCCGACGCGACGGGCCTCGCGCATCTCCGCAACGATGTCGGCGCCTTATGCATTGTCACTGGGGACGCTGCCCCCTAGAAGAACGGCCATGTCGAACATCATATCATCGAACCGGCCCGGCGGCGGCATCAAGTGGCAATGGCCGTCGGTTCATCCCGAAGGCCGCAAGTTCCTGTTGATCGCGGGGATTGTGACGCTCTGCTTCTGGCTTCTGGGATGGGAAATCCTCGGCTGGCTGATGTTCGGCGTGACGTTGTGGGTCGGCGCTTTCTTTCGCGATCCGGTGCGCGTTACCCCCGCTGGCGGCGACATGATCGTCGCGCCCGCCGACGGATTGGTCACGCAGATCGCCGAAGTCGCGCCGCCGCCCGAAATCGCCGGACCCGACGGCCTGGGCAGCGCGCCGACGCTGCGCGTGTCGATTTTCATGAGTGTATTCGACGTCCACATCAATCGCACGCCGGTTGCAGGGACGCTGCGCAAACTTGTCTATATTCCGGGCAAGTTCGTCAACGCCGACCTCGACAAGGCGAGCGAGGAGAATGAGCGCCAGCATTTCGTCGTCGAACGCGCCGACGGGGTTCGGATCGGCTTTACCCAGATCGCGGGGCTTGTCGCGCGGCGCATCATGCCCTTCGTGTCGATGGGCAGCGACCTCGCGATCGGCCAGCGCGTCGGTCTCATCCGCTTCGGTAGCCGCGTCGACGTCTATCTGCCCGCGGGCACCACGCCGCAGGTGCTGCTCGGCCAGCGCACGCTGGCTGGCGAAACGGTGATTGCGCGGATCGGCACTGCCGAGACGATCGAAGGCGTCGGGCAGTAAAGTGGCGGACGGCGACCAGTCCCTGCCCGAAGCCGATGCCGCGGGCCGCCGCATCGGCGGGATCAGTTTGCGCGCCTTTGCGCCCAACGCGATCACCGCGCTTGCGCTCTGCTTTGGCCTGACCGGCGTGCGCTTTGCGATCGGCGAGGAGTGGGACAAGGCGCTGGCGGCGATCATCTTTGCCGGGGTGCTCGACGGCATGGACGGGCGCATCGCGCGATTGCTTCGCGCGCAGAGCAAATTCGGCGCCGAGCTTGATTCCTTGTCGGACGTGATCGCCTTTGGCGTTGCACCGGCGATGATCCTGTTTCTCTGGTCGTTGCAATATGCGCCGAAGTTCGGCTGGACCGCTGCGCTGGCGATCGCGGTGTGCTGTGCGCTGCGCCTCGCGCGCTTCAATTCGCGCATGGATGCCGAAATCCAGCCGCACAAATCGGCGGGGTTCCTCACCGGCATTCCGGCGCCGGCGGGCGCCGGGCTCGCCTTTGTTCCCGTCTATCTGTGGCTGGTGACCGGCAACGACCTGTTCCGCCAGTGGCAGCTTGTGATGCCTTGGGGGCTGGGCGTCGCGATGCTGATGATCTCCGCCATTCCGACCTATGGCTGGTCGTCGATCCGGCTGCGTCGTTCGTGGCGGCTTTTTGCGCTGGCGGGGGTGGGCCTGCTCGGCGCCGCGCTCGTCACCGCGCCCTGGCACACGCTGCTTGCCGTGTGCGCCATCTATATCGTCCTCATTCCGTTCGGTTTCGCGAGCTACGCAAAGGTCAGGCGACGCGGCTGAGCGCGGGTTCGGCGCGAAATGCCGCGCTGGCTGCGCGCGAAGCCGGGCGCCGACCGTCCGCGCGGCGCGGTGTCATCCGCTGGGGAGCGGGGGCCGTTTGCATTCCGGTCGCGGCTTCGGGAAATGCCCCTTCGCCAAGCAGCGCCGACAGGATCGCATCCGCATTGTTCCAAAGCATCGCGAGAATGATCGTCACGCCCAGGCAGGCGGCGATGGCAAAGAGGAGGGCGGCGGCGACCTGAACCATGACCTTGTCCTTTCGGCTTTCGCATGCAAAACCGTGATGCCTGCAATGGCTCCGTTGGGCTTTTGTTGCATGTTCACGGTATGTTCTCAATCATATTGCGACGAACCGTGAGTTTTCGTCGATGAACTGGGTATGCGCCAGACGGAGACGACAAAGGCGCGGAGGCTTTGGGGGCAGCCACAAAAACCTTTCGCTTCGGCGATCGGGTTGGGAGAAGGGCCATCCCAAACCCTCTCCACCGCGGCCAGGCACAAGCTGCCAAGCCTGCCTGCCCCTTCCCCTGAAAGGCAGACAGGATGAAATGCCAACGGCCATTTCCGGTCGGCAGCGGGCATTTTGCGCCCCCGCGCCCCCGGCGTTTCCCGCTTGCTTTTCGTGCACAAGCCCGCTAACGGGCCGCCCATTCCACATGGAAGGCGCACATAAACCGGTGCCGGATGATCCGCCCCGCGGACCCCGGTTCTTGCTTTCCAGAGGATCAACCGGAAGGAGAAAGACCATGGCGGCACCTGTCGTCACGATGCAGAATCTTATCGAGGCCGGCGCCCACTTCGGCCACCAGACGCACCGTTGGAACCCGCGCATGAAGCCGTATATCTTCGGTGCGCGCAACGGCATCCACATTCTCGACCTGTCGCAGACCGTGCCGCTCTTCGCGCGCGCGCTTGACTTCATCGCCTCGACCGCGGCTGCCGGGGGCAAGGTGCTGTTCGTCGGCACCAAGCGCCAGGCGCAGGGACCGATCGCCGATGCCGCGCGTGCTTCGGGTCAGCATTTCGTGAACCATCGCTGGCTGGGCGGGATGCTCACCAACTGGAAGACGATCTCGAACTCGATCAAGCGGCTGAAGGCTCTTGAAGAGCAGCTTTCGGGCGACACCTCGGGCCTTACCAAGAAGGAAGTGCTGAACAAGACCCGCGAACGCGACAAGCTGGAACTCAGCTTGGGGGGTATCCGTGATATGGGGGGTATTCCCGATGTCATGTTCGTGATCGACGCGAACAAGGAAGAGCTGGCGATCAAGGAAGCCAATGTCCTTGGCATCCCCGTCGTCGCCATCCTCGATTCGAACGTCTCGCCCGACGGCATCGCCTTTCCGGTTCCGGCGAACGATGACGCGGCGCGCGCGATCCGCCTCTATTGCGATGCCGTCGCCCAGGCGGCGACCCGTGGCGGCCAGCAGGGCCGCGCCGATCGCGGCGAGGACCTGGGCGCGGCGGTCGAGCCTGTCGCCGAAGCGGTGCTGGCCGACGATGCCGCGGCTCCGGTGACCGAGGACGAACAGGTTCCCGCCGAAGCGGCCGCCGAAACCGAACGTCAGAGCGACGCCTGAGCGCTCGCGCAGGACGGGGCGGCGCGGCATCGATCCGGCGCCGTCCCTGTCATCGGTTTGACTTATCGCGCCGCCATGCGCGCGGCGAACGCAGGCCCCAGCGAGCCTGCCCCTGTTGGAAAGGATTATGACATGGCTGAGATCACGGCCGCCCTCGTCAAGGAACTGCGCGACCGCACCGGCGCCGGCATGATGGACTGCAAAAAGGCGCTCGCCGAAAATGGTGGCGATATCGAAGCGTCGATCGACTGGCTGCGCACCAAGGGCCTCGCCGCCGCCGCCAAGAAGGCAGGCCGCGTCGCCGCCGAAGGACTCGTCGGCTTTGCGACTGACGGCACCAGGGGCGCTCTCGTCGAAGTGAACAGCGAAACCGATTTCGTCGGCAAGAATGAACAGTTCCAGGCTTTCGTCCGCGACGTGACGCAGGTTGCGCTTGCCGAAGGCATCGCCGACATCGACGCGCTCGCCGCCGCGCCTTATCCCACCGGGGGCACCGTGGCCGAACAATTGACCAGCAACATCGCCACGATCGGCGAAAATCAGTCGCTGCGCCGCGCCGCGCTGCTGACGGTGAAATCGGGCGCCGTGACCGGCTATGTTCACAACGCCGTTGCGCCGGGCATGGGCAAGATCGGTGTGCTGATCGCGCTCGAATCGAGCGCCGGACCCGACGTTCTTGAACCGCTCGGCAAGCAGCTCGCGATGCACGTCGCCGCCGCCAACCCGCTGGCGCTGAACGGCGACGACCTCGACGCCGACCTCGTCGCGCGCGAACGCGCGATCGCGGAGGAAAAGGCCGCGCAGTCGGGCAAGCCCGCCGACATCGCCGCCAAGATGGTCGACGGCGCGATCGCCAAGTTCCGCAAGGAAAACGCGCTGTTGTCGCAGCTCTTCGTGATGGACGGCAAAACCCCGGTCGCCGAGGTCGTCGCCGCCGCCGGCAAGGATGTCGGCGCCGCGATCACGCTCAAGGGGTTCGTGCGCTTCCAGCTCGGTGAAGGCATCGAGAAGGAAGAAAGCGACTTCGCCGCCGAAGTCGCGGCCGCCGCTGGCGTGTGACCCGAAATCGGGACTGCCGCCCTTTTCTCGTCACCCTGAACCTGTTTCCGGGTCCATGGCCGGTCCTTCCGGTCTCTGCACGGCTGGAAGGCGAATGCCGGGCCATGGATGCTGAAACAGGTTCGGCATGACGGTGTGAACGGACGCGGCAGTCCGCTTGGCAATGGCGCGCGCCTTCACTAGGGTGCGCGCCATTCGCATATCATCCCTACGCAAAGGTATCTTCGCACCATGGCATTGCCCGGCCTGAAACGCATATTGCTGAAACTGTCGGGCGAGGCGCTGATGGGGTCGAGCCCCTTTGGCATCGACCCCGAAACGGTCGCGAGCATGGCCGCCGAGGTCAAGGAGGCCAAGGATCGCGGGCTGGAGATTTGCCTCGTCATCGGTGGCGGCAACATCTTTCGCGGCATGGCGGGCGCCGCCAAGGGCATGGACCGCGCGCAGGCCGATTATATGGGGATGCTCGCGACGGTGATGAACGCGCTCGCGATGCAGAATGCGCTCGAGCAGCTTGGCGTGCAGACGCGCGTGCAGTCGGCGATCGAGATGGACAAGGTGTGCGAACCGGTGATCCGCCGCCGCGCCGAGCGTCATATGGAAAAGGGTCGCGTGGTGATTTTTGCCGCGGGTGTCGGCGCCCCCTATTTCACCACCGACAGCGGCGCGGCGCTGCGCGCGGCGGAGATGAAGTGCGACGCGCTGCTCAAGGGCACGAGCGTCGACGGGGTTTACAATGCCGACCCCAAGCAGAACGCCGATGCCGTTCGTTATGATCGCCTGAGCTATGACCGCGTGCTGGCCGATAATCTGAAGGTGATGGACGCGAGCGCCGTCGCGCTGTGCCGCGACAATCATATCCCGATCGTGGTGTTCAACATCCGCGAACCGGGAAATCTGGCGCGCGTGCTGGCGGGCGAGGGTGTGTGCACCGTCGTCGGCGACGCGGGCTGATGGATCTGTCATGCGGATTTTGGCTTTGCCTTTCGCGTTCGCCCGATGCGAACGGGGCTGGGGAATAGAGAGGAAGAGAGATGGCGAAATATGACAAGGCCGACCTCGAACGCCGGATGCACGGCGCGGTCGAATCCTTAAAACATGACCTCGCCGGGCTGCGCACGGGCCGCGCCAATGCCGCGCTGCTCGACCCGGTGACGGTCGAAGTTTACGGCAGCCACATGCCGCTCAACCAGGTCGCGTCGATCAGCGTGCCCGAACCGCGCATGCTGTCGGTGCAGGTGTGGGACAAGGCGAACGTCGGCCCCGTCGACAAGGCGATCCGTTCGGCGGGCCTGGGGCTCAATCCGATCGTCGACGGCCAGATGCTGCGCCTGCCGATCCCCGAAATGACGCAGGAGCGCCGCAAGGAATTGTCCAAGCTCGCGGGCCAATATGCCGAAAAGGCGCGTGTCGCGGTGCGCAACGTCCGCCGCGACGGGATGGACAACCTCAAGGCCGACGAAAACAAGAAGGAAATCAGCGAGGACGAACGCAAACGCGCCGAAACAGAGGTGCAGAAGCTGACCGACGCGACGATCGCAGAGATTGACGCCGCGGCCGCCGCCAAGGAAAAGGAAATTCTGGGCTAGTGCGTTTGGGCGCCCCACTCTCTTCCGCTCGCGTCGATCGAAGTCGCGACACCCATCGGACCGGAACGCGGCCGAGGGGCAAATCGACGTCGCTCGATGCGAACCGATTTTGAGGTTTTGCCGGTGACGGTTTCAGGCCACGGCGCGCGCCATGTCGCCATCATCATGGACGGCAACGGTCGCTGGGCCAAAAAGCGCATGTTGCCGCGCGTCGCCGGGCACAAGGCAGGGGTCGAAGCGGTGCGCACCATCGTGCGCGCAGCGGGCGAGCTGGGGCTGGAGGCGATGACGCTCTATGCCTTCAGTTCCGAAAACTGGAAACGGCCGGAGGAAGAGGTCAACGACCTGATGGGTCTGATGAAGCGCTTCATCCTGTCCGACCTCGACGAATTCGCCGCGAACGACGTCAAGCTCAAGGTCATCGGCAACTGGCGCGCGCTGGCGCCCGACGTCGTCGCGCTGATCGACAATGCGCTGGAACGCACATCGGGTAACAAGCGCACGACGCTGGCGGTCGCGCTCAACTATGGCGCGCAGGACGAGCTGGTTCGCGCGGCGAATGCGGCCGCCGCGAACGGCAAAATCTCTGCCGAGACGATCGAGGCGAACCTCGATACTGCCGATATGCCGCCGCTCGATCTGCTTATCCGCACGTCGGGCGAGGTGCGCTTGTCGAACTTTCTTTTGTGGCAATCGGCCTATGCCGAACTTTATTTCACCGACACGCTGTGGCCCGATTTCACCCCGGCGGACCTGAAGGCGGCGCTCGATCAGTTTGCACGGCGCGATCGCCGTTACGGGGGACTTTGACGATGGCCGCCGGTTCGTTGACCCTCTCGTCATTCCGCGGGCGGCCGCAGACAGGGCCAACGGCCGGTGATGGCGTTCCGCCTTCGCGGGGGACGATGTTGGTTCGGTTCGGTCAAGGCGAAGAAGTTTAGAGCGATGGCAACCACGACAAAATCGGATCTGTGGGTGCGGGTCGGGTCGGCGATCATATTGTTTGCGATTGCCGGAACCGCGCTGTGGTTCGGCGGAATCGCGTTCGGCCTGCTGCTGCTCGTCGGCGGCGCGCTCGTTCTCGTCGAATGGCTTGCGCTGGTGCGGTCGATGGCGCCTGGTGGCGGGGCGCGGGCGGGGCTGATGATCCTCGGCCCGATCCTGATCCTCGGCGCGGCCGCGGGGCTGTGGTTCATTCGCGACCATTTGGGCATGACCGCCGCGCTCTGGGTCTTCGGCATGGTCTGGGCGACCGACATCGGCGCCTATTTTGCCGGGCGTGCCTTTGGCGGCGCGCGGCTGGCACCGACGATCAGCCCGTCGAAGACCTGGTCGGGCCTGTTCGGCGGCATGGTCGCGGCGCTGATCGCCAGCGCGACGATCGGCGACCGTGCCGGGATCATCGGCGTGCCGCTGTGGATCGGCCTGTTCATGGGGCTGCTCGCGCAGATGGGCGATCTTGGCGAAAGCTGGATGAAGCGCCGCGCAGGCGTGAAGGATTCGGGCAGGCTGATCCCCGGCCATGGGGGGCTGTTCGACCGCGTCGACGGTCTGCTGCCGGTGGCGCTGCTGCTCGGTGCCCTGGCGTTCGCGGGCCAGATCATGGTGCGCGGCTGACATGACGCGCTGCCTCTCCCTCTTCGGCGCCACGGGGTCGGTCGGGCAATCCACGCTCGACCTTGTCCGCCGCGACGGCGAGGCGTGGCGCGTCGGCGTGCTGACCGCCAATTGCGACGTCAGCGAACTGGCGCGGCTGGCGATCGAGTTTCGGCCCGATGTCGCGGTGGTCGCCGACGAACGCTGTCACGACGACCTTAAGGCCGCGCTTGCGGGATCGGGGATCGAAACCGCGGCGGGCGCGGCCGCGCTGGTCGAAGCTGCGCAGCGCCCGACCGACCTGGTGATGGCGGCGATCGTCGGCACGGCCGGGCTGGCGCCGACGATGGCGGCGCTGGCCGCGGGGCACGACGTCGCGCTCGCCAACAAGGAAGCACTGGTGTCGGCGGGTGAGCTGATGACCGCTGCGGCGCGCGCATCGGGCGCGACGATCCTGCCCGTCGACAGCGAGCATAATGCGATCTTCCAATGCCTTGCGGGCGGGCGGATCGACCAGGTGCGGCGCATCATCCTGACCGCGAGCGGCGGGCCGTTCCGCACGATGAGCGCCGCCGACATGGCCGGGGTGACCCCGGCGCAGGCGGTGGCGCATCCCAATTGGTCGATGGGCGCGAAAATCAGCGTCGATTCGGCAACGATGATGAACAAGGGCCTTGAACTGATCGAGGCGCATCATCTTTTTCCCGTCGGGCTCGACCGGATCGAAATCCTTGTCCACCCGCAATCGGTGATCCACAGCCTTGTCGAATATATCGACTGCTCGACGCTGGCGCAGCTCGGGTCGCCCGACATGCGCATTCCCATCGCGTCGGCGCTGGCGTGGCCGCAGCGAATGGCGACGCCCTGTGCCCCGCTCGACCTGGCGACGATCGCGCGGCTCGATTTCGAGGCGCCCGACGAGGTGCGTTTTCCCGCGACCGCGCTCTGCCGCGCCGCGATCGCCGCGGGCGGCGCGCGCCCGGCGCAACTCAACGCCGCCAACGAGGTAGCGGTCGCCGCGTTCCTCGCCGGACGCATTTCCTTTCCCGCCATTGTCGACACGGTGCGCCGGGTGATCGACGCGGCGGAACCCGCGGCTCCGTCATCGCTTCAGGACATATTCAGCGTCGATGCCGCATCGCGCGCGGCTGCCCGGCTTTTTGTGGACCAGTTTGAACATGCTTGAAACCCCCGGTTTCGCCTTCACCGTTCTGGCCTTTCTCCTTGTCCTTGGCCCGCTCGTGTTCGTGCACGAATATGGCCATTATATCGTCGGGCGCTGGTGCGGGGTGAAGGCGGAGACTTTCTCGATCGGTTTCGGGCGCAGGATATTCGGCTGGACCGACAGGCGCGGCACCGAATGGAAGATCGGCTGGCTGCCGCTCGGCGGCTATGTGCAGTTCGCGGGCGACCGCGATGCGGTGAGCCAGCCCGATGCCGGATGGCGGTCCTTGCCCGACGACGTGCGTTTGCAAAGCTTTCCCGCGCAGCCCGTTTGGAAACGCGCGGCGATCGTAGCGGCGGGGCCGGTCACCAACTTCCTGTTTGCGATCCTGATCCTCGCCGGTTTTGCGTGGGTCGGCGGCAAGGTCGTGACACCCCCCGTCGCAGGCGCGATCGAGGTCGGGTCGGCCGCCGATGACGCGGGGCTGCGCGTGGGCGACCGGATCGTTGCCATCGATGGCCGACCGATTGCGACGTTCGGCGATATTCCGATGGCCGTCGCGCACCGTCCGGGCGAGGTGATGCAGTTGCGTGTGCTGCGCGAGGGGAGCGAGCGGATGGTGACGCTGGCGCCGCGGCTGATCACCGAAAAGGATCCTTTCGGCAAGGAATATGAACGCGCGATCATCGGCCTCGCGCCGCCGCCGCCGCGGCTTGAGGCGGTATCGCTGATCGAAGCGCCCGCGGTCGGGCTGCGCCAGACGTGGCAGATCGTCCGCCAGACCGGCGAGGTGCTTGCCCAGTTTCTCACCGGTCGCCGTTCGATCAAGGACATGAACGGCCCGGTCAAGATCGCGGAGATTTCGGGGCAGGCGGCGACGCTGGGCATCGCCTCGCTCATATTCTTCATCGCGCTCATCTCCATCAATCTGGGGTTCATCAACCTCTTGCCATTGCCCATGCTCGATGGCGGTCATTTGCTTTTCTATGCCTATGAAGCGATCCGGCGGCGGCCTGCACCGCTCCGCGTGCAGGAATGGGCATTCCGCTTCGGCTTTGCCGCGGTGGTGACGCTGATGCTGGTCGTAACTTTCAACGATTTGGGCTCATTGGGCCTTTGGGACAGGATCGCGCGCTTGATTGGCTAGCGAGTCTGGGGCAGGGAGTGCGCGCAAGCCCGCGGTCAGGCGGGTTTGTCGTTTTTTGAGTATTTTGCGGGATGAACGGCGTGGCTTCACACAAAATCTTGAGCCGGACACAATTGTCGGTGGCTCTTCTGGCCGGTACGATGCTCAGTGCGCCGCTGATGGCGCAGGATGTCGTGCCGCCGACCGTTCCGGCGCCGACGATTCCCGCGGCTGCAACGGCGCCCGCCGCCAGCACGATCCAGTCGATCACCGTCACCGGTAACCAGCGGCTCGAGGCGCAGACGATTCTGTCCTATCTGCGGCTGCGCGTCGGTCAGACCTATGACCGCGCGGTGCTCGACCAGGCGCTGAAAGACCTTGCCGCGACCGAGCTGTTCAAGGATTTCCAGATCACCGACAACAATGGCGCCCTGCAGATCCAGGTTACCGAGAATCCGGTCATCAACCGCGTGATCCTCGAAGGCAACAAGCGGCTCAAGGAAGACAAGATCCGCCCCGAAATCAAGCTGGCGCCGCGCCAGATATTCACGCGCTCGAAGGTGCGCGCCGACGTCGCGCGCATCATCGAGCTTTACAAGCGGCAGGGTCGCTTCGCCGCGACCGTCGAGCCCAAGATGGTATCGCTCGATCAGAACCGCGTCGACGTCGTGTTCGAGATTAACGAAGGGCCGAAATCCAAGGTCCGCCAGATCAATATCATCGGCAACGAAAAGTTCAGCGACGGCGACCTCAAGGACGAGATGGCGACGAAGGAAACAGGGCTGCTGACGATCCTGTCGTCGAACACCAGCTACGACCCCGATCGCCTGGCCTATGACCAGCAGAAGCTGCGCCTGTTCTACCTGACCAACGGTTACGCCGATTTCCGCGTGATTTCGGCGGTGGCGGAGCTGACGAGCAACCAGCAGGATTTCATCATCACCTATGTCGTCGAGGAGGGCGAACGATACAAGTTCGGCAACGTCGACGTGAAGAGCGAGCTGCGCGACTTCCAGCCCGAGATGCTGAAGAGCCTGCTGCCGATGAAGACCGGCGACTGGTATGACGCCAAGCTGGTCGAGGATACGGTCGAGAGCCTCAGCGAAACCGCGGGCCTGTTCGGTTATGCCTTTGCCGACATCAACCCCGAGTTTCGCCGCAATCCGGACGATCGGACGATGGACATCACGTTCAACGTCGCCGAAAGCCCGCGCACCTATGTCGAGCGCATCGACGTCAACGGCAATACGTTGACGCACGACAAGGTGGTGCGCCGCGAGTTTCGCCTCAATGAAGGCGACGCCTTCAACAGCTTCGGCGTCAAGCGGACCGAGAACCGCATCAACAGCCTGGGCTATTTCCAGGAGAATCTGGAGATCGAGCGCAAGGAAGGCAGCGCCCCCGATCGCATCATTCTGGAAACCAATGTCGAGGAAAAGCCCACGGGCGAACTGTCGCTGTCCGCCGGTTTCTCGTCGATCGAGAACTTCCTGCTCCAGGCGTCGATCCGCCAGCGCAATTTCCGCGGGCTTGGCCAGCAATTGCAGGCGTCGGTCAATTATTCGAGCTATTCCAAGTCGGTCGAGCTGGGCTTTACCGAACCCTATCTGTTCGATCGCAACATCTCGGTCGGCGGCAGCATCTATCGCCGCGACCTCAATTCGTTCAACTTCATCGACAACGACCGCCGCACGACGTTCGAGCAGGTGACGACGGGCTTCCAGATCAACGCAGGTGTGCCGCTTACCGAGTTTCTGTCCTTTTTCGGCCGTTACAGTCTCAACTATGACGATGTCACGCTCGATCGCGACATCTATTTCTTCGGCGACCAGTGCGACCCGCTGGTTGCCGGTCGCTATCTCTGCGACGCCATTGGCAAGCGCACGACGTCGCTCGTCGGCTTCACGCTCGCCTATGACGACCGCGACAACCGGATTCGCCCGACGCGCGGCCAGTCGGCGTCGATCAGCCAGGATTTCGCGGGGCTGGGCGGCAGCGTCAAATATGTCCGCACGCGCCTTGCCGCATCGAAGCACTTCAATCTCGGCAACCGCTTCATCCTCAACATCTCGGCCGAGGGGGGCTATATCCACCCCTTTGGCAGCGCGCCGACGCCGACGAGCGACAAGGTGCGCCTGACCGACCGCTTCTTCCTGGGCGAACCGCAGATGCGCGGCTTCGACATCCGCGGCGTTGGCCCGCGCGTCATCCGCTATGCCGCCACTTACGATCCGACCAACCCGGTCATCGATACCAGCAATGACAATCGCGGCCAGATCGACGACGCGCTCGGCGGTCGCGCTTATTATCAGGGACGGCTCGAACTCGACATCCCGCTCGGCACGGGTGCAAAGGAACTGGGGCTCAGGCCGTCCATTTTCCTCGACGTCGGTTCGGTGTGGAGCGTGAAGCGCCCGACGCTGACCACGCTTGAAGATTTCCGCGACACGCGCGACGGTGTTCCGGGCAGCGGGCTTTACAAGTTCCTGTGCCGCAACGCGTCGACGGGCGTGACCCAGTTTGCGGACGAAACCACCACCACGACAAATGGGGTGACCACCGGCACCGGGCAATATACCACCTGTCCCACCGGTTTTTCGTCCCTGGCGCCGTTCGAGGAACGCTTTTTCGGCGACACCTGGATGCCGCGCGTCGCGATCGGCGCCGGGGTCAATTGGAACTCCCCCTTCGGTCCCTTTCGGATCGACTTCGCTTACGCCCTTCGCAAAGAAGAGGGCGATGATACCAAACGCTTCTCATTCAACGTAGGAACCCAATTCTGATGAAAAAACTTCTTGCCGCTTCCGCGCTGGCGATTGCCGCGCTGTCGGTCTCGCCCATCCTGTCGGCCCCCGCCATCGCGCAGGCGAAGGGTGTCGCCGTCGCCGACGTGCGCGTCGCCGCCGCGCGTTCCAACGCTTTCCGCACCGCCTCGCAACAGATCGAGACCACTTACAAGGCGCAGATCGACCAGCAGCAGTCGCGCGGCCAGACGCTTCAGGCCGAAATCAACGTGCTGATCGCCAAATATAATGAAGAGGCGAAAAAGACTCCTCAGAACCAGGCCGCGCTTCAGGCGGCGGCCAAGGCGGTGCAGGACAAGCGCCAGGCCGCGCAGGCCGAACTCGCCCAGATCAGCCGACCGGTGGACCTGGCCATCGCCTATGTCGAGGATCAGATCAGCGTGCGCATGAACGATGCGATCAAGGCGGCGATGACGGCGAAAAAGGTCGACCTGCTGCTCAATCCCGACGCGGTGCTCGCGCGCGAGAACAATGTCGACATCACCGACGCGGTGGTGACCGAACTCAACCGCATCCTGCCGAACGTGTCGATCGCGGTCCCGGCCGGCTATCAGCCGGGCCAGCTCGTCCAGCAGCGCAACCAGCAGCTGATGGACGCCGCACGCGCCGCGCAGCCCGGCGCCACGCCCGCACCGGCGCCGACCGCCAACCAGCCGACGACGCGCTAAACGCGATGGCGGCCGGGGAAGGCAGCGTGGACGAAGCGATGGGGCCGGCGGACATTCGCCGCGTCCTTGGCCTTCTGCCGCATCGTTATCCGATGCTGCTCGTCGACCGGGTGGTGTCGATGGTCAAGGACCAGTCGATCCACGCGGTCAAGGCAGTGACGATGAACGAGCCCTTTTTCCAGGGCCATTTCCCCGGCCGACCGATCATGCCGGGCGTCCTGATCGTCGAGGCGCTGGCGCAGGCGGGCGGCGTGCTCGCGATCGAATCGCTCGGCCTCGCGGGATCGGGCAAGCTCGTCTATTTCATGGGCATCGACGGCGTGAAGTTCAGAAAGCCGGTCGAACCCGGCCATCTGCTAGACCTGCACGTCACCATCCTTCAGGCAAAGCGCAACATCTGCAAATTCGAGGGCCGCGCGATGCTGGACGGGCAACTCGCGACCGAATGCCAGTTCACCGCGATGATCGCCGACCCGCCGAGCGATTGAGTCGCTTTACGATATTCCGTTTGCCCCGACCTTGTCGACGGGCCGCTCTTTCTGTCGACGCCGCAGGAAGAGGGACGGTGCTTCGACAAGCTCGGCACGAACGGGGTTTGGGTTGCATTTTGCCTTTCAGCCCAGTAAGGGCGCCGCTTCGCGTCCCCGGACGCACAGACTCAAGCTCGCTGGTCGGAAACCAGCGGCACAGGAGCCAGGACATGAAAAAAGACATTCACCCCGACTATCACATGATCACGGTCAAGATGACCGATGGCACCGAATATCAGACGCGCTCCACCTGGGGCAGCGAAGGCGACGTGATGACGCTGGAAATCGACCCCACGGCACATCCGGCATGGACGGGCGGCCAGGGGCGTATGCTCGACAGCGGCGGCCAGGTTGCCAAGTTCAACAAGCGTTTCGGCGGCCTCACCCTCAAGCGTTGAGGGCCGTTGCCCTCGCCTTTGCGGGGCCGACGATCAGCCCAAAACCTTCGCAAGCGCGCCTTGCCACCCGGCAAGGCGCGTTTTGCGGTTCTGGACGTCCAGCGCGGGCGTAAAGCGCGTCGCGGTGCCGCGCATCGCCTGTGCCGCGGTCTTAAGGTCGGGATAGAGACCCGCGCCGGTCGCGGCGAGCATGGCGGCGCCGAGCGCGGTGCTCTCGACGAAATCGGGCCGCTCGACCGTCAGATCGAGCATGTCGGCCAGATCCTGCGCCATCCAGTCGTTCGCCGCCATGCCGCCGTCGATTCGGAGCTCGGCCCAGTCGACCCCGTCAGCGGCGAAGGCGGATTTGAGGTCGTGCGCCTGATAGGCCTGCGCTTCGAGCGCTGCGCGCGCCACATGCGCCTTGGTGCTGGCAAAGCTGAGGCCTGACAGCGCCGCCAGCGCATCGGGCCGCCAGTGCGGCGCACCCAGCCCCGACAGCGCCGGGATGAGATAGACGCCGCCATTGTCAGCGACCGATCGCGCCAAACCCTCGCTTTCGCCCGCGCTTGCGAGCAGGCCCAGTCCGTCGCGCAGCCATTTGATGAGACTGCCCGCAACGAATACCGATCCTTCGAGCGCATAGGAACGGACGTCCCCTTCCTGCACCAGGACAGTCGCAAGCAGGCGATTCCGAGAAACCGGCCGAGTGGTTCCGCTCGCCGACAGGATGAAGGCGCCGGTGCCGAAGGTCGCCTTGGTTTGCCCCGGCACCAAACATGCCTGACCGATCGTTGCCGCCTGCTGGTCGCCGGCCATGCCGCAGATCGGGATCGCGCCCCCGAACAATGTGGGATCGGTTGTGCCGACGGTCGTGGTGCAGCCCACGATCTCGGGCAGCGATCGCATCGGCACGCCGAACAGATCGCAAAGCCCGGCATCCCAGCCGCCCTGACGCTCGATCGCCATCAAGGCGGTGCGCGACGCATTGGTCGCGTCGGTGACATGCGCGCCGCCGGTCAGCCGATAGACGAGCCAGGATTCGATCGTCCCGACGGCGAGCCGGTCGCCCGCCTCGCAGAGCTGCGGCCAATGCCTGAGTGCCCAGCCAATCTTGCTGCCGGAGAAATAGGGATCGAGCAGCAATCCGCTCGCCCGCTGCACCGTCGCCTCGTGCCCAGCGTCCTTGAGCGCGGCGCAGTCGGCGGCGGTGCGCCGGTCCTGCCACACGATTGCGCGGGCGAGCGGGGCGCCCGTCTGGCGGTCCCAGAACACCACCGTCTCCCGCTGGTTGGTGACGCCGATCGCCGCGACATGATCCGGCCCACCCGCGCGGGCGATCATCTCGCGCGTGCAGGCGAGCGTCGCCTCCCAGATCTCGGCGGCGTCATGTTCGACAAGGCCGGGCGCGGGATAATGCTGGCTTATCTCCCGCTGCGCACTGCCGAGCGGCGTGCCGTCGGCGCCGAAGAGCATCGTGCGGGTCGAGGTCGTGCCCTCGTCGATGACGATGATCTTTTCGGCCAAAATATATCCCCTCTGTTTACCCGAATGTCTGCCAAAGGCCGCGGGGCAGGACAAGGGTTCACGCGAAGACGCGAAGGCGCGGAGAAGGCAGGGAAACGATTGTCGACCTCTGCATCATTTTCTTTCTCTTCTGCGACCACTGCGCCTCTGCGCCTATCCTCTTTCTTTCTTCCAGCGGCGCCCAAGCAATTATCTTGCAATTGCGCACAGTCCATGCCATATGATTGTGCAGCGCAACATGGCGGACTCATCCGCCGCAACCACCGGCAGCGTGATTTTCCCGCCCCAAGAAGGCGCGGGTCGAGCCGGAAGCGCTTTGTCCTTAAGAGGCACCCTTTCACGCGGGTCGTTTCGAGCCCGCGGTCCGTGCGCCGTCCGTTCGCGCGCGAACGGATGCGCCTGCGCGTCGCGCATAGTGAGTATATATGAAGACTTTCAACGACTTTGACCTGCACGCCGACATCAATCGTGCGCTTGCGGCCAAAAAATATAGCCAGCCGACCCCGATCCAGCTTCAGGCAATCCCGGTGCTGAAACAGGGCCGCGACCTGTGCGGCATCGCGCAGACCGGCACCGGCAAGACCGCGGCCTTTTCGTTGCCGGCGATCCACCATCTTCTGACCTATCCGCATCGCGCCAACCCGCGCGGTTGCCGGATGCTCGTCCTCTCGCCGACCCGCGAGCTGGCGGCTCAGATCGCGCAGAGCTGTCGCGATTACGGCCGCTTTACCGAGCTCAGCGTCGCGACGGTGTTCGGCGGCGTGCCGATCAACCGGCAGATCCGCGACCTTGCACAGGGCGTCGACATTCTCGTCGCCACGCCCGGCCGCCTGCTCGACCTCATCGACCAGCGTGCGCTGCGTCTCGACGATGTCGAAATCTTCGTCCTCGACGAAGCCGACCAGATGATGGACATGGGTTTCATCCATTCGCTGCGCCGTATCGCCAGGCTGCTCCCGTCGCGCCGCCAGAACCTCTTTTTCTCGGCGACGATGCCCAAGGAGATCGCGGGGCTCGCCGACCAGTTCCTCAACGATCCGGTCACCGTGTCGGTGACGCCGCAGGCGACCACCGCGGAAAAGATCCGTCAGTTCGCCACCTTTGTCGAGCAGAAGGAAAAACAGGCGCTGCTGACGTCGGTGATCCAGCGCGAGGACATCGACCGCGCGCTCATCTTCACGCGCACCAAGCACGGCGCCGACCGTGTCGTTCGTCATCTGGCGGGCGCGAAGATCAAGGCGATGGCAATCCATGGCAACAAAAGCCAGGCGCAGCGCACCCAGGCGCTCCAGGCCTTTCGTTCGGGGGAGATCAAACTGCTCGTCGCGACCGATATCGCCGCGCGCGGCATCGACGTGTCGGGGGTCAGCCATGTCATCAACTTCGAGATTCCGAACGTCCCCGAACAATATGTCCACCGCATCGGCCGCACCGCGCGCGCCGGCGCCGAGGGCAAGGCGATCAGCTTCATCGCGCCCGACGAACGCCCCTATATGCGCGACATCGAGCGCGTGACGCGGACCAGGGCCGAACCGATGCCGTTGCCCGACAATTTCGGCGAACTGGTGCGGAGCCTCCCCAGGCCGGTCCAGCCGCCGCGCGATACCGGCAGCAAGGGCCGCAACCCGCAGCGCCAGCGCGAAGACGCCATGCGCGGCCGCGGTCCGGGCAAGCCGGGCGGCGATCGCGGCCCGCGCCGCGATGGCGCGGCCGGCGAAGGCGCCGAAGGCCAGCGCAAGCGTCGTTTCCGCCCGCGCAACAAGAGCGTCGGCGCGCACAAGGGCGCGGTGAAGCGCGTCGGTTGATGCGGTAAACCTTCCTCTTTTTTCCGTGTGCGCCGAGCTTGTCGAAGCACCGTTCTTTCCTTTAGCGTGGCTGAAAGAAGGACGGTCCTTCGAAAGGCTGAGGGCGAACGGGGAAAGATAATGACCGAGCAAGCCGCGACGCCCGTCGACACCCGCCAGAGCGAGCGCAAGGTCATTCTGGCCTCTTCGCTGGGCACGGTGTTCGAATGGTATGATTTCTACCTCTATGGCCTGCTCGCGACGGTCATTTCGGCGCAATTCTTTTCGGGCGTCAACGAAACCACGGGGTTCATCTTTGCGCTCGCGGCCTTTGCCGCGGGCTTTGCGGTCAGGCCGTTCGGCGCAATCGTCTTTGGGCGCATCGGCGATCTTGTCGGTCGCAAGAACACCTTTCTGGTGACCATGGGGCTGATGGGCGGGTCGACCTTCCTCGTTGGCCTGCTGCCCAGCTATGCGTCGATCGGCGTCGCGGCGCCGATTCTGCTCGTGCTGCTGCGGCTGGTGCAGGGTCTTGCGCTGGGCGGCGAATATGGCGGCGCCGCCACCTATGTCGCCGAACATGCGCCTGACGGGAAGCGCGGGCTGTTCACCAGTTTCATCCAGACGACCGCGACGCTCGGCCTGTTCGCGGCGCTCGGCGTTGTCATCGTCATCCGTTCGGCGATGGGCGAAGCGGCGTTTGCCGACTGGGGCTGGCGCATTCCGTTCCTGATCTCGATCGTCCTGCTTGGCATTTCGCTCTGGATTCGCCTCCAGCTCGAAGAAAGCCCCGTGTTCAAGCAGATGAAGGTCGAAGGGACGACGTCGAAGGCGCCGCTGACCGAAGCGTTCGGGCGCTGGGCCAATCTCAAATGGGTGCTCGTCGCGCTGTTCGGCGCGGTCGCGGGGCAGGCGGTGGTCTGGTATTCGGGGCAATTCTATGCGCTTTTCTTCCTCGAAAAGACGCTGAAGGTCGACGGCGCGACCGCGAACATATTGATCGCCATCGCGCTCGCGCTCGGCACACCATTTTTCATCCTCTTCGGCTGGCTCAGCGACAAGGTGGGGCGCAAGCCGATCATCCTTGCGGGCTGCGCGCTTGCGGCGCTCACCTATTTCCCGGCGTTCCAGATGCTGACCCAGGCGGCGAATCCCGCAATGGCAAAGGCGCAGGCCAGCGCGGCGGTGCGCGTCACCGCAGACCCCGGCACCTGCACCTTCCAGTTCGATCCCGTCGGCAAGGAAAAGTTCGAAAGCACCGGCTGCGACATTGCCAAATCGGCGCTTGCCAAGGCCGGGGTCAGCTACACCAGCGTGACGCGGCCGCGCCATACGGGCGACGCCGCCGACGTCTGGATCGGCGACCGCGTGCTGATCGCGCCCGAACCGTGGCGGATCGCCGAGGAAGATCGCGCCGCGGCCGTCGAGGCCTTTCGAAGCGAGCTCGCCGCCGCGACCGCCGCCGCGGGCTATCCCGCCAAGGCCGACCCCGCGCGGATCAACAAACCGCTCGTCGTCGCGATCCTCTTCTACCTCGTGCTGCTCGTGACGATGGTATATGGTCCGATCGCCGCGCTGCTCGTCGAGCTTTTCCCCAGCCGCATTCGCTACACCGCCATGTCGTTGCCCTATCATATCGGCAACGGCTGGTTCGGCGGATTCCTGCCGACGACGGCGTTCGCGATGGTCGCCGCGACGGGCAATATCTATTACGGCCTCTGGTATCCGGTGATCGTGGCGCTGATCACTTTGGTGGTCGGCCTGTTGTTCCTGCCCGAAACTTTCCGCCGGTCGATCCATCAATAGCGGATATTGACGTCGGTAGGGCGTGGGTTAGGTTCCCCTCCGTCTTGAGGGGCGCGCGATGATTGCCGACGACGATCTGGATTTCGATCCGCCGCCACCGCCGCGGCGGCCGTTCTACCGGCGCAAGCGCGTCCTGGTCCCGCTCGCCCTGCTCGCGGCGTTCATCGCCGCTTTCCTGCTGCTCCTGACCCCCGACACCGACCGCGAAGCGATGATCGCCAAATATGGCGGACCCGGCGCCGCCTTCGCAGCGGGGCCGGCGGGTCAGCGGATTCACTATCGCGATCAGGGACGCCGTGACGGCCCCGCGATTGTCCTGCTCCACGGATCGAACGCGAGTCTCCATACATGGGAGCCGCTGGTCGAAAGGCTCGGCGGCGAATATCGCATTGTAACACTCGACCTGCCGGGGCACGGGCTGACCGGCGCGATCCCCGGCCGCGACTATAGCGCCGCCGCGATGATCGAGGCGGTCGATGTCGTTGCGGCAAAGCTGGGGCTCGACCGGTTCGTCCTCGGCGGCAATTCGATGGGCGGCTGGGTTGCGTGGCGCTACGCGCTCGAACGCCCGGCGCGGATCGAGGCGCTGCTGTTGCTCGACGCCGCCGGGATGCCGCTTCGCAAGGGCGAGCGGCCACCTGAATCGAACGTCGGTTTTCGCCTGCTCGAATATCCCCTGGGTCGCTGGCTTGCGACGCGGATCACTCCGCGGATGCTTGTCGAACAGTCGCTGCGAGGCTCGGTCGAGAAGCAGGAGATCGTCGATGAAGCGATGATCGATCGCTATTGGGAATTGCTGCGCTTCCCCGGCAATCGCGAGGCGACGGTGATCCGCGCTCGGACCGGCCGCGAACCCGAAATGGCGGCACGGGTGCGGGAGATCAGGGCGCCGATGCTGATCCTGTTCGGCGATCGCGACCGGATCATCCACCCGAGCGCGGCACAGACTTTCCACGAGCGCGTTGCGGGGTCGGAACTGCTGCTGCTGCCGGGTATCGGGCATCTTCCGATGGAGGAGGCGCCCGACGCGACCGCCGCGGCGATCGCGGGATTCCTCAAGCGGCGGCTTGCAATGCGGGCGGCTGATCCAGAAACGCGCTGACCCGCGCCGCGATGGCCGCGGCGTGGGTGAAGGGAAAGAGGTGCGAACCCGGCACCACTTCCAGCACCGCGCGGTCGATCAGGTCGGCGATCGCCTGACCGTGGCAGGCGGGCACGACGCCGTCGCGCTCGCCCATCAGCACCAGCACCGGCACATCCTTCAGCCGCGGCAGCATCGTCGCGCTGGTCCAGCCTGCCATCGCCATGGACTGATAGGCAAGGCCGAGCGGTGTCGCCGTCGGCAGCCTGAGCCCGCTCGCCAGCATGTCGTCGTCGAGCAGCGCGGCCCAGCCGATCCCCGGCGCGCCGACACTGGGCGTCGTCGCCATCAGCACGAGGCGACGCACGCGCCCTGGAAACTGGATCGCGATCTGCTGCGCCAGCGCGCCGCCCCAGCTGAAACCCGCAATGTCGAGCGCGGTGTGACCGAAGCGCCCGGCGATCTCCATGACGATTGCCGCCATCGTCGGCGCCGAATAGGGGAGCAGCGCGTCGGGCGAGCCGCCGACGCCCGGCATGTCGAGCGTCCACACCTCGCGCCCGTGCATCTGCGCGAGGAGCGGCGCGGCGGCGGCGATGTCGGCGCCGATGCCGTTGAGGAACAGCAGCGGCGCGCCGGGAGCGCCTTCACGCCAGCGCGCGACGCGCAGCGTCAGGCCATAGACATGCTGGGTGCTGATGGCCGGGTGGCCTTCGATCCTGCTCATGCAACGCGCCTTGACACAGTCGAGAGACGTAAGAAAGTCCGCTCTGGCTTCGCCCGGATGACGGCAGGAAAATCAGGCGTCTGTCTGTCTCGCGGCCTCGGCCGCCTGTTCATAGCGCAGACAATCGAAAATCTTTGCGCCCGCGAGGAATACCGCGCCGGTGCAGGCCAGCATCAGCAGCTTGCCGCCCAACCCTGGATATTCGTGCAGATAGGCGGACCCCCGCGCCATCGCCCCGACGGCGAGCGCATAGATGATGAGGCACGCCTCGAGGCGGGTCTTGATGACGAACAGGCGTCCGATCTTCTTCAGCATCGTCAATGTCCAAGCAAGCGCCGTGCCAGCCGCGCGAATGCAGGGTTTGCCAGGCGGCAGATATAGTAAACTGTAAATTAACCCGACAGCCGGGGCAAGGCGCATGGGTTCCGGGGTGGGATAAGCCAACGCTTGCTTTTAGGCACCATGGACCCCGGCATTCTTCGGGATAGGGCAACTTTCGGTCGAAAGCCGACCGCCTGCTGGACAGCCTGACCCTAATCCCTGTGCGCGAACCAGATGATGTGCCGCGCACCCTTGCCGCCTGCGCGCGCACGAACGCCGACCTCTTCGACCCTGAAGCCCGCCCCGGCCAACCGCCGCGCAAAGCGGGCATCGGGTGCGGCCGACCAGATCGCAAGGAGTCCGCCGGGACGCAGCGCCGCCTTCGCGGCGGCCAGGCCGACCGATGAATAGAGCCGGTCGTTCTGCGCGCGGACCAGTCCGTCGGGGCCGTTGTCGACGTCGAGCAGGATCGCGTCATAGCGCCCGCGTCCCTCGGCAATGACAGCAGCCACATCGCCCATGACCAGATCGACACGTGGATCGTCGAGGCAGCCCGCCGCGAGCGCGGCCATCGGCCCGCGCGCCCAGTCGATGATCGCGGGGACCAGCTCGGCGACGGTGACGTTGGCACCCGGTCCCAGCACGGCCAACGCCGCGCGAAGCGTAAAGCCCATGCCATAGCCGCCGATCAGCAGATGCGCCTGCGCCGCGCTGCGCAGCCGATCGCAGCTCATCACCGCCAGCGCTGCTTCAGAGCCGCTCACGCGGCTGCTCATCAGCTCATTGCCGCCGATTGCGATGATATATTCGTCGCCGCGCCGGAACAGGCGCAGCGGCTCGCCGCCCGGCACCGGCGCCGTGTCGATCAGTTCGCGAATCTGCAAGTCGCGTCAGCCCAGTTCGGCCAGATCGAGCGCGTCGAGCAGCGCGGCGCGGGCCTTGCGAACGTCGGCCATCAGCGCGGTCGAGGCAAGGTCCGCCGGCGCGATCGCCTCCGGCCAATGCGCCGCAACCACCTGGGCGATCCGGTCAAGCTTTTCCTCGTCGGCGATGAAGCGCGGATCGACCGTGGCGGGATCGGCGACGACGCGCAGCCGAAGGCACGCCGGGCCGCCGCCGTTCGCCATCGATTGCCGCACATCGACGGGCAGCAAGCGGCGGATCGGGCCGTTGCCGACGATCATCTCTTCCAGCCAGCTCCACACCGCGGGGGTTTCGCGCGCCTCGGTCGGCAGCACCAGCGCCATACCCCCTTCGGGCAGGCTGACGAGCTGGGCGTTGAACAGATAGGATCTGATGGCGTCGGGCAAGCTGACCGCGCTTGCGGGCACCTCGACGATTTCGACCGCGGGAAAGGCCGCGCGGATTTCGGCGTGCGCGGCTTCGCGATCCTCGAACGCGGTTTCGTGGGTGAACAGCACATGTTCGTTCGCGACCGCTACCACGTCGTTGTGAAAGGCGCCGCCCTGGATCGCGGTGTCCGACTGTCGGATGAACAGCGTGCGCGCCGGGTCGAGCCGGTGGTTGCGCGCCACCGCCTTCGACGCGTCGAGATGTTGGCGTGCAGGGAAGCGCCCGCCGCCGACGCCATAGACGAAGATTTCGACCCCGGCGCCGTCGTGCCCGCTGCACAGCCGCATATGGTTTGCCGCGCCTTCGTCGCCGAAGGGGGCAGGGATCGGCGCGTGCACGGCAAAGGCGGGGTGCGCAAAGGCGAGGCGAAGCTGCGCCAGCGTCCCCGGCCATTCGTGGCTGCGGTGCGGCATGGTGACGAGGTTGGCGACGGTGAGGTGGCATTTGCCGTCGGCGCAGTCGGGCGCGGGCGAGACGGTCGCGGCGTTTGCTGCCCACATCGACGAGGCCGACCATGCCTGCGCGCGCAAATGGCCTTCGGCCGCCTCGGGCGAGGTGCCAAGCTGGGCAAGCCATGGCGCGTCAGGGCGATCGAGCGGCACGAAAAAGCCTTGCGGCAGGCCAAGCGCAAGGTTGTGGCGCATCTTTTCTATGCCCTGCAGCGCGGCGGCGCGCGGCTGCGACACGTCGCCCGCATGGCTTGCCGAGGCGATATTGCCGCGGCTCAGCCCGGCATAATTATGCGTCGGGCCGATGATCCCGTCGAAATTGATTTCGGTGAGCATGGTTTTCTTTCCAACTATCCAGCCAAAGCCGTTTGCCCTGAGCTTGTCGAAGGGCCGTTCATTCTTTGCGGCACTCAAAAGGGAAAACGGTGCTTCGACAAGCTCAGCACGAACGCAAGAGGGTCATCGTCCTATCCAGCTGATCGTGTCGCCAACCCCGACATTCAATATGCGCGCGGCGTCGGCGTCGATCCGGCCATCGGCATCGACCTTGCCAAAGCAGCAGCGGAAATCCGCGAGCCGACCGGTTGCGATCAGCGCATCTTCGCCGCCTTCGGCGATGCCCGTCAACTCGATATGGCGCGCGTCGCGGATACTGGCCACCTGGTCGGTGCGCGCAGTCATCGTCGGACCGCCGTCGAAAATGTCGATGTAGTTTTCAAAGGCGAAGCCCTCGTTTTCCAGCATCCGCATCGCGGCGCGCCCGGTGGGGTGCGGAACGCCGATCACCGCGCGCGCGGTTTCGGGCAGCATCGCGATATAGACGGGATGCTTGGGCATCAGGTCGGCGATGAACTGGTTGCCGTGGACCGCGTTGAACTGGTCGGCTTCCTGAAAGCTCATCCCGAAAAACTTGCCGGCGACTCCGTCCCAGAAGGGCGAACCGCCCGCCTCGTCGATCACCCCGCGCAGTTCGGCAAGGATGCGGTCGGCGAAGCGCGCACGATGGCGCGCGATAAACAGATAGCGCGAGCGTGCGAGCAGCAGCCCCAGCCCGCCGGCGCGCGCCGCCGGGTGCAGGAACAATCCGCCGACTTCGCTGGCGCCGTTCAAATCGTTGCTCAGCATCAGCACCTGCGCGTGAAAGGTGCGGCCCAGCTGTTCGCTGTGCTTGCTGTCGGTGCCGATGCGATAGGAATAAAAGGGCCAGCGCTGGCCGACCTGCCCGAAGATCTGGCAGGTGCCGCGCACCTCGCCGCTGTCGATATCTTCGAGCACCATCAGATAGAGTTCGTCGGCGGGATATTCCTTTTCCGACGCAAAGCTCGCCTCGGCGCGTTCGAGCTTGGCGCGCAGCGCTCTTTTGTCGGGAGGCAGGTTGGTGAAACCGCCACCCGTCAGTTTCGCCATTTCGTAGATGCTTTGCAGGTCGCCCGGTTTGGCCGCCCGGATCACATAATTCACACAGTCCCCCGTTCCGCTATTCGCAACATGGTCAGCGCCGACAGCTGCGCGCGTTCGGCGAGGCTGTCGACGATCAGATATTCGTCCGATGAATGAATCGCGCCGCCGCGCGGACCCATGGTGTCGACCACGGGGATGCCGCAGGCGGCGATGTTGTTGCCATCGCACACGCCGCCCGTCGCCTTCCACGCAATGTCGATTCCCAGCGCGGCGCCGCATGACCGAACCAGTTCGAACAGTCGCGTCGCGGCGGGGTCGAGCGGTTTGGGCGGGCGATTGAAACCGCCGTGAATGTGGCAATGCACGTCATGTTCGCGCGATACCGCTGTGACCGCGGCGCGCAGCGCATTTTCGGCTTCGCCCATCGCTTCGCGCGTCGACGGGCGCATATTGACGCGCAGGATCGCGCTGTCGGGGACGACATTGTTCGGGCCGCCGCCGTCGATTTTTGCAGGATTGACCTTGAGCGACGGCGACTTGAGCTGCGCAAGCCGCAACGCCAGATCGGCCGCCGCCAGGAGGGCGTTGCGGCCGTCGTCCGGATTGCGCCCCGCGTGCGCCGACCGGCCATGGACGATCACCGAAAAATTGCCGCTGCCCGGCCGTGCGCCCGCCAGCGTGCCGTCGGGCAGCGCGGGTTCGTAGGTGAGCGCCGCGGTCTTGCCGCGCGCCAGTTCGGCGATCAGCGCCGCCGACGCGTGGCTGCCCGTTTCCTCGTCGCTGTTGATCAGCACGTCATAACCGACGCGGGCGGCGAGCGGCGAGCGTTCGAGCGCGGTCAGCGCGGCGAGGATCACCGCGATCCCGCCCTTCATGTCGGCGGTGCCGGGGCCGTTGAGCACCCCATCATCGAGCCACTTCAGCGTCTGGAACGGATGGTCGGCGCCGAACACCGTGTCCATATGACCGGTCAGCAGCAATTGCACCGGCGCCTCCGGGCGCACGCGAAGGTGCAGATGGTCGCCGCGCTGGATGATGTTCACTTGCCCCGCTGCGTCGACGCTCTCGACCGGATCGGGGGCGACAAGCCGGACCTCGCCGGGCAAGGCGGCAAAGGCGTCGGCAAGCTGACTGGCGACCGCCTTCAGCCCCGCCAGATTGCCCGTGCCGCTATTTACCGCCGCCCAGCGTTCGACCTGCGCCAGCATCGGCGCATCGGCGGCGTGTTCGAGGGCCGCCCGTTCGGTTGTCGTCATGGATGTCATGGCGCGGCTATAGCGAGCGGCGCGCCGCTTTGGCACCCCCGCCCGCGATTTTGTCGCCGTCATGGGCCGCATCGCGGGTTTCGGATGCGGGATCGGTTATCGCGACCGGGAATATCGCGAATTGCAAGGCGTTAACCGAACCTTGGGGACCAGGGCCTAGGCTGGCTGAAAATTGATGAGCGAGCCGATGTCCGTCGCCTTTGTCCTTGGCATCAACATGTCCGTCGCCGGCCTGATCGCCGCGGCGTTCGCCGTGATTGCGGCGACGAACCGGACGGCGCGCGGCGCCTGGTGGCTCGCGGCCGGAAGCGCGCTGGGCATCGTCAATGTCGGCCTGGAGTTCCTGTTGACGCACCAGGTCGATCCGACGCCCATCGGCATCAGCATATTCCTGGTCTTTCTGATGGCGCAGAGTTTCGCCCTGATCGGCGTCGCATCGCATTACCGGGTCGCGCCGCCATGGACCGCGATCGCGACGATCTGGGTGCTGACGATCCTGGCGGTGCCGGTGATTTTCAGCCTGCCCTATGGATCGTCGCCGCGACTGACGCTTTATCAGATGCCCTATTTCGCGATGCAATCGCTCTTTGCCATCATCATCCTGCGGTCGGGGCGGCGGCAGGTGCTCGACCTGTTGCTGATCGCGCTGCAGATCGTTGCGGCGCTGATCTATCTGGCCAAGCCGCTGATCGCGGCGGTTGTCGGCACCGCGAGTTCGCCCCAGGGCTATATCGCGTCGACCTATGCGGCGATTTCGCAAAGTGGCAGCGTCGTTGCGCTGTTGGCGATCGCGCTCGTCCTGTTGCTGGTGATGATGCGCGATACGACCGCCGAAATCGTCGCGCGATCCGAAACCGATCCGCTGTCGAGCGTGCTCAACCGGCGCGGTTTCGAACAGCATGCCGGGATGGCGTTGCTGCGCGGCGGCGAGACGGCGGTGCTGATCGCGGCCGACCTCGACGATTTCAAGACGATCAACGACAGCTTCGGCCATGCCGCAGGCGACGGCGTGATCGCGCATTTCGCCGCGATGCTGGTCGACGCCGCCCCCGCCGACGCCATCGTTGGCCGCATCGGCGGCGAGGAGTTTGCCGTGCTGGTCCCCGACGCGATGCTGTCGGACGGGCGCATCTATGCCGAACGGGTGCGCGCCGCCTTTGCCGCGGCGCGGTTGCCGGTGCTGGGAGTCGATCGCGGCTTTACCGCCTCGTTCGGCGTCGCGCAGCGCGTGGGGGAAGATTCGCTGTTCGACCTGCTGCGCCGTGCCGATGCCGCGCTTTATCGTGCCAAGGCAAGCGGTCGGAACCAGGTTTGCGTCGCGCTGGGCGAGATGGTGCCGACGTCGGCGGTTGGCGCGGCGTGAGGCCTGATCCGACCCGGCTTGTGACCTGCATGTTCCCATCAGCGCCACCCGCAACCGACCGGAGATGGACCCCCGGCTTTGCGGCGACGCGCAGGCGTTTTGCCGTCATGTCATCAGGCTAAACCCCCAACAGCGGGATATCCTCCTCCCGCGGCGGGGCGGCGTCGAAGCCGGGCAGGGGGGCAAAGTCATCGTCGCTGAGCACGACCGCCGCGAGCCCGCCGAGTTTGAAATGGCCGAGCCGTGGTTCCTCGTCCGCCCGCCAATTCTTGCCCAGGTTGAGCGCGCTGACGAACAGGTCGCCATGCCGTTCGAACAACAGGTGCGGCGCAAGCGTCAGCGACTGGCCGTTATACCGCGCCGTCACCAGTTTTTTGCGCGCGATGGCTTCCATCAATTTCAGTCGTGTATCGTCCATGAATCCGGTCGTTTGGGGAGATGTTTTTTCGTGGTCCAGTGCAACCTAACCCAGGCCGTCGGGCTTGAAAAGCGCCCATTGCCAATCGAAACCAATCGCGGCATAGGGCGGCTGCCCTTTCCTCCCCGGGTCCACGGGCGCAGCCGCGCCGACCAGAGGGTGATAGCATGACCGAATTTCTCGACCGCTCCGGCCTGTCCGTCGATTCGCGGCTGGCCGATTTCATCGAGCAGCGCGCGCTGCCGGGAACGGGGCTGGACGCTGCGCGCTTCTGGGCCGACTTCGCGGCTTTGCTTGGCAGATTCGCGCCGGAAAATGCGGCGCTGCTGGCGAAGCGCGAGGATTTGCAGGCCCGGATCGACGCCTGGCATCTGGATCGAGAAGGTCAGCCGCACGATCCCGCCGCCTATCAGGCCTTTCTTGCCGACATCGGCTATCTCGTCCCCGAACCCGCGCCGTTCCAGATCGGCACGGCGAACGTCGATCCCGAAATCGCGACGATGGCGGGGCCGCAACTGGTCGTGCCCGCATTGAACGCCCGCTTTGCCCTTAACGCCGCCAATGCGCGCTGGGGCAGCTTGTATGACGCGCTTTACGGCACCGATGCGCTTGACGCGCCGCCCGCAAAGCCCGGTGGTTATGATGCGCCGCGCGGCGCCGCGGTGATCGCGCGCGCCAAGGCGTTCCTTGACGAAGCGGCGCCGCTGGCATCGGGCAGCTGGGCCGACTGGCAGGGCGGCCAGCCGGCGCTTGCCGACCCGGCGCAATGGGTCGGCAGCAAGCCCGGCGGCATCCTGCTTCGCCACAACGGCCTGCATATCGAACTGGTGATCGACCCGGACAGCCCCATTGGAAGGGCCGACCCGGCGGGAATCGCCGATGTCGTGCTGGAAGCCGCGCTGACGACGATCATCGACCTGGAAGACAGCGTCGCAGCGGTCGATGGCGAGGACAAGACGCTCGGCTATGCGAACTGGCTGGGGTTGATGCGCGGCGACCTTGCCGAAAGCTTTGAGAAGGGGGGGCGGATCGTCAAGCGCGCGATGGCCGCCGACCGTCAATGGATCTCTCCGTCGGGCGAACCGTTCACCCTGCACGGGCGCAGCGTGATGTTCGTGCGCAATGTCGGCCATCTGATGACGACGCCGATGATCCGGCTGCCCGGTGGCGCCGAAGCGCCCGAGGGGCTGTGCGATGCGGTCGTCACCAGCCTGTGTTCGCTTCACGACCTGAAAGGACTTGGAACCCTTACGAACAGCCGTGCGGGCAGCATCTATATCGTCAAACCCAAGCAGCACGGGCCAGAGGAATGCGGTTTCACCAACCGGCTGTTCGACGCGGTCGAGGATATGCTGGGGCTGGCGCGTCACACGATCAAGGTCGGGGTGATGGACGAGGAACGCCGCACCAGCGCCAATCTTGCGGCGTGCATCCATGCGGTGAAGGACCGGATCGTTTTCATCAACACCGGCTTTCTCGACCGCACCGGCGACGAGATCCACACGTCGATGCGCGCGGGGCCGATGATTCCCAAGGGCGAGATGAAGGCATCGGACTGGATCGCCGCCTATGAGGACCGCAACGTCCGCATCGGGCTGGCCTGCGGGCTGTCGGGCAAGGCGCAGATCGGCAAGGGCATGTGGGCGATGCCGGACCTGATGCGCGCGATGCTGGAAGCGAAGATCGGCCATCCGAAATCGGGCGCGAACACCGCCTGGGTGCCCTCGCCGACCGCTGCGACCCTCCACGCGCTGCATTATCATATGGTCGATGTGTTCGCGCGGCAGCGCGAGATTGCGGGCGAAGCTGTGCCGTCGCTCGACCGCCTGCTCGCCATTCCCGTCGCGACGGGGCGCAACTGGAGCGAGGCGGAGATTGCCCGCGAGCTCGACAATAATTGCCAGGGCATATTGGGCTATGTCGTGCGCTGGATCGACCAGGGGGTCGGCTGTTCCAAGGTGCCCGACATCGACGACATCGGGTTGATGGAGGATCGCGCGACGCTGCGGATCAGCAGTCAGGCGCTTGCCAACTGGCTGCTCCACGGCGTTTGCACGCCCGCGCAGGTCGATGCCGCGCTGGCGCGGATGGCGGCAAAGGTCGATGCGCAGAATGCGGGCGACCCGCTGTACGAGAAGCTGACGCCGGATGGCGTCGCGTGGCAGGCGGCGCGGGCGCTGATCTTTGAAGGCGTGACGCAGCCGTCGGGCTATACCGAGCCGCTGCTGCACAAATATCGGCAGATGAAAAAGGCGGGGTAAGCGGCGGGGCGCGGCCCATACCGGCCGTCGCCGCCTTTCATCGGGGTGCAACGTCAAGGCGAACCATCGCCCGCGCCCCAATGCGCCATCGCTTGCCGACGCGACGACATCAACGGCCCAAAATCGTCAATATCCGCGCCGCCAGCCAGTCGGCATCGTCGCCTGCAAAGCTGTGCGAGGCGCTTGCGATGCGTTCGACGGGCAAGCGCGCCAGAATTGCCGGGCAGTCGGCGGCGAATGCCTGCGCGGTGCGGTCGCCGGTCGCGAGCAGGATCGTCGCGGGAATGGCAAGGCGCCGGGCCGCCGCGTCGAGGCGCGCGGCGAGGCTGTCCGGCGCGGCGGCTTGTTTGGGGCGGCGCAGCGCCGCAAGGCCGCGGCGCAGCTTGGCGAAATCGACCTCGCCGCGCAGCAGGCGCAGCAGGCTTTCGGGATTGGTGAGCCGCGACAGGTAACGCGCGCGGATCGCCGCGGCGGGGGGCAGCGCGGGTTCGTCGGCGGTCTCCGCCGCGGCCTCATAGGTCCAGGGGTTGGCGAGGATCAGCGCGTCGAGCGGCAGCGGCTGGTGGAGGAGAAGCGCGCTCGCCGCGTCGCAATTGCCGAAGGCGGCGACCCGTTCGACATGCGGTGCAGCGTCGCGGAACGCGGCGATCGCGGCGGCGATGTCGGGCGCGCTGCTTTCAAAGCCGCCGTTCGCCCCCTCGCTGTCGCCGATGCCGCGACGGTCAAAGCGGAACACCGGATAGCCTGCATCGGCGATGCGCGCCGCGAGCATCGCCATGCCGCGATGCGCGCCGCTGCGGATTTCATTGCCGCCCGATACGATGAGCAGCCCGGTCGTTCCCGGCGCCTCGTCGAGCGTGGCGGCAAGCGCCGCGCCGTCGCAGGGGAAGCTCAGCCGATGCCGCACGTCGCGCTCCATGCCGCAATGTCGGCGGCAATCGCGTTGACCATGGCCGCGTCCTCGCCGGGCTCGGCGCGCAGCCACAGCGGCGTGCCGACGATGGCGTCGGCGCCGCCGCCGCCGACGGTGACGGTGCGGAGCGGTTCGACAGGCCGGATTTCCGCGCTGCCCAACTGCGCGATCATGGCGGGCGACAGGCGATTGCCCGCGAGCAACAGCGGCGCGGTGGCGGCATCTGCTTGCAGGCTGTCGAGCGACGAGGTGACGCCGCTTTCGCGGTCGGCGGCGACACGCGCGCGCAGAAGGGTGCGGAGCAGCGCGGCGCCGCCAACGGGGGCGAGGCGCCACCAGGCGGTGGCTTTCGCATGGTGGTCGATCAACGCGCCGCCACGCAGAGCGGCGATGATAAGGGGGCCGTCGATGGCGGCTGCGACGTCGGCCAATGCGCCTTGCCAGGCGGCAAGGTCGACCTGTTCGAGCGGGACCAGGCTTTCATTCTGCCCGGGAAGGTCGGGGATCAGGGTCGCAAAGCCGTCCGCGGCCAGCGCGCGCATCGCGCATACGAGGGTGCGGCGAATGCGGTTGGCTTCGTCGAACAGCGGCGGGACGAAAAGGATGGTGGCGCGCGGCGTGCCGACGGGGGCGATGCGGAACTGATGTTCGGGGGCGGACATCGCGTTACCCGTCAGCAGCTCTGACCCACCGCCGTTTGTCCTGAGCTTGACGAGGGACCGTCCTTCTTCTTTCCAGGGTCCGAAAGAATGGAACAGCCCTTCGGCAAGATCAGGGTGAACGCGGAAAGCGAGTGCTCCATGCCGTCAACCCGTCACCTTGCGCGTCACAAAGGCGAGCAGGTTGCCATAGGTTTCAAAGATTTCGCCCTCGATCTCGTCATCGTCGATGAGGATGCCAAGGCGGTCCTCCATCTCGGTGAGCACCGTCGCGACCGCCATTGAGTCGAACTCGGGCAGCGCGCCGAACAGCCCGCTGTCGTCAGAGAGCGCGGCCGCGCGGTCGGTCCCAAGACCCAGCACGTCGGCGAGCAGCGCGCGGAGGGCGGCGTCGACGCCCGATGTTTGGGAGGCGGAATCGGTCACGTGTCTTTCCTCAAAATCGATCGGGCAAAGGCTTTCAACGCCGGTCCCCATGCCGCGGCGCGCGACGGATTGAAAGCCTCGATGCGCCACAAGGGATCGTGGCGGTTCATCCAGTCGCGCTTGTAGGCATCGTTGCCGGTGCCGAAATCGACCCGGCGGACACCGTCGACCTCGATCACATGGCGGAACAGCGCGGCCGAGAGCAGGGTGCCGGGGGACGCTTTCAAGCTGTCCTCGACATGCGCGAGCTTGTGGATGAAGGCGGTGCCGCCCTCGACGGTCCAGAACTGCGCCGCGACGGGCATATGGTCGATGCGCGCGATCCCCATGCGCAAGGTGCCGCGCGCCCCTTCCATTTCGGCAAAGGCGCGGAGCAGGGCGGGGTGCCCTTCTTCGGGTTTCCAGCTTGCGGCGTATATCTGTTCATAGGCGGCCCAGCTTCCGGGATCGAACTCGGTCAGCAGCTGAATGTCGACGATGCCCTTTTTCGCCTTGCGCCGGACGGTGCTGCGCAGCGCGCCGGGGCGGCTCGCCCACCAGGCGGCATGGTCCATCCCGCCGAGGTCGAGCCAGTGGCGATCGCCCGCGGGGGTGGCTTGCACCCACCAGCCGGCGGCGCGCAGCGCCGCGGCGATTCGGTCCTGTTCGCCTTCGATCACGGGATAGAGCGACAGGCGGGCGGCCTCTGCGCGCAGGCGCCTGAACAGGTCGGCGAGCGCCGCCGGGCGGTCCCCGGTTCCGATGAACAAGGGCCGGATCGCGAAACTGTACCAGTTGGTCAGGCCCGCCAGATGTGCGGCCCTTTCACGGCGCAGCGGCAGAACCGCCGTGGCGGCGGCGCACGAACCCCTGGCATCGACGCGGCCCTTGCCCGCAAAGCCATAGGCTTCGAGCAGATCGAACCATTCGGCGCGGTCGAAAGGCGAGGCGAAGTCTGCGGCGCGCGCCGCATCGTCATTAGCCTGATCTTCACCGTTCCCTTGCATGGTGCGCCCCTCTATCATCCCACCCCTAACAGCCGATGACCAAGCCCCAAAATCCCGTGTCGCATCCAATTGACCATCTCGCCCGCCGCGGCGCGATGGACGCGACTGCGCTGCTGACCGGCGAGCGGAGCACGACCTACGCCGAACTCGATGCAGGCGTGGGACGGCTTGCCGCATGGCTGCGCGAACAGGTCGGCGATCCGGGCGAGCGCGTCGCGAGCTGGAGCGCCAAGACGCGGCTTGCTTGCCTGATGCCGCTCGCCGCGGCGCGCGCGGGGCTGATCCATGTGCCGATCAACCCGCTGCTCAAAGGACCGCAGGCGCAGCATATCCTGGCCGACAGCGGGGCGAAGCTGCTCGTCACCAACGCGGCGCGCGCCGAGGCGCTGGGCGATGGGTTGCCCGCGGGATGCGCGCTGCATGATCTGAAGGCGGCCGAGCAAGCCATGGATTCGGGCGGAGAGGCGTTGCCGCCGTCGAAAGCCGACCCCGATGACCTTGCCGCCATTCTTTATACCAGCGGTTCGACCGGACGGCCCAAGGGGGTGATGCTGAGCCACGCGAATCTGTGGCTCGGCGCCGAAAGCGTCGCCACCTATCTGAAGCTGGCGCCGGCCGACCGCGTGCTTGGCGTGCTGCCCTTGAGCTTCGATTATGGGCAGAATCAGTTGTTGTCGAGCTGGTATGCGGGCGCCGCCGTCGCGCCGCTCGATTATCTGACCGCGCGCGACGTCATGAAGGCGGTGGCGCGGCACGGCATTACCACGCTGGCGGGTGTGCCGCCGCTGTGGGTGCAGCTGGTCGAGAGCGACTGGCCGGCCGACACAGCCGCGTCGCTCAGGCGCCTGACCAACAGCGGCGGGGCGCTGACGCCGTCGCTGATCGACGCGATGCGCCGCACTTTCCCCGCCGCCGACATCTATCCGATGTATGGGCTGACCGAGGCCTTTCGATCGACCTGGCTCGAACCCGGGTTCGTCGCCGATCATCCGACGTCGATGGGGCGCGCGATCCCGCACGCCGAAATCCTTGTCTGCCGCGGCGACGGCACGATCACCGCCGACGAAGAGCCGGGCGAGCTTGTGCATTGCGGGCCGCTCGTCGCCAAGGGTTACTGGCGCGACGCCGCGCGCACCGCCGAGCGGTTCCGCCCGGCGCCCGCCGCCTCGCTTTATGGCGGCACGGCGGTCTGGTCGGGCGATACGGTCCGGCGCGATGCGAACGGCCTCCTCTATTTCGTCGGCCGCGACGATGCGATGATCAAGACCGCCGGCAACCGCGTCAGCCCGACCGAGATCGAGGACGCCGCGATCGCATCGGGGCTGGTTTATGAAGCGGTCGCGTTCGGCATTCCCGATACGCGGCTGGGCGCGGCGATCATATTGATCGTGCGCGGCCGGGATGGCGGCGCCGACCGGGATGCGCTCGCCGCCCATCTTCGCCGCACCCTGCCCAATTTCATGCAGCCGCAGACGATCGAATGGCGCGACGCGCTGCCGCGCAATCCCAACGGCAAGCTCGACCGCGTGGCGATCGCCGCCGATTGGGCACGGAAAGCGGCGGCATGAAGCCGCACGGGCCGATCCCGCCCGGTTTCCGGGCCGATCCCGACGGGATGTTGCTGATCGGCGGCGACCGCGCCGAATCGCTCGCCGATGCGGCGGGCGACACGCCGCTGTTCGTCTATGACAGTGCGATGCTCTGCGCGCGCGTCGCCGAATGGCGCGCGGCGATGCCTGCGGAGGTGCAGCTTCATTATGCGATGAAGGCCAATCCCTATCCGCCGCTGCTCGCCTTCATGGCCGGGCTGGTCGACGGGTTCGACGTGGCGTCGGGCGGCGAGCTCAGGGCCGCGCTGGCGAGCGGGATGGCGGCGGTGCACATCAGCTTTGCCGGGCCGGGCAAGCGTGACCGCGAACTGGAAGCGGCGATTGCCGCGGGCGCGACGGTCAATCTCGAATCGGCGGGCGAGGCGGAACGCGCGCTGGCGATCGCCGACCGCCTCGGCGCGGCGCCGCGGCTGGCGGTGCGCGTCAATCCCGACTTCGACCTCAAGGGATCGGGGATGAAGATGGGCGGCGGCGCCAAGCCCTTTGGGGTCGACGCAGCCGCGGTTCCGGCGCTTGTCCGTCGCCTGATCGACGCGGGCGCCGACTGGCAGGGCTTTCATATTTTCGCGGGATCGCAGGCGCTTGACGCCGCCGCCATCGCCGAAACACAGGCGCAGACGGTGGCGCTTGCGGCGCGGCTTGCCGACGCGATCGGCGCCGCGCCGCCGCTCGTCAACCTGGGCGGCGGGATGGGCGTGCCCTATTTCCCCGGCGATACGCCAGTCGATGTGGCGGCGGTGGGAGAGGCGCTCGGCGCGACGCTCGCCGCGCGCGGCGCCGGGCTGGCGGAAAGCCGCTTCGCGATGGAGCTTGGCCGCTGGCTGGTCGCCGAAGCGGGCGTCTATCTGACGCGCGTCGTCGACCGGAAGGTCAGCCATGGCGAAACCTTTCTCGTCACCGACGGCGGGTTGCATCACCAGCTCGCAGCAAGCGGCAATTTCGGCACCGTCATCCGCCGCAACTATCCGATCGCGGTGGCCGGTTCGTTCGGCCGCGAAGCCGTCGAGACCGTCTCGGTCGTCGGCTGTCTGTGCACCCCGCTCGACCGGCTGGGCGACCAGGTCGCGCTGCCGCGCGCCGGGGTCGGCGACCTCATCGCGATCTTTCAGGCGGGGGCCTATGGCGCAACCGCCAGCCCGGCGGCGTTTCTGGGCCAGGGACCGGCGCGCGAGATGCTCGTATAGCTGCGAAACTGTCCCTAATCGGGACATATTTGCAAGCGTGTGAGCCAAACCTATGCCAATACTAACATTATGTTCACCCTTTTCGCGCAATGGCGGAGGCTGACTCAATGGCTGTCGCCGCCGGTTTTGGACCGTCGCTCGATCCTGACGGCGTGAAAGGTTGATGATTATGGCTTCCTTCCCCTTGCTCCGCCTCCCACGCGCCGCGCTCGCGTCCGGCATCGCCGCGATGATGCTGACCGCGTGCATGGGCGCCGGCGGCAGCGCGCCGCAGCTTCCCAGCGCGAACTTCGTCGCGAACCAGGAAGGGCCGGGCGAGGAATATATCATCGGTCCGCTTGACGAATTGCAGATCTTCGTGTGGCGCAACCCCGAACTGGGGGGCAAGGTCCAGGTGCGGCCCGACGGACGCATCACCACCCCGCTGATTACCGACATGCCCGCCGTCGGCAAGACGCCGACCATGCTGCAACAGGACATCAAGCTCCAGCTCAGCCAATATATCACCGACCCGATCGTCAGCGTCATCGTCACCAGCTTCAACAGCACCTTTTCGCAGCAGGTGCGGATCGTCGGCGCGACCGAAAAGCCCGCCTCGATCCCTTTTCGCGCGAACATGACGGTGCTCGACGCGATGATTGCCGTCGGTGGGTTGGGCGAATATGCAGCCGGCAACAAGGCGCGACTCGTCCGCTTCGACAAGGGGACGGGCAAGCAGCAGGAGTTTGCCTTGCGCCTGAACGACCTCATCAAGCGCGGCGACATCAAGGCGAATGTGCGATTGCAGCCGGGCGACGTCATCATCATTCCCGAAAGCATGTTCTGACGCCGAGGCGCGACGCACCAAACACCATCCCAGGGATCGAAGCACCGCGATGAACAGCCTTTACGACGAAATCCGGGTGGCGCTGCACAGCGTCTGGACGCGCCGGTGGCTCGTGCTGGCGGTCGCATGGGGCATCTGCATCCTTGGCTGGCTGGCGATCGCGTCTATCCCCAACCGCTATGACAGCCGCGCGCGCCTGCTCGTCGACGTCAACGAAATCCTGCCCGACGAAGCGCAGGTCGGCGGGGGTCGCGCCCAGATCGATCAGATCCGCGAAACGCTGACCAGCGCGCGCAACATGGAAAAGGTCGCGGCGACGACAGGGCTGCTGCCCGCGGGGGCCAGCGAGCGCGACAGGGCGAATGCGGTCGCGATGCTGCAAAAAAATATCAAGGTCGTGCCGCAGCAGGACAATATCTTTGAAATCACGTCGAGCATCGCCGTCGGCAGCCTGTCCGACGCCGACAATGCCAAGCTGGCATCGGGCGTGCTCGACAGCCTGATAACCGTGTTCCGCGACGATCAGCTGCGCGGCGGACGGATGAACGCGCGCGAAGGGCTGAAGTTTCTCGACGCGCAGATTGCCGACCGCGAAAAGGCGCTGCGCGAGGTCGAAGCGCGCCGTGCGGCATTCGAGGCGCAGAATATCGGGCTGGTCCCCGGCGGCGCCGGATCGCCCGCGCAGCGCGTCGAGGCGGCGCGCGCCGAACTCGGCCAGATCGATTCGCAGCTGGTCGCCGCACAGGCGCAGCTGGCGGCCGCAAACGGCCAGCTCGCCTCGACCCCGGCGACCATTCCGGGCGTCGGCGGGGTCGGCGGCGGCGTCGCGCGGCAGCAGCTGGCAGGCGCGCAGAACGAGCTGTCGGCGATGCGTTCGCGCGGGCTGACCGATGCGCATCCCGACGTCATTGCACTCAAAAGTCAGATTGCATCGCTGAAAGCACAAGCCGACCGCGAGGGAACGGGCGGCAGCGGCGGGGTGCAGAACCCGGCCTATGCCTCACTCGCGGCCATGCGCGCCGAGCGACAGGCGACGGTCAGCGCCCTTTCCGCGCGCAAGAGCCAGCTTACGAGTGACATCGCGCGGATCACCGCGCAGCAGATCCAGAATCCTGGCATCGCCGCCGAATATGACCGGATCAACGGCGAATATACCGCGCTCAAGGCGCAATATGACAAGCTGCTCGCGCAGCGCGAACAGGTGCGGCTGCGCGGGGAGGTGCAGACCGAAACCGACGCGATCCGCATCGAACTGCTCGACCCGCCGTCAAAACCGACGAGTCCGGCGGCGCCCAACCGGCCCTTGTTCCTGACGCTGGTGCTGCTCGCGGGCATCGGCGGCGGCATCGGGGTCGCGTTCGGCCTGTCGCAGGTGCGCACCAGCTATGCAACCGCGGCGCGGCTCGAACGCGCGAGCGGTCTGCCGGTGATCGGGTCGATCACCGAAGTCCTGACGCCCGAGCGCCAGGTCGATCGCCGCAAGAAGCTTGTCTGGCTCGCGGGGGGAGGCGCCGCGCTCGTCGGGCTTTATGCGCTGCTGCTCGTCGCCGAGTTCATCCAGCGCGGCATGGTTGCGTGACGGGGGGCGATGACATGAACGACCAACGCAAAGTCAAGCGTCCACCCTCGCTGCTCGAACGCGCCGCGGACATGTTCGGACTCGACGCCGTCGGCAATGCGCCGACGATCGACCTGTCGAGCCTGCCGCCGGAGCCGGAAAAGAAGGCGAAGAGGGTCAAGGCGGACCCCGTCGCCGAGGCACCGGTCGCCGAGGCCGCCGAACCCGTCGTCGAAACCGCACCGTCGCCGCGGCCTTCGCCGCGCAAGGAGGTCGCCAGGGCGGCGCCCGCGGTCGTGCCGACGCGGCAGGGGACGATCGACCGGGACCGGCTCGCGGCACGGGGCATGATCGTGCCGGGCACGCCGGTCACGGGCATTTCCGAAGAATATCGCATCGTAAAGCGCGAGCTGATCCGGGGCATCGGTGGCACGGGCAGTCGCCCGATTCTGCCGCGCGGGCACCGCGTGCTGATCGCGTCGGCGAACCCCGGCGAAGGCAAGACCTTCTCTGCGGTCAATCTGGCGCTCAGCCTGGCGGTCGAGGCCGACCATGACGTGCTGCTCATCGACGCGGACATTGCCAAGCCGAGCGTGCTTGAAACATTGGGACTGGAAAATGGTCCGGGGCTGATGGACGCGCTTGCCGATCCGCATCTGGCGGTCGGCGACTGCCTGATCCAGACCGACATTCCGGGGCTGAAGGTCATGCCCGCGGGCGCGCATCACATGCACGACACCGAATTGCTGGCTTCGGCAAGGACCGAGGCGCTGCTCGCGCAGCTCGAAGCGGGGGCGCCGGGACGCATCCTGATCCTCGATTCGCCGCCGGTGCTGGCGGCGTCGCCCGCCGCGGTGCTTGCCGGGCATGTCGGTCAGACGATCATGGTCGTGCGCGCCGACAGGACGCTCGAAAGCGCGCTGCGCGACGCGATCGGGCTGATGGGCGCGTGCCCGCAGATCCAGCTGCTGCTCAACGGGGTCAAATTCTCGCCGGGCGGGCGCCGCTTCGGCACCTATTACGGTCAGGGGGGCACCGGATGAACCCGCGTCTTGTCCTGCATGGCGCCGGGGCGCTGGCCGCGCTGTTGCTCGCGGGCACGGCGACCGGCGCGCACGCGCAATTTTCGGGCGATCCCGGTGTCAGCGATGCGTCGGCGAGTGCGGCCCAGCCCGAACCCGGCCGGTCGGGCGCGCGCGGCGAAGGCCAGCGCGGCCAGCGGCAGGTCGATGTCAGCCCCTATCTCGAAATCGGGCAGGTGCTTACCGCCGACCTCAAAAATGGCGGGGACGTGCTCACCTATACGACCGTCGCGGCGGGCATTGATGCCGCGATCGTCACGCGCCGTGCCGAAGTCGCCGCTACGCTGCGCTACGAACACCGTTTTGGCTGGAACGGCGACCTTGGCGATTCGGGCACGATCAGCGGGCTTGCGCGCGGGCGGATCGAGGCGGCGCGCGGGCTGAACTTCGAGGCCGGGGCGCTCGCGACGCGCACGCGCGCCGACGGGCAGGGCGCCGACAGCGGCCTGTTCATCGGCGATGCCAGCAATGTCGCCGACCTGTATTCGATCTATGCCGGCCCGACTTTCGCGCGGCGGATCGCCGGACTCGACTTCGGCGCGGGTTATCGCTTTGGCTATACCAAGGTCGATGTCGATACCCCCGCCGTGCTGTCGCCGGGCAGCCAGCCGCAGGATATTTTCGACAGTTCGACCAACCATGTCGCCTGGGCCAGCGTCGGCGCGCGGCCGGGCGACCTGCCCTTTGGCTGGCAACTGTCGGGCGGTTATGAGCGCGAGGATGCGAGCCAGCTCGACCAGAGGTTCGAGGGCAAATATGCGCGCGCTGATGTCACCGTGCCGGTTGGCCCGACCGTCGCCTTGCTCGGCGGTGTTGGCTACGAGGATATCGAGATTGGCCAGCGTGACCCCTTGCTCGACGCGAATGGCGTTCCGCTGCGCGATGCGAACGGCCGTTTCGTCACCGACCCATCGTCGCCGCGCCGCCTGTCGTTCGACACCGACGGGCTGATCTGGGATGCCGGGGTGATGTGGCGGCCGAGCCGCCGCACCTCGCTCACCGCGCGCGTCGGTCGGCGCTATGGCGACACCATCTATACGGGCAGCTTTGCCTATCGCGCCGATCATGCGACGACGGTGCAGGTCGGCGTTTATGACGGGCTGTCGAGCCTCGGCCGCGGGCTGTCGGGCGGACTGGCGGCGCTGCCGACGCAGTTCGACCCGACGCGCAATCCGATCGACGGCGACATCAATCCCTGCGTGTTCGGCGGAGAGGGCGGCGGCTGTTTGAACAACCAGCTCGGCAACGCCACCGCGGCGCAATATCGCAGCCGCGGGGTGCAGGCGACGATGTCGTCGCGCTTTGGCCGCTGGGCCTATGGCGTCGGACTCGGTTACGACCGGCGCAGGCTGCTCGCGCCGCAGCTGTCGCCGATCGCCAGCCTCGACGGGATCACCGACGAAAGCTGGTATCTGTTCGTGTCGGCGGGGCGCCAGCTCGACGCCGATTCGGATCTTAGCCTGTCGGGTTATGTCAATTATTTCGACAATGGCGCGCCGGGCGCGAGCGACGTCCAGTCGGCGGGGCTGTCGGCCGCCTATTCGCGGCGCTTCTGGCGCGGTCTGACCGGGACCGCGGCGGCCAGCCTCAACGCCTTCGACCAGGACGGCTTCAACAGCCAGCTCATAGGTTCAGCTTTGGTGGGACTGCGTTACAACTTCTGACGGGTTTGATCCCGCTTGGGCAACAGGATTACAAGCGATGTACGATCAATACTATGGTTTCACCGGCCGGCCGTTCCAGCTGACGCCCGATCCGCATTTCTACTTTGAAAGCGGGACGCACCGCAAGGCGATGTCCTACCTCGGCTATGGCCTTGCGCAGGGCGAAGGTTTCATCGTCATCACCGGCGACGTGGGCGCGGGCAAGACGACGCTCGTCGGCCATCTGATGAACACGATCGACCCCAATCGGCTGACCGCGGTCAAGCTGGTGTCGACGCAGGTTGAGGGCGACGACCTGCTCCGCCTTGTCGCCGAACAGTTCGGCATCGAGTGGGAAGGCGAGAGCAAGGCCGAGCTGTTGCGGTCGATGGAGCAATATCTGCGCGAACAGGCACGCGCGGGCCGCCGCACCCTTTTGATCGTCGACGAGGGGCAGAATCTCGCCATCTCGGCGCTCGAAGAACTCAGGATGCTGTCGAACTTCCAGCTCGGCGGCCATTCGCTCCTGCAAATCTTCCTGCTCGGCCAGCCCGAGTTCCGCCAGACATTGTTCCATTCGCCGACGCTCGAACAGCTGCGCCAGCGGGTGATCGCGACGCACCACCTCGACCCGATGGAACCCGAGGAGGTCGAACCCTATATCCTCCACCGCCTCGGCAAGGTCGGCTGGACAGGCAATCCCAGCTTCAGCCCCGACGCTTTCGAGGCAATCTTCGATTACAGCGAGGGCGTGCCGCGCAAGCTCAATGTGCTGGTCAGCCGCCTGCTGCTCTACGGCGCGGTCGAGCAGATGAACCGCATTACAGCGCAGAATGTCCGATCGGTCGTGGCAGAAATCGAAGCCGATCGCGGCATCGACGCTGCGACGCTCGCGCCGCTGCCGGTCGATGAGGTCGTCGCGGCGGCCGCCACTGCTGCGGCCCCGACGCCAGCGCCTTTCGCCCCGCGCGCGGCCAATGAAGCCGCTCCCGAATGGCCGCGCCGTTCGGACGAACCCGCTGCGGCGACGCCCGCGCCGTTCGCCGCGCCCGCCGAACCGGCGCGCGTCGTGGCGCTGGCGCCGCAGGCGGCGAGCGAGGCCGACGAAGCGGCGAGCGCACCCGCGGCTCCGGCAATCGATCCCGGCCATCTCGCGGCGCTGGAAAAGCAGATCGCCTCGCTCGAGGCGCAACTCGTCGAACAGGATGCGGCGCTGCGCCGCGTGCTTGACCTGCTCATCGAATGGGTCGAACGCGATCCCGAAAACGCACCCAATCCGGCGAAGTCGCAGACTTGGGCCGCCTGACACCCCGGCCAGAACCGGCTAACGGGTCCGCGAAGGTGAGGAAAAATGCAAAACGGCCTGTCGGTCGATGTCGAGGACTGGTTCCAGGTCGGCGCCTTTGAGCGCACGATCGACCGCGCCGACTGGCCGACGCTTGAATGCCGGGTCGAGGCGAATTGCGACGCGGTGCTGGAGATTTTCGCGGGGGCCGGCGCGAAAGGCACCTTCTTCACCCTCGGCTGGGTCGCCGAACGCTATCCCGCGCTGATCCGGCGGATCGTCGCGGCGGGGCACGAAATTGCCAGCCACGGCTATGACCACAAGCGCGTGTTCAACATGACCGCCGACGAATTTGCCGCCGACCTTCTGAAAACGCGCGCGATCCTCGAAGATGTCGGCGGTGCCCCGATCCGCGGCTATCGCGCGCCGAGCTTTTCGGTCGATGCACGCACACCGTGGGCGCACCGGGTGCTCGCCGAACAGGGCTATGCCTATTCGTCGAGCGTCGCGCCGGTGGTTCACGATCATTATGGCTGGCCGCAAAGCCCGCGCCATGCGTGGCGGCCGGTGGCGGGCAGCGAGCTTGTCGAATGGCCGGTGACGACCGCGCGCTTCGCCGGGCGCACGCTGGCGGCGGGCGGCGGCGGTTTCATGCGCCTTCTGCCCTATGGCTTCACGCGCTGGGCGATCGCACGCATGAATGCCGAGGGGCATCCGGCGATCCTCTATTTCCACCCGTGGGAGATCGACCCCGGCCAGCCGCGTGTCGCCGATGCGCCCATCCGGTCGAAGTTGCGCCATTACAGCGGCTTGTCGGCGATGGCGGGAAAGCTGAAGAAGCTGCTCGCCGATTTCGACTGGACGCGCGCCGACGCCGTGCTGCCCGCGCAGCGCGCGCGCGCCGAGCCATGGCAAGCCGCGGCGTGAACGCGCCTGCCGATCCGACGATGCTGAAGCCATTTGCGGGCGCGCCGCTTTCCGACGCGGCCGAATGGGACGCCTATGTCGCGGCGCACGATGATGCGACGCCCTTTCACAGCCGCGCCTGGTGCGAGGCGATCACGCGGGCGACCGGGCACCGCTGCCACCTTGTCACCGCGCGCGATGCGGCGGGCGCGCTCACCGGCCTGCTGCCGCTCCATCACATCCGCTCGCCGCTGTTCGGGCAGGCGCTGGTCGGCAGCGGCTTTGCCGTCGGCGGCGGCATTTTGGCCGACAATCCCGCGATAGCCGCGACATTGGCAGAAGGCGCGGCGAACATGGCGCGGGCGCTTGGCGTGCCGTCGGTCGAACTGCGCGGCGGATCACTGCCCAAAGGCGAGGGCTGGGCGCGCGAGGCAGGCGTCTATGCGGGCTTTGCACGTGACCTGGCGGGCGATGACGAGGCCGAACTGCTTGCCATCCCCCGCAAACAGCGCGCCGAGGTGCGCAAGGCGCTGGGCAGCGAACTGACGGCGACGACGGGGCGCGACGCCGCCGAACGGCGCGACCATTACCGCATCTATGCGACGAGCGTGCGCAACCTCGGCACGCCGGTCTTTCCCAAAAGCCTGTTCGACGCGGTGCTCGATGCCTTTGGCGAGCATGCCGATATTTTGACCGTGCGCGACGGCGTTCGGCCGGTGGCAAGCGTGCTCAGCCTTTATTGGCGCGGCACGGTGATGCCTTATTGGGGCGGCGGACTGGCCGAGGCGCGGCGGCTGCGCGCGAACGAACTTATGTATTTCGCGCTGATGCGCCATGCGCGGGCGCGCGGCTGCACGCGCTTCGACTTTGGGCGGTCGAAGCTGGGGACGGGACCGTTCGCCTACAAGAAGAACTGGGGATTCGAACCGCAGTCGCTCGTCTATGCGCGCTGGCTCGCGCCGGGCGAGGCGCCGCGCGATACCAACCCGAACAGCGCCAGATACCGGATGCAGGTCGACCTGTGGAAACGGCTGCCGCTGTGGGCCGCGAACCGTATCGGGCCGCTGATCGCGCGCGGATTGGGATAGGTGCGGGCGATGCCCGAAATCCTGTTCCTCGTTCACCGCGCGCCGTGGCCGCCCGACCGCGGCGATCGCATTCGCAGCTGGCATATGTTCGAGGCGCTGGCAAAGCTCGCCCCGGTGCATGTCGCGGGGCTGGCCGACAATGCCGACGACGCCGACGCCGCGCGGAGGAAGCTGGCGCCGCTTTGCAAAAGCGTAGCGATCGAAGAGCGCAATGTGGCGCGTCCGATCGCATTGGCAAAGGCGGTGCTGCGCGGCGAGCCGGTGTCGAACCGGCTGTTCCGCAACGCTGCGCTGGCGCGCCATGTCGATGCGCTGATCGGGCAGGGCGATGTCAGCCATATCGTCGCCTTTTCAGGGCAGATGGCGCAATATCTGCCGACCCGGTTCGACGGGCCGGTGCTGATGGATTTCGTCGATGTCGATTCGGCGAAGTTCGGCACCTATGCCGAACAGGACCGGCGCCAGCCGCTCCACTGGGTTTACAAGCGCGAAGCGCGCGTGCTCGGCGCCCATGAAGCAGCGGTCGCGGCGCGCGTCACCGCCAGCCTGTTTGTCAGCGAGGCCGAGGCGGCGCTGTTCCGGCAACGGAGCGGGCTGGGCGAAGACAGGGTGCGGGCGGTCGAAAACGGCATCGACACCGATCGTTTCGACCCGGCGCTGCCGTTCGATCCGGTGGGTCGTGGCGAGGGTCCGCTCGCGGTATTCACCGGCCAGATGGACTATCGCCCCAATATCGACGCGGTGCGCTGGTTCGCCGCCGACATCTTGCCGCTGATCCGGCGGCGGCACGCGGCGGCGCGCTTTGCGGTCGTCGGGCGCGCGCCGACCGACGAGGTGAGAGCGCTTGCAGCGCTGCCGGGCGTGACCGTGACGGGGGAGGTGCCCGACGTGCGGCCGTGGCTCGCCGCCGCCGACGCGGTGGTCGCGCCGTTGCTGCTCGCGCGCGGGGTGCAGAACAAACTGCTCGAAGCGATGGCGATGGCGCGGCCGGTGGTCGCCAGCGCCGCGGCGGCGGCGGGGATTGACGCGGCTGCCGGCGAACATCTGCTGGTTGCCGACGATGCCGAGGCGATGGCTCGGGCGGTCGGCGCACTGTTCGACGACCGCGCGGTGGCGGCCGCAATGGGACGGGCGGCGCGCGAACGGATGATCGCACGCTATGGCTGGGATGCGCGCATGGCGCCGCTCGGCGCATTGCTGGGGCTGCCCGCATGACGCCCTGGCAGCGCCATCTGGCCGCGTTGGCGTTGCTGTCGGCGGCGATCGTCGCGCTCTTTTGGCGCGATGCGGCCGACATGGCGGGCATCTGGTGGAACAGTTCGACCTTTACCCATTGCCTGCTGATGGTGCCGATGATCGGCTGGCTGGTGTCGCAGCGCACCCAATTGTTGCGGCGGCTGACTCCGGCCTGTTGGTGGCCGGCGCTGGTCTGGATGACGGGCGCGGGGCTGGTGTGGCTCGTCGGCGAAGCGGCGGGGGTGGCGCTGTTCCGCCAGTTCGGCCTGGTGCTGATGCTGCAGGGCGCCGTCGGCGTGGTGCTGGGCGAAAAGCTGGTGCGCGGGCTGCTCTTTCCGCTCGCCTATGCGCTGCTGCTCGTGCCGTTCGGCGAAGAACTGGTGCCGCTGCTCCAGACCTTTACCGCGCATATCAGCGTCGCGCTGCTCCGCCTGTCGGGCCTCGCAGCCGAGATGCAGGGGGTGTTCATCACCACGCGCGCGGGCTTTTTCGAGGTGGCCGAGGAATGTTCGGGGGTCAATTTCCTGATCGCGATGCTCGCCTATGCGGTGTTCGCGGCGCATCTTTGTTTCCAAAGCTGGACGCGGCGGATCGTCTTTGTCGCGGCGGCGCTCGCGGCGACGATCCTGGCCAACGCGCTGCGCGCCTATGGCACGATGCTCGCCGCCGATATCTGGGGGATCGAGGCGGCGGGCGGCATCGACCATATTTTCTATGGCTGGATCTTTTTCGGCCTTGTCATCCTGATCGTGATGCTGGTGGCGCGGCGCTGGTTCGACCGCCCCGCGAACGACGCCGCGGTCGATGTGCGCGGGCTGGACGGTCCGATCCGTTTTGCCGGAACGGGCCGCGCGGTGCTGCCCGTCGCCTTGCTGTTGCCGCTGCTGTTCGCCGCATGGGGCCTGCTCATCGCCGGGCGCAGCGCGCCGCTGCCACCCACCATGACGGTTGAGGCACCGCCCGGCTGGCGCGACGTGCGCGTGGTGGGAACTCCCTGGACGCCGCGCTTCGACGGCGCCGACCGGCGGCTTTTGCGGCACTTTGCGGACGCGAAAGGGCAGGTCGTGACCGTCGCGATCGGCGGCTATGAACGCCAGGCCGAGGGTCGCGAAGTCGTCGCCTTCGGGCAGGGCGCGGTCGACCCCGACAGCCGGTGGGCATGGAGCGCGCCGCTGCCCGCCGTCGATGGCGGCAAGACCGAGCGCCTGCTTCATCCCGGCCCGGTGCTGCGCGACGCCGCGACCTGGTATGTGGTCGGCGACGACGTGACGGGCAGCGCGCGTTCGGCCAAACTGGCGGGGCTGAAAGCACGGCTTATCGGTGGCGACCCGCGCGCGCTGTCGCTGATCGTATCGAGCGAGGAGCGGCAAGGCGGGCGCGATGCGATCAGCGCCTTTGTTTCCGCGTCGGGCGGAGCCAGGGCGATGGCTGACCGCGCGCTGAAAAGCGGCTAGGGACCGGCCATGTGCGGCATCGCGGGCATCTACCATCTCGTCACCGCAAAGCCGGTCGATCCGGCGCGGCTGCGCGCGATGCTCCACCCGATGAGCCACCGCGGCCCCGACGGATCGGGCGAATGGACCGCGCCCGGCGTCGGCCTTGCGCATCTCCGCCTCTCGATCATCGACATTGCGGGCAGCCCGCAGCCGATGGCGAGCGACGATGAGGCGGTTACGCTGACCTATAACGGCGAAATATATAATTTCCGCGAGCTGCGCGCCGAACTGGAGGATCGCGGGCACCGCTTTCGTACCAGCGGCGATACCGAGGTCATCATCGCGGCGTGGCGGCAATGGGGCCCCGAATGCCTGTCGCGGCTGAATGGCATGTTCGCCTTTGCGATCCACGACCATGCGCGCGGCTGCCTGTTTCTCGCGCGCGACCGGCTGGGGGTGAAACCGTTGCACTATGCGCGCCTGTCCGACGGGTCGGTGGCGTTCGCGTCGGAACTGAAGGGATTGTTGCGCCACCCGTTGCTGCGGCAGGAAGCGAATTTCACCGCGGTCGAGGATTTCTTCGCGCTGGGTTATGTGCCCGACGACAATTGCATCGTCGCGGGGGTCGAGAAGCTGCCCGCCGGCCATTATCTGATGCTCGAACGCGGCAAGGCCACGCCCGCGCCGACCTGTTGGTGGGCGCCCGATTTTTCGCGGCGGATCAAGGCGAGCGAGGGCGAGGTGGCCGAACATCTGGTCCACCTGATGCGCGCGGCGGTGACCGACCGGATGGTCGCCGATGTGCCGCTCGGCGCCTTTCTGTCGGGCGGGGTCGATTCGAGCGCGGTCGTCGCGCTGATGGCCGAGGCGAGCGCGAAAGCGGTCAAGACCTGCACCATCGGCTTCGACCAGGCGGCGCTCGATGAAACGGCCTATGCGCAGCAAATCGCCGAGCGGTTTGCGACCGATCACCGGACGCGCACCGTGGCGGCGGGCGATTTCGCGCTGATCGACAAAATCGCCGACATGTTCGACGAACCCTTTGCCGACGCGAGCGCGCTGCCGACCTATCGGGTGTGCGAACTCGCACGCGAAGAGGTGACGGTCGCGCTGTCGGGCGACGGCGCCGACGAGGCCTTTGCGGGGTATCGCCGCCTGCTGTTCCAGCATCGGGAAGAAAAGCTGCGCGGGCTGATCCCCGGCTTCATGCGCCGCGGCGTGCTGGGACCGTTGGCGAAGGTCTGGCCGCAGATGGACTGGGCGCCGCGCCCGCTGCGCGCGCGCGCGACGCTCGCCAGCCTGTCGAAAAGCGGCGCGGAGGGCTATGCCGAGGCGGTTGGCGTGACGGGGCCGACGCAGCGCGCGCGGCTGTTCAACGACGCGGCGCTGCGCGGCCTTGGCGATCATGTCGCCGAGGCACGCTATTGGCGGGCAATGGCGGCAGCGCCCGCGCGCGAACCGCTCGACCGCGCCCAATATGCCGACCTGAAAATCTGGCTGCCCGGCGACATTCTGACCAAGACCGACCGGATGAGCATGGCGGTCAGCCTGGAGGCGCGCGAGCCGTTGCTGGATTACCGGCTCGTCGAGTTCGCCGCGAGTCTGCCCGCGGCGATGCGGGTCAAGGGCGGGACGGGCAAGGCGATAGTGAAGCGGGCAATGGAAGCCTATCTGCCGCACGACATCCTTTATCGCCCCAAAATGGGGTTCGTGACGCCGGTGTCGCACTGGTTCCGCGGCGCGCTTGCCCCGCAGGCAAGGGCGCTCGCCACCTCTTCGACGCTCGCGCGCGCGGGTTGGTTCGACATGGCCGAAATCGAACGCATCGTCGCCGCGCACCAGTCGGGGCGACGCGACCATGGGCGGTTGATCTGGCAGTTTTTCATGCTGGAAAAATCGCTGGCGAAACTGTTCGGGATTTGATGGCAGCTTTGGGATGGGGATTTGTCGGCACGCGATTAAGCCCCTCCCCTCCAGCGGAGGGACTTTACGTCCAAAACCGGCCGAATGCCGCCACCCCATTTTAACGCTTCGCGGCTAAACTCTCGCCGATGACGGTCCATCCCGCCTTTCCGGTCAGCAGCATCGACGCCGCGCCATTGATGGTGCGCCTGGTCGATCCGCTGGCGCTGTCGGCGGAGCTAGCGGCGGCGTGGGACGGGCTGGCTGGCGAGGCGAGCGAGCCCAACCCCTTTGCCGAACGCTGGTGCCTGCAATCGGCGCTTCACCTGCTTGATCCCGCGCGCAAGGCGCGGCTGGTCATGGTGCAGGGTGGCGCCGATGGGCCGCTGATCGGCATCATTCCGCTCGCACCGGCGCTGCGATACGGCCGATTGCCGCTGCACCATGCAACGGAATGGATGCATCCGAATCATTTTCACGGCGCGCCGCTGGTGCGCGCCGGTTTCGAAGCCCTGTTCTGGTCGATCCTGCTCGGCTGGTGCGATGCTGCCCCCTGGGCGCGCACGCTGCTCCATGTGCCGCGCCTGACCGAGCATGGGCCGCTTCACCGCGCACTGGTCGAGGTCGCGCGCCAGCGCGGCGGCGACGCTGTGGCCGTCCACCGCGAGGAGCGCGCACTGCTCGAAAGCGACCTGTCGCCCGCCGATTATTGGGAGGCTGCGGTGCGCGCGAAGAAGCGCAAGGAACTCAGGCGGCAGGCGAACCGGCTGGCCGAACAGGGCGTGGTCGCATTTCGCCGGTGGCGGGCGGGCGATCCGCCGGGGCCGTGGATCGACGCCTTTTTGACGCTGGAGGCACGCGGATGGAAGGGGCGCGCGGGGTCCGCGCTGGCAAGCCACGGCGATACCGAAGCGTGGTTTCGGGCGATCGTGCCGGCCGCAGCGACGGCGGGACGGCTCGACATGCGCGCGCTCGATCTGGACGGGCGGCCGCTCGCGATGCTCGTCAACTTCCTGTGTCCGCCCGGCGGCTTTTCCTTCAAGACGGCGTTCGATGAGGATCATGCGCGCTTTTCACCCGGCGTTCTGCTGCAACAGGCGAATCTGGACCTGCTGGGCGATCCACGCATCGATTGGGTCGACAGCTGCGCGGCGCCCGGTCATCCGATGATCGACAGCGTCTGGCGCGAACGCCGCGCGCTTGTCTGGGTCAATGTTCCGCTGTCGGGCGCAGCCGACCGCTGGCGCTTTACATGGCTGACGCGCGCCGAGCGGGCATGGCGGCGCTGGAAGGGTGCGCCCGCGCAAGCCGACGAGGTAGAAAGCCCGACATGACCGTGCATCCGACGATCGACCGCCCCGTCTTTCCTGCCGAAACGCTGGCGCGCATGGCCAAGCTTTATCCGGGTGAAGCGGGGCTGCTCCGCCATCATCTGCCCGACCATCGCCTGCTGTCGATCGAGGCGCTGGCGGTGCTGGGCGAAAGCTTGCCGGCCAGCGCGGTCGAATATAATCCGGGCGACCTGCCCGTCGGCATCCTGCCAGAGGATATTCCGGCGAACGGCCTGTCGATCGGCGAGACGATCCGCACGATCGACACCAACGGCAGCTGGGCGGTGCTCAAGAATATCGAGACGATCCCCGAATATCGCGCGCTTCTGATGGACCTGCTTGGCGAACTGAAGCCCGTTGTCGAGCCGCGCACGGGGGCGATGCTGACGCCGCAGGGCTTTATCTTCATTTCCTCGCCAGGATCGATCACGCCGTTTCACTTCGATCCCGAACATAATATCCTGCTCCAGCTTCGCGGAACGAAGGTGATGAATGTCTGGCCCGCAGGCGACGAACGCTTTGCGCATCGCATCGAACATGAACGCTATCATACCGGCGGGCACCGCAACCTGCCGTGGGACGAGGCGTTTCGCGGCGGCGAGCAGCAGGTGCCGCTCGGCCCCGGCGACGCCGTCCTCATGCCCGTGATGGCGCCGCATTTTGTCGCCAACGGCGATACGCCGTCGATCTCGCTGTCGATCACCTGGCGCAGCGAATGGAGCTATCGCGAGGCCGAGGCGCACGCCGCCAACGCGCTGCTGCGCCGCATGGGACTGGACCCCGCGATGCCGCCGCGCTGGCCAGACTATGCACGGGCGCGGAGCATCGGCTGGCGCGTCGCGCGCAAGCTCAAACTGGTGTCGTGACATTCTGGTTCGCGCGAAGACGCGGAGCAGTTGATCGGGACCGACCGGTCCCTTTCTCCATCCGCGCTGCGCCCCGTCGCAACGTGGAAATGCAGAACGGCTTCGCGGTCGGCGCAATCGCTCCGCGTCTCGGCGTGAAGAAAGTCGCGTTCGCGGTCCTGATGCCGCCCGAACACTGCTTGTGACAGATTGCTTTCATTTGGCCCGAATTGCGGTTATGGGCGCGCATCCCGATATTTCGAGCCCATAGAGGATAGATGGCGAAAGAAGAACTTCTGGAAATGCGCGGCCAGGTGGTCGAACTGCTGCCCAACGCGATGTTTCGCGTCAAACTGGAAAATGACCACGAGATTCTGGGCCACACGGCGGGCAAGATGCGCAAGAACCGCATCCGCGTGCTTGTCGGCGACGAAGTGCTCGTCGAACTTACCCCCTATGACCTGACCAAGGGTCGGATCACCTATCGCTTCAAGTGAGCGGGGCGGCGACCATGCCCGCCCTCGTGCTTGCATCGACCTCGCCGCGGCGGCGCGAATTGCTCGCGCGGATCGGCATCGTGCCCGCGCGTATCGCGGCCCCCGAAATCGACGAAACGCCGCTGAAGGGCGAATTGCCGCAGGCTTATGTCGTCCGGCTGGCGCGCGCCAAGGCGTTGGCGGTAGAGCGGGCGCCGGATGAGGTCGTGCTTGCGGGCGACACCACCGTTGCGGTCGGGCGCCGTATCCTGGAAAAACCGGCCGACGAGGCCGATTGGCGGCGGATGATCGGCCTGCTGTCGGGCCGCCGTCATCGCGTCTGGTCGGGGGTGTGCGTCGTCGGTGCCGATGGCAGACCGCGCGTGCGCGCGGTCGATACGATCGTCGCCTTCAAGCCGCTGTCGCCCGCCGAAATCGATGCCTATGTCGCATCGGGCGAAGGCATGGGCAAGGCGGGCGGCTATGCGATCCAGGGCCGCGCCGAGGCCTTTGTCCGTTTCCTGTCGGGCAGCCACTCCAATGTCGTCGGCCTGCCGCTGTTCGAAACGCGCAGCCTGCTCACCAGCGCGGGAATCCCGCTTGGCTGAGTGGCTTTACGAGGCAGGGATCGGCGAGGCGCGCGCGGCGCTGGTCGTCGATGGCGCGATCGTCGAGGCACGCGTCGAGCGCGAGGAGGAAGGGCCGCGCGTCGGTGCGGTCGTCGCCGCGAAGCTGGTCGAGGCGCGACGCGGCAAACGGGGCGCGCTGGTCATGCTCGATTGGCCCGGCGAGCCGCTGGCGACGCTCGGCGGCCTGCCGCCCGGCGTCTCGACCGGCGCGCGACTGGTCGTCGAAATCACGCGCATGGCGCTTTGCGAGCGCGGCCGCGACAAGCCCGCGCGCGCGCGGATGGCCGATCCGGGCACGCTGCTTGGCGACGGACCCGATCTCGCCGCGCGGATTGCTGCGAGCGGCGTGCCGGTAGCGGTGCTGCATCCGGCTGGCGCCGACCGGCTCGAAGAAGCCGGATGGGGGGAGGTGATCGATAATGTGCGCACCGGTCACTGGCGCTTTCCGGGCGGGGCGCTGTGGGTCGACGCGACCCCGGCGATGGTGCTGATCGACGTCGATGGCGAAGGCGACGGGTTGGCGCTCGCCAAGGCGGGCGCGGTCGCGGCGGCGGCGGTCATCCGCTGCTGCGATATTGGCGGGTCGATCGGCATCGACTTTCCTTCGTTGCCCGATCGCGCGGGACGGCAGGCAATCGACGCGGCGATCGACGCAGCGCTGCCGCCGCCCTTTGAGCGCACCGCAGTCAACGGTTTCGGTTTCATGCAGATCGTCCGGCGCCGCAAGCGGCCGTCGCTGATCGAACAGGTGCGGTTCGACCCTGTGCGGACCGACGCCGCGCTGCTGCTGCGGCAGGCCGAACGCGCGGCCGGGACGGGCGAGTTGATCTTGACAGCGCGATCGGCAGTGATCGACCACATCGCCGCGCGCCCGCATTGGACCGCGATGCTGCACATGCGCAGCGGGCGCCCGGTGCGACTGGTTGCCGACGCGGCTGCCCAGGGAGCAGGCCATGCCCAGTAAGAATCCGCGTTGCCCGCTGTGCGGCAAACCGCGCGATCCCGATTTCAAACCCTTTTGCAGCCGCGGTTGCCGCGACCGCGACCTGCTCAATTGGTTCGGCGAGGATTATCGCGTGCCGACGGCGCAGGCGCCCGACGACGCCGATGACCATCGTTTCGACGAAGGATAATTCGCCAACAAAGACGCTGGACAGGAGGCAAAGCCCTGCCTATAGCCGCCGCTCGCCAGCGCGGCCGACCGGCCGCCGGCGCTTCGCCTGGGTAGCTCAGTTGGTAGAGCATGCGACTGAAAATCGCAGTGTCGGCGGTTCGATCCCGTCCCCAGGCACCACCCCCCCCTGTATCGACCAATGTTCCGTCGGCGACCGTCCGGTGACGCGATCCGTAACGTAAACTGTTGCTTTTCTGTCACTAATTAAAAGAAAAGCCGGGGGGCTGGACGCGCGCGCGTTGACGCGAAGCCGGGGTGCGTTAGACCGGGCGTCGACCGCCGGGCATCTCCCGACAAGCCTTTGGCTGCGCCGCGGCGGTTCTGGAGAGAGAGACCCAAATCATGACTTTGCGCAACATTTTGTTGGGCGCCACAATGCTGTGCGCCGCGACCTCCCCCGCCTTCGCTTTTGCTCAGGATAGCGGCCCGGCGACGCCCGCCGCAACCGACGCCGACGCGGAGACATATGACGACAGCGATTATGGCAACGACATCATCGTCACCGCCACCGGCCGCGCGCAACGTTCGCAGGATATTCCGATCGCGGTCAATGTGGTCGGCGGCGAGCAGCTTGAAAATGCGGGCATCACCGATATTCGCGGGCTTCGCCAGATCGCGCCCAGCTTCCAGACGACGACCGGCCAGTCGACGGCCACCGGCGTGGTGCTGCGTATCCGCGGAATCGGCACCGCAGGCGACAACCCCGGTTTCGAACCGTCGGTCGGCGTCTTCGTCGACGGCGTTTTCCGGGCGCGCGCGGGCCTTGCGCTTGCCGACCTGCCGCCGATCGACCGCGTCGAGGTGCTGCGCGGTCCGCAGGGAACGCTGTTCGGCCGCAACACCTCGGCGGGCGCGCTCAATATCGTGACGCAGAAGCCGAGCTTCGATCTCGGCGGCTATGCCGAGGCGAGCTATGGCAATCTGGACGAAATCGAGCTGAAGGCCGGCGTCACGGGGCCGGTGTCCGAAACGCTCGCGGTGCGGCTCGACGGCGGTTATCACAAGCGCGACGGCTATATCAAAGACGTCAACAGCGACCGCCGTTTCAACGATCTCGACCGCTGGTCGGTGCGCGGGCAGGCCTTGTTCGAAAAGGACGATGTCTCGTTCCGCCTGATCGCCGACTATGCCCGGACCGACGAGCAATGCTGCGGCGCGCTCAACACCAATTCGGGCTTTGCGCAGCCGGGGACGCCGGCCTTTGCCGCGAGCGCGGTCATCCAGGGTCTCGCCGCGGCCAACGGCCTGACGGGCATCGTGACACCCTTCAACCCCAAGGATCGCGAAGTCGCCTATTCGCCCGCTCGCGACCTCACCGAAAAGATGCGCGAATGGGGCGTGTCGGGCCAGCTCGACTGGGATCTGGGCGGCGTCGAGCTGACCTCGATCACCGCGTGGCGCGACTGGAAAGCGACGCGCGGCATGGATGTCGACTTTTCCGGCATCGACCGCGCCTATCGCGAGAACATGCCGATCGGGATGCGCGATTTCACCCAGGAAATCCGTCTGAAGGGCACAGCGTTCGACGACCATGTCGACTGGCTGATCGGCGGCTTCTATCTCAACGAAAAGCTGAATTATACCGAACGCACCCGCTTCGGCACGCAGGGCGCGCAATATGTCGATGCCTTCATCAATGCGCTGACCGATTCGGCGGTGCCCGGACCGACGGGCTTTCAGATTTTCCAGTCGATCCCCAACGCGCCGCTCGTCGGTCAGGTGCTGCTGGCGTCGAACCCGCAACTGGCGGCGGCGGCGGCGCAGGCGGGCGTGCTTGACACCTTCCTGACCCCGCTTCCCGGCCCGCAGGCGGGGCAGGGGCAGATCGGCGATCGTTATCGGGTCGACACCGAAGCCTTTGCGCTGTTCACGCACAATATCATCGACTTCAACGACAATGTCTCGCTGACCCTTGGCCTGCGCTACAATCATGAATCGAAGAAGCTGGACGCCGATCTTCAGTCGAACCTGCCCGGCTGCGCGACCTTGCAGAGCGCGCGCTACGCCCTCTATCGCCAGGCGCTGCAGGGCCTGCCGTCGGGGCTGGGCAACGCGATCTTCAACCTCGTCTGCAACCCCGTGGTCAACCCGGAGTTCAACGGCGTCTATCGCGACAAGCGCAGCGAAAGCAAGCTGACGGGCACCGCGAAGCTGTCGGTCAAGCTCGACGAACGCGTGATGATCTATGGCGGTTATGACCGCGGCTACAAGTCGGGCGGCTACAACCTCGACCGCGGGTCGTTCGACACCCGCTTCCTTGGCGGCAACGGTGCGCAGGCGTCGGACCTCGAGTTCGGGAATGAGGATGTCGATTCGTTCGAATTCGGCGTGAAGACCGATTTCAGCACGGCGTTCCAGTTCAACGCCAACGCCTTTTACACCGAACTCAAAGGCTATCAGAATCTGGCGTTCGAGGGGAACAACTTCGTCGTTCAGAACTTCGACAAGGTGGTGGCGAAGGGTGTCGAGCTCGAATCGGTGATCCGTCCGGCATCGAACCTCAACATCGTGCTCGGCTATTCCTATGTCGATACCGAGGTGAAGGATCCGGTCGCCGGGCCCGACAATGGCCTGCCGCTCACCAATTCGCCGAAGCATGTCGTCACGGGCGCGGTCACCTGGACCCCGCAGATCAGCAGCAATGTCGGCGGCCTCGTTCATGTCGACTGGCGCATGAACAGCGACGCGAACACGATCAACGATCCGGTCGCGGTGCCGTTCACGACCAACGACGGCTACACGATCGTCAATGCGCGGGCGGGGCTGAACTTTGGACCCGACCAGAATTATGCGGTCGAGTTCTATGTCGAGAATCTGTTCAATAAATATTACAATATCACGGCCTTCCCGATCCCCGAACAAAGCGCGAGCTTCGCCGTCTATCCGGCGCCGCCGCGCCTCTATGGGGTGAAGCTGCGCGCCAAGTTCTGATTGATGCGCTGATCCCAAGGGTCAACGAAGGGGCCGGGCCATCATGTGATGGCCCGGCCCTTTCTTGATGTCAGGAGCAAAAAAGAAGCCCGGCCTCTCCCACGGGAGGCCGGGCCTTTTTACGCTTCGCGCCGGATCAGAATTTGAACCCGGCAGCAATGCCATAGCGGCGCGGGTCAAGCGTGAACACGTTGGTGAACAGGCCCGACGACTGGTCGGTGACATACAGGCCGGTGACCGGCTGGCTGTCAAAGATGTTCGACACGAACGCTTTGACAAACCATTTCTTGTCGGGTCCGTTCAGCTGGATCTGCGCGTTGACCTGGGCATAGCCGTTGATCTCGTTGACGCGGCCGTTGAAGATATTGCCATAGCTGTCACCGGTATAGGTGACGTCGAGGCGCGGCGTCAGCGACATGTCGTTGGCGAAATTGTGCGTATATTGCACGCCCGCGCTGAACTTCACATTCGGCGCCTGCGGCAGCTTGTTGCCGCGGATGTTGACCGGCACGCCGGCATTTTCGATTGCGATGCCGCCGAACAGGGCGCCGACCGTTGCGGCATTGGCCTGAAGCACCGAACAGATACCAAAGGCGCCGGGCGAATTGATGCCGCTGTCCGCGCCGAAGCCCGCCGGGCCACGAAGGCCAAGGCTGGCGTTGATCGCGCTGACATAACCGGCCGTGCCCGCCGCATTGCCTGCCGTCGTCGGAACGACCGCGCAGTTCGACCCATTGGTGATGTCCTTGATGATGACCGCATCCGACCGGCCGCCCGACGGATCGCGCGGATTGCCGAGGAACTTGTCGCTCGACACTTCGGTGTTGAGGTAGCTCGCGCCGATGTTGACGACAAAGTCGGGGGTCGGCGTGATCACCGCTTCGGCTTCGAGACCCCAGATATTCGCATCGACATTGTCGTTGACCGAGGTGCGCGCGACGATGCGGCTGAGTTGCAGATCCTTATACTGATAATAGAAGCCCGTGACGTTGAGCTGCAATGCGCCAAAGCGGTTCTTCGACCCGATTTCGAACGCATTGACGATTTCGGGCGAAAAAGCTTCATCGACGGCGAACACCGGCTGGAGCGGCGGGTTGATGCCGCCCGATTTATAGCCGCGCGAATAGCTGGCATAGACGAGATTGTCGGGGGTGATCTTCCAGTCGAGCACCGCCCGTCCGGTGATCTCGTCAAAACCGACCTTGCGGATCTGGAAAAGCTGGTTGCCCGCAAGCCCCGGATCGGCGTCGAACGAGCCGACGAACGGCGAATTGAAGGCATTGCCGGTCTGGCCGAAGGGAACGAGGAAGCTGGCGAGCGTCGAACGCGCCTGCACCCGTTTCTTGTCATTATTGTAGCGCAGCCCGACGGTCAGCTTGATCGCGTCGTTGAACTCATAATAGGCCTCGCCGAAGAAGCCATAGGATTTGACCTTCAGATCGTCCGTATTGTTGCGGAAAAAGGGCGTCGCAAGGAAGGACGGAGGAATCGTGCCCCCCGATCCCAACGCCGTGAAGGTGCCGAGAATGCCCGTCAGATAGTCGATGCCGAACGAGTTCACATAATAGCTGTTTTCGGTCAGATGCGATTCGCCGTAGATCCCGCCGAGCAGGAAGTTGAACGGGCCGTCAAAGTCGGAACTGATAATCATTTCGCCCGACCATGCGTTGCTCTTCTGGTTCGACCGGTCGAAATCCTGCGGCGTCATCGTGCAGGTCGAACGGCCGCCATAGGAACCAAGCCCCGATTCCTCGGCAAGCGACGTGCAAAGCACGCCGTTCGGTCCGTTGGGAATCAACGCCTGCGCGATCGGGGCAAAGAAGGATGCCGGCAAGCCCGGAACCAGTCCCGCCCCCGCGGCCGCGAGCGTGTTGAGCGCCGGCGCAAAGAAGCTGCGATCCTGGATCGACAGGTTGTAATCCTGGCTGCTGTCGACGCGCGCTTCCTGATAGACACCGGCAAGCGACACGTTGATCGCCCCGAAACTATGTTCGAGCCGTCCCTGCAATTGCAGTTCGTCGGAAAAATAGGTCGGCGTATAGTCGGTGTTGACGACGCGCGGATCGGCGATGGGCTGGAAGGTCGACAGCGCGTCGGGACCATAAAGGCTGCCCAGCGCGAACGCCGTCGGAATGCCCCGGATGGCAAGGAACTCGCGGCTGGTCAGCACGCCCACGAAGGTCGAATTGGCATTTGTCACGCCCGGGTCGCGGCGGTTGTTCAGACAGCCCAGCACGCCGGTCGGGTCGCGCTGGCAATATTGCTTCTGGATACGCAGGCGATTGTCATCCTCGCGGAAATAATAACCCATCAGGTCGAGCGTCGTGTCGGGGGTCGGTTGCCAGCGGATCGACCCGCGGACGGCATACATGTCGCGGTCGTCGATGCGGCTGTCGTCGAACAGGTTTTTGGTGAAGCCGTCGCGGTTGAGATAGAAGCCCGCAATGCGCACGCCGAGCGTCTCGCCAAGCGGCACATTGACCATGCCCTTGGCCTTGATGCTGTCATAATTGCCATATTCGAACTCGCCCGACGCGCCAAAGGCGCCGAGATCGGGCTTGGCGGTGACGACGTTGACCACGCCCGAGGTGGCGTTGCGGCCGAACAGCGTCCCCTGCGGGCCGCGCAGCACCTCGATACGTTCAAGGTCGAAAAATTCGGTTTCAAAGAGGCGCGTGCCGATCAGCGGGGATTCATTCTGGTGAATCGCGGTCGCGCTGTCGCAGCTGACGCCGACGCAAAGGTCGCCGATGCCGCGGATGGTAAAGCTCGACGAGGTGAAGTTTGTCTTGGTGAAAGTGACGTTCGGGAGCGTCAGTTGCAGGTCGGACGGATTTTCGATCTGCTGCGCTTCCAGCGATTCGGCCGAAAAGGCGCTGACCGCGATCGGCACGTCCTGCAGGCGTTCCGACTGGCGCTGGGCGGTAACGACGATTTCGCCGCCGAACGCATCACGCGCCACTTCTTCTTCCGCGTCCTGCGCAAAGGCCGGTGTCGCCACCGTCATCGCAAGGATCGACGTTCCGATCAGTGCCTTGAACTTCATCTACAACCTCCCTTTTTCGTCCCCGCAAGACGCGGGACCGCCCAACTTCAGATTGTGGTAAGGGGAGGGGAAACGACAAGACGCGGCAACGGGCGGCCGACAATCGCGGCCCTGTGCCCGGGTGATTCCCACCTGCCAGCTGTGCTGGTCATCATCCTCTCCCACCGGCGTCGGGGAAAACGCGCGGCCTCTCCGGAATACGACCCGCTGAAGCGGGTTCTGTATCGCTTAAGGGTGCGCCGAGTTGACGAAAGCGTCAAGTGGCTTGTTCGACCCGGAAAAGGACGCGAAACCGCGCCTGTCGGGACGCGAAAAAAGCCAAGATTCCGCAACGTCAACTCGATCGCCGCCGACAATTTCTTTGTGCACAGGCCTTGCGCATCGGCCGCGGCGCGCCGAAATGTGCGACATGATAGCAACAGTGAAAGTGGGGCGATGAGCGATTTGGGGCGGGAGTTGGGACCGGACGGCAAGGTGATCGTGCCGGATCATGTCGCGGACGCGGTGCGCACGCTCATCGAATGGGCGGGCGACGATCCCGCGCGCGAAGGACTGCGCGACACGCCGCGCCGCGTCGCGCGCGCGTGGAAGGAATATTGTGCGGGCTATGGCGAAGACCCCTCGATCCATTTGTCGCGCACCTTTGAAGAGGTCGGCGGCTATGACGAGGTCGTGCTGCTGCGTGACATTCCCTTTCAGTCGCATTGCGAACATCATATGGCGCCGATCACCGGCAAGGCGTCGATCGCCTATCTGCCCAAGGATCGCGTCGTCGGCATCTCCAAGCTCGCGCGCGTGCTCAACGGCTATGCGCGGCGGCTCCAGGTGCAGGAACGGCTGACCGCCGAAGTTGCCCAGTGCATCTGGGACAATCTGCAACCGCATGGGGTCGCGGTGGTGATCGACGCCCAGCATGGCTGCATGACCGGACGCGGCGTGCGCACACCCGGCGTCGGCATGGTGACCAGCCGCCTGCTCGGCTGTTTCCTCGACGACCAGCGAAGCCGCAAGGAAGTGCTGGGCCTGATGGGCTATTGACGGGCGGACGGGTTCAGCGCCGCCACATTCGGAGCAGCTGATACTGCACAGCCTGAAGCCGCGTGAAATTTGCGGGTTCCATCTTGCCACCTTCCAGCGCCGCTATCTCGTTGAGCTCGTACATCAGGTTCCGTTGCTGGACGTCGGGGATCAGGCTCTGGATGAAGGTGATGGCGACCAGTCGCTCGCCGCGCGTTACCGGCTCGACCTCGTGCAGCGTGTGCGAGGGGTAGACGATTGCGACGCCAGGCGCCTCCTTGAAACGCAGATCGGCATTGCCAAGCTGAACATGGAGCGCGCCGCCGTCATAATCGGCGGGGTCGTTCAGGAACACCGTGCAACTGACGTCGGTGCGAAGCTGGCCATCGGGCAGCGGAATATAGGCGGCATCGGGGTGCAGCCCGTAATGCATGCCGGGGGTATAGCGCGTCAGCAGCGGGGGCGCGATGCGCGCGGGAAAGGAAAACTCCATGAAGTCGGCATTTCTGACCATCGCGTCGAGCAGGATTTTCGACGAGCGTTCGTAGGCGGCGGCATCGTGCAGTTGCAGGTTGTTCTTTACCCTGGAATGCGGGTTGCTGATCTTGCCGTCGACAAAGGTGCCGCTTGCGGCGATGTCGCGCAGTGTGCGCACCGCATTGTCGTCGAGCAGCTGGACTAGCTTGAACATTTTTCGTCTTCCTATCGGCCGTGGATCGGCAACTCGGCAAGGCTGTTATAGCGTGCGGCCATCGCTTCAACCCAGGCAATCGCTTCGGTGATCGCGGCGGCGTGGCGGGCGGCGGCTTGCGACTGAAGCTGGCGTCGCAGGTCGGGGCTGTAACCGTGTTCGGGAGCTTTCGAATATTGACGCATGATCGGACCGGCAAGCGCAGCATCGATCGGTCCGGCATCGACCGACAGGCCGAAATGTGCCGCCTGAAGCGCGAGTGCGGCAGCGGGATCGCCCAGGAAAGCTTCGAAATCCATCCATTGATGGCGCGGGTCGGATGGTGGCAGCGTGCGCTGCGCGCTCGCCATCTCGCAAAGCCAGCTCATCGCGATTCGCGTGACCGGTGCGAGCTGCCATAGCGCAAAGGGAAAGTCGGGGAGCTGCCCGGCGAGCCGCGCCATGCGCGCGGGGGCCTGTGCCAGCGTTTCCGCCGTCGAGGCCTCGCCCGCCAGGATCGTTTCAAGATAACGGGTCAGGGGGACGTACAGGAACAGCGCGCGTCCGCCATCGGCCATCAGATCGTCGGCGATCGCGGTGATGACGCTCGACGCCTTGACGATTGCTTGCTGACCGGGGCGGAAGCCGCGGCCCAGCCAGCCGCAAACCTGGCCCAGCCGCTCGCGATAAAGTGCCGGCGACCACAAGGATTCGGGGCGATCGATGCGTTCGGCGACTTGCGCCAGAGTGCGCAGCAGCATCGGTTCGCGCAGCGGCAGCACGTCGGCGAGTTCGGCAATCAGGCGCGAAACGAGCGTGGAACCGACATGGCCGATGTGGAAGATGAAATGCGGATGCGGCGCAGCGGCGCCAGGGTCCGGCAGCACTGTCCACGGCACCCATTCGCGCCCGATCCGGTCGGTCAGCAGGCGCTGGTCGAGAAAGCTGGCGCTGCGATAATCGCCTTCGCCGAGCTGCGCGACGAGGATGCGGTCATTGGCAAGGTCGGCCATGTGCGCAAGCAGACCTGCATCGGCGGCGAAACGGTCGGGGAGCGAGAAGGCGGCCATCCGTGCCAGCCATAGGAAAGCGCGTGTCGGTTGGCCAGCCTTGACGTCGGTGTAACGGGGCCGCTCGCCAGGTCAGGCGAAAGCCGCATCAGCCGATAACAGAGAGGCGCGGCCTTGCGGCCGCGCCCCTCCCCCATATTTGCCGGCAAAGCAGGCTGTTCAGCGCGAGGCGAGCCGCATCGGGCTGGCCTTTGCGGCCCACTGGATGTTTTCGCTGCCGCCCATCGCGCGGACGAAGCAAGGCTGGCCCTGCGCCTTGAGCTGGTTGCACAGGTTGGCGGCGTCGGCGCGCGAGGCGAGGCCGTTGACCGTCAGGCGATAGAAGGTGCGTCCCTTGACCGTCGCGGCATGGCTGGAGGCAGGGAAGCTGCCGAGCACGCCATTGCGCTTTTTGAGCATGCCCCATTTTTCCCTGGCGATCGCCAGGCTGTCATAGGCACCGACCTGCACCGCCCAACCGTCGGGCTTTCGGGCGTCGAAACCCAGCGCCTTGGGCACCATGACGGTTGCGAGTTCGAGCGCCTGTTTCTGCGCCGGACGGATATGGCCTTCGCCCACGACGCGCGGCGCGCGGCGATAGGGGGCGGCGTCGGCAAGGATGACCTCGGCGGCGGGCGCCGGTTGCGGCAATTCGGTGACCGGCACGACGCCGTCGGCGGTGCGTTCAGGCATTGGCAGTTCGACGCTGCGAATGCTGCCGCCGGCATCGGCCAGCACAGGGGCTGGCACGGGGGCGAGTGCGGGCGGCGGCGGCGCATAGTCGGCGACCGGCGCGGGGTCGGCGCTCGCCAGCCGGCCGGGCGCATCGCTGGCCGGTTCGGCGGCGGCCATCCGGATATCGGCGAAGTTGCTGAGCGCGAGGCGCACGGGCATCCCGGCGTCGGGCTGCGCGCTGGTGCCGATCAGGCTGGCGACGCGCACCTGTGCGTTGGGCTGCTCGGCGAGCTTCGACCATTCGGCCATCCGCCCTTCGAGCTTGGCGAGCGACAGATCCTGCGACGCGACAATCCGCGCCTGCGCCCAGCGGCCCGACAGCGCGAGCGCCAGCGCAAGATTCTGCCGCGTCCGCGCGTCGGCGCCTTCGGCCCGTGCGGCCTGCCCCAGCACGTAGAGCGAACCTTCGCTGTCCCCCGCGAGCGCAAGCGCGAGACCAAGATCCGAGGCGGGCACGGCATCGCGGTGGCGCGTGAGCAGTGTGACGGCTTCGCCGTTGCGGCCCTGCGCGATTTCGGCGAGCGCACGCGCGAGGATCGTGTTGCTGTCACCGGCGCCAAGTTCCATCGCCTCGGCAAGCGCCGTCGATGCCGATGCGAAGCGGCCATCGTCAAGATAGGCCTGGCCCAGCAGCGCGCGATACCCCGCGTCGCGCGGACTTGCCGCGACCGCGGCTTCGGCCAGTGCGACGGCTTTGCTCGGCTTGCCGGCTTCCAGGGCTTCGCGCGCCTTGTCGGCCGATTTGGCGGCGATCGCCGGCGTTCCGGCGGCGCGCGACGGCGCGTCGGCGATCTTGCCCACGCCGCTGCACCCCGTCGCCACACCGAGGACGAAGCCCGAAACGGCGAGGTTCATCAGCATCTTGCGGTTCATGTCGGGTCCCCCTGTATGTCGTTCAGCGCTGCCCGCGTGCCGGGCGCGCCGCGGGCAGGCGGCTTGCCATCGCCTCGATTTCGGGCAACGACGCCAGATAATCGTCAAGCAGGTCGGTAAGGATGAGCTGCGACGACCGGTTCGTGATCGCGCTGGCAAGACGCAGGCGCAGATGACGCTCCGCATCGAGGCGGAGCGTGAACGCCGCTTTCTCTCGCGCGCGCACCGCGCGCGGGGCCTTGTCCTTCTTCGGCGCCGGCTCGGGGCGGGCCTCGACCTTGCGCGCGACGGCGGCGACGCGCTCGATCAGCGATTCCTGCTGGCGCACCACTTCGGGCACGTCGGATGCTTCGGCCATGACGTCCTCGGCGCCCGGATCGACGTCGAACCGCCCGGCGACAAGTTCATGGCCTTCGCTTTCGTCGACGGCATGTTCGGCCTCGACATTATGCGCCAGCACCGATCCGGTCAGCAGCGGCTTCAGATCGACCATCCGCGCGGGTTCGCTCGACTGGTCGGGATCGACATCATAACCCATGTCGTTCCAGCCGAGGTCGTCATAGCCCATGCTGCCGATCGGCGCGGGACCGCTGCCGAGCGGCTGGCGGCGCATGGCTGGCCGTGCGCCCCCCTTGCGGGCCAAAAGTCCGGCGCTCAACGATGCGAGGGGTTTTGGTTCGCCCATGATTCCCGTTCCTCCCGTCACTGACCGGCAATGCGGCGGCCGAAACCACCGCCCATCGGGCGAACCGCCCCGTAATTGCCCTGTTGAGGCACCGGCGCGGCGAAAACGGTGCGGCGGAAATTCTTTTCAAGCCGGTCGTTCATATAGGTCCACAGCTGACGTATCTCGTCGGCCGAGCGGCCATTGGGGTCAACTTCCATAACCGTGCGGCCGTCGATCATCGACGCGGCATAGTCCGTGCGGTGGTGCAGCGTGACGGGGGCGACGGTGCCGTGCTGCGACAGGGCAACGGCGGCTTCGCTGGTGATCTTGGCTTTCGGGGTGGCAGCGTTGACGACGAACACCAGCGGCTTGCCAGCGCGTTCGCACAGGTCGACGGTGGCGCCGACGGCGCGCAGGTCGTGCGGGCTGGGACGCGTCGGCACGACGATCAGTTCGGCAACCGAAATCACGCTCTGGATCGCCATGGTGATCGCGGGCGGGGTGTCGATGACGGCGAGCTTGAAGCCCTGCTGGCGCAGAATCTCAAGATCGGAGGCAAGGCGTGCAACGGTGGTCTGCGCAAAGGCGGGAAGGTCGGTTTCGCGCTCGTTCCACCAGTCGGCGAGCGATCCCTGCGGATCGATGTCGATCAGGACCACGGGACCGGCCCCGGCAAGCTGTGCCTGCACCGCGAGGTGCCCCGACAGCGTCGTCTTGCCCGACCCGCCTTTCTGTGAAGCCAATGCCAGTACGCGCACTGCGTTACCCCCTCGGAAAGCCATCAAATCGGCGAAGGAATGCCATGCAGGGCGCTAAAATTGGGTTAACGATGATAAAATCAGGGTAAACGAATGGTTCGCGACCGTGGTAAACAGTCGCTTAAGCCGAACCTGTCCCGATATGGGTCGGATTCGGCTCGCCCCTATTTGCCGCTAACACCGTGTTAGCCATTTGGCGCTATGACGATTGCCGGGGACTGCGGCCGCCCCGTTGCGGCGCAAGTCATTGGAGAATAACATGCCTTCGTTCCGCACCATCGCCCTGCTGACGCTGCCGCTGCTGGCGCTGTCGTCGATTTCGGTCCCCGCGCGCGCCGACGTCAAGGCCGGGGTCGATGCGTGGCAGGCGGGCGATTATCAGACCGCGGTTGCCGAATGGCGTCCGCTGGCGATCGCGGGTGATGCCGATGCCCAGTTCAACCTGGGGCAGGCCTACAAGCTGGGCCGGGGCGTTCCCGCCGATCTGGCACAGGCGGAGGCCTGGTATCGCCGCGCCGCGAAACAGGGGCATTTGCAGGCGGAAGACAATCTCGGCCTCGTGCTCTTCACCGCGAACCGGCGCGAGGAAGCGATGCCCTTTATCGCCAGGTCCGCGGCGCGTGGCGAACCGCGCGCGCAATATGTCCTCGGCACCGCGCATTTCAACGGCGACCTGGCGGAGCGCGACTGGCCGCGCGCCTATGCGCTGACCAAGCGCGCGAGCGATGCCGGGCTTGCGATCGCGTCGGCGCGGCTCGCCCAGCTCGACAATCTGATCCCGCTCGACCAGCGCCAGCGCGGCCTTGCGATGATCCCCGAAATCGAACGCAGCGAACAGCGCGAACGGCTCGCCGCCGTGAGCGCCGCCGCGCCGCCCGCGCCCAAACCCGCGTCGGCTTCGCCGATCAGGAGTGCGACCCTGCCGCCTTCGGCACCGGGGACGAGCTATACGCCGCCGCCGGTCATTTCTGCGGCGAAACCGGCGTCCACACCGGCGGCCGGCAAGCCCGCCACGACGTCCTCGCCGGTCGCGAGTGCCGCAGCGGCCGCCGCGGTCGAAGCGACCGCCGCCGCAGCGGCCGCGACCGGACAGCCGGGCACGAGCTATGCGCCGCCTCCCGAAAGCAGCGTGCCGACGCCCGCGGCGCCGACGCCTGCCACGGCCGCCTCGGTTCCGGCCAGGTCGGATCCCGCACCGGTCCGCGTCCACAAGGCGGCGGCCAGCCCGTGGCGCGCGCAACTCGGCGCCTTCGGTGTCGAGGCCAATGCCCGCCGCCTCTGGACAGCATTGGCAAAGAAGAATCCCGCCTTTGCCGGGCGCCAGCAGCATCTGGTCAAGAGCGGCAAGCTCACCCGGCTGCAGGCCGGTGGTTTTGCAGCAAAGGGGGAAGCCGAAAGCTTCTGCGCGGCGCTGCGCAAGGACGGTCAGGCCTGTCTGGTGGTCGATCAATAGGCGCCGGATCGGCGATGCGCCGGTCACTCTTCGTCGGCGGATTGCCCATCTTGGTCAGGCATCCTGAATTGCACCGTTTCGACGCACCCCGTCGCACCCTGCGTTGACGGCGCGACGCGCCCGCTGCGCAGTATCTGGATGGCCTGCTGCCCGAAATCCGCCGACGGCTGCGCGTCGAGCAGCTTCACATTGCCGACCTCGCCCCATGGCGCCGCATCGAACGACAGGATCGCCCATCCCTCGATCGCGCGCTGGCGATAGGCGGGCGGATAGCTGCTGTTCGGCCGGATTGCCCAGTCAATCTTTGCCGGACAGCGCGCATCGGCGGGGCGCATCTGGCCCTCGTAGGGTTTGTCGGGTGCCGTCAGGCGGCCAGCCGCGCGCCAATAAGGATAGAGGCAACCGGTGCGTGCGCCGCCGGTAAAGCGCGAGCCGCGCACCGCTTCGACCGCCGCGGCGTCGAGGTCGGCGTTGTCCGTGCCGTGCGCGACGCGCGCGTGGACGGGGCGCCCGTCGGCGTCGGTGTCAAAGATGACGAGCGACCAGTCGCGCGCGCCCGGCGTCGCCGCGACTTTGGAAAAGTCGGGATAGGCGCGCAGCAGCACTGCGGGACGCGGTCGGTCGCCACAATTGCCGACCGCGCCCAGCCGATCCCAGCCTGTCCTGGGCAGTTTCGGTCCGGCGGGAAAGATCGAATAGGCCGCAAGGTCGGCGATCGGCGCCTGTTCCAGCGAGGCGAACTGCGGCGTGTAGCGGATCGTGCAGTCCGCGCGTTCGGCGCCCGCGGGAAAGCGGCTGGCCGCGAGCGCCGGGCCGATGTCCTGCCCGAAGGGGATAAAGGCGTCGCCCTCGCGCATGATCGAGTGCGGCCGCCCGGCATCGTCGATGGCAAAGCGATAGGCGATGCTTCGCATCCGTTGCGGATCGGTCGTAGCCAGGGCGATGTCGGGGCGCCGCATGGCCGCTCCCGCCACCGCCTGTCCGTTGCAGCGGATCTCGCCGGGTTGCCACGTCAGCAATTGTTGCGACAGGGCCGGGACGTTGACGACGGGCGCGGGGATGGAGGCAAGAAGCAAGGCGGTGGTCAACATCGTCCGATCTCCCTTGTGATCGGTGGCCAGACTAGCGGGACCGGCACCGCTTACAAGTTTGAAAAATCAAGCGATCGCGCATTATCGCGCTTCCGACCGTTCCGCCTCCAGCCGCTTGGCGAGCGCCCTGCGCGATCGGTCGGCGTAGGCGCGGCAGGCGCCGGGGCTTTCGCTGTAACGCCCTTCGCCCGCATTGTCGGGATGTGCCGCGATCAATATGTCGCACGCGATCGCATCCATCTTGCGATAACTTTCCTCGAAACCGGCGACGAACGGTTTGCCCGCGTCGGAGGTGAAGCGATAGCCGTCGGCGGAAACGGGGTTGAGGCTCGATGCAAAGACGACCGCCTTGCATCGGCCACCGTCGCACGCCTGCCAGGTCCAGCTCATGCTGCCCATCGTGTGCCCCGGTGTCGCGACGGCGGTGATCGCGGTGTTGCCCAGCCGCAGCATTTCGCCATCCGTCATCGTGCGGACCTTTGCTACCGCGGGCCAGCTTCCGCCATAGCCGAGCTGCGGATCGTCGTCGGCGAGTTTGCCTGTGCGCAGCCCCTCGGCGCCGCGCGCGCTCGCCACCACCGTCGCGCCGGTGTCGCGCGCCAGCGCCGCAAGGCCGCCCGCATGGTCGAAATGGGGTTCGGTGCTCAGAATATAATTAATGTCTTGGGGATCGAAACCGAGCCGCCGGACATTGGCGAGGATCGCCGGCGCCGCCTGTGGCAGCGCGCCGTCAACCAGCACCAGCCCGTCGCCGGTGTCGATCAGCGCGACGCTTAATCCGCCAAAGCCGACAAGATAGGAGTTGCCGAAGATTTTTTCAGGTTCCACAGGCTCCAGCCATTCGGCCGAGCGCGACGTCTCAATCGGCCGCGTCAGCGGATCGATGGTCGGAACCGGCGCCCCGCCCGCACCCGCGAGCCACAGAAACAGGCTGATTGCTTCGATCATCTTCATCTCCCTTCGCTGCTGAAAATGGCCCGTTGCGCGCGGCGCGGCAAAGCATCATTTCTCGACAAAGCCATGAGAATAATTGATGATAACCCATGGACCGCGCACAGCTTCCCCTCAACGCCCTGCGCGCCTTCGAGGCGGCGGCGCGGCACCTCAATTTCACGCGCGCGGGGATCGAGCTGTGCGTCAGCCAGGGCGCGGTGAGCCATCAGGTCGCCGAACTCGAACGGCGCCTCGGCACGCGGCTGTTCCATCGCCTGCCGCGCGGGCTGGCGCTGACCGACGAAGGCCATGCGCTGGTCCCCGTGGTGTCGGACGCGTTCGACCGCGTGGCGGCGACGCTTGACCAATATGCCGACGGGCGGTTTCGCGAGGCGTTGAAAGTCGGCGTGGTCGGAACCTTTGCGACCGGCTGGCTGCTGCCGCGGCTCGATGATTTTGCCCGCACGCATCCGTCGATCGACCTGCGCATCGCGACGAACAACAACCGCGTCGACCTGGCGGGCGAGGGGCTTGATTATGCGATCCGCTTTGGCGACGGGGCGTGGCACGGCACCCACGCCGAACCCTTGCTTGCCGCGCCAATGGCGCCGATCTGCGCGCCGGTCGTGGCCGCGCGGCTGGCGACGCCCGCCGACCTCGCCTCCGAACGGTTGCTGCGATCCTATCGCGCCGACGAATGGGCGCTATGGTTCGGCGCCGCGGCCGTGCCCGTCCCCTTCCTGTGCGGTCCGGTCTTCGACAGCTCGGCGCTGATGGCGGCGGCTGCGGCGGCGGGGCAGGGGGTGGCGCTCGCGCCGCCGTCGATGTTCACGCGCGAACTTGCTGCCGAGCTGCTCGTCCAACCCTTTTCGCTCACAGTCGATACGGGGCGTTACTGGCTGACGCGCCTGAAGTCGCGCGCCGAGAGCGAGGCGATGCTTCGCTTTCGCGCATGGCTGTTTGCCGAGGTGGCAGCCGCGAGCGCATGAAGCGCCGCGCGCCATGACAAAAGGGCCGCGTTTCCGAAATGGAAACGCGGCCC
>NZ_JABWGQ010000037.1 GCF_014595975.1 Sphingopyxis sp. LK2115 | reverse complement strand
ATACACCATCGCCTACACCGGAAATTACACCACGAGCGCGGACGCTAACTTCTTCTCGACATTCGACACTGCGGTTGCCGCGTCGATCACGTCGGCCCAGTCTTGGAGCATCCGCCTTCGCGGTGTGAGATAGAGCGCACTGTTGTAAGCGCCGCGCACCTCATCCTCGTCCTCGTGAGCGAGCGCCATCTCGATCCAATCCGGCTTGTAGCGTTCGGCTTCGTTCGCCCAGGTCGAGCCGAGCCCCCTAAACCCATGTACCGTCTGCCGATGGAGATACCCCATCCGATAACAGGCATAGATCATGGTGTTCTCGGAAATAGGCTTTCCAGGCTTGGCTCCGGGAAAGAGGAACGCATCGTTCGTCGCCTGCAAGCGGCGCTGAACGATCATTGCGGCCTGGCGGGACAGCGGAACAAGATGCTCACGTTCCATCTTCATGCGCTCCGGCGACAGACGCCATAGCGGGTTCGGTCCATAGAGATCCTCGAACTCGTCCCTGGCCGCGAAGCGGGTTTCGCTGGTTCGGACCCATGTGAGCAAGGTGAACAGCAGCGCGTCACGGGTGATCTCGCGGCGGCGCGGCGTGTCCTCGCCGTCATAGGCGAAGATCGCCCGCACCAGCTTCGGAAACTCCGCGAGCGGCACGCGCGCCATGTGCCTGACGGGCGGCTTGGGCTTGAGCGCATCGTTGAGGCCGAGCGTCGGATCGATGGTCGCCCAGCCGCTCGCGATCGCGAAGCGATAGATCTGGCTGACGTTCTGCTTGAGGCGACGGGCGATATCGAGGGCGCCGCGCGCTTCGACCGCGCGGATCATCTCGAGAATCTCGGGCGGGTCGATTTCCGTGATCGGACGCTTCCCGATGACCGGAAAGACGTCGCGCTCCATCCGGTTGATGACGCGCAGGGCATGGGCCGAGTCCAGCCCTTCAATACGATTGGCGTGCCAGGCCCGCGCAATCTCTTCGAACAGCTTGAGCGCGGCCCTCTGCTTCTTCGCCCGCTTCCTGGCCTCGGCGGGGTCCTCACCCTGATCGAGCAGCCGCTTGGCTTCGGTCCGCTTCTCGCGGGCGATCGCCAGCGTGACGGTCGGATATTTGCCGAAGCTCAGCAGTTTTTCCTTGCCGTCGAAGCGGTATTTCAGGCGCCAGAGCTTCGATCCGTTCGGCTGGACGAGCAGGTGCAGGCCTTCTCCATCGGACAGCTTGTAGGGGCGCTGCCGCTTGGTGGCGTATTTGACCTCAAGTTCTTTCAAAGCCATCTGGGGGTATCGCCTGTTTTGGGGACAGCCGAAAAATACCCCCAAAATACCCCCAATCCAAATCGCCGTGGGTGGCCGCAGCGGGTCGCACCGGGACGCCGGCGTACGCAACGGGACGCGAAAAATATTTGATTTTCCTCGAAAAATGTCTGCCAGTGGCCTCAGTGGGTCACTGGTGGACAATCCGGGTTGGTAGCGGAGGAGGGACTCGAACCCCCGACACGCGGATTATGATTCCGCTGCTCTAACCTGCTGAGCTACTCCGCCCCACGGGGCTGCCGCTTCGGGCGAGCCGCGCCTATAGGCAGGCTCGCCGCGCCGGTCAATATCATCTGCGTGAGCCCCGGAAAGAGCGGGCACAAGCCGCTTCCCACGGGCCGCCGCGATAATGATGCGCGGCGAGTCCCGTGATCGCCAGTGGACGCGGCCGAAAGTCCGCCGCCAGACGGGCGAGCAGTGTGCGTGCCGCAGCGGCCGTGACCTTGTTCTGGACCGTGATGTGGAGCCGCGGCGTCCCCCGGTCCTGCGCCGTGAGCATGCCCCAAAAACGGTCGGCGATGCGCGCCCGGATCGCCAGCAGGTCGGGGCTGTCGATGTGGAAAGCGACGCCTTGACCCAGCGAATAGACCGCACCCAGCATCGCCGGTGGCGGCGGCGTGTCGGCGGCTATCCGGCGGAGCAGTTGGTCGAGTTCATCCAGCGCCGACGGCGGCAACTGGTGAAACAGCGTGACATGCGCCGCAAGATGATTGCGTTCGGACGGGAAATGCGCGGCGCGCAGCGCGTCGAACCAACGCTGGTCTGCCGCGCCCATCGTTGCCGTAACGATGATGGGCGCGGCGCCAGAGAACCGGACGGGAGGGGGGGTATCCGGATCGCTGTTTTCGGGATCGGCAGGGAAAGGCCGCGTCGTGCCGCGCTTGCCAGTGCCCATGGGGAACATCCTTTCCCGATACCTGTTGGCCTAACCGGCCGCCGCGTGGCGATCCAATCGATTAATCAGGTCAGATTGATCGTCTGATCCGATCAGGTTTCAAGCGCATTCCAGAAAGCGCGCAGCGCCGCGGCGACCGCCGCCGGGCGTTCGGCGATCGCCCAGTGACCCGCCCGGTCGATCACCGTCAGCGGCGTGCCCGTGCTCGCGGCATAGCGCTGTGCGACGGCCAGTTCGACATAGGGGTCGCCCGCTCCCCAGATCAGCGCGCCGCTTGCGGGGAGTTTCGGAATGTCGAGCGCCCAATCATGCGCGAAGCGCAAGCCTCTGGCCGAACGATAGAGTTTCAATATTGCGCGGCGCTTGTCCTTGTTGTTCCACTGTTCCGCCGCCTCTGCGGCGATATCGGCTGGCATCCCCTGCGCCGCCAGCCCCCTGGCGAGCTTGTCGGCCTGGCTCAGCGCCATGAAGATTTCGCCGAGGACGGGCGTGTTCCAGATGCGCGCGATGCGGTGCCCGCGATATTCGGGTTCGATCACCGCGTTCGCGGCTGTCCAGCTGCGGACGAGATCGGGGCGCAGCATCGCCACGCGCTGCGCGAACAGCGCACCCCAATCGTGCCCGACGATGTCGATCGGTCCGTGCGCGGCGAACAGCGTTTCGGCCTCTCGCACCGCCCAGTCGGCATAGGCTTCCTTGGTCGCTGCAAAGCCCGCGGGGAGCGGCGCGGTGAAACCGGGGAGCGCGGGCACCGCGACCGGTGTGTCGCCAAGGTCAAGTTCAACGAGCAGGGGCCGCCAGATCGCCGGGCTGTCCGGCACACCATGGAGAAAGAGTTTGGCAGTGGTCACGACGCCCCCGTCGGCAGATGGATGACCCAGCTGCGATCGGTCGGGTCGATCCCCTTTTCGCTGTAACCGCCGGCCAGCAACGCGCGCCGCGAATCGACGCGCGCCAGCGCCATGAAGTTCCAGCGATCGCCGAGGTCATGGTCGACCCGGTTGCTGCGACCGCTCGCAACATCGAAAATCTCGGGCATCAGATCGTCGACCGCCACGAGCACCCGGTTTCCAGGCAGAACAAGCAGGGTGTCCGCCAGCTTGTAGCGTCCGGCGAGCAACTGACCGGCGGGCACAAAGCGGCCCGCGGCCACATCATACCGTTCGACCGAACGCAATTTGCCGCCGGAATCGCGTCCATCGGAGCCGCCGACGACGAGCACGTCACCATTGTCGAGCCGGACCGCGCCATGTTTGTAGCGCCCTTCCGCCAGCGATCCCGCTGCCTCGAAGCGTCCCGTTGCCGGGTCGAAGATTTCGGCGCTCGCAAGGGCGATCCGGGGGCGTCGTTCGGCGCGTCCGCCGCCGACGATCAGCACCCGGCCATCGGACAGCAAGGTGGCGCTGGCCCCTGCGCGCGGCGTAACGAGCCGGCCTGCCGCCGACAGCTTTCCGCTGGCGGGATCGAAGATCAGCGCATCGCCGAGCGCATCCTGGCCGTCATAACCGCCGGCGATCAGAACCCGTCCGTCGGCAAGTCCGACGACGGCGGCATTGACCCGCGGTCCGCCGAACGCCGGTCCCGCGACCGATTTGCCGGTTCGGGGATCGAATATCTCGATCGACGTGGCCGGGCGCCCGTCGATCCAGCTGCCTGCGATCAGCACCCGGCCGTCGCGCAGCGCGACGGCCGATGGCTGGACATGCGCGGCGAGCAGACGGCCGCGACCGACCAGCGCCATGCTGGCCGCATCGATGATGTCGACCGTCGCGCTGGCGGGCCCGACGTCGCAACCCGAACGCACGCAGCCGCCGATGGCCAGCAGCTTGCCGTCCGCGGTCGCAATCAGTTGATGGGTCGCCCGCGGCGCGCCGAGGCGCGGCCCGTCCTCGAAACGAACGTCGGCGGCATGCGGATTGGCCGCCCCCTCGCCGTTCGCCGCGCAGGCGGCCAGCCCGATGACAAGCGCCAGTGTGATCGACAAAGTTCGCATCCTCATCCTCCCATCATCCCTTTCGCGGTGCGCCTACATTTCCCCTCGTTCGCGGCGAAGCGCATACCATTTCCGGACATTGGCATTATGTTCGGAGAGCGTGCGCGCAAAGACATGGCTGCCGTCGCCGCGCGCGACGAAGAAGAGATAGTCGTTGGCTTCGGGGTCGAGCACGGCGGCGATCGACGCCCTGCCGGGGTTGGCGATCGGCCCCTTGGGCAGCCCCGCCATCGCATAGGTGTTATAGTCGTTCACCGCCTGGATTTCGGAACGCAGGATGCGGCGGCCGAGCGGCTTGCCCCTGGTGATCGGATAAATGATCGTCGGATCGGCCTGAAGCCGCATCCCCACCGCGAGGCGATTGGTATAGACCCCCGCGACGGTGCGGCGCTCGGCCGCGACGGCGGTTTCCTTTTCGACGATCGAGGCAAGCGTGATCGCCTCGTTGCGGTTCCTCACCGCCGTGCGCGGACTGCGTTTCGCCCACAATTCGGCAAAGGCCTTGTCCATCGCAGCCTGCATTCGCGCGACCACCGCCGCGCGGCTTTCGCCCGTGGTGAACGCATAGGAATCGGGCAGGATGCTGCCCTCGGCTGGCACGGGGATTTCGCCCGTCAAACGCTCCTCTGCCATCAACCGTTCCCAGGCCATGATCGAAGGCATGCCCTCTGGAATCGTCACCAGGCGCTGGATCGTCTTACCCGATTGGAGCAGCTTCAGAATATCGCCTGCATCCATCCCCTTTTCGATTCGATATTCGCCGGGCTTGATCGGCTCGTCCGATCCGAAAAAACGGGCTTGATTGCGAAAACTCGACGCCGAAACCAGCCCGGCTTCCTCGAGTATCTCGCCAGCCCTGGCGATGCTCGCACCTTTGGGGATGACAATTTCGGCGTCTTTCGGTGCGCCGGGCGAGCAGGCGGCGAGCATCAGGGTCAGGATCGCGACCATCAGCCAGCGGAACGGATGCACACCTATCTCCCGTCAGTCTTGCGGTTCCCCCCAAAGCCACCAAAGACCCGCATGCACGGGCCCTTTGTGTCCTCTGTGGCTTTATGGGCGATCGACATTCGGTTCCGGCGGCCTGTCAATGAGGGTGTTTGCGCTTCCGTCGCTCACCGGCCATCGGCACGCCGTGCTTCGGGTCGCGCTGAACCCCCATTTTCGGCTCGCCATTGCCCGAAGGTCGATCGGCCCCAAGGGCCGAGCCCCAGCTGAAGCCTCGGCGAACTTGGTGCTGCTAGAGCATGACGGCGCCATATAGGAAAGAGGGATTTCATCCCCCGCCCACGGAGGCCAGGAGCTGCGCCGGGTCCATATGCCGAAGGATATAGATGGGGCGCGTATTATTATTATTCATACAGGACAGGACGCATCATTTTTTGTCGTCGCCATGCGTTTGCAGGGGCGGAACATCGTTCGGCGAGATGGAAGGGGTGGGGAATGAGGCAGGATTTTCACAAGCGGCGGATCGTTCCGCTGATGGGTGCGCTGTCGGCGCCGCGATCAATTTCGTGCGGGCGTCGGGGCGGCGATCGGGAACTATGGTTCGTTCGACGTAAAAGAAACGATCGCGGGCGCCATCGTCGAAGGATTCTCGGGTGACCTCGCCGCATCCGCGCGACGTCACGACGCTTTCTATGTTTGCAACGGCAACCAGTTCGGCAGCGAACGCCGATATGATCCCGCCGACCCCGCCTTGCTCGCCGAGTTTCGCGCGTTGTTGCATGTGACGGCCAGGGCCGCGGTGGCAGCGACCCGCTGATTGCGCGCGTCCGCCGCGTGGCGGCGATTGGGGGTGGCGGCTTTCCGCCACCCCCGCACGGGTCAGAAATCCATCGCCGGCATCGGCGCGGCTTTCTCTTCCTTCGGCAACTCGGCAACGAGCGCTTCGGTGGTGATCAGCAGTCCGGCGACCGACGCCGCGTCCTGCAGCGCCGTGCGGACGACCTTTGCCGGGTCGATCACGCCGGCCTTGACCAGGTCTTCATATTCGCCGGTGGCGGCGTTGAAGCCCCAGTTATAGTCGCTGCTTTCGAGCAGCTTGCCGACGATCCACGCGCCGTCCTCGCCCGCATTGTCGGCGATCTGGCGCGTCGGTGCGCGGAGCGCGCGCCGGACGATGTCGATGCCCGACTGCTGATCGTCGTTCGCCGCCTTGAGGCCGTCGAGCGCCTTCAGCGCACGGAGCAGCGCAATGCCGCCGCCGGGAAGAATGCCTTCCTCGACCGCCGCGCGCGTCGCATGAAGCGCGTCGTCGACACGGTCCTTGCGTTCCTTGACTTCGACCTCGGTTGCGCCGCCGACGCGGATCACCGCAACGCCGCCGGCAAGCTTGGCGAGGCGCTCCTGCAGCTTTTCGCGGTCATAATCGCTGGTCGTCGTCTCGATCTGCTGGCGGATCTGGCCGATACGTGCGTCGATGTCGGTCTTGGCGCCGACGCCATCGATGATCGTCGTATGATCCTTGTCGATCACCACCTTCTTGGCGCGGCCAAGCATGTTGACCGTCACATTCTCGAGCTTGATGCCCAGTTCTTCGCTCACCACATTGCCGCCGGTGAGGACCGCGATGTCCTCCAGCATTGCCTTGCGACGGTCGCCAAAGCCCGGCGCCTTGACCGCCGCAACCTTGAGCCCGCCGCGCAGGCGGTTAACCACCAGCGTCGCCAGCGCTTCGCCTTCGACATCCTCGGCGATGATCAGCAGCGGTTTGCCGGACTGCACGACCGCTTCAAGCAGCGGCAGCATCGCCTGCAGGTTCGACAGCTTCTTTTCGTGGATCAGGATATAGGGGTCGTCGAGCTCGACCTTCAGCTTCTCGGCATTGGTGATGAAATAGGGCGACAGATAGCCGCGGTCGAACTGCATGCCCTCGACGGTTTCGAGTTCGGTCGCCAGGCTTTTCGCCTCCTCGACGGTGATGACGCCCTCGTTGCCGACCTTGTCCATGGCTTCGGCAAGGATGCGTCCGACTTCCTCGTCGCCGTTCGCCGATATCGTCGCGACCTGGGCGATTTCGCTGTTGGCGCTGACCTTTCGGGCATGCGCCTCAAGATCCTTGACGACGGCGTTGACGGCAAGGTCGATGCCGCGCTTGACGTCCATCGGATTCATACCCGCGGCGACCGCTTTCGATCCTTCGCGGACGATCGCCTGAGCCAGCACCGTGGCGGTCGTGGTGCCGTCGCCGGCCTTGTCATTCTGTTTCGACGCAACCTCGCGCAGCATCTGTGCGCCCATATTCTCGAACTTGTCGGCAAGTTCGATTTCCTTGGCCACGGTGACGCCGTCCTTGGTGATTCGCGGTGCGCCGAAACTTTTTTCGAGCACGACGTTGCGGCCCTTGGGGCCGAGCGTGACCTTCACTGCATTCGCAAGCGTATCCACGCCGCGCAGCATGCGATCACGCGCGTCCGACGCAAATTTCACTTCCTTGGCAGCCATCTGGATACCTCCTTGTCAGATTCCTTTCACGATTTGGTCAAAACGGGCTGGCGTTACGCAGCCTTCTTCAGCGATTCGACCCGCTCGATAACGCCGAGGATGTCGCTTTCCTTCATGATGAGCAGTTCCTCGCCGTCGATGCGGACCTCGGTGCCCGACCATTTGCCGAACAGGATGCGGTCGCCGACCTTGACGTCCAGCGCCGTCACCGTGCCGTCCTCGGCGCGCGCGCCGGGGCCCACGGCGACCACTTCACCTTCCTGCGGCTTTTCCTTGGCGGTGTCGGGAATGATGATGCCGCCCGAGCTTTTTTCCTCGGCTTCGATGCGGCGAACGACCACACGGTCGTGCAAGGGACGGAAATGCATGCATAACCTCCTGATTGCATAACGATATGATGCGAACCGCCCGCCTTCCCGGACGGGCGGCATGATGGAGCTAGGAAAGCGATTTTCGCGCTTCAAGAGGGGCGCGAGAAAATTTTGGCACTCTTGGATCGAGAGTGCCAAGGGAATGTGTTTCCGTCGGCTGCCGACCCTCTTGACGCGGCTCGTATCCGGTCCAAAATTGCTTCCGCGCCGCGGCGCCGCGGCCGCGAACAGGAAGCGACACAGGAAGGAGGCACGATCATGTCGCAGCCATTTTCCCGTATTCTTCATCCCTTTGACGCTGAGCGCCAGCCGCGGTTCGAACCGGAGGTCGCGCACGCCGTGCTCGCGCGGTTGGCGTCGGACCGCGCCGCGCCCTGCGACAGGTCCGGATTCGGTCGGCCAACCGGCACAAATCGCGCCCACCCGTTGCGCAGGGGACGCATGATGCCGCCGACGGCCGATGGGCGGGGCGGGGAGCGTCCGCGCGCGCAATGAGCGAGTCGGCGTTGGCCCGGCAGTTGCGGGGCTATGGGCTGACCACGGCCGAGATTCATTATTACCGACCCGATCACCCGTCGTTGTTGCAGCTTTTTGTCTGGCAGGAATATGATCTCGCGCCCGACTTTCCCGTGCTGTTCAATTTCCTCGACCATTGGCGGCGGGAAATCGAGGCCGCGCTCCATTCGGTGCGGATCGCGCACGAACGACTGATCCGCCCGGCCGAGTGGCGCGCGGTCGATGGCGTGATCTCGGTCCAGTGAGCGCTGCCGCAGCGCGCTATGCAGCGCGCTGCGGCTCATCGTCTTTCCGCGCCGCAAATCGCCCCGCGACGGGATAGCGTCCGCAGCATCGCGGGTGCGGCCCCGTCGGCCAGCAGCACAGCGCCATCGCGTCGCCGGGCGGAAGCTTTGCCGCGCGCGACCGAGCCGGCGGCACGCCCCGGCTTTCGAAAGGGATGCCCGCGCGACGACAATAAAGCTCCGCGGATCTTCGGCTCGCGAACTGCAACTCCACGGTGGCAAGCGGATCGCCGCCGCCGGTCCAGCCCGTAAGCGGGTCGATCGAAGGCGCCCATCGCGGCACGAAGCGCACCCGCCAGCGGTCACGAAACCTGCGCCCTGATGTCGATGACGCGCGCCGGGGGACCGGCTCGACGATCGCCCGGACGTCGTCGGGGATCAGCCCGATCGTCCGGGCGACGGCTTCATGCGGCCTTGCCATTGATCGGAATGCGGCGAACATTTTTCTTCGCCGCCTCCGTTCGGGGCAGGCGGACGGAGAGCACGCCGTTCCTGAACGTCGCAGTCGCCTTATCGCGGTCGATCCCCGACGGCAGGGCGATACGGCGTTCAAAGCGACCATAGCTTCGCTCGGAATAGCCGCGGTCGCGGTCTTCGATGTCCGCGCGTTTCTCGCCGCGCAGGGTCAGCACGCCTTCCTCGACGCTGAGGTCGACGTCCTTCTCTTCGAGGCCGGGCAGTTCGGCCGTGATGCGGATTTCGCTGTCGGTTTCGCCCATTTCGATATGAGGCCACACGCCGCGCGCGTCGAACCGCACCGGGCCTGTGCCGCCAAGGCCACGAAACACATCGTCGAACAGACGATTGACCTCGCGGTGCAGCGAAAGCAGCGGATGCGTTTCATACTCCGCGCTGTCGCGCGTGTCTGCTGCAATGGGGAGCCGGTTTTCCTGTCGGCTCCACGGAATGAGATCGCGAAGTGACATGATAATCATCTCCTCAAGACTGGAACAAGGTTGCCGACCGGCCCGCCTGGCATGGCGGGTCGGACGGCGCTTCGGCCTTCGCGCGACGATCAGGCCGATTCGAGGGCCTTCTTGTTGCGCGATGCGATGCGATCGGGGGTGGAATTGCCGCTGCCGATCGCGATCTTGCGTGGTTTCATCGCTTCGGGGACGACGCGCTTCAACTCGATCCAAAGCAGGCCATTGTCGAAACCTGCCTCGCCGACCTCGATATAGTCGGCAAGCTGGAAGCGTCGCTCGAAGTCGCGCGCGGCGATGCCGCGGTGCAGATATTCGCCCTTGCCGTCGTCCCTGGCGCGCTTGCCGGTGACGGTAAGCTGGTTCTGCTGCGCGATCACTTCGATCTCGTCCGGACGGAAGCCCGCGACCGCGATCGTTATGCGATAGCTGTCCTCGCCCTGTCGCACGATGTCGAAAGGCGGGTAGCCATCGGCCGCGTCGCCGCGCATCCCGGTTTCGAGCAGATCGAAAAGACGGTCGAAACCGACCGTGGAACGCCGATAGGGCGTGAAGTCAAAGTTGCTCCTCATTTCCAAATCCTCCTTTACGAAGCAATTCGGGCATGAGATGCGCCGGTAAGGAAGAGCCGACGCTCTCCATGTCCACCGGACCCGGATCGGCATCCGGCCATCTGAAATTGGGAACGGCTGCGCCCGATTCAAGGGCTGCGCGCCGCCTGTCGCGGATTGGGGAATGGTGCCGGCTGTCAGACTCGAACTGACGACCTACCGCTTACAAGGCGGTTGCTCTACCAACTGAGCTAAGCCGGCGTCTTGCGCCCCCTAGGCATTTTTCGGACGGATGGAAATATCTGCCAGCGGAAAATATGCCCTGTCGAAACCATGTCAGACGATGCCGAAGGTCCAGCCTTCGGTCCGCGCGAGCGCCCCGGAAAGCGGAGCGGGCGCCCAGGGCGCAGCCTTTGCCGATATGTCGCGCAGCCATGCGGCGGCGAGCAGCGCATCGGCGGCATGGTCGCTGACCGGGCCGGCGACGCCCGCGGGCGGCGATCCGAGCGCGGCGAGTGCAGCGTCGAGCGCGCGTCCGTCGCGAATCTTGCTGCGCCCGCCCGCAAGTCCCGCCGCGCGCGCGGCAAGGCTGGTATAGATTTCGACGAGCAGCGGGCCGGTCGTCGGCACGGGATCGAGCGGCCAGAGCGGGATCCGACCGCGCAGCCGGTGCAGCAGCCGCATTCCGCTGAGGCTCGCCTTGCCGACCTGGGCCGCGCCGACCAGGTTGAAATTGCTGACGCTTGCCGCCTGCCGCGTCGCGCGCTGATGCTGTTCGACGACGCGCAGCCGCCCCGTGCCGGGCGCGAAAAGATCGCCGACGTCGCCGCCGCCGTGACGGAAATGGCGCCGCGCCTCCGGGTGGTGCAGGAAACCGCTTGTTTCATAATGCGGATCGGCGGCGGCGAGCCGCTCGACCAGTGACCACAGGGCGGGCATGTCAGGCGGGCTTTCGTCCCATTCGGGAAAATAGCCGCCGCGGTCGGCAAAGGCGAAGGCGGCCGAAAAGTCGAAGCCGATCAGCATGTCGGCGCCGGTTTCGGCGACGCCTTGCAGCCACGCCAGTATCTCCGCGCGCGACCAGATATGGCCGGGCCGCACCAGCGCCGGGGCGTCGCGCCCCTTGGCGATGGCGAGCGCGATGCCGCGCTGCCGTTCGCCGCGCGCGCCCGACCAGTCGACGGCAGCGAAATGGGTGAAGCGGCGCATCGCCGTCCTCTAGCGCCCCGATGGCGCTTGCACAAAGGGCGATGGCATCCCACATGCACCGCATGCTGATCGAAACCGAATCGACGCCCAATCCCGCGACGCTCAAGTTCCTGCCCGGCCGGACGGTGATGGAGGCGGGAACGCGCGACTTTGCCAGCCCCGAAGAGGCCGAGGCGTCGCCGCTTGCGAGCGCGCTCTTTTCGCTGGGCGACGTCACGGGCGTCTTTTTCGGCCGCGACTTCGTGTCGGTGACGATCGCCCCCGGCGCCGAATGGACGGATGTGAAGCCCGACGTGCTGGGCATCGTCATGGACCATTTCCTTGCCGATGTGCCGTTGTTCCATGCCGCGCGCGCGACCTTTCCGGTGCCCGCGGAGGATGCAGGCTTTGCCGATGACCCGGCCGACGCCGACATCATCGAACAGATCAAGGAGCTGATCGAAACGCGCGTGCGGCCAGCGGTCGCCAACGATGGCGGCGACATCGTCTATCGCGGTTTCGACAAGGGCCATGTGTATCTGAAGATGCAGGGCGCGTGCGCCGGCTGCCCCTCGTCGACCGCCACATTGAAAAATGGCATCGAGTCGCTCTTGAAACATTATGTGCCCGAGGTAACGGCGGTTCACGCCGTCTGACCATGTGTTTCAGGAGACCGAATTATGAGCGAGCCGCTTTCCGACAGCGCTCTCGACCAGCTTTTCCGCGCCGCGCGCACCTATAATGGCTATCTCGACAAGCCGGTGTCGGAAGCACAGCTTCACGCGATATGGGATCTGATGAAGTTCGGGCCGACGAGCGCGAACAGCCTGCCGGCGCGGATCGTCTGGTGCGTGTCGGACGCGGCGAAGGAGCGGCTCGCGGCCCACGCCTTGCCCGCCAATGCGGAAAAGATCCTGGCCGCGCCGGTCACCGCGATCATCGCCATGGACCTTGAGTTTTACGAGCATCTGCCCGAGTTTTTCCCGCACACCGATGCGCGCAGCTGGTTTGCGGGCAAGGATGCGCTTGCCGAAGCGACCGCGTTCCGCAACTCCAGCCTGCAGGGCGCCTATTTCCTGCTCGCCGCGCGTGCCCTCGGTCTCGACACCGGGCCGATGTCGGGGTTCGACAATGACGCGGTCGACAAGGCCTTCTTTGCCGACCAGCCCAAGGTGAAGAGTAACTTCATTTCGACGCTCGGCTATGGCGACCCCGCGACGATCTTTGACCGCAGCCCGCGCCCGGGCTTCGAGCGTTTCAATCGCCTTGTCTGACGAGCGAACGCTCGTCATCGACAGTGCCAGCGAGGCCTGCTCGGTCGCGCTGGTGGCGGGCGGGCGCGTCGTCGACTTTCGCCATGAGGTGATCGGCCGTGGCCATGCCGAGCGGCTCGTTCCGTTGATCGCCGCGCTTGCGGACGGCGGGCGCGCCGACGCTATCGCGGTTGGCTGCGGCCCCGGCAGCTTTGCCGGCGTGCGGATCGGCGTCGCCGCCGCGCGCGCGCTCGCGCTCGGCTGGCAGGTGCCGGTGCATGGTTTTTCGACCCTTGCGCTCGTTGCCGCTGCTGCGGCCGATGCAATCGGCGAAGCGGGCGGTGCGCTTGTCGTGATGGAGGGCGGTCACGGCCAATGGTTTGTCCAGCCTTTCGCCGCCGACCTGTCGCCCCGCGCCGAGGTGCGCTCGCTGCCCCCCGACGCGGCGGTGGCGCTGGGCGATTCGCTGGTCGTCGGCAATCGCGCCGAAGCCTTCCTTGCACGGCGCGGGACGACGGGGCGCGCGCTGACGCTCCTGCCCGACGCGCGCGCCTTTCTGCGCCTGCCGCCTGCCGCGCTGATCAGCCCGCCGAGTCCCGTCTACGGGCGCGCGCCCGACGCCAAACCGATGATCGGCGCATGACCGGCACGGTTCGCATTGTCACCGCGCGCGTCGGCGATGTCCCCGCCGTGATGCGCGTGATGGAGGCGGCCTTCGATGCGGCCTATGGCGAGGCGTGGAGCGCGGCGCAGCTTCTGACCTTGTTCGCGCTTCCCTCGGCGCGGGTTGCGATCGCGTGGGACGGTGACCGCGCCTGCGGCTTTTCCGCCGCGCGGATGGCGGGGCCGGAAAGCGAGCTGCTGCTGCTCGCGGTCGATCCAGCGGATCGCGGGCGCGGAATCGGCCAGCGGTTGATGGACGACTGGCAAGCGTGGGCCGCAGAACAAGGCGCCGAAGACTATTTCCTTGAAATGCGGGCCGATAATGATGCGATTCATCTTTATGCGCGCGCAGGCTTTTCAGAATGCGGGCGCCGCGCTGCTTATTATCGCGGTCGGGATGGCGTGATGCGCGACGCGATTACGATGCGTCGCTCTGGACGGACCGACAGATCGGGCTGATGGGACGTTGCGCAATTGCGTCCAACGTGCCACTGTTCGGTCAGGCGAAAGAATAAATGCAAAAGAATAGATGCAATAATCTCCCGCCTGACTTCTGGGAAAGCCAATATAAGGAATAGTGTCATGCCCGACCAAGCCGACACCAATGACATGCTCGTTACACTGACCGCCGATATTGTTGCAGCGCATGTCAGCAACAACAGCGTCGCGATTTCCGATCTTGCGCTGCTTATCAACAATGTCCACGCGGCGCTTTCGGGCCTTGGCGGCGCGCCGGTGATCGAAGAAAAGCCGGTGCCCGCGGTGTCGGTGCGCGCGTCGGTCAAACCCGACTATATCGTCTGCCTTGAGGATGGCAAAAAACTGAAGATGCTCCGCCGCCATCTGATGACGCATTATGGCATGACCCCCGACGATTATCGCGCGAAATGGGGGCTGCCCGCCGACTATCCGATGGTCGCGCCCAACTATGCCGAAAAGCGCCGCGCGTTGGCGAAGGAAATCGGCCTCGGCACCAAGGGGCGGGGTGGCGGACGTCGCCGCAAGACCAAGGCATAGCGCGCCGCGAACATTCGTGCCGCAGGGTGGCCGGGGCGGTGCCGCAGGGGCGCCGCCCTTGTCCTATCGGCTGCGCGTGCCTATACAGTTTCCATAACGACAGACGCGGCCGCATCGGCAGGAAAGGCAAGCATGTCCGGCAATATCGACCTCGAAGCGCTGTGCCACGAAAAGGGGCTGCGGATCACCGAACAGCGCCGCATCATCGCGCGCGTCATCTCGGAATCGGAGGATCACCCCGACGTCGAGACGCTCTATGATCGCGCGTCGAAGATCGACAGCGGCATTTCGATCGCCACCGTTTACCGCACCGTTCGCCTGTTCGAGGAAGCCGGCATCCTCGACCGCCACGATTTCGGCGACGGCCGCTCGCGCTACGAAGCTGCGCCGGAGGCGCATCACGACCATCTGATCGACGTCGAGACGGGCAAGGTGATCGAGTTTGTCGATCCCGAACTTGAAGCGTTGCAGAAGGTGATCGCCGAACGGCTGGGCTTCCGCCTCGTCGATCACCGCATGGAGCTTTACGGTGTCGCCATCGATCGCAAGCGCGACTGATCGCTCTTCGATAACCTGGCGGACGGTCGTTCGCCTGGCGCTGATGGTGCTGACGCTCCTTTTTCTGATCGTCCCGCATCTTGTCTATCGCGCCGTCGGGCGTCCGTCGCCGATGGTCATGGCCTTTATGAATGCCGTCGGCTGGATCGCCGGCTTGCGCATCCGCACGACGGGAACGCGGTTGCGGCGCGACGTGCTGTTCGTGTCGAACCATGTCAGCTGGCTCGACATTCTGGCGCTTGGCGGTGCGGCGCGGTCGGCCTTTGTGTCCAAGGCAGAGGTCGGGACGACGCCGCTCGTCGGCTGGCTCGCCGACCAGAATCACACCGTATACGTCCAGCGCGAGGCGCGGCGCGAAATCCACAGCCAGGCCAACGACCTGCGCAATGCGCTGGCGCGCGGGCAGCCCGTGACGCTTTTCCCCGAAGGGACGACCGGCCCCGGCGACGGCCTGCTTCCCTTTCGTCCGTCGCTGCTCCAGGCGGTTATCCCGACGCCGCCGCGCTTGCGCGTCCAGCCGGTATTCCTGGATTATGGCACAGAAGCGCGCGATATTGCGTGGCTCGACCCCGAATCGGGTCTCGACAATTTCAAGCGGCTGCTCGCGCGCAAGCGCCCGGTGCATCTGACGATTCATTATCTGGAGCCGCTGCCCGACGCTGTCGAGGGCGACCGCAAGCTGCTCGCCGAGGCCGCGCGCACCGCGATTGCGACCCAGATCGCGCGCTCTTCCGCCGCGACGCCGCATCGCCTATAGCGCGCCGATGAAATCCGACGCCCCCAAAACATTTCACGTCAAATCCTTCGGCTGCCAGATGAACGTCTATGACGGCGAGCGCATGGCGGAAATGCTGGGCGCCGAAGGCTATGTGCCCGCCGCCGACGGCGCCGACGCCGACCTTGTGGTCCTCAACACCTGTCATATCCGCGAAAAAGCGGCCGAAAAAGTCTATTCGGACATCGGGCGGCTGAAGCGCGCCGACGGCAGCACCCCGACGATCGCCGTCGCCGGCTGCGTCGCGCAGGCCGAGGGCGCCGAAATCGCGCGCCGCGCGCCGAGCGTCGATGTCGTCGTCGGCCCGCAGGCCTATCACCGCCTGCCCGATCTGATCGCGCGCGCCGAAAAGGGCGAGAAGGCGATCGACCTCGACATGCCGCTCGAAAGCAAGTTCGGCGCGCTGCCGAAGCGCGCCGGCGGCCAGCGCCCGACCGCCTTTCTGACCGTGCAGGAAGGGTGCGACAAGTTCTGCACCTATTGCGTCGTTCCCTATACGCGCGGCGCCGAAATCAGTCGGCCGTTCGCCGACCTGATCGCCGAAGCGCGCGCATTGGTGGCAGGCGGCGTGCGCGAAATCACGCTGCTGGGGCAGAATGTCAACGCCTGGGATGGCGAGGATGACCGGGGCCGTGCGATCGGCCTCGACGGGCTGATCCGCGCTCTGGCGAAAGAGGATGGGCTGGAGCGTATCCGCTATACCACCAGCCATCCCAACGACATGACCGACGGGTTGATCGCCGCGCATGGCGAGGTCGACAAGCTGATGCCCTTCCTCCACCTGCCGGTGCAGGCGGGCAGCGACCGCATCCTCGCTGCGATGAACCGCAGTCACAGCGTCGAATCCTATCTGAAGCTGATCGCACGCGTGCGCGAAGCACGCCCCGACATCGCGATATCCGGCGATTTCATCGTCGGTTTCCCCGGCGAAAGCGAGGAGGATTTCGAGGCGACGCTCGCGATCGTGCGTGCCACCCGCTATGCGATGGCCTACAGCTTCAAATATTCGCGCCGCCCCGGAACCCCCGCGGCGACGATGGAGGGGCAGGTCGACGAAGCGGTGATGAACGATCGCCTCCAGCGCCTGCAAGCCTTGCTCAACGAGCAGCAACAGGCGTTCAACGAAGCGACTGTCGGCCGCGCGACGCGCCTGCTGCTCGAACGCAAGGGCAAGCGCGACGGCCAGTTGATCGGCAAATCGCCGTGGCTCCAGTCGGTGCATGTCACCGCGCCGGGCCTCGCGATCGGCGCCATGGTCGACGTGCGCATCACGTCCGCGGGCCCGAACAGCCTCGGCGCCGAAGCGCTGATGGCGGTTGCCTAGTGCCATTTCGGGCGATCTGTCTTCCCGCGAAAGCGGGAATCCAGCTCCGGCCGTTGATTTTCGGATCCATTGGTGATGGACTCCCGCCTTTGCGGGAATACACAGGTAGCTATTGAACGAAGGAGCCCTGCCCACGTGTCCAAACGTCCGCTGACCGCCGCTGCCCCCGCCGAACCCGGCGATCGCGTTCGACTGACGGCCGAATTTGAACGGACACAATTATTGGGCATCCTTTTCGGCGAGTTCGATCGCAACCTTGTCGCGATCGAAAATCGACTCGGCGTCTATATTTCGGCGCGCGGCAACCGCGTGCAGATCGAGGGCGAGGCCGAAGCCGCCGCGCGCGCGCGCGATGTCCTCACCGACCTGTATGACCGCATCGAAAAGGGGCAGGAAGTCGACGCCGGCATGGTCGACGGCGTGATCGCGATGTCGGCGCAGCCGACGCTCGACGGCATCATCCGCCACGACGCGAGCGAGACGCCGACGGTGATGATCCGCACGCGCAAGAAAACGATCGTCCCGCGCGCGCCATCACAGGTTCCCTATATGCAGGCGCTCGCGCGCGACGAGGTGATCTTCGCGCTGGGGCCGGCGGGGACGGGCAAGACCTATCTCGCGGTCGCGCAGGCCGTGGCGCAGCTCATCACCGGCAGCGTCCAGCGCCTCATCCTCTCGCGCCCCGCGGTCGAGGCGGGCGAGAAGCTGGGCTTTCTGCCCGGCGACATGAAGGAAAAGGTCGATCCCTATCTGCGCCCGCTCTATGACGCCTTGCACGACTGCCTGCCCGCCGAGCAGGTCGAGCGCCGCATTGCGAGCGGCGAAATCGAGATCGCGCCGCTGGCCTTCATGCGCGGCCGCACGCTCGCCGACGCCTTCATCATTCTGGACGAGGCGCAGAACACGACGATCCCGCAGATGAAGATGTTCCTCACACGCTTTGGCATGAACAGCCGCATGGTCATCTGCGGCGACCCGAAACAGGTCGACCTGCCTGCGCCCGCGACCTCGGGCCTCGCCGATGCGGTCGCGCGGCTCGAAGGGCTGGAGGGGATCAGCGTCAGCCGCTTCACGGCCGCCGACGTGGTTCGTCACCCGATCGTCGGGCGGATCGTCGAGGCCTATGAAGGGCAGGGGGGCTAGAGCAGGCGGCGGCTCTGGGTTGGGGAGCGGCATAAGACCCTCTCCCCCTCCTGACGAGCGGGGGACGCATCCAAACCGCTCTCAATCCCGGCCGGGCAGCAAGCTGCCAGGCCTGCGTATCTCTCCCCTGAAGGGGAGAGTGCCCGAAAAAGCCAAGGTCCGTTTCCGGTCGTTCCCCGCCATCCGTCAGACGATGGATGTGACAACATCGTGGCCGAATGCGAACGGAGCCCGGCCATCTCCTACCCCCTTCCGGCTGACCGGGGACGACGCTCGGCGACGCCGGGCGCTCACCCGGATGTTTTTCGCGAACGACTCGCAATAGCATATTGACCCCTGGATTTGGCGCTTCTAAAGCGCCGCTATTGCGAATCAATCGCAATCAAAAAGGGGAAGAAGATTGACACGCCATCGTTCGCCGTTCCTGTCCCGCCTCGCCATGGGCAGCACCCTGGGGTTCGCGTTCGCAGCGACCGCGCAGCCGGCGATGGCGCAGGACGACGACGGCGCCTACTGGCTTGCGCGCAAGAACCAGATCGTCGTCACCGCGACGCGCATCGAAGCCAGGATCGAGGACGTGCCCGTGACCGTATCGGTCAAGAGCGCCGAGCAGATCGCCGACGAACTGGTGACCGACATCCGCGACCTCGTCCGTTTCGAGCCAGGCGTCAGCGTCCAGCGCCAGCCCGCGCGCTTCGGCGCCGCATTGGGTTCGACCGGCCGCGCGGGCAACGACAGCTTCAACATCCGCGGCATCGGCGGCAACCGCGTGCTGATCCAGGTCGACGGCGTGCGCGTCCCCGACGGATTCAGCTTCGGGGCACAGGCGGCGGGGCGCGGCGATTATGTCGACCTGGGCCTCGTCAAGTCGGTCGAGATTCTGCGCGGCCCTTCGTCGGCGCTCTACGGCAGCGACGGGCTCGCGGGCGCGGTCAGCTTCATCACTGCCGACCCCGCCGATTTTCTGGGCGGCGGCAAAAGCGTCGGCGGCCTTCTCCGTGCCGCTTATGCAAGCGCCGACAAGGAGTTTTCCGAAACCGCGATCCTTGCCGGGCAGAGCGGCGACTGGTCGCTGATGGCCGCTTACACCCGCCGCGATTATCAGGAACTCGACAACAAGGGCGACGTTGGCGGCACCGGCGCCGCGCGGACCCGGCCCAACCCACAGGACGGCCACTCGAACGCGGCGCTCGCGCGCATTGTCTATGATCCCGCCAGCGGCCACAAGCTGCGGCTGACCGGCGAATATCTGGGCACCCGGCTCTACACCAATGCGCTGACGGGCCTGGGCGGAGGTTTTGCGGGCACGGTCGACCGGCTCGAAGGCTGGGACACGGGGGAGCGCAAGCGCGTTTCGTTCGACTGGAGCTGGCAGGGCGATGGAGCGATCGATTTCGCGCGCGTCGCGCTTTACTGGCAGGACGGCGAGGACCGCCAATATACCGAGGAAGACCGCACGCCGGCGCCCGACCGCACTCGCCTCAACACCTTTGAGAACCGTGTCTTTGGCGCTTCGGCCGACGCCCGCGCCGACTTTGCGACCGGCGCGATCACCCACCGGCTCGTCTTCGGCGGCGACATCAGCAAGACGCGCCAGCGCGGACTGCGCGACGGCACGGTCCCGCCGGCAGGCGAAACCTTTCCGACGCGCGCCTTTCCGGTCACCGACTTCACCCGCGGCGGCCTGTTCGTCGGTGACGAGATTGCGATCGCCGATGGCCGACTGACGCTCTATCCCGCGCTGCGCTTCGACTGGTACGACCTGTCGCCGCAGGATGACCCGTTGCTCCCCGCCTTCGCGGGCGCGGGGCAGGACGGATCGCGCCTGTCGCCCAAGATCGGCGCTGTGTGGAAAATCACCGACCAGGTCCGCCTGTTCGCCAATTATGCGACGGGCTTCAAGGCGCCCGAACCGGGGCAGGTCAACCAGTTCTTTGAAAATCTGACCTCGCCCTTTTTCTCCTATCGTTCGGTGCCGAACCCCGACCTCGGCCCCGAACGCAGCAAAAGTTTCGAGGGCGGCGTGCGCCTTGGCAGCGATGCCGTCAGCCTTGACGTCACCGCCTTTTCGGCGCGCTACAAGGATTTCATCAGTCAGGAGCAGGTCGGCGGCACCGGCACCATCGCCGATCCCATCCGCTTCCAGTTCGTCAATCTCGACCGTGCGCGCGTCAAGGGCGCCGAAGCGCGGTTCGAGGGGCGGGCGTCGTCCGGCCTCTATACGACGCTCGCCCTTTCCTATGCCACGGGCAATTCGATCCAGCCCGACGGGACGCGCGTGCCGCTGGCGTCGATCGACCCGCTCAAGCTGGTGGTCGGCGTCGGCTATCGTGAACCGCAGAACGGCCGTTTCGGTGGCCAGATCGTGATGACGCACAGCGCACGCAAGGAAGCGTCGCGCGCGGTCGGCGCCTGCACCGCAGCCGAATGCTATCGCCCCGACGCCTTCACCATCCTTGATGCGACGGCCTTTGCGCGGATTGTCGAAGGGCTGACGCTGCGTGCCGGGGTCTTCAACATCCTGGACAGGAAATATGCGTGGTGGAGCGATGCGCGCGGCCTCGCCGCCAATTCGACCATAACCGACGCTTATACCCAGCCCGGCCGCAACGCGAGCGTGTCGCTGAGCTTCCGTTTCTGAACCAGACGAAGGACTGCACGATGAAAAAGATCACGATCATCACGGGGTTGCTGCTGTCCGCCGCGATTCCCGCCACACTTTCGGCGCACCCGCCGATTGCCGCCGAGAAGGCAGCGGCCAGTTTCCAACAGGACCGCGCCGACATCCTCGCGATGGCGGGCAATTACAAGGTGCGGTTCGACATGCAGGAATCGACGCGCTGGGACACGGGTTACACCCCGCTCGCCGCCAAGACGTCGGGCGGGCACGAGGTCGTCCGCGTCATCGAGGACACGGGGCGCAAGATCGTGCTCCAGCACCTGCTGGTGATCGAGCATGAGGGCAAGACGCACATCATCAAGCATTGGCGGCAGGACTGGGAATATGAACCACAGCGCGTGCTCGTCTATTCGGACCGCAACAAATGGGTGTGGGAAGATGTCCCCGAACGGATGCGCACCGGCCGCTGGTCGCAGACCGTTTATCAGGTCGACGACAGCCCGCGCTACGGCGGCTGGGGCGAGTTTGAAACGCAGGCGGGCATCCGCCGCTGGCGCTCCAACTGGACGTGGCGCCCGCTCGCGCGCCGCGATGCCGTCCGCAATCCCGTTTACGACCGCTATTATGCGATCAACCGCCACCAGCCGACCCCCGACGGCTGGATCCACTGGCAGGACAATACGAAGATGGGCACCAAGGACGGCAAGCTGGTGCCGATCGTCCAGGAATATGTGCTGAACACCTACACCAGATACGACCAATATGATGTGAAGGCCGCCGACGATTATTGGGCGGCGACCAGGGATTATTGGGCTGCGGTGCGCGCGGCGTGGGACCGGGTTGCCGCCACGAAGGGCGGCATCGCGATCGACGAAAAGGCCGATACCGGCACCGTCATCAGCGGCCGCCTGCTCGAAATCGCCGACGAGATTCAGGCCGGCAAGCTGACGACCGCCAGGGCCGTTGCCGAAGCGACGAAGCTGATCGAGGCGAACACGCGCAAGATTTGACGCCCTTCACCATGTGAAGCCCGCACCTGGGGGTGGCCGGAAGCGGCTGCCCCCAATTTTTTGGCGGTGGAGCGCGATGGGGGCTTGATGGCGGCAACCGGCCGAAAACCCCACATCGACCCCGCACCGGCCCTTACTTATTCGTTCCCTCGACGCTCCACACCCCCGCGCCGCGCGTCGCGATGAACAGGAAGATGAAGCAGTAAAGCGCGATCGTCTCGCCGCCGTTGGCGATCGGATAAAGCCCCTGGCTCCCGTGCGCGACCCAATAGCCGACGGCGGACATGCCGCTCGCGATAAAGGCCGCGGGGCGGGTGAACAGGCCGATGACGATCAGCGCGCCGGCGACAATCTCGATCGTTCCCGCCGCATAGAGCATGGGATTGAGCGGATAGGGAAAGGCGACCGGGAAATGGAAGAACTTCTGCACGCCGTGCGCGAGGAACAAGAGGCCGGACACGATCCGCAGCAGCGCATAGGCCTGTTCGCCATAAGCGTCGAGAAACTTCATGATTGCCCCCTTTCGTGCCGATAAGGATCGGACGCTACGATCCAGCGGCGGATTATCAAGCCGTCATAGCTTCGCTGCGCTCGCAATGACGATCAATGCGATTATTTTTTTGCTTCATGTCACACGCGCCGCTGCTGTCTCGTCAAGCCTGTACCAACCCCTTGACGGAGATATGACATGACCCGCGCAGCCGACCCCTTCGCCGCCGCCCCGCAGTTGATGAAACAGTGGATGGGCGCCAGCCTTGCGATCGAAAAGAGCCTCGAGAAAAGCCTGATCGAACTCGTCAAGATCCGCGCGTCGATCCTCAACGCCTGCGCCAATTGCATCAACATGCACAGCGCCGACGCCCGCGCGCTGGGCGAAAGCGAACAGCGCATCTACCTGCTCGCCGCATGGCACGAAGCGCCGGTCTATACGCCGCGCGAACGCGCCGCGCTGGCCTGGACCGACGCCTTGACCACGCTGTCGCAAGGGCACACACAAAGGGTCGCGAAAGAGGCGCTCGAAGCGCATTTCACCCCGGAGGAACAGGTGAAGCTGACCCTGATGATCAACATCATCAACGGCTGGAATCGGATCGCGGTCGGTTTTGACCTCTGGTACGAAGGCGGCGCGGCCAGGGCGGCCTGATGACGGCGACGCGCCCCGACGATGCCGCGGACGCAGCGGTGCATTTCGACCCGCTGCGCCCGATGCTGACGCGCGTGGCCTATCGGATGCTGGGTTCGGTCGCCGACGCCGAGGATGTCGTGCAGGACGCCTTCATCCGCTGGATCGGCGCCGATCGCAATGCAGTGCGCGAACCCGCGGCATTTCTGCGCCGCACGGTGACGCGGCTTTGTCTCGACCAGCTCAAATCGGCGCGGGCGCGGCGCGAGACCTATATCGGCCCCTGGCTCCCCGATCCGCTCGTCGAGCAGGATGCCGACGACGACGTGACCCTGCCGCTGATGCTCGCGCTGGAAAGGCTCTCCCCTCTGGAACGCGCGGCTTTCCTGCTCCACGACGTCTTCGGCGTCGGCTTTGACGAGGTCGCCAGGACGATCGAACGCGATCCGGCGGCAACGCGCCAGCTCGCCGCCCGTGCCCGCGCGCACGTTCGCGATGCGCGGCCGCGCTACAAGCTGGAGAAGGAACGCGGGCTGGCAATCGCGCACGCCTTTTTCGAGGCGTCGCGCAGCGGCGACATGGCCGCGCTTGGCGCCATGCTCGCGGCCGACGTCGGCATGTGGGCGGATGGCGGCGGCAAGCGCCCGGCGGCCGCGGTCCCGATCCTTGGCAAGGCGATGGTGATGAAATTGCATCGCAGCATCGCGGTATTGCTGCGTAAATATGGATCGACGCTGGTTTCCATGGGCGTCATCAACGGCCTGCCGGGTTTCGTCACGCGCGAAGCCGACGGCGAGCTTCAGACGACAGCGCTCCAGATCGAGGATGACAGGATCACGGGCATCTATGTGATGCGCAACCCCGACAAGCTGCGGCACGTGCATTGATGGGTTGGGTGGTTTCCGGCCGATTGTGCACATGAAATCCCTCGCTTGAAGGAGAGGGGCGCAATTGCGCCGCGACCGCTCCCCCGCGCCAGAACCGTCACCGGCGGGCCACCAAAAAAGACTGTCCTACGGCGCCGCGGCGCGGTAGCGGATGGGCATGATGTCGAACGACGATCCAGCAGGCGCAAAGCTGCCGCCGAAAATGCGATTCGCAAATGAAGTTACGCAGTTTTCCGCCATCTTTTTCGCGCGGCCTTTTTCGTGCTGAGCGTCGAAACCCACGCCGCGATGCCCTGGCCCGACGCGCTCGACTGGGAGGTGCGTGCAGCCGAGGCAGTTGCCGCCGCGCTTGCGATCACCCCCTTTGCCGCGCTCGTCGATGCGGCGCCGCTGGTCGAGGTCGCGGTGCGCCTGACCGACGATGCCGAAGTTCGCGCGCTTAACCACGATTTCCGGGGCAAGGACAAGCCGACCAATGTCCTCTCTTTTCCGCAGGTGCAGGCCGATTTGCTCGAAAGTCTCGCCAACAGCGATGATGGCGAAATCCTGCTCGGCGACATCGTGCTTGCGCGCGAAACCTGCGCACGCGAGGCGGCGGAGAAGAATGTTTCGCTTGCCGATCATGCGACGCATCTGATCGTTCATGGTGCGCTGCATCTGGTCGGTTACGATCATATGGACGATGCGGCGGCGGCCGCGATGGAGGCTTTGGAAGTGAAAGCCCTTGCATCGCTGGGTATCGCCAATCCATATGCGGATCAGGATTAACTGGGGATACGCTGCCATCATGCCCGACGAACAGGGGTCTTCGAGCCGATCGGAAGAGGACAGTAGCAGGTCCGGGCTGCTGTCTGGACTGAAAAACCTGCTTTTTGGCGGCGACAAGGAACCGTCGCTGCGCGAACAGATCGAAGAGGTCATCGACGAGGCCGAGGAAGAGGGCGAGGATCGCCGCGGCAGTAATATCGTCGGTGACCTGTCCCCCATCGAGCGCAAGATGCTGCGCAACCTGCTCCATTTCGGCGAACAGACGGTCGACGACGTCGCGGTGCCGCGCGGCGAGATCATCGCGATTCCCGAAACTGCGACGTTCGAGGACATCCTCGCCATCTTTGCCGACGCGGGCCACAGCCGTCTGCCGGTCTATCGCGAAAGCCTCGACGAAGTGATCGGCATGATCCACGTCAAGGACGTCTTTGCCGTGCTCGCCGAAAAACGGCCGCCGCCGCCGCTGCTCGACCTGCTCCGCCAGCCGCTCTATGTCCCGCAATCGATGGGCGTGCTTGACCTGCTCGCCGAAATGCGCGCCAAGCGCACCCATCTGGCGATCGTGATCGACGAATATTCGGGAACCGAAGGGCTGCTGACGATCGAGGATCTGGTCGAGGAGATCGTCGGCGAGATCGAGGACGAGCATGACGAAGAGCCCGAACCGCTGATCGTCGCGGGCGAGGGCGGCTGCTGGGAAGTCGATGCGCGCGCCGAACTCGACGACCTGGGCGAAACGGTCGACCCGCGGCTGGGTGAGGTCGAGGAAGATGTCGACACGCTCGGCGGGCTCGCCGCGGTGCTCGCGGGCCATGTGCCCGAGGTTGGCGAAGTGCTTGTCCACCCCAGCGGCTGGCGGATCGAGGTGACCGACGCCGACGAACGCCGCGTTCACCACCTGCGGCTCCACCCGCCCATCGAGGTCGACCTGGAGGCGCCATCGGAGCGCCGCGAGGGTTTCTGACGCAATTGCCTTTGCAGGGCGGAGGGATTAGGCGCGACGGGATGGACGTTTCGGACCTTCGCATCGCCCTGTTCAGCGGCAATTACAATATGACGACCGACGGCGCGAACAAGGCGCTCAATCGACTCGTCGGTTATCTTCTGGCGCACGGCGCGGCGGTGCGCGTCTATTCGCCGACCGTCGCCAACCCCGATTTTGAACCGACGGGCGACCTCGTCAGCGTGCCGTCGATGGCAATCCCCGGGCGCAGCGAATATCGCATCCCTTTGAGCTTTTCGTCCAGAGTGCGCGAAGACCTTGCATCCTTTGCGCCCAATATCGTCCATATCTCCAGCCCCGACCGCGTGGCGCGGCAGGCGGCGGCGTGGGCGCGGCGGCGCCGGATCCCGGTGGCCTGTTCGGTCCACACGCGCTTTGAAACCTATTTCCGCTATTACAACCTGTCGTTCCTCAAACCGCTTGTCGTTGCCTGGCTGCGCCGCCTCTACCGTCGCTGCGACGCGCTGATCGCGCCGTCCGAAAGCTTTGCGCAGGTGCTCCGCGACCAGCGGATGAACTATGACATCGGCATCTGGACGCGCGGCGTCGAGCAGGGGATTTTCCACCCCGGTCGCCGTGACCCCGACTGGCGCCGGTCGCTCGGCATCGCCGACGACACGCCCGCCATCGCCTTCCTCGGCCGGTTGGTGATGGAAAAGGGGCTTGACGTCTTTGCCGACGCGATCGACGCGCTCCGGCGGCGCGGCGTGCCGCACCAGGTTGTCGTGATCGGCGAGGGACCGGCGGGCGACTGGTTCGAATCGCGGTTGCCGAACGCGCATTTTGTGGGATTTCAGGGCGGCGCCGACCTCGCCCGCGCGCTTGCCTCGTGCGACATTTTTTTCAACCCGTCGATCACCGAAACCTTTGGCAATGTCACGCTCGAGGCGATGGCGTGCGGACTGCCCGTGGTGGCGGCGCGCGCGACGGGAAGCGCAAGCATCGTCAAGCACGGCCAGACGGGTTATCTCGTCGCGCCGGGGTCGATATCGGGCTTTGCCGACCATCTTCAGCGCTATTGCAGCGATACGGCGCTGCGCGCCGACCATGGCGCGGCGGCGGTGCGCGAAAGCGGCGCATACCAGTGGGACGCGATCAACCAGGCGGTCGCCGACACCTATTTGCGCCTGATCCGCCAGAAACAGCGGCACGGGGGCTGAACGCCCGATGGCGGGCGACCTGTTCGGCGACGAAAGCCCGGTGGAGCGCCCGGACGCCATGATTGGCGCCGCGCCGCTCGCCGAACGGCTGCGCCCGCGCACCCTGTCCGACGTCGTCGGGCAGGAGCATCTGACCGGCCCCGACGGCGCGATCGGGCGCATGGTCGCCGCGGGTCAATTGTCGTCGATCATCCTCTGGGGCCCGCCGGGCACCGGCAAGACGACGATCGCGCGCCTGCTTGCCGAGGCGGTGGGGATGCGCTTCGCGCCGCTGTCGGCGGTGTTTTCGGGCGTGGCCGATCTGCGCCAGGCCTTTGCCGATGCCGAAAAAATGGCCGCGGCGGGCAAGCGGACCCTGCTCTTCGTCGACGAAATCCATCGCTTCAATCGCGCGCAGCAGGACGGCTTTCTGCCCTATGTCGAGCGCGGCGCCGTCGTGCTCGTCGGCGCGACGACCGAAAACCCCAGTTTCGCCCTGAACGCCGCGCTGCTCAGCCGCGCGCAGGTGCTGGTGCTGAACCGGCTCGGCGATGCCGCGCTCGAAACGCTGATCGAGCGCGCCGAGGGGGAGGCCGGCCGCAGCCTGCCGGTCACGGCGGAGGCGCGCGCCGCGCTGATCGCCAGCGCCGACGGCGACGGCCGCTTTCTGCTCAATCAGGTCGAAACGCTGTTTTCGGTTGTGATCGACACCCCGCTCGATCCCGCCGCGCTGGCGCAATTCCTCCATCGCCGGATGCCCGTCTATGACAAGGATCGCGACGGCCACTACAATCTGATCTCGGCGCTGCACAAGGCGCTGCGCGGATCGGACCCGCAGGCGGCGCTTTACTGGCTCGCGCGGATGCTCGTCGCGGGGGAGGAACCGCTGTATGTGCTCCGCCGTCTTACGCGCTTTGCCAGCGAGGACATCGGCCTCGCCGATCCGCAGGCGCTGGTGCAGTGCCTGGCCGCCAAGGATGCCTATCAATTCCTCGGTTCGCCCGAAGGCGAGCTGGCGATCGTGCAGGCGTGTCTCTATCTCGCGACCGCACCCAAATCGAACGCCGCCTATGCGGCGCAAAAGGCGGCGTGGGCCGCGGCGCGCGACACCGGCAGCCTCGCGCCGCCGACGAATATCCTCAACGCCCCGACCAAGCTGATGAAGGATTTGGGCTATGGCGCGGGTTACCGCTATGACCATGACGCCCCCGACGGATTTTCGGGCGACAATTATTGGCCCGACGGCATGGCGCCGGGCGACTATTACCGCCCCGTCGATCGCGGCTTTGAAAGGCGGATCGCCGAACGCATGGCGTGGTGGGACGCGCGGCGCAACGCGAAGGATTGAATAGCCGCCATCGTCGTCGCGCGCCGGTCAGGGCAATGGTCGCGACCCCCGCTATTCAAAGGGCGGGTAACGCTCGAATGTCGGCAGGTCGCCCAGCTTGTCCATCCAGCCGATGCGCTCGGCGGTCTGGATCTGCGCCTGCGCGGGAATCAGGTCGGGATCGTCGAGCGTCGCGGTCTGCACGTCGATCTGTCCGGGAAAAATCCGGTCATTGGTATAGAAAAGGCCGGTACCGCAATTCCCGCAGAAATGGCGACGGCCATGCTCCGACGAGGAATAGATTCTGGGCGTCCCGCTGATTTCGATTTCGTCGGCGCCGACCAGCCCCCACCCGACCATCGGCGCGCCGGCGTGGCGGCGGCAATCGCTGCAATGGCAAAGCGCATGATGCTGCACCGACGTCGACATCGAATAACGGATCGCGCCGCAATGGCATTGGCCGCTGGCGCGGGGAGCTTGCTCGTTCATGTGTCTTCTCCTCTTTGGAGAGGAGAACATATCATAAACATTGCGCTTGTCACGGCCTGATTTTCGCCCGGCTTTCTTCACGATTTACATCGTCTTAATCAAGCCGATATAGTTAATGCGGCCCGATGGCCACCACCTTCCTTCATATCGCACGTTTCGATCCGCGCGGCCTCGTCGCGGCGTGGACCGACACGACCGGCCGCGACGAACTGGTCGCGTCGATTGTGGTGGCGGTCGGCAGCGCCCTGTTGTTCGTCGCGCTTGGCGGGCTGTGGTTCGTTGCGAATGTCCGCTTCACGCCTGTCTGGTCCGCACTGGCGATCGCGGCGGTGGCTGGAGTGCTGGCGGTATTTTATTGCACGGTCCGTTTCAGACCGGTCTTTGCAACGACGCTAGGTTTTGTGCTGGCGCTTCAACTGGGCAGCCTATTTGGCGCCGCGACGGGTTATCTGGTCTATTCGGCCGGCGCCGCTTTTCCGTTAGTGGACGGCGATCTCTATATGATCGACCGCGCCCTCGGATTTGACTGGGCTGCGATGCTGCACTGGTTTGCCGACTATCCGGCCCTGGTGCGCCTGACCCGTTTTGCTTACGACCAGGCCGGGCCGCAGGTGGGGGTGATACTTCTGGCGTTGCTACTGGTGTGTCAGAATGTCCGTCTGATGAAGTTCGTAACCGCGCAGTTTCTCGCGCTGGTCATTGTTCACAGCGTCGCGATTTTTCTGCCCGCGGTCGGTGCCTACGGCTATCTTGGCCTGACGGGCGCCGATCATCCGGGAATGGTGTTGACGTCTGAAGGCCACACCGTTGCCCAGGTGATGCAATTGCGGACCGGTGAATTGTTCGATCTCGCGCGCGCGCCGATGATGGGGCTCATTACCTTTCCCAGCTTTCACACGGTCATGGCGCTGCATTCTGCATGGGCGTTGTGGCCGGTCCGCGCGCTACGCTGGCCTGCGGTGGCGTTCAACATTCTGGTGTGGGTCGGAACCCTGCTGCACGGCAGCCACCATCTGACCGATACGGTTGCCGGAGCGGTCGTCGCGGTGCTTTGTATATATGCCGCGCACCGTCTTTGCGCGCTGGTTCAACCCTGGCTGTTCGGCAGGGCCGAAAAAACTCACTCACCCAGATCGACCTGATGCCGCTCTGCCCACGCCCGATACTGTCCGCGCGGGTCGGGCGCCGGCTGCGCCAGAATCGCCGGCATGTCGGCGCGCAGCTTGCCGAGGTCTAGCGAGCGGATCATCGCCTTGACCGGGCCGACGCCCGCCGGGGTGATCGACAGCCGGTCGATGCCAAGTCCGAGCAGCGCCATTGCTTCCAGTGGCCGCCCGCCCATTTCGCCGCAGACGCCGAGCGCGACCTTCGATCCCGACACGATTTTCACCACGCGCGCGAGGTAGCGCATCACCGTCGGCGACAGCCAGTCGTAGCGCTCGGCGAGCCGGGGGTGCGCGCGGTCGGCGGCGAAGAGAAACTGGGTGAGGTCGTTGGTGCCGATCGACAGGAAATCGAGGTGCGGCAGCATCAGGTCGAGCGTTTCGACCAGTCCCGGCACTTCGAGCATCGCACCATAGCGGATCGCGACCGGCAGCTTCTTGTTGTGGCTGGCAAGCCAGGCGCGCTGGCCGACGAACAGCTGGCGCGCGGCCTCATATTCCCAAGGCTCCGACACCATCGGGAACATGACGTTGAGCGTGCGTCCGGCCGCGGCCTCCATCAGCGCGCGCGCCTGGACCTTCAAAAGCCCTTCGCGGTCGAGCGCAAGGCGCAGCGCGCGCCAGCCCATCGCCGGATTTTCCTCCTGCGCGCCGCCATCGACATTCATATAGGGCAGCGCCTTGTCGCCGCCGATGTCGACGGTGCGAAAGATCACCGGACGATCGCCCGCGGCGTCGAGCACGTCGCGATACAGCCGCTGCTGCCGTTCGCGCGCGGGCAGCGTGGCCGAAACGAGGAACTGAAACTCGGTGCGGAACAGCCCGATTCCGCGCGCGCCGGTCAGGTCGAGCGCCGCGACATCCTCGCGCAGCCCCGCGTTGATCATCAGCTCGATCGGCACCCCGTCCCTGGAGACCGCGGGAAGGTCGCGCAGCGCAGCGAGGTCGGCGCGGCGCTTCTGCGAAATGGCGAGCTTGGCGTCGAATGCCTCCTGCACCGCGGGCGTCGGGCGGACGTGGACCGTTCCCGCTCCGGCGTCGAGCAGCAACAGATCGCCCTCGCGGATCGAGCTGCGCACGTCGCGGACGCGGCCGATCACCGGAACGCCCATCGCGCGCGCGACGATGATGACATGGGCTGTCAGCGAGCCTTCCTCGAGCACCACGCCCTTCAGGCGGCGGCGGTCATATTCGAGCAGCTCGGCGGGGCCGAGGTTGCGCGCGATCAGGATCGAATCCTGCCTGAGCCCCATTTGCGCGGCGGTGCCCATCTGTCCCGATACAATGCGGATCAGCCGGTTCGACAGATCTTCCAGGTCGTGCATCCGGTCGCGAAGCAGGGGGTCGTCAATCTGCCGCATCCGCATCCGCGTGCGCTGCTGGACGCGCTCGATCGCCGCTTCGGCGGTCAGCCCGCTGTCGATCGCTTCGTTGATCCGTCGCGACCAGCCCTCGTCATAAGCGAACATCTTGTAGGTTTCGAGCACCTCTTCATGTTCGCCGCCGACCCCGAACTCGGCCTGGCTCGCCATGCGGTCAATCTGTTCGCGCATCTTGTCGAACGCGGCGTAGACGCGGTGGCGCTCCGCTTCGACGTCGTCGGCGACCGTATGTTCGATGGTGATGCGCGGCTGATGGAACACCGCGACCCCGGCCCCCATGCCGTCGACCAGCTTTTGCCCCGACAGCCGCTGCGCCGACTGGTCGGCGGCGGCGGCATCGGTGCGCGCGGCGGTGTCGATCAGATCGGCATTGGCGATCAGTTCGGACAACACCATCGCGACCGTTTGCAACGTCTCGATCTCGATCTCTTCATAGCGGCGCGGTTCAGCATGCTGCACGCAAAGCACGCCGACGGCCCGCTCGCGCCGGATGATCGGCACCCCGGCAAAGCTGTGGAACAACTCCTCGCCCGTTTCGGGGCGATAGGAAAAGTCGGGGTGCGCCGCCGCCTCGTCGAGGTTCAGCGTTTCGATCTGCTCGGCGATGGTTCCGACCAGCCCTTCGCCAAGGCCAAGGCGGGTGACATGCACCGCCTCCTGTTTCAGCCCGCGCGTTGCATAAAGCTCGAGCGCACCGTCGCGCAGCAGGTAGATCGAGCAGACCTCGCTGTCGAGACATTCGCCGATGATGCCGACGACCTGGTTGAGCTTGCCCTGGGCGTTGGCGCGCGAGGCCATGACTTCGTGCAGCCGGGTCAATATGGTGCGCGCCGACTGGGCGGCTGTCGAGGGCGGGGGCGGGGCGTTCGTCATCGCCATCCTGCTATCAGAAGGAGGCCGCGCGCGCCAATAGGTCGCGCGCGATCCATTCCTATGCGCCCAGGCCGATTGACATTCCGCATTGGCGGGCTGCAAAGGCGGCGTTCCACGCGTCCGCTGCTCGCGCGCAAAAATACACATTGCGCTCCGGGGCGCGGAAAACCACCATTTTGACCTGCGGTCCTGTTCGCCTGCGAATCGCCCGCTTCCGAATGGCGATCGGCCTTAGTTGCCGGAAGGCGGGACCGTCGGCGCTGCGGTGCTGTCGGCAGGGCCAACTGGTATGGCTGCGGCGGCGGGCGTGCCCGTCGGCGCGGGGCGCGGCGCATATTTTGCGTCCCACGCCGCCACATCGGCCTGATATTTGGCATAGGCTTCGTAAAAGTCGATGAAGGGTTCGTCGAGCCGTCCCAGATGCACCGGCGCCTGCTCGATCAACTGGGCGCTGGGCGTGGCCGAAACGATCTGCGCGATTTCATTCGCCCGCGCGCAGAAGGCCCGCTGCGCCGGGGGTTGCGCGAAATAGTTGAAGAGCTGCGTCGACAGGCGATCGCGCGCCGCGGTGCCGTTGGTCCTGGTTTCGTTGCCCAGATTGCGGATCACGCTCCGTTCGGTGTCGCGGATCGTCTTGCCATGCGTCTTGATGATATTGTTGTAGGCGGCAACCAGCGTCGTTTCCTCAAGGCCGCGGCAACCGATCGCCGCGACGTTGAGCCCGATCTTGAGCTGCCAGAAGGCGCGCTCGCCGGTGACGCCGCTGTTCGCGGTGACGAACTTCCCGTCGATCCCGCGCCCCGGCAGAATCTGTGTCAGCGACGCATTGCCCGGCGGCAGCGGTCGCGGCGGGATAACGACAACCGGTGGCGCCGGGGGTGGCGGCGGGGGCGGGGGCGGCGGCTTTGGCGCGCAGGCGGCGACGCTCGCCAGCAAGCCAGCCAGGATGATCTTACGCGACAGTTTCATGTCCCACTCCCCAACCGCAAAATGGTGCGGCATCAACCCCGGGCGTGCAAGGCCGCTTCGGCCTGTTGCACCAGCGATGCGACGATTTCGGCCGCACTCTCTTCTTCGGATACCATACCGACAGATTGCCCTGCCATTAACGACCCGTTCTCGACGTCGCCGTCAATGACCGCGCGGCGCAGCGCGCCCGCCCAATAATGTTCGATCTCCAGCTGCGCTGCGGCCATGTCGACCTCGCCCCTGTCGAGCTTGTTCGCGACCTCGCGCTGCTTGGCGGTAAAGGCCTCGGTCCCGGCGTTCTTGAGCGCGCGCACCGGAATGACCGGCAGGCGCGGGTCGATCTGGACGCTCGCGACCGCTTCGCGCGCCGAGGCGCGAAGGAACGCCTTCTTGAAATTGGGATGCGCGATGCTTTCGGTCGCACAGACGAAGCGCGTGCCAAGCTGGACCCCCGATGCGCCCATCTCCAGATAGGCGGCGATCGCCTCGCCGCGGCCGATGCCGCCCGCGACGAAGATCGGCAATTCGTCGGCAAGCGACGGCAGGATTTCCTGCGCCAGCACGCTCGTCGAAACGGGGCCGATGTGGCCGCCCGCCTCCATCCCTTCGATGACCAGCGCATCGACGCCCGAACGGACCAGCTTTTTGGCCAGCGCCAGGGTCGGTGCAAAGCAGATCGCTTTCGCACCCGACGCCTTGATCGCCTCCAGGCTGCCCTTGGGCGGCAGGCCGCCCGCGAGCACGACATGGCCGACATTGTGCTTGGCGCAAACGGCGATCAGCTCGAACAATTGCGGGTGCATGGTGATCAGATTGACGCCGAAATTGCGCGTCGCCAGCGCCCTGGTCGCGGCGATTTCGGCGTCGAGCAGTTCGGGCGTCATCGCGCCGCACGCGATCACGCCGAATCCGCCGGCGTTGCTGATCGCGCTGACCAGATGGCGCTCGGAAACCCAGCTCATCGCGCCGCACAGGATGGCATAGTCGCTGCCGAGGAGCTCGGTCCCGCGGGCCATCAATTCGTGTATTTTGCTCATCGAGGCTGCCTTTGCCAGCACAGGGACTCGCGCGCAATCCCTGGCGGTCGGGGGGCAATCGGCCCGTCGCATGCTGGAATCCGTTTGGCGCAGCAACCGAACCTTTCGGCGCAGAAAGCAAAACAATAATTGTCAACTAAATCACTTGGCATATACCTGGACGGCGAATCCACCAGGGAAAGGATTATCCATGCGTTCATCAACGCAGGCCGACAAAGACGGATCCGAACCGACGCCTCGCGCGGTGCAGACCGTGCTCGACGCACTTCAAAAACTGAAATTTGGTGCCATCCAGCTGACCGTTCACGAAGGTCGGCTGGTGCAGGTCGATGTGACCGAACGTCACCGCTACCCCAACTGACTTTCGAAATCTCCCAGGAGGGACTCTCCCCTCATCCTGCCGCAGACCGGACCACCGGATGTGGCAATTTCTTTGCAACAGGAAATTGTCATGACCGCAAAACGCCCGTCCGCCTGCCGCCGCGCGCAGGTTTCGTTGCTCGCCATTTCGCTTCTTCTCGCTATCGGAGCCACGCCCGCCGCGGCTGAGCAGGCGTCCGCAGCCAAGGCCGTGGACGAGGAGCTGCCGGCCACCGCGCAGATCGACGACGACGTCAACCGCGGCGACATCATCATCGTCACCGCGCGCCGTCGTCAGGAAACCGCGCAAGAAGTGCCGGTCGCGATTTCGGTCATCCGTGGTGATTCGATCGAGGCAACGGGCAACTTCAACGTCGTAAAGCTGCAACAGCTTGCTCCGACGCTTCAGGTATACACGACGAACCCGCGCAACACGTCGGTCAACATCCGCGGCATCGGCGTGCCGTTCGGCCTGACCAGCGACGGGTTCGAACAGGGCGTCGGCATCTATGTCGACGATGTCTATAATTCGCGCGTTGCCGCGGCGACCTTCGACTTTCTCGACGTCGATCAGGTCGAGGTGCTGCGCGGGCCGCAGGGGACGCTTTACGGCAAGAACACCACCGCGGGCGCGATCAACATCACGACCAACCAGCCGACCTTTGACTTCGAGGGGCGAGCCGAACTGAGCGTCGGCAATCTCAACTATCGGCAGGCGAAAGCCGCCGTGTCGGGGCCGCTGACCGACAGGATCGCCGCCCGCATCGCGATCGCCGCGACCAGTCGGCGGGGCACCTTGTTCAACACGCGCACCGATCGCTGGATCAACGAACAGGACAATCTGGGCCTGCGCGGCCAGCTTCTGTTCCGGCCGAACGACGATCTGTCGATCACTCTGGCTGCCGATTACAGCCAGCAGGATCCCGAATGCTGCGGCACCGCCTTCGTCCGGGTCGGACCGACCCAGCGTGCGCTGAACCGTCAATATGATGCGATCATCGCGCGGCTCCAGGCGGCCAACCCCGGCTATAATTACACGGTTCCCAGCCGCAACATTTACGACCGGCTGACCGACATTGATGCCAGCCTGAAAGCCGGCAACAAGATTGGCGGTGCATCGCTGCGCGTCAAATGGGATGTCGGGCCGGGCACCCTGACCTCGATCACCGCGTGGCGCTTCTGGGACTGGAAGCCCGAGAATGATCGCGATTTCACCGGCGCTTCGGTCGTGGCGCGGTCGCAAAATCCGTCGCAGCAGGACCAGTATAGCCAGGAACTGCGCTATAATTACGAAGGCGACCGGGTCGATTTCGTGGTCGGTCTGTTCGGGTTCAGGCAGCGTATCGACACCCAGGGGACCGAGCAGCAGGGCATCGACGCCGCGCGCTACAGCCTTGCGCCGTCGACCGACCCCAACAATGTCTATAACCGGCCAGAGGTGCTGAACGGCCTTACCGCCAGCAACACCCAGTTTTTGAAAGCCGACAGCGCGGCGCTGTATGGTCAGGTGAGTTACAAGCTGACTCCCGCGCTGACGATACAGCCGGGCATCCGCATCAATTATGACAAGAAGCAGGGCCTTTATCGGCGCGTGGTGACCACGGGTTCGGGGCAGGTGATTACCAGCTGCGCGCCCTCGGCAACCGCGGGCAATGCGGTGCTCACCGCGCAATGCGGGGTCTATCAGCCGCAGCTTACCGAACCGTCGGTCAGCGACTGGAATGTCAGCTACGATCTGAACCTGAACTACAAGGTCGCGCCCGACATGCTGGCTTACGCAACCTATGCCAAAAGTTTCAAGACCGTCGGCATCAACCAGAATGGCTTGCCGCTCGATACCAACAACCAGCCGGTGCTGAGCGCCAGCACCGTCAAGCCGGAATCGGTCGATCATTTCGAAATCGGGCTCAAGACGCAGTTGCTGAACCGTCTGGCGACCTTCAACCTCACCGCGTTCCGGACCGAAATCAAGAATTTCCAGGCGACGGTCAACGGCGGTCAGTTCGGCACGGTGCGCGGCTATCTGGCGAACGCCGACAAAGTGGTGTCGCAGGGTATCGAGGCTGATTTCAAGATCCGTACCAGCGACCGGTTCACCGCTTATGCCAACGGCGCTTACACCGACGCCAAATATCAACGCTTCACCAACGCGCCATGCCCGCCCGAACTGTCCGGCGGGACGTTCCAGCCTGCCAATGCCGCGCCCGATTATTCGCAGCCGGGCATCCCTGGCGCGCCCAGCCCGCGCCAGTGCGACATTTCGGGAGCCGACCTGCCCGGCGTATCCAGATGGGCGTTTTCCTATGGTGCGGAAACCAACATTCCTGCCACGCTGCTGGCCAAAGAAGGCCAGATCTATCTGGGCGTCGATGGCAATTATCGCTCGCACTGGAACTCGAACGCGTCGCCGTCGATCTATACCGATGTCAAAGGCTATGCGCTTACCAATTTCCGCATCGGGTTTCGCGCTGACGGGTTCGATATTTTCGGATGGGTCCGCAATGCCTTCGACGTCGAATATATCGAAACGCTGCAAGTGGCGCCGGGCAATGTCGGGCTGATCGCCGGGCAACCGGGCGACCCGCGCACCTGGGGCGGAACGGTGAAGTTCAATTTCTGACCCGGCCCATTCGCCGGACGCAGCAACGGGGGCGTTCCGCGAGGAACGCGCCCTTTTGGTGCGGGCTGATCGATCGGCGCTGCTGCGGGCTGCCGCAGTCCTGATCGGACCGCTGACCGCCTTGCCGGCGATTCTGGCCGCCATCCTGCCGTTGCTTCTGCTTGCGGCCTTGTTCGTCGTCGCGCTGCCGCTGCTCGTTGGGGTTTCGGCTGGCCAATCTCTCTCTCTCTCTCTCTCTCTCTCTCTCTCTCTCTCTCT
>NZ_JABWGQ010000019.1 GCF_014595975.1 Sphingopyxis sp. LK2115 | reverse complement strand
CCTCCTTAAATCACAACCTCAAATCTGTGCCATTGGCGCTGAAGGCAGACAACGACGCCCATCAAACCTCAAGACCGTTTATGAGTTTACGGCCTAGCCAAAGTTGCCAATCGGTTGGCGAAGAAATCAGCCAAGGCAGGCGGCGTGCTTGATCTCAGCCATCACCCACAATGGACGGAGGCGGCACTGCGCAAGACGGCCGTGGGCGATGTCTGGGGGATTGGTCGGCGCTGGAGCGCGATGCTGGAGGAGCGCGGCATCCTCACGGCCCATGACCTTGCTTGCGCCCAGGACGGCTGGGTTAGGAAGCGCATGGGTATCGTCGGCTTGAAAACGGTTCACGAGCTTCGCGGGATTGCCTGCCATGCGCTCGACGACCAGCCAGCGCCGCGCCAGACGACATGCTGCTCCCGGACCTTCGGGGAAGCGATCCGCGACAAGGGTCAGGTACACTATGCCGTGATGAGCTTTGCCGAACGGGTGGCCGAGAAGGTTCGGCATGCCGGACAGGTGGCGGGCGCGGTCCAATTGTTCATCCGGACCGACCCATTCGACCAGAACGCCGCGCAAAAGTCGGTGTCGGGTTCCGCTACATTTCAGCGCCCGACGAGCGACACCCGCGTTATCACCGATGCCGTCCTGCGAATCTTCGATCGCATTTGGCGCGATGGGTATGGCTGGAGGAAGGCTGGCGTGCTGTTGCTGGACCTCGGCGATCCTACCTCGGTGCCAGCGTCGTTGTTTGACGTGATTGAACAGCCTGACGGCCTGATGGCGGCGCTGGACGAGATCAACTCCCGTTTCGGTCGCGGCAAGGCCCGCCTGGGGCTGGCCCGCAAGGGCGGCGAATGGCGGATGCGTCAAGAAAACCTGTCGCCCAGCTTCACGACCCGATGGGGGGATAGGCGACGATCTGCGAAATGCGTTCGGGCGCCAGCAAGGCCCGCTCGGTGTCGATGGCCGGCACCTGCTTGTCGCGGATCGCGGACCCGGCCTTGATCGTGTTGATGTAATCGATGCGGAACGGCAGCACGTTCTTATCGTTGATAGCATCGACGATCGTATAGGTGTGCAGCTTGTCGCCAAAGGCCTGCTGAGTCGTGCGGCGCAGCGGGTTGCCGCCAGTGCCCGAATTTTCGGCAAAGATCGGCGTGCCGGTGAAGCCGAACAGGTGATAGCGTTTGAATACGCGGGTGATTTCGGCGTGCATGTCACCGAACTGGCTGCGGTGGCATTCGTCGAAGATCACCACGACATGGGCGTCATAGACGGGGTGCTTCTTGTTCTTGGCGACAAAGCGCGACAGCTTCTGGATGGTGGTGATGATGATCCGGGCGTTGGAGTCTTCCAGTTGCCGTTGCAGCACCGAGGTCGAGGTGTTGGAGTTGGCCGCGCCTTTTTCGAACCGCTCGTATTCGCGCATGGTCTGGTAATCCAGATCCTTGCGGTCGACCACGAACAGAACCTTGTCGACCCGGAACCGCAGGCAGGATCGTAAACCTTGTTGACCTCATCCTTGCCTGCCACGGTCAACCGGGCGAGCAGCTCGGAAACCTCCTGCGGGGTGTAATACTCACCGCCCGATTTCCCGGCGGTGGAGGCATACATCTGCATCAGATATTCATAGGCATCGCCGAACAGATCGATGCTGCTTTCCGAAAACCCGCCTTCGGACAGCGGCAGATCGCCGATGGCATCAAGCAGCTTGACCAGCTTTTCATTGCGCTTTGCAACAGTGGGGCCAAGCTTGGCGCTGTTCACGTCAAGGTCGTCGAACAGGCCCTTGAAATCGTCTTCGCTTTCCGCGCCGATCGCCGAACCTTCGATGTGCTTGAAAACCCGCTCCAGGGTTTGGTTCAGATCGGGATCGTGCCGGGCGCGGTCGCGCACATTGGCGAAAAGTTCGCTGGGAAGGATGTAGAAGCCTTTTTCCCTGACCGTTTCGGCGCGGCCGAACTCCGCATCGGCATCGGACAGGCGAGCATAGTCAAAGGCCGGGTTGCCTGCGCGCCGCTCCTGTTCGTTGAGATAGCTGGTCAGGTTTTCCGAGATGAACCGGTAGAACAACATGCCGAGCACGTAGCTCTTGAAATCCCACCCATCGACGCTGCCCCGCAGGTCATTGGCGATGCGCCAGATGGTCTTGTGCAGCTCGGCACGTTCAATTTCCCGGGCGTTGCTCACCATCGGAAGTCCCTTTGCGACAGCGTGAATGCCCCGTTCATGCCCACCTGATCAACCATTCTGCCCCGCTTCAATCGCTTTCAAGCGCTCATATTCCTCGACCGCCAGAACCACGACAACCGCCCGTCCATGCTTCTCGACAGTAACAGGCTCCGCCCGCGCTATGTCGATGAGCTTGCCGAAGTGATACTTCGCCTCTTTGGCAGAGATTGTTTGCATGGTTTGA
>NZ_JABWGQ010000061.1 GCF_014595975.1 Sphingopyxis sp. LK2115 | reverse complement strand
CGTGCTCGATCGCCAGTTCACGGCAGACAGGCCGAACCAGAAGTGGGTGGCGTCGCTCGTGCAGCACGAGCTGAACCGCGACCCCTTCTCCGGAATCATGTTCGTGTTCCGCCGCAAGCGCGCCGATCGGATCAAGCTGCTGCTATGGGACGGGACCGGCCTGGTGCTGGTGACGAAGCGGCTCGAGACGGGCACGTTCCGCTGGCCGCGCTTCGGCGACGGGGTGATGAGCCTTACCGCGGCGCAGGCTTCGGCGCTGATCGAAGGGCTCGACTGGGCGCGTGTTCATGCCCCGCGTGTGGCGCGTCCGGTGATGGCGTTATAGGCCGTGAAAATGACTCGTCTTGCCGCACAAAACGGGCAGAAAACCGCGAAATAATGTATCCATCCGCACCATGAGCGAGGGGGTGGAAGAGCTGCCCGACGACGTCGAGGCACTAAAGGCGATGATCATCGCCGAACGGCTCCGCTCCGCCCGGCTCCAGCACCTTCTTGATGTCCTCAATCGCATGCACTTCGGCAAGCGGTCGGAGAAGATCGACAGCGGCCAGCTCGCGCTGGCGCTCGAAGATCGCGACGTATCGATGGCCGAAGCCGAACTGCTGGTCGAACAGGGCGAGGAAGCCACCGGCATCGCGCCGCCGCGGCGCAAGCGTGCGGCGGACGAACCCGCGCCTCGCTGCCGGCGCATCTTCCGCGTCACGAGATCGAGATCGCGCCGGAGGCCGGCTGCTGCGCGGGCTGCGGCGGTGCGCTGCACCGGATCGGCGAGGATCGGTCCGAACGACTCGACATCATCCCCGCCCAATATCGCGTCATCGTGACGGTGCGGCCGAGGATGGTGTGCCGATCGTGCGGCGATAGCGTCGCGCAGGCGAAGGCTCCCGCGCATGTGGTGCCGGGCGGCCTGCCGAGGGAAGCGCTGCTCGCCGATATCCTCGTCAAGAAATACGCTGATCACCTTCCGCTCTACCGGCAGGCGCAGATGTTGGCGCGCCAGGGCGTGACGATCGATCGCGCGACGCTCGCGGGCTGGGTCGGCCGCGCGGCGGGCTATCTGAAGCCGATCGTCGACCGGCAGAAGGCGGAGCTTCTGAAGAGCGATCGCCTGTTCGTCGACGAGACCACCGCGATGGTGCTGGCGCCGAGCAGCGGCAAGACGAAGACGGGCTACCTGTGGGCGATGGTCCGCGACGACCGCCCGCATGGCGGGGTCGATCCACCCGCGATCGTTTACAGCTACATGCCGGGCCGGGGCGGCATGTGGGCGGCGAAGCTCCTCGGCGAGTATCACGGCATCCTGCAGGTCGATGGCTATGAAGCCTATGGCCAGTTCGGCAAGGCGGGACGTCCCGGCGGACCCTCGGTGCTGGCCTATTGCTGGGCGCATGTTCGCCGCGGCTTCTTCGACGCCGGCGGCAAGGGCGATGGCGCGCCGATCGCCACCGAAGCGCTGCACCGGATCGGGCTGCTCTACAACATCGAGCGCGAGATCCACGGTCGCACGCCCGAGGAGCGCCTTGCCGTCCGCTAGGCGCGGTCCAGCCCGATCGTCGACGAGCTGCATGACTGGCTCGACGCCAAGCGCCGGCGCATGTTCAGCGGCTCGCCGACCCTCAAGGCGATCAACTATGCACTGAGCCACTGGGCCGGGCTCGTCCGGTTCCTCGACGATGGCCGGATCGACATCGACAACAACCCGGTGGAGCGGTCGATGCGGCCGATCGCACTCCAACGGAAAAATGCGTTGTTCGCGGGCCACGAACTGGGCGCCGAGAACTGGGCGGCGATCGCGTCGCTGATCGAGACCTGCAAGCTGGGTGCGATCAACCCCGCCGCCTACCTGGCCGACGTCCTTGCCCGCATCGTCACCCGCGGCGACGGCGAGCCCATCGATGACCTGCTACCTGGGAACTGGGTCGATACAAAGGCCGCCGAAATGACGTTCGAAACGAGTGCCACCGCCAACGCCGCCTGAGCAAAGCACGATCGAAATTAGATACAACGAAATTAGGCGCCAGCTTCTAATCGAAGCCCGCGCCCGTCCGCCCCGCGTGGGGGAAAATTATCACTTACCAGGATCCACACCATCCTGACAGATAACGGCGTACAGTTCGTGCAGCGGGACCAAGGCGGGCCACTGGGATGGATCGGCCATATCTTCGGCCGTGTCTGCGAGCAGAACGGCA
>NZ_JABWGQ010000049.1 GCF_014595975.1 Sphingopyxis sp. LK2115 | reverse complement strand
CGGCCGATCCGGTTGTGGACAAGCCCGCCACAAGCGGAGAGGCGGCGGCTTCCGCCGCCACCGACACAGAGGCTGCGATCGAAACGGGGGAACCTGAGATATGAAGAAACTGATGGGGGCGGCGTTGCTCGCCGTCGCGGGGATGGCTGGTACCGCACAGGTGGCGCCCGCCATCGCCAAGGAGACGAAGGCCGACGATGGCAAGGGGACAAAAAAGGTCATCCCGACTCCGCCAGACGGTAAAGGGCAGATAGTGTTCTATCGGCCGGGCGGCATGGGCTTTGCTCTTGGCTGCGGCGTAAATGAAAATGGCGAACGCCTCAGCGCTCTGGGCGCAGGCAAATATTTCATTCTGCCCGTCGATCCGGGTTCGCACAGCTATACGGTCAAGAGCGAAGCGACCGATCTGCTGACGTTGGAGGTCGAGCCCGGCGAAACCTATTATGTGAAGTGCAAAATCAAGATGGGGATCATGGTCGGCCGCCCGAACATCGCTCCCTCGACGCAAGAGGAGTTCGACAAGGACAGCCACAAGCTGAAATATGTCGATGGCGACGATGTCGGCCCGAAGGTTCTGCCGAACCCCGATGTCGAGGCCGCGAAGACCGAATAGGCCGCGCACTGCGGCAGAAGGAACGGCCCCGCATCGCGATGTGGGGCCGTTTTTGGTGGAGGTGACAACCCCCTCCCCCCTCGTTACAAATCCTGCGTGAAGCAGCAGGGACTCGCGGGCTTATGACGGGCACCGCTGCAACGACAGGATGCCGAGGGGTCGCCGGCAGGATCTGGGGCCGCACCATGACGGTGCGCGGCTTGAGTGGGGGCGACACGCATGAAAAAAGCATCCGACCTTTTCATCGAATGTCTGGAGGAAGAAGGCGTCGAATATATTTTCGGCGTGCCGGGCGAGGAAAATCTCGATTTCCTCGACAGCCTGTCGCGGTCGAAGAAGATCAAGCTGATCCTGACGCGTCACGAACAGGGCGCGGGCTTCATGGCCGCGACCTATGGCCGGCATACGGGTAAAACCGGCGTCTGCCTGGCGACGCTTGGCCCCGGCGCGACCAACTTTGTCACGGCGGCCGCCTATGCCCAGCTCGGCGGGATGCCGATGATGATGATTACGGGGCAAAAGCCGATCAAGAAATCGAAACAGGGGCGCTTCCAGATCCTCGACGTCGTCGCGATGATGTCGCCGATCACCAAATATACGCACCAGATGGCGTCGTCGGACAATATCCCCAGCCGCGTGCGCGAGGCCTTTCGACTCGCGGAGGAAGAAAAGCCCGGCGCGGTGCATATCGAGCTGCCCGAAGATATCGCCGACGAACATACCGATTCGACGCCGCTGAAGCGCAGCCATTCGCGCCGCCCGAACGCCGACGCCAAATCGATCCGCGAGGCGGTGAAGGCGCTCGAAAAGGCGAAATCGCCCGTGCTGGTGATCGGCGCGGGGGCGAACCGCACGATGACCAGCCGGATGCTGCTGCAGTTCATCGAAAAGACCGGCATCCCCTTTCTGACGACGCAACTCGGCAAGGGCGTGATCGACGAGCGGCACCCGCGATTCCTGGGCTGTGCGGCCTTGTCGGCGGGCGATTTCGTCCACCGCGCGGTCGAAGCGTCGGACTGCATCGTCAACCTGGGGCATGATGTGATCGAAAAGCCGCCCTTCTTCATGCAACGCGGCGGACCGACGGTGATTCATGTGTCGACCAAGACCGCCGAGGTCGATCCCGTCTATTTCCCCGACATCGAGGTGATCGGCGACATCGCCAATGCGGTGTGGCAGATGAAGGAGGACATCGTTCCCAACGGCGGCTGGACGTTCGACCATCTGCTCGCCTATCGCCAGGCTGAGGTCGCGCATACGGCGCCGCTCGCCAAAGACGAGCGTTTTCCCATCTTTCCACCCTATCTGGTGCAGCAGATCCGCGACGCGATGCCCGACGACGGCATCATCTGCCTCGACAATGGCGTCTATAAGATATGGTTCGCGCGCGGCTATACCGCGTACAAGCCGAACACCGTGCTGCTCGACAATGCGCTCGCGACGATGGGCGCGGGTCTGCCGAGCGCGATGATGTCGGCGATGCTCTATCCCGACCGCAAGGTGATGGCGATCTGCGGCGACGGCGGCTTCATGATGAACAGCCAGGAGATGGAGACCGCGGTGCGCCTCGGCCTCAATCTTACCGTGCTCATCCTCAACGACAACAGCTATGGCATGATCCGCTGGAAACAGGCCAACATGGGTTTCAAGGATTGGGGCCTGACCTATGGCAACCCCGATTTCGTGCGTTACGCCGAAAGCTATGGCGCGACCGGCCACCGCGTCGAAAGCGCCGCGCATCTGAAGGCGCTGCTCGCGCATTGCCTCGACACGCCGGGCGTGCATCTGATCGACTGTCCGGTCGATTATTCGGAGAACGACCAGATTTTGAACAATGACATCAAGAGGCTGTCGAAAGAGCTTTGACCTGTTGCCCCCTGCACCCCGACGGAAGCCGGGGTCGAGGGCGTCCTTGCGCAGCCCTCGCGCGTTCCAGCCCTGCACCCCGGCTTTCGCGGGGGTACGGAGATTTGCAAAATGAAGCTGAAAGACGTCTATCCGCTCTATCTCAACAACAAGGCGGCGCAGCCGAACAGCGACCTTGTCGTGACCGACAAGTTCACTGGCGAAGTCGCCTTCCGCACGGCGCTGGCGACCCCCGACGTCATCGACGAGGCAATTGCGGGCGCCGTGCGCGCCGCCGAGCCGATGGCGCGGCTCGCGAGCTATGAGAAGCGCGACGTGCTCGCCCATTGCGTCGCGCGTTTTCAGGAACGGTTCGACGAGCTTGCCTATGCGCTGTGCGTCGAGGCAGGCAAGCCCATTGCCGACAGCGAGGGCGAGGTGACCCGCCTGATCGACACCTTCCGCATCGCCGCCGAGGAAGCGACGCGCAATTATGGCGAGGTCCAGCCGCTCGACATTTCGCCGCGCGCGAGAAGCTATATGGGGATGTGGAAGCGCGTGCCGATCGGGCCGTGCAGCTTTATATCGCCGTTCAACTTTCCGCTGAACCTCGCCGCGCACAAGATCGCGCCCGCGATTGCGATGGGCTGCCCCTTTGTGATGAAGCCCGCGTCGCTGACCCCCTTGGGCGCGATCATCATGGGCGAAGTGCTCGCCGAATGCGACGTGCTGCCCGAAGGCGCGTTCAGCATTCTGCCCGCGAGCCGCGACGGCGCCGACCTGTTCACCACCGACGAGCGATTGAAACTGCTCTCCTTTACCGGATCGCCCGGCGTCGGCTGGGATCTGAAGGCCAGGGCGGGCAAGAAAAAGGTGGTGCTCGAACTCGGCGGCAACGCCGCGGTGGTGGTCGACCGCGACGCCGACCTTGATCATGCGCTCGAACGCATCATCTTCGGCGGCTATTACCAGTCGGGGCAAAGCTGCATCCATGTGCAGCGCGCGATCATCCATGCCGATGTTTACGACAGGTTCCGCGATATGCTGACCGCGCGGGTCAGGACGCTGAAATCGGGCGATCCCAAGCATCGCGACACCTTCATCGGCCCGATGATTTCGGAAAAGGAAGCGCGGCGGCTGAAAGGCTGGATCGACGACGCGATCGCCGTGGGCGCGACGCTGCTGGCGGGCGGCGGGTGCAATGGCAATATGCTGGAAGCGACGCTGCTCGAAAATGTCCCCGCCGATACCGATCTGGTGCGCGAGGAGGCCTTTGGCCCGGTCGTCATCCTGTCGCAATTTACTGACTGGGACGCCGCGCTCGCCGAGGTCAACGACAGCAAGTTCGGGCTCCAGGCCGGGCTCTTCACCCGCGACCTGCACAAGGTGCTGGCGGCGTGGGACCATCTCGACGTCGGCGGCGTCGTTGTCAACGACGTCTCCTCCTATCGCGTCGACAACATGCCCTATGGTGGGGTCAAGGACAGCGGGCTCGGCCGCGAAGGCGTGCGCTTTGCGATGGAAGACATGAGCGAAATCAGGAACCTGATCATCCGGCGAACCTGATTGGATCATGGTTGATCCGGCCTGTGTCAAACAGGCAACGTCACCAAAGTGACGTGGAACTTTCTTTAAACTGTCGCGACTTTGATTCGCACGCTGTAACAAAACTCCTGTCTAGGCCGGAGGCAGCCAGAGGCTGCTTACGGAGTGAGACATGGCATCGATCTCGACCCTGCCGATACCCACCCGCTTCGCCGATTCTTTTTCGACCGAACCGCATATTCCCGAACGCGTGATCGGCGAACGGCGGAGCTATCGCACGATATGGGTCAGCGACATCCACTTGGGAACGCGCGGGTGCAACGCGTCGCTGCTGATCGACTTTTTCGATCATGTCGATTGCGAGACGCTCTACCTTGTCGGGGACATCATCGATGGCTGGCGCTTGAAGAAACGCCATTTCTGGCCGCCCGAACATAATGACGTCGTGTGGCGCGTGCTGAAGCGGGCGAAGCGCGGCACCCGCGTCGTCTATGTGCCGGGCAACCATGACGAGATGGTCCGCCCCTTCGACGGCTTTGATTTCGGCGGCGTCGAAATCCGCCGCGAGGCGGTCCACGAAACCGCCGACGGTCGCAAGCTGCTGATCGTCCATGGCGACGAATTCGACGCGGTGATGCTGGCGCACCGCTGGCTCGCCTTCGTCGGCGACGCCGCCTACACCGCGCTGATGAAGTGCAACGTCATGGTCAACTGGGTCCGCCACAAGCTCGGCCTGCCCTATTGGTCGCTGTCGATGGTCGCCAAGCACAAGGTCAAGAATGCGGTCCAGTTCATCGGCCGTTATGAAGAAGTCGTCGCCCATGCCGCGCGCTCGCGCGGGGTCGACGGCGTCGTGTGCGGCCACATCCACAGCGCCGAGATGCGAAAGATCGAGGGCACCGAATATTATAACGACGGCGACTGGGTCGAAGGCTGCACCGCGCTGGTCGAACATCATGACGGCACCATGGAGATCCTGCACTGGGCGAAGGAAGTCGCCGCCCGCAACGCGCCGACCCCGCTCCCGCTGCCCGCCGCGGCATGAGGATATTGATCGTCACCGACGCGTGGGAACCGCAGGTCAACGGCGTCGTCCGCACGCTTCAGGCAACGATCGGAGAGCTTCGCGCGGCGGGGCACGAGGTCGGCGTCATCTCGCCCGACCTGTTCCGGTCGATCCCCTGCCCTTCCTATGCCGAAATCCGCCTTGCCTTTGCCGGGCGGCGGGCGGTGGGACGCCGGATCCGCGCCTTTGCGCCGCAGGCGATCCATATTTCGACCGAAGGGCCGCTGGGCCTTGCCGCGCGGCGCTGGTGCATCGCGAACGGCTTTCCCTTCACCACCGCCTATCATACGCGCTTTCCGGAATATGTCGCGGCGCGGCTGCCCGTCTCTCCCGCCTTCGTCTGGCGTTTCATCCGCTGGTTTCACCGCCCGGCGCGGCACATCATGGTCGCGACGCGCAGCCTGGCGCGCGAACTCGCGGATCAGGGGCTGACGCAGACGATGATGTGGGAACGCGGCGTCGATCATGCGCTGTTCCGCCCCGACCGCGCGCCTCATCCCGCCTATGCCAGCCTCGCGCGCCCGATCCAGCTTTATGTCGGGCGGGTGGCGGTCGAGAAGAATATCGGCGCTTTCCTCGATTGTGATCGACCGGGAACGAAAGTCGTCGTCGGCGACGGTCCCGCGCTCGCCGAACTGAAAGCCCGCCATCCCGACGCGCTGTTCCTTGGCAAGCTCGGCGGCGAGACGCTTGCGTCGGCCTATGCGGGGGCCGATGTGTTCGTCTTTCCAAGCCGCACCGACACCTTTGGCCTTGTCGTGATCGAGGCTTTAAGCTGCGGAACGCCGGTCGCTGCCTATCCGGTTCCGGGGCCGGGCGACATCGTCACCGACGACGCCGGCGCGCTCGACGAAGACCTCGGCCGCGCAATCGACGGCGCGCTGACGCGCGACCGCAAGGACGCCGCCGCGCTCGGCGCGCGATACAGCTGGGCAAGCTGCACCGCGCAGTTTGCGCGCGCCCTGTCCTTCGTTCCCACGGACACCGTGTCGGAGACCGCGATCAGGACGACAGACGTCGCAGCCTAGGCCGTAAACTCATAAACGGCCTTGCGGGAAGGCCGCCGGATTGATTCA
>NZ_JABWGQ010000021.1 GCF_014595975.1 Sphingopyxis sp. LK2115 | reverse complement strand
CGACGAAGCCCAAATCCTCCTTAAATCACAACCTCAAATCTGTGCCATTGGTGCTGACGGCGGACAGCACCGGCAATCCGCCCTCACATGAAGCGCTCGGGTTGAGCCATGTCGGTCTCCACGCAGAGGTTCGTTTCTTGGTAGACAACTCGTTGCACGAAATAGCTCGTCGGTCAATTGGCGCTGGCACGCGAAGCCAAGAGCGGCCCGCCTCGCGGGAGGGCGCTCACCGCCGAACGATTGCCGGCTCGATCGGACTATTCTGCAACACGGCGGGAGGCAGGTAGGGCTCCGTGCCGCGATATTCGCAATTAGTTAGCCGTCAGTGCTGGCAACCTGATGCAGCGGGGGCAGAACGGCCGCGGCGCGCCGCCTCAGACGCGAGCGGTGCCAGTTGGGGATATCGGCTTGCTGACGATGAATGGCGTCGGCCATTTCAAATCTTCCACGGCTCCTATCGAGGAGGCATGTCTTCCGATCCGCTTTCGAGATTGCCGGACATTTTCGTCAGCAATGAGCGCATCGCGCGTATCTCAGTTGGGGAAATCATATGGAGCAGTCGCGCGTAGATCATGTCGGCTTCGGCGCGCAGCTGAGGCAGGATTTCGATCGCTCGGGGCAAAAGATGAAGTTCCCAGACGCGCCGGTCGCCCTTGGCAGCGCGCCGTTCCGCGAGCACCATTCTTTCCAGCTGGTCGACAACATGGCCAACGCTGGCACGCTCCAGTTCGAGGCATTTGGAGAGGTCGGTTTGGGTCATGCCCGGGGTCCGATAGATATAGACGAGCGCGCGCCACTGGGTTCGCGTCAATCCGAAGCGCGCCGTTGAGGCATCAAACTTCCGACGCAGTTTGCGGGGCACTTCCTCGATGAGAAAGACAAACTCGTCTGAGGCCGTCAGAAGACTTTTCGCGGGAGAGATGCCGCTTGTATTGCGAGGTTCAACCATCGTCATGGACTGTAGAGCCAACATCATATTCTGAAAACCCTTTACTGTAAGATATGATATAGTATGATCGTGGAATGATTGATCAGTCGATCACGCTTGCCGGGAAAGCGGGCCATGAAATCGCAGCGTCGGTTGATGGCCCGGAACTCGGATTACCGGTAATCCTCGCGCACGGCGGCGGACAGACCCGAAGGGCATGGAGGGCGGTAGCCCACCGGCTCGCGAGCCATGGTTTCCGGACCATCGCAGTCGATATGCGCGGGCACGGCGAGAGTGCATGGGCCAGCGACGGAGCCTATGATATCTCCGATTTTGCGGCCGATCTCGTCGAGATCGCTGCGGCGACGGCGAGCAAACCGGCGCTGATTGGCGCGTCTCTTGGTGGCCTGGCCGGGATCATCGCCGAGGGAAAATGCGCACCGGGAAGTTTCGGATCGCTGACGCTGGTCGACGTCACACCTCAGATGGAACCGAGCGGCGTCGCCCGCGTGGTCGGTTTCATGGCGGCGCATGCGCGCGATGGTTTTGCGTCGGTGGAAGAGGCCGCACAGGTCATTGCCGACTATCTGCCCCATCGCCCCAGCCGGAAGGCTTCGGCCGGGCTAGCACACTATCTGCGCCGCAAGGACGATGAACGCTTCTATTGGCACTGGGACCCCGCCTTCATCGAAAGAGTGACGCAGCAGGGCGGCGGCGTTTCCAGCGACCATGGCCGCACCGAGCTCAGCGCGGCCGCTGCCTGCTTGACCTTGCCGGTGCATCTGATCCGCGGCGGGTCAAGCGATCTCGTCTCGCTGGAAGCCGTCAAGCATTTCCAGGGCCTTGTCCCTCATATGGCGTATAGCGACATTGCGAATGCGACTCATATGGTGGTGGGGGACGAGAACGACGCTTTCGGGCAATCGATCCTAGAGTTTTTGCTCGGCATCCATGAAGCGGAAATGAAATCATGAATGCCCCCGCCGTCCCGGGGCTTGAGGAATTACGTGACCTATTGGCGCTGGCCCCTTTTCACCGCTGGCTCGGGCTCAGCATCGCTGAGGTCGGCGCCAACGAGTTGGTGATCTCCATGCCTTGGCGAGACGAAATCATCTCAAATCCGACGGTCGGCGCGGCGCATGGTGGCATCGTATCGGCTTTGATCGATCTGACCGGCCTCTATACGATCATCGCGATGGGGGGTGCTGCGCGGGCGACGGCGGACCTCCATGTGGATTTTCACCGACCGGCCAAGCTGGGGCCGCTTCGCGCGATCGGCAGCCCGGTGAAATTAGGGCGGCAGATAAGCGTCGCGGCTACCCGGATCCTAGCCGCAGACGGAACCTTGGTGGCGAGTGGTAGAGGGGCCTACGTCGCCTGATAACCGCCCGAGGCGAGCCAATCTGCGCGGCCAGATGCATGCCCAGCAGCTTTCGGAGCCGAGGCAGTGGCGGCAGCGACACGCTTTTTGGCGACGTGTCCCTAGGCCGAACCCACGACCGGACGGCCGCGCATCGGCCATTCAGTCAAATCGGCTCCCTGCCGGTCACACGCGGGTTTGGCCGCTCGCCTTTGAGCCGTCGACTTTGCCTAGTCCGACAGGCCAGCCACGCAGCGCATGGAGATCAAGTTCTCCTGTGCTGCGTGACTAGACTGCTGGGTCAGGTCAGGGCGCCGGGGTGCGATTCGCGATCGCATCCTCGATCAGATCCTGCATGACCTGTTCGAGCTCGACGCCTTTCCGGTCGCCTCCGCTCGATATTTCGGTGGCGATCAAAGCGTAATAGCCGGTCTCGCGATCGATCCAGCCGGTCCAACCATAGGCACCCGGTGAGGAATTGATCTTGGACGTCGCGCAGGCCGAAGGCGTGTCGCATTCGACAAAGGAGCCGAGCGCATATTCCCAATTGCCCGCGCTCGCCGGCACGAAAACGCGCGGCAAGCCTGCGGTACGTTGCTGGGTGAAGCTTGTCATATCGGTAATAAAGCTGCCGCCAAGGAAGGCACGCAGAAGTTTCGCATAGTCGCGCGGCGTCGAATAGGCGCCGCCCGCGACCCACGGGTTGGTGGGAGCGCTTCCCGCAGGGTCATACCAGGTCGTGCTCGTCATCCCGAGCGGGGTCGTCACATGCTGCGCGAACAGTTCGTGAAAATTGCGCTGGCGTGCCGGTGACGTGCCGGGCGCGATGCTTATATCCTTTGCCTCCAGATAGGCAGCGGCGACCTGAAGGCCGTGCGGTCCATAGCTATATTGCGCGCCGGGCGCGTTGCCCGGGCGCAAAATATCATAGCGCAAATCGTGGATGCTCTTCGCGCAATTGTAGAGCGTCATGGCCGGAAGCAGCTGACAGCCGCCAACGAGCGGGCTCGCATTGAAGCCCGACGTCATCGACAGCGCATGCTTGAGTTGGACATCCTTCTTCGTTCCGATCGTGGTCCAGAAGGCAAGCGGCGGCCGCATCGGATCGTCGAGCGTCGCGATGCCAGCCTGCACCATGCGCATCCCCAGCGCGCCGGCGAACCATTTGGAGGCCGACGCAAGCGGGGTCACCCGATCGATACCAAAGCTGCCCTTCTCGTAAGCGAAGAGATAGTCGGGATCCGAAGCATTCCCGACGATGAAATAGCCGTTATCGACCTCGGTATCAGCGTCGATTGCCGACTGTAACGCGGTCCAGTCATAGGTATAACCGCCGACGGTGGCCGAAAGGCTGGCGGCCGCGGGCGCCGATGCCGCCGACGTCGACGCTTTAGCAGCGGGCGCCGCAGGCGGAAGCTGCACCATGGGACGCGCCTCGCCGCCGCCGTTGCCCCCGAACCCGCCCTGCGCCGCAAAGGCCGCAGCCCCAGCCATCGCCGCACCAGCGGCAAGCCACATCCATTTCGTTCTTCCAGCCATTTTCTCTCTCCCAGCTTCGTTGCACATCGTCGAAACGGAGGGCCTAGCGCGGCCGGACGGGCTAGGGCCTGGGCTGGCCGTTCCCGAAGTGAACATTGAGCAGATGGTCGAGCTGCGCCTTGCGAAAGCCGGCGACGACGCCAGACTCGGGCGCAAATTTTGCGAGACGGTCGCTTGCCGCATCGTAACGCGGCCAGTCGCGAACGAGTGCGCAGCCAGGAACGCCCGTCTTGGCGAAGCCAACCCAGCAGGCGGCGATGCCTTCGCCGAAGCGGCGATCCTCGTCACCGACGGCGCCGGCGACCGACGCGAAATAGTCGAGCGTCCCGAACAGATAGGGGATTTCAGACCCGTGCGCGGCGCCCTTGGCGCGGTCGCGCCGCGCCGCTGCGACATAGTCGAAATGATAGAGATACGAAGGCGCCCCTCCCGCCGTCCGGGCCGCGAGCCAGCGCGCCGGGGCGACGAACCAGGCGTCGCCCAACACCTGGCGCGCCAGTTCATCATCGGCCAGCCCCATGCCATAGGCGGCCCGGCCCGCCGCCTGGTCGCGCCCTAGATAGGCGAGCGCGGGGGATGGCGGCACGCCCATGGCAAGGATGACGCTCGCCTCGTTGCTGTTCGCGCCGACGAGGAGCGGAACGTCGATCGGCTCGCTACGCGCAAAGACGCGCCAAGGCGCTTCGCGTACCAGGTCGCCGTCGAGGATGGGGCCGGTCATCGCGCCCGGCGTCCGGACCTCGCCAGCGGCAACGAGCGCGGCGGCGGGCAGCGCGCGAAGCGCGTCGAGCGATGCTGAAGGCGGCGCACCTGCGCGCGCTGCCAACGCCGCGCCTAGCGCTTCTTGCTCGCCAAGCGGGCGCGGATCGAGGAGACCAACGCCCGACTGAACGATCGCCTTGGCGAACAGGCCTTTGGCTTCGGGCTGGGCAAGGATCGTCGTCACTCCGATCGCCCCGGCGGATTCGCCGAACAAGGTGATCTGGCGCGGATCGCCACCAAATGCGGCGATATTTTTCTTCACCCACCGCAGGGCGGCCAATTGGTCCATCAGGCCGTAATTGGCGAGCGCCTCGCCGCGCGGCTTGGCCGCGCTGAGCGCGGGATGGGCGAAATAACCGAGCGCGCCCAACCGATAGTTGATCGTCACCAAAACCACACCTTGCCGCGCGAAGGCGGTGCCGTCGAAAACCGGGAAGGTGCCCGAACCGACCACATGGGCGCCGCCATGGATCCAGACCATCACTGGCAGCTTTCGCGCCCCCGCCGGGCGCCAGATGTTCAGCTGGAGGCAATCCTCAGACTGATGCTCGGCTACCCCGCCCGCGACAAGTGCGGGGCGCACCGTCTGCGGACAAGCCGGGCCGAGTTTTGCGGCATCGCGGACGCCCCGCCAGCGCGGCGGTGCCTGCGGCGCCCGCCAGCGAAGAGCGCCGACCGGTGCGGCGGCGAAAGGAATATCAAGGAAGCGCTCGACGTCCCCCGTGCGCGCGCCCGCAAGGCGCCCCTGCGCGATTGTCGCCGCGGGGGCCGTCTCCGCCGCCGCGACAGACACCGATCCGGTCAGCATCGCGGCACCGAACAGTGCTGCCATCACCAAATGCCGCATTGCGCCCTCCTACCCTTCCCGACCAGCGGCTGGAGGCCGCGGACGGGAGCGCGACCTAGAAAGAAATGCGTCCTTCGACGCCGACGACGCGAGGCTGGCTGTACCGGTTGATCGTCGGCGCCTGCGCGACGAAATAAACCTTGTCGAAGACGTTGTTCGCGAACGCGCTGACGCTGATCTTGCCGAAGTCGACGCCGACCCGAAGATTGACGAGGACATAATCATCGAGGTCGACCGAGGTCGCTGTCAGCTCCTGTTTGCCGCCCCATTGACCACTGATCAGGACATTGCTGGTCAGCGCGACATCCTTGGTGACCGGGTAGCGCAGATTGAGGTTGGCCGAGGCGAGCCAGTCGGGAACCTGCGCAAGGTCCAGCCCGTCATAGCGGCCGCTCTTGACCTTGCCCTCTTGCCGCGAGCCACTCAAGGCGAGGCGGCCATTGCCTTCGCCGAGATCGAAGCCCTGGCTATATTCGGCCTCGATACCCCAGCTTTTCGCATCGCCTGCGTTGGTTAGATAGGCGACCGCGGCGATCGGGCACGCCGGATTGGTGAGCGCGCAGCCATCGTCGACCTGCGCGATCAGGTCTTCAAGCTCGGTGTAATAGCCCGCGATTGCGAAATAGCCGCGGCGGATCGGACTGCCCTTGATGCCGACTTCGTAAGACGTGCTGTTTTCGTTGCCGAACAGCACCTGCACAGGACTCGGCGCGCGCGGATCGGAGAGGCGCGTGTTGAACCCGCCGGCCCGATAGCTGCTGCCGACCTTGCCATAGGCGAGGATGTTCGACGTGAGCTTGTACGAGAGGGTCGCATTGTAGGAGAGATTGTCGGCGTTGATGCTGTCGTCGATGATCCGCGATGGCCCGCCGGTGGGCAGGCCAGTCCCCAAATCGTAAAGCCGCGCCGAGATGCTCCGGCTGTCGCGGGTATAGCGCAGTTCGCCGGTCAGGTTGAGGCTGTCGGTGATGTCGAAACCGAGCGAGCCATAGGCCGCATAGCTTTCGAAATGCAGCCGCGCGGGCGCGATATTGCCCGGCGACGGATTGGCGAGCGTCGGCGTGCGCGTCGTCGCCACCGAGAAATCGCTGTCGAGCAACAGCATTTCGGCGCCGACCAGCCATGTGAAGCGATCGCTCGCCCCGCTGACATGAATATCCTGCGAAAAATTGTCGGTCGTGTCGACGACGTAGGACGCGGTGCTGGCATCGAGCGGCGTGAGAGCGCCGATCTGCCCCGCGGCGCGCGCACGCGCCAGCTCGGCGGGGCTGATCGCGTCATTGTCGAGATCATATTCGGACGTGCGCTTGCGAAAGGAGGTTGTCGACGTCAGGTCGGCACCGCCCAGATCCACGCGGACGAGCGCCTGAAGGCCGTCCACGTCCTGGCTGGCGCGCGGCGCGGTGTTCCAGGGGTAGCGAAAGCGATCCTGCGTATAACCGCCGGGAAAGCCTGGCGTGCCCGCGGGAATGGATATCTGGTAATGGATCGTCGGCGTGGTCAGCCGCTGGGTCTCGGCCGTGATGATCGCGTCGACCGGCCCGCGCTTCAGCCGGATCTGGCCGCGCAGTCCGTGGCCCTTCTGCTGGTCGAAATAGACGTCGTTGTCGGGATTGTAGAAGAAGCCCTTGTCCTGCTCGACGAGATCGCCGCTGATGCGGATCGCCAGGCCATCGGCGAGCGGGACATTGATCGCGCCCTGCGTCTGGAAGCTGTTGTTCTCGAAGCCATAGCGCGCGCTCGCCCAGCCCGAGAGATCGAATTCGGGCTCGGCCGAGATGATATTGATCGCGCCGCCGACCGCGTTGCGGCCGTACAGCGCGCCCTGCGTCCCGCGCAGAACCTCGACGCGGCCGATGTCGAGCAGGTCGAGCCGCGTGAAGTTGCGACCGCCCACCGGACCGCCGGCGATATAGGCACCGTTGCGATAGAGCCCGACGCTCGGGTCGCCATTGGTGGCACGCGCGGTCGACGAAGCGCGGATCGAGATCTCCGACGTGACGGACGAGTTCAGATTGTTGAAGCGAACGCTTGGCTGATCGGCGAGGAGTTCGCCGCTGCCCGTGGCGCCGCCGCGATCGGTGAGCGACGTGATATCGATGACCGACGCCGCGGTCGGCACATCGGCCAGCCGCTCTTCGCGGCGGCGCGCCGTTACGACTATGGCGCCATCATCATCCGCTTCAGCCGCGTCCGGAAGAGCTTCGGACGGTGCGTCTTGAGCGAAAGCAGGCGGAGCGACGGCTACCCAAATCGCGGCCGTGCAGAAAAGAAGGTTCGCTCTGCGTCCCATGGTCACTCTCCCCATCTTGTTATCGCAATTATTATCGATAATTTTGTGCAAAACCGTCGGCAAGTCAAGCCGGAAAGCGCAATGTCTTTGCAGGTGGTTCGCTGGTCTAAGAGACGACGGCGCTCAGCAGGTCGCGGACGCCCCGCGCCGTAGCGGCAAGGGGGTCAGGTGTGACCGTCGATAAATCGTCGGTCACAGCGTGGTGATGACGGTGTGCGCCAAAGATGCCGGCATGACGCACGTAGCCGGCCTTTATCACTTCCGAGAGTTCGCCCGCTGTGCCTTCCGCCGAAGGATAGGCCATTTCCAACCCCGGCTGGCCTTTGAATATCTCGCGCGCACACGTCACGAATTCGGGCGATGTCATGAGAAAACGATAGGGATCGGCGCTTGGCAGCGGCAGCAAGCGCCCCGGCATTTCCTGATAGTCACGTGCTGCCGCATTGGCGCCGAGATGAAACCAGAAAGCGGTCTCGCCGGGGGCTGGACCCACCTTGTCGGCGATATGGCTCGCACCGAGATTCTCATATTCATGCCCGCTGTTGCACAGGAAGAGCAGGCTGTGTTGCGGAAACGCTCGGGGCATCCAGTCGGCAAGCGCGAGCCACATCGCGATACCCGGCCCCCGCTCGCCGGCGCAATCGGTCCAGCCTGAACGCGGCGTAGAGACGACGAGCCAAGGGCGACCGGAGCGAACGCGTCGCCCGATTATATTCTGCGCTGCCCGAATCCCACCGCGCCCGCGAAGCGCTAATTTCGCCGCGGCACCGTGGCGCGCGGCTTCAATCACCGGGGCGGCGAGTCGCGGCGCGAGCAAGGCAAGTGGCTTGTCCGATACAGGATGACCGGCCGGGACATTGAGGAGCAAGGCCTCGCCCGTCGGCCCAGTCGTAATGAGAATGACCCCGTTCGCACCGCGCGCAAGCGCATCGGCGAGCGGCTCGCGCACTGCACGATCTACGAGGCTCGACCAGCGGCGGAAAGGCAGGCGCACGACGGCGATCGCGCCGTCGAGGCGTTCAGGGATTTCTGCGAGGCGCAGCGGCGCAGCGAGACCGGCCTCGCCGGTTTCGACGGCGAGCGGCTGTGCGACGAGCGGTATCGTGTGGTCGCCGAGCGTAAGTTCGCAATGCGACGCCTCGAACCAAGGCACGTCAAACGTCTGGCGATCCACTTCGAATCCGGCACTGAACAGCCGCTTCGCTGTCCAGTCGGCGGTCCAGCGATCGCCCGCGCCGCCCGACTGCTTGTTGCCGGCCTCGGCATAGCTTTGGACGTCGGCGAAGAGGCGTCCGGGGCCGAACATGGTCAAATCCAGGGATACAGCGGCAGCGGAGTCAACCTGCAATGCGATCGGCGCCGCGAGGCCCGCCTTAAGCAAGGTGCGGCGGTCGGTCGGGAGACGGCTCATGTCACTTTTGCGCGGCGGCGGCTGGGCTTAGGCTTTGCGTGGCGGGCCTTATATTCCTCGAGTGCGCGCCCAAAACTATTCTGAGTAACCCCGATCAGATCGCGCGCCACCGCATCGGCGGCATCGCCATCGCGCGCGACGATATGGCGGCAAAGCGCGTCGTAGAGGATGGCCGATCGCTTCGCCGCCTCGTTGCCATGCGTCTCGATATAGCTGTCAGTATAGACATTGTGCTGCCAGCGCGCGAGCAGCGCGACCCGATCGAGGAGCTCGAGCGCGAGCGGCGCATTGCTGCGTTTGGCGATAAAGCGACCGATGCGGTTCGAGACCTTGATATGCTCGAACGTATTGTCGGTGCGCTGGGTGACATCCTTATATTCGACAAGCCGGTGCATCAGTTCGCGCCCGTCGCGGTCGGTCATTTCGGCGGCCGCAAGGCGACAAACGACGCCGAACAGCGATTTCCACAGTTCATAGACCTCGTTCGCAGCATGCTCGTCGATATCGATCACATAGGTGCCGCGCCACGGCACGACCTTGACAAGCCCGATCCGCGCGAGATGCCGGAACGCCTCGCGCACCGGCGCATGGCTCACTCCGAAGCGCGCGGCGATTTCGCGCTCGCGCAGCCACGATCCGGGCGGAATCCGCCATTCGACGATGTCGTCGGTCAAAAGGCGCGCGATCACGCGGTCCTGCGTCGGCGCGCTGTCGTCGTCGGTCTTCGTCGCGGCCATGTCTCTCCGTTCGGCTTTCCCTGCTCGCGGCGCCATCCTAATCGGGCAGCGCACACGAGCAATCGATGATTGCGAATGAATTTATTATCGATAATATGGAGAATGACAAGCATCGGAAAATCGGAGTCGGATCTTGAAGCGCACCATCCTCTTTTTCGCAGCCGCGGTTGCGGCACAGCCAGCCGCGGCAGGCGAACCCGCCCCTCTTCCCGGCTGTGCCGAAGCGATCGCCTATTCTGAGGCTAATTCCGGCGTTGCGCTGCTGATACTTGAAGATGGCAAAGTGCGCTGCCGATCGGCAGACATCGCGACGCCGCAGGAACTCTGGTCGGGCACCAAGAGCCTTGTCGGGCTGATGGCGGCGGCGGGCGCACAGGATGGACTTCTAACCCTCGACGAGCGGGCATCGGAGACACTCGCTGAATGGAGGGGCGACCCCAAAAAGGAACAGATCACGCTTCGGCAATTGCTGTCGATGACGGGCGGCCAGGCATCGACCGTCGGCAGGGCCCAAGGGTATCTGGACTCGGTGAAGGCACCGCTCACGGCGGCGCCGGGCAGCAAATTCCAATATGGTCCCGCCCCGATGCAAATCTTTGGAGAGATCATGCGGCGCAAGCTCGTTGCCAAGGGCCAAGACGGCAACGCTCGCCATTATGTGGAGCGGCGCATTCTCACTCCGCTTGGGGTTACCATAGGCAGTTGGCGCAGCGGCCCCGATGGCGCACCGCTCATGCCGCAGGGCCTCGTGCTGGCAGCGTCCGAGTGGGCGAAGATCGGCGAGTTCGTCCGCGGCGGTGGGAAGCTCGACGGCAAGCCGCTTGTCGATGAACTGGCGTTCGCCGAGCTGTTCAAGGGTAGCCAGGCCAATCCGGCCTACGGTCTCACCTGGTGGTTGCCCCGTAGCACGCCGGCTGTCGATATTGTTACCCGGTCCACCGATATCACCAGTCATGCCAACGAACTCCCGGCGGATATGGTCGTCGCCGCCGGCGCGGGCGATCAACGCCTCTATATCATTCCGTCGCTTCGGCTTACAATCGTTAGGCAGGCGAAACTCGATCTGGCGGCTTTGGCGGCGGGGGAAAAAGGCGATTGGTCCGATTGGCGGTTCCTGTCACTGTTGCTGAAAGCGGCGAGTGACTAATTTGAAACGCGGCCGAAAACATGTCGGGGCCGATCGAACCTAGGCCGTGCCGCTGCAATATGATCATTGAGAATTGCTGGCCGAATGGAAACGCGGCACGTGGAGTTTGCCGCTGGACCAAAATGATGACGGTTATTGACAGCCCGCGCGGCAATCATACCCGAGGGGCGGAACCTTGCACGCGACGCCGCAGTGGGGCGAAGAAGGATGCAGCATGTTACGGGGATTGATGCAGGACGCGCCGCTGCTGATCAGCGGAATATTGGAATATGCCGCGCGCGCGCACGGCGAGAGGGAGATCGTCTCGAAGGCTGTCGATGAGCCGGTTTGGCGGTATGACTGGCACCGCTGCGATCAGCGTGCGCGTCAGGCTGCGCAGGCCCTTGGTGTCCTCGGGATTGCAACGGGCGACCGCGTCTCGTCGCTCGCCTGGAACACGCACCGCCACCTCGAACTCTTCTATGCGGCGCCGGGCATGGGCGCTGTATTGCACACTGCCAACCCGCGTCTCAGCGACGAGCAAATCGCCTTTACTATCGCTCATGCAGGCAGCCGCATTCTCTTCTTCGAGCCCAATCTAGCCGAGCTCGTCGCACGGCTGCGCCCTCTCCTTCCAGGTATCGAGCGTTATGTCCTTCTCGCGGATCGCGGAGCGACCGCGCCAGATGTTGCTGACGCGTTGAACTATGAAGCGTTGCTGGCACGCCAGGACGGGGCCCTCACCTGGCCGAGCTTCGATGAAAAGGCAGCCGCATTTCTTTGCTACACTTCGGGGACGACGGGCGACCCCAAGGGCGTCCTATACAGCCACCGATCAATCGTTCTCCACGGGATGGCGGCCGGTCTGAGCAGTGCCTTCGGGTTCAGCGCTTTTGATGTCATCATGCCCTGCTCGTCCATGTATCATGCGACGGCATGGGGACTTCCGTTCACGGCAGCGATTAACGGCTGCAAGCTAGTGCTTCCTTGCGACAGGATGGACGGTGCCAGTCTCGCCGATCTGATCAACGAAGAGGGCGTCACCTTTTCGGGCGGTGTGCCCACGATCTGGACCATGTACCTCGCTCATCTCGACACCACGGGGACGGGGGTCGGCAATCTCAAGCGCCTCGTGATTGGCGGCTCGGCCGTCCCGCGGGCGATGGCCGAGACATTCCGCGCCAAATATGGTGTCACTGTGCTCCAGCTCTGGGGCATGACCGAAACCAATCCTCTCGGCGTGATTTCGACGCCCTCCCCGCTCCTGATGGCCGAAGGCGAGGATTTCGCGAACGATCTCCTGCTGACGAAGCAGGGTCGCATGCAATTTGGCATCGAACTGCGCATTATCGACGGCGATGGCACGCCGCTCCCCTGGGACGGTGAGCAGGCGGGTGCGCTCCAGGTCCGCGGACCGTGGGTCGTCGATCGCTATTTCCCCGATTTTGAGGGCGCCGGGAGCGATGGCTGGTTCGACACCGGGGACATAGGTACGATCGATCGCTTCGGCTTTCTCCGGCTGACCGACCGCGCGAAAGACGTGATCAAGTCCGGGGGCGAATGGATCAGCTCGATTGATATCGAGAATGCGGCGGTTGGGTACCCCGGCGTCCGGGTCGCCGCGGTCGTTGGCGTATATCATCCAAAATGGGAAGAGCGACCCCTTCTCGTGATTGAAACGCATGAAGGTCAAGCCGTCACAGCCGACGCAATTCGCGCGCATCTGGAGACGAAGGTTGTTCGTTGGTGGCTGCCGGACGACATCCTGTTCGCGACAGTACCGCTCACTGCAACGGGAAAGATCGACAAAAAGGCCTTACGCGAAGCGTATCGTAACCAACTCGCCTAGATGAGATCACACTGCGTCCATTCCCTGCGAACGGCAGCGATCCTTTCAGGCAGGCAAAGTTCAGCGGGCCTCGTGGGTCTTGCATAAGCCCGGGCAATCTCGCGGGGGCGGGCTATACAATGCAAAGCGCTCTACGCTTGCAGCGCGGACAAGGTATGGCCAAGATGAGGCATGACGTCGACCCAAAAAACCAAAGAACAAGCTTCCGGACGAACAGGGAGGCCTACTCGACAAGCCTCGCAAGCACTTTCGAGGAAAATTCTCCGTGTCGCCCGCGATGTCTTCTTTGCCGACGGATTCGGTCGTTCAACGGCGGAACGGATTGCTGCAAAAGCAGGCATCTCCAAGCGCACTTTGTACGCCCGTTACGGGAGCAAAAAGCTGCTTTTCGAGGCGGTAATACTCAGGGAAATCGAGGATCGGCTCTCCTTCCTCGAACAGCACGTTCCCGAACATGGCGACGTTCGGCCCGAGCTTGAAGAGCTGTCCGATGAACTGCTATCCTGGATGCTTACCGACATTCATGTCGCGTTGGAACGCGTTGTAATGGCTGAGGCTGCACGTTTTCCCGCTTTAGCGCGAAACCTTTACGAATTCGGCGTAGGACGCACGACGAGATTGGTGGCAGAGGTTTTGCGCAAAGCCGAGGAGAGGGGAGAAATCAGGGTGTCAGACGCGAATTTTGCTGCGGAGCAGTTTATATCCAGCGTCATTTTGTCACCTTTTCGTCGGGCCGCTCTTGGAGTGGGAGTGACCAGTCACAATGAAACCTCTTCAGCCCGAATGAGGCAAGCTGTGGATCTATTTGTGTACGGCTGCCGCCCCTCCCAGAAGGGGAGCCATCCATAACATTCCCGCTTCATCTCGGGCTGGGCAGTTGTCACGACTAGGTGTTTAGTCCCAGCATGTGATGGTGTAAGCTTGTCATCGTCACAGCGGGAGGGATTATGGGCCAGCTTCTACACGGCAGCGCCAAGACCACGCACGCCGTTCGAGCGGAGCTACAGCGATCGCAAGCTCCGGCCGCGCAGCTCGCGAAGCGGTACGGGATCAACGAGAAGACGGTGATCAAGTGGCGCAGCCGGCCGTCGGTCGAGGACATGCCGGTGGGGCCGAAGGAACGGCGCAGCACCGTGCTGTCGCCGATGGAAGAAGCCGCGATCGTGGCGCTCAGGGTGCAGGCCCGGCTGCCGCTCGATGACGTCTTCATCGCGTTGAAGGACGTGATCCCGAACCTGACGCGCTCGTCGCTTCACCGCTGCCTGCAGCGGCACGGGATCAGCCGATTGCCGAAGGCGGATCGCGAGAAGCCGAAGAAGTTCAAGAAGTACGAGATCGGCTATTTCCACATCGATATCGCCGAACTGCGCTACGAAGGCGGCAAAGGATTCCTCTATGTCGCGGTGGACCGCACCTCGAAGCTGGTGTTCGCCCGCATCTATCGACGGGCGACCAAGCTCGCCGCGGCAGCCTTCCTGCGCGTGCTGATCAAGACGGTTCCCTACAGGATCCACACCATCCTGACCGACAACGGCGTGCAGTTCGTGCAGCGTGACCAGGGCGGCACACTGGGATGGATCGGCCATATCTTCGGCCGTGTCTGCGAGCAGAACGGCA
>NZ_JABWGQ010000003.1 GCF_014595975.1 Sphingopyxis sp. LK2115 | reverse complement strand
GGGCCGCGTTTCCGAAATGGAAACGCGGCCCTTTCAAAAGGCTTTTCAGGAAGCTCAGCCTTCCTTGGCGTCGTCCGCGACTTCGTCGCTGGCCTCGGCGGCCAGGTCCGATGGCGGGGTCGCCGCTTCAAACTCGTCTTCGCTGTCGGGTTCAAGCGCGGCTGCGGCGGCTTCGGCCTGTTCTTCCTCGAACATGGCGGCGATGACGTCGATACCCTGGCTCTGCATTTCGGCTTCGTCGGGCGAACGCGCGACGTTGACACCGACGGTCACGACGACTTCGGGGTGCAGCTTGACCTTGACGTCGACCAGGCCGAGCGACTTGATCGGGCGTTCAAGCTCGATCATCGCCTTGGTGACCCCATCGACGCCGTCCTCGGCCAGCGCATCGACGATGTCGCGGACCGAAACCGATCCATAAAGCTGGCCGGTGTTCGACGCCTGGCGGATCAGGACGATCTGCTTGCCTTCGATGTCCTTGGCGCGGGCTTCGGCATCGGCGCGGCGCTCGGCGTTGTCGGCCTCGATCTTTGCGCGGTTGGCTTCGAACAGCTTGCGGTTCGCCTCGTTCGCGCGCAGCGCCTTGTTGTTCGGCAGCAGATAGTTGCGGGCAAAGCCGTTCTTGACGGTGACGACGTCGCCGATACCGCCCAGTTTCTCGATGCGTTCGAGCAGGATGATTTCCATGACGCTGCCCTCCTTACTTCACAATATAGGGGAGCAGGCCGATGTGGCGGGCGCGCTTGATCGCCTTGGCCAGCTCGCGCTGCTTCTTGGTGGACACCGCGGTGATCCGCGACGGGACGATCTTGCCGCGTTCCGACAGGTAACCCTGGAGCAGGCGGACGTCCTTGTAATCGATGACGGGTGCGTCCTTCGCGCTGAAGGGGCAGGTCTTGCGGCGGCGGAAAAAGGGTCGTGCCATTTTGCTGTTCCTTATTCTTCGCCGTCGCGGTCACGGCCACGGCCGCCGCGGCGTTCCTGCTTGCGCATCATCACCGACGGGCCCTTTTCGAGTTCGTCGACCTTGATCGTCATCCAGCGGATGATGTCTTCGTTGATCGCCGCCTGACGCTCGATCTCGGCAATTGCTTCGCCCGACACTTCGGCCGACAGCATCACATAATGACCCTTGCGGTTCTTCTGGATCTTGTAGGCGAGCTGCTTGAGGCCCCAGGTCTCGGTCTTGTGGACCGTGCCCTTATATTCGCCGATGACATTGGTGACGGTTTCCGCCAGCGCATCGACCTGAGCCTGGCTCAGGTCCTGACGCGCGATAAAGACATGCTCGTAAAACGGCATGATGCGCTTCCTTCGATTTGGCCGATCGCTGGTCCTGCGCCAATCGCAAGACCCCTCCGGCTGTCGTCCTGCCCTGCGAAACTGGTGCAAAGCAAATGGGGCGATGGCCGCGAGCCTCGCCCCAATGGGGCGCGCCTATACAGATTTCGGTGAAAGAAGCAAGAGCCGGGAATTATCGGGCCGCGAGGCCGCTTTCATTCCATGCCGCCGATTTGCAGAGCGAGGTTGAAGCGAAAGGCCGCTGCGCGAAATATTCTCAGCCAAGCTGGGCCAGCAACTCCCTGCCGAATTCGGTGAGCGTGTCGTCGCGCGCGCCGAGGATCAGGATGCGGTCGCCGCCCCGCGCTTCGTCGAGGATCGCGGCGCCGCAACTGGCGCGCGTCGTCATGTGGACGGCATCGGCTCCGCCCCTGACGATGTCGGCGACCAGCGCTTCGCTGCCGATGCTGCGGTCGACGGTGCCGCCAAAATAGACGGGGTCGCAGACGTAGAGCCGGTCGCCGTCGCGCATCCCGGCGGCAAAGCTGGCCGCCAGTTCCTTGCCCATCTGGCGCAAGGGGCCATAGCCGTGCGGTTGGAAAAACAGCAGCGCGCGACCCGGCAGTTCGGCGACGGCCGCCAGCGTCGCGGCGACCTTGTCGGGATTATGCGCGAAATCGTCGATTATCGTGACGCCGCCCGCTTGCCCCAGAACTTCGTAACGCCGCGCCAGCCCGGCAAAATCGGCAAGCGCCGCAACCGAGGCCGCAAGGGGGATGTTGAGCGCGCGCGCCGCGGCGATGGCGGCGAGGGCGTTTGCGGCATTGTGGCGGCCGGGCATCTTCAACCGCACAACATGGCTGTCGGCGGCGAAATGGACGGTGAAGCGGCAACCGTCCGCCAGCGGCTCGAAATCGCTGCCGCGGATCGCCGCATCGTTGCTGAAGCCGAAGCGCAGGACATTCGCGCCCGCCAGCAGCGGTGCCGATTCGGGATCGTCGGCGTTGACGACCGCGATTCGCGCCTTGGCTGCGAAATCGCCGAACAGGCGATGCAGTTCGTCAAGACTCTTGTGGTCGAGACTGATGTTGGTGACCACCGCGACGTCGGGCCGATACAGCGCGATCGACCCGTCGCTTTCATCGACCTCGCTGACATAAATGGCGTCCTCGCCGACCAGCGCGCTGGCAAAAGGCGTGTCAGGCGAAACGAAATTGCGCATCACCGCGCCGTTCATCACCGTCGGCTGGCGACCCGCGCGGTGGAGGATCCAGCCGATCATGCCGGTGACGGTCGACTTGCCGCTCGTCCCGCCGACGCCGATGCCCTTGTCCGCGGCGTTGAACAGCGCGGCGTTCAGGTCCGCGCGCGTCATGCGGGCAAGGCCGAGCGCATTGGCGGCGGCGACGTCGGGCACGCTGTCCTCGACCGCCGCCGACGCGACGAGAATCTGGCCGTCCGCAACGCCGCTGCCGTCCTGCGGAAAAAGGGCGATGCCGCGGCTTTCGATCCAGTCGAACTTGTCCGCCGACCGGCCCTGATCGCGGCTGCGATCCGACCCGGAGACACTGGCGCCGCGCGCCGCGACGATCATCGCCAGCGGCGACATGCCCGACCCGCCGATGCCGCAGAAGAAATAGGATTTGTTTTCGGCCATCGCGGCGCGATATGGGCTTGGCAAAGGGTTTGCAACCATGGGCGACGCACCCTTTCCCCGTTCGCATCGAGCAAAGTCGAGATGTCCGTCGGCTTGGCGCTTGCCTTCGGGGTGTCTCGATCCTTCGCCGGGCTCAGGACGGGTTTCGCTCGACACGAACGGAAAGCAATGGCCGCTTCATGCGCATAGGAATTGTCGCCCCCTCGACCCCGATCCTGCCCGACGACGCCGAGGCCGTGCGCGCGATCGCGGCGCTCGGCTACCCCGATGTCGAACTCGTCTTCGATCCGCAATGCTTTGCCATCCACGGCCATTTCGCGGGCGAGGACGGGCATCGCTTTGCGGCGCTCGTCGAGATGGCGAACCGCCCGGACATCGACGCGCTCTGGTTCGCGCGCGGCGGTTATGGCGCGTGCCGTATCGCCGGAGAGGCGGTGGCGGCGATGACCGATGCCGCGCGGGGCAAGGCGTTTCTTGGCTATTCGGACCAGGGCAATCTGCTTGCCTGCCTCTATCGCGATGGCTTTGATCACGTCGCGCACGGGCCGATGGTCGCCGACATCCGGCGCGAGGGCGGCGAGGCGGCGGTGACGCGCGCGCTCGACTGGCTGGTGGCGCGCGATCCCGCGGCGTGCGAGCCGGGGCTGGAGCATGGCGCGCGCCATGCGGCGTTCAATCTGATGACGCTGTCGATGCTGCTCGGCACCCCGCTCGAGCCCGATCTGACGGGGCATGTCCTGCTGGTCGAGGAGGTCAGCGAATATCTCTATGCCTTTGACCGTGCGCTGTTTCATGTGACAAGCTATCTGGCGCGGCGCGGACTTGCCGGGCTGCGGCTGGGGCGAGTCAGCGACATTCCCGAAAATGACCGTCCTTTCGGTATGGAGGTCGAGGAGATAGCGCAGGGCTGGTGCGCGCGCGCGGGCATTCCGTGGCTCGGCCGCGCCGACATCGGGCATGATGCGGCGAACAAGGTCGTGCCCTTCGGCTTGCATCGTGCGGGGTGAGCGAATAGGCGGCCAGCCGGTCGCCCCCGCGAAGGCGGAGGCCGTTGTCGGTGACAAGCCGACAGCCAGATGTAAAACGACAGCGGCCTCTGCCTTCGCGGGGGCGACGATAAGGAACAGGGTCATGCGCGCATTCATCTTTCCGGGTCAGGGCAGCCAGTCGGTCGGCATGGGCAAGGCGCTCGCCGACGCATCGAGCCACGCGCGCGAGGTGTTTCAGGAGGTCGACGACGCACTTGGTCAGAAGCTGTTCCAGCTGATGAGCGAAGGCCCCGAAGACCAGCTTACCCTTACCGAAAACGCCCAGCCCGCGATCATGGCGAATGCGATCGCGACGCTGCGCGTGCTCGAAAAGGAGGGCGGCGTGACGCTCGCCGCCAAGGCCGATTATGTGGCCGGGCACAGCCTGGGCGAATATAGCGCGCTCTGCGCTGCGGGGGCGTTCGATCTTGCGACCACCGCGCGCCTGCTCAAGACGCGCGGGCAGGCGATGCAGGCGGCGGTGCCCGTCGGCGTGGGCGCGATGGCCGCGCTGCTCGGCGCTGACGTAGACACAGCGCAGAAACTTGCCGATGCCGCCGCCGAGGGCGAAGTCTGTACCGTCGCGAATGACAATGATCCGTCGCAGGTGGTGATTTCGGGGCACAGGGGCGCGGTCGAGCGTGCGGTCGCGATGGTCAAGGATTATGGGATCAAGCGCGGCGTGCTGCTCCCCGTTTCGGCGCCCTTCCACTGTCCGCTGATGCAACCCGCCGCCGATGCGATGGCCGAAGCGCTCGGCGCGAACCCGCCCGCCGCGCCGCTGGTGCCTGTCGTCGCCAACGTCACCGCCGGCCCGGCGAGCGACGCCGATACGATCCGCGACCTGCTCGTCGGCCAGGTCACCGGCCGCGTCCGCTGGCGCGAGAGCGTCGCGGCGATGGAGGATATCGGCGTCGGCCAGTTCGTCGAGTTCGGGGGCAAGGTGCTGTCGCCGATGGTCAAACGCAGCGCGTCGGGCGAGGTCGAGACGGTGAGCGTCATGTCGATGGACGACATCGAGGCTTTGCTGAAGGCGCTTTGAAATATGCGCGCAGAGGAGCAGGAAAACGGTTTACGCGGAGATGCGGAAGCGGGGCGTGCGAGATATCGATGGCCTGAGCGACGATGTGTTGAACTTGTCGCTTCGCCGACACCGGACCTTAGGGCCGGACTGCTTGAAATGGCTTAACCCTGCCCATGCCAAACAGTTATGGACCTGATAGCTTCACACCGATCAATTGTTCGGATTGCTCATCAACTTCGGCGGCGCGATGCTCAAATAAGGCGTTCGCTGCATCGTCAATGATCATTAACCCTCCGCGTCTTCGCGTCTCCGCGTGAACCGGATTTAACAGGAGACACAGATGTTCGATCTTACCGGTATGACCGCCCTTGTCACAGGTGCCAGCGGTGGCATCGGTTCCGCCATCGCGCAGGCGCTCAGCGCGCAGGGGGCGCGGTTGGCGGTTTCGGGCTCCAATGTCGACAAGCTCAATGCCTTTCGCGCCACGCTGAGCGGCGATCATGTCGCATTGCCATGCAACCTCGGCGACGCCGAAGCGGTCGATGCGCTGGTGCCGGCGGCGGTCGATGCGCTGGGCGGCAAGCTTGATATCCTTGTCAACAATGCGGGGGTGACGCGCGACAATCTGATCATGCGGATGAAAGACGAAGAGTGGATGGACGTCATCCGCATCAACCTGGAAGCCAATTTCCGGCTGTGCCGCGCCGCGGCCAAGCCGATGATGAAGGCGCGCTTTGGCCGCATCATCTCGATCACCAGCGTCGTCGGCGCGACGGGCAATCCGGGGCAGGCCAATTATGCCGCGTCGAAGGCGGGCGTCACCGGCATGACCAGGGCGCTGGCGCAGGAATTGGCGAGCCGCGGCGTGACCGCCAACTGTGTCGCGCCGGGGTTTATCGCCACGGCAATGACCGACGACCTGCCCGACGCGCAGAAGGAAGCGCTCAACCAGCGCATCCCTGCGGGTCGGATGGGCGAGGGCAGCGACATCGCCGCTGCGGTCGTCTATCTCGCGTCGAAGGAAGCTGCCTATGTCACCGGACAGACTTTGCATGTAAACGGCGGCATGGCGATGCTGTCCTGACGGCAGCGGCCGATCGCGAAGGGAACTGCCGATGACGAAATATGGGATCGCGGCCGCCGCGCTTGTGTGGGCGGCGCTGCCAAATGCCGTATCGGCGCAGGAAGGCGAAAAGTTCGACTGTGTCGTCGCATCGTTGCCCGCGGGAACAAAGGAGAAGCTGGGCGCGGCAATGGCGGGCGCCGGCGACGAGGCTTCGCGCGACGCGATGTTCAAGGAACTGGCGACGATCACCGACGGCTGTGTTGCGCGCCACGGCATCACCGACGAACAGAGGAGGCATTATTTCGACTACAGCCTCGCGCGTATTGCGCGCGAATGGCTGGCGGTCGACATTGCGAGACTCGACCTTGCCCCTGGCGTCGTCGACCGCGCGCTGGATTTCGGGCCCGAAGGAACGAATCCCGACCTGTCGTCGGAGATGAGCGAAGAGCAGATCATGAAGATCGTCCAGGGCTATATCGACGCCGGCGTCGACATCGACAAGGTCGACGGCGCGGTCTGGGAAAAGGTTGGCGCCTATGCGGCGGCGACGTCGATTTACTGGAACAAGCGCAGACTGTTGCCGTTCTGAACGGGCAAACAGCCTGAGGCAAATATGATCGTCACCCGGCGAAGGCCGGGATGACGATTCAAGCAGGGTCGTTCAGACGCTAGAAGCTCGCCCGTGCGGTAATGCGGATGTCGCGACCGGCCAGCGGGACAAAATCCTTGGTGAAGCTGGCGTGGCGCCGCGCCTCGACGTCGAAGATATTGTTCGCGGCGAGGCTGAGCGTGAGGTTGCGGCTGTCGGGCAGCGGGCGCCAGCTGATCGACGCATTGACCAGCGTAAAGCCCTTGGTCGGCGTCTCGAACGGCGCGATCCGCGTCTGGTCGTCGGTCCATTCGACCTCGGCACGCGCGTCGATCCGCTCGCCCTGCGCCTCCAGCCCGCCGAGCAGGCGCAGCGGCGGAATGCGCGGGGCGTGCTGGTCGAGCCCACCCTTGATCTTTGCGCGCGTCATGTCGGCGGTCGCATCGGCGACGATGTTGAAGCCGCCGACTTGCGCGAGTCGCGCGCTTGCCTCGGCCTCGAAACCCCAGACGCGCGCATCGCGCTGGAAATACTGAAAGACGGGAAGTTCATCCTCTTCCTCGCCCGTCGCATTGGCATAGATGAAATCGTCGAACCAGTTGGAATAGGCGGCAAGGCTGAGGGCGAAGCCGTCGGTGCGCAGCTTGAACGACGCCTCGGCCCCCCAGCTCGCCTCGCGCTTCAGATCCGGGTCGCCGACCTCGAAGGATTGGGTTGCGATATGCGGGCCGTTCGAAAAAAGTTCCTCGGCCGACGGTGCGCGCACTGCGCGCGCAACCGAGACGCCGAACTTCACACCTTCGGCCAGCTCGTAATTGGCGCCGATCGCGCCCGAAAAGGTGTCGAAATCGCGTTCGATGCCCAGCGTCGGTGCACGCACGCTGGTGCTTTCAAAGCGCGCTGCGGCCTCGATTCCCAGTGGACCCGTCTGCCATTCCTGCAAGGTGAACAGCGCGAACTGGTCGGTCAGGTTGCGCGGAACAAAGGCTTCGGCGCCGATCGCGTTGAAGTCGCGGTGGCTATATTGCACGCCGCTCGCCCCGCGCCAGCCGCCGTGGTCGTTCTGCGCCAGTTCCAGCCGACCCTCGACTCCCCGGTTGGTGAAGACGGTGCCGACCTCGTCGCCCTCGAACTCGGTATGTTCATAATCGGCGTAGCCCGCGCGGATGCGCAGCTTGTCGAAAAAGCCGTCGCCCATTTCGACCTCGCCGCGCAGGTCGGCGCGCCATTGTTTCAGGCCGATCGTCACCGGTCCTTCGCCATGTTCGTGACCGCCCTCTTCTTCACCCTCTTCGTGGTGGTGCTCGGTTCCGGGGCGCGACGGGACGCCATAATTGCTATCAAAATAGCTGACCGAAATGCCGAGCTGTCCGCCCTCGTTGATGAGCGACAGCCCGCCGGCGGCGGTCCAGGTCTCGCTGCCGGTGTTGGCGACCTTGCCGCGCGAGCGCGCCTGTTCGGTGAGTTCGGCGGCTTCCTCGGCATGACCTTCTTCGGCTTCATGTTCGGCAAGGTGGAGCAGTTCGTCGCGCAATGCGGGGGCATAGACAAAGCCGCCGCTCCGCACATCGCCGGTCTTGCGCCAACTGCCGTCGAAATGCGCGACGAGCTGTGGCGACAGCGCGACGTCGATCGATGCCCCGGCATTGCGGTCGTCGGCGGCGGTGGCATAGCCGCCGATCGCGTCGATATGGACATGATCTTCGGGCACCTTGCGCGGGATCCGGCGGTCGAAAAGGTTGACCGCGCCGCCGATCGCCTGGCTGCCGAACAGCAGCACCGCGGGACCGCGCAAAATCTCGATGCGCTCGACGGTCAGCGGGTCGATCGTCACCGCATGGTCGGCCGAGGTGTTCGACACGTCGATCGAACCGATGCCATCGGTCAGCACGCGCACGCGCTCGCCCGAAAAGCCGCGCAGCACGGGGCGCGAGGCGCCGGGGGTGAAACTGGTCGCCGACACACCCGCTTGCCGTGTCAGGCTGTCGCCGATCTGCCCGCGGATGTCGCGTGCCAGCTCGTCGCCTTCGAGCACCGAGACATTGCCGAGAATGTCGAGGCTGCGGACATAGGGGGCGGTGACGATGATCGGTTCGCCCGTATGCACGTCGTCGTTGTCCGCGGGGCGATCCTGCGCAAAGGCGGGGGCGGAAAGGATGAGGGCGAAAGTGAAACCGGCGGAAGAGAGCAAGCGCATGGGACGGCGATAATCCTGACTGAATGTGGGTATGCCGTGCCAGTAATGATATACTGTTACAATGGCAAGCCCGTTCCGCCTTCCGGTCTGCGGTTGGTCGGCGCCGAACGGCGATTGGTCGACAAAGGCCGATCATCGGCGAGAAAAGCGAAGCTGTCTTGCGGCGTCCCGAACGCGGTCCTAGATCAAGGCGCATGACGATTGCCAAAACCAGCCTGGACCTGATCGGCAACACGCCGCTCGTCCTGCTCAAGGGCCCCAGCGAAGCGACCGGCTGCGAAATCTGGGGCAAGTGCGAATATGCCAACCCCGGCGGATCGGTGAAGGACCGCGCCGCGCTGTATATTGTTCGCGATGCCGAAGCGAACGGCAGCCTGGCGCCCGGCGGAACGATCGTCGAGGGGACCGCGGGCAACACCGGCATCGGGCTTGCGCTCGTCGCCAACGCGCTGGGTTACAAGACGATCATCGTCATGCCCGACAATCAAAGCGCCGAAAAAATGGCGACGATCCGCGCATTGGGCGCCGAGCTGGTGCTCGTGCCGCCCGCGCCTTTCGCCAACCCCGGCCATTTCGTCCACACCTCGCGCCGAATTGCTGAGGAAACCGACAATGCGATCTGGGCGAACCAGTTCGACAATATCGCCAACCGCAAGGCACATGTGTGCGGCACGGCAGAGGAAATATGGGCGCAGATGGAGGGGCGGATCGACGGCTTTACCTGCGCCGCGGGGACCGGCGGGACGATTGCCGGGACCGGGCTGGGGCTGAAAGCCAGGGATCCCGACATCACCATTGCGCTGACCGACCCGCATGGCGCGGGCCTTTACAATTATTACCAGTGCGGTGAGCTGAAGGCCGAAGGGTCGAGCGTCGCCGAAGGCATCGGGCAGAACCGCATCACGGCGAACCTCGAGGGCGCGCCGATCGACACGCAATTCCGCATCTCCGATGCCGAGGGGCTCGCCGTCGTGCGCCGCCTGCTCGACGAGGAGGGGCTGTGCCTCGGCCTTTCGTCGGGCATCAATGTTGCGGGCGCGATGGCGCTGGCGCGGCGCCTGGGGCCGGGCAAGCGCATTGCAACCATCCTGTGCGACAGCGGGTTTCGCTATCTTTCGACGCTCTACAACCCTGAATGGCTGGCCAGCAAGGGACTGGCATAGGTGAAAGGATGAGTGTGCGTATCGACAGCGGTTCGACCACGCCGGCAGGACAGAAAGCCGCGCCGCCGCCCCCGCAGGCGCACGATGCCATGCGCCGACTGCAGATCGGCATCGCCGGGGTGTTGACGGTGCTGCTGCTCGTCGGCATGGCCGGGCTGATCGGCGACCGCGCGCGCGAACAGGTGGCGGCCGAAGAGGCATCGAGCGCGGAGGTCAAGCTGCCCGGCGACAATCAGGCGGGCGGCGCGCCGCTCGAAGAATTGGGGGTTCAGCCGGTGTCGCCCTCGTCGAAGGATGAAAATGTCGACCCGTCGATAAAGGTGCCACAGGCGGTGGCGCCGACGGCCACCGTCCCTGACCTTGAACCCGATCCCGAACTTCAGCGCGCGCGCCAGTCGGCGCCGTGACCGCGGGGTTACGCGGGTCTGTTCTGCGCGCGGGTTCGATTGCGATCCTGACTGTCGCGTTCACCTGGTGGGTCGGCGGGCAGGCGCTGCTCGGCCGGATCGACCCCGCGCTCACGGTTCCGCTGCTCGCGCCGCCGATGCTGTTGCTTGCCTGGTGGCAGCGGCGCGATCCCGCCATCATTCGGCGGTGCACCGTCCTGCTGGCACTGGGGCTGACCGCAGCGGCGCAGGCGGCGCTCGCTTTCGCGCTGGCCGGATTTGTGGCGACGCTCCAATTGCTGCTGGTCGCGCTGGCGGGCGGGGCTGCGGCGCTCGCCGCCGATGCACTGGTCCGGTGGCGCCCGTCGCTTCGCGCGCTGCCCTGGCTTGCGGCGCTGCTGTTCGTTTCCGTCTGGTGGAGCGCCGGTCATGCGCTGCTCGCAGCGCTTTATCGGCCCGCGACCGCGTCCGCCGATGCGCCCGCGGCGACGATGCTGACCGGCCTGCCGCTGCGTTGGCCGGGCGGCGAAAGTCTGGCGTCGATGATTGCCGCGGGCGCGAACGACGATCCCGCGCTGGTGCGGATCGAGCGGCTGGGACCGACGCTGCTTGTCGACAGTCTGGCTGACCATGTGCCGCCGCCGGGCGGGGCGCTGCTGATCGCGCACCCGCGCGCGCTGGCGCCGCAGGAACTGGTTGCAATCGACGCCGTTGTGCGCGGCGGCGCGCGCGCGGTCATCCTCGCCGATGCGCTGTCGAGCTGGCCGCCACGCCATCCGCTCGGCGATCCGCGCAACCCGCCGGTGACGAGCCTGCTCACGCCGCTGTTCGATCATTGGGGAGTCGCGCTGGGCGGCGCACCGGTCGGGGAAGGCGCGGCAGTTGCGGTCGACGTCGAACATGGGCGGCTCCGCCTGTCGAGCGCCGGGCGCTTTGACCGGCTTCCTTCGGCATGTCGGCGCCTTGCGGACGGTCATGTCGCTCATTGCCGGATCGGCAAGGGCGAGGTCTGGCTCGTCGGCGACGCCGATCTCTTTCATGCGTCGCTGTGGCGGCCGATTGTCCCCGGCGCCGATCATCTGCGGCAAGCCGATACGATGGAATGGATTGCGGCGCGACTGTGGCCCGGCGCTGGGCGGGCGACGCTGAACCCGATCTGGATTCATTCGCGCGCCGACTGAGTCGCGCCTTTCCGTCTCAAATCCCCCCGATAGCACCCGGTTCGGTTCCGCGACTTTGCGTCGTGGGACCGATATTTGCCCGGTTCGAGGGATGTTTTGCGGCAAATAGGGGCTAGAATCCCTATTCTGCCCTAAAATACCCCTTTTCACCCCGATCTATAGTTGATACTCAGATTGTCGGAGAGGGGCATTCTCCACTCGTGCCGACTCAGCCGGAATCCTGCGATTCCGGGGACGGGAAAGTTATGCCCGGTGACGCGAGGCAGGGGGCAGAGCGATGGCGATTGTGACGCCCGGCCAATATGCGGGCACCAGTTTCGCCGCGATCGATGGCAAGGGGCGCATCGCCGTGCCCTCGCAGTTCCGCAACAATGTGCCCCTCACTGCGGACGGTCAGCGCGTGCTATGGGTTGGCTTCCATGAAAAGCTGCCGTGCCTCGTTGCCTATGGCCAGGATCAATATGACCGGCTGAACGGCGAGATCGAACGCGACCGCGAAACCGCGCGGCTGCGCAACCTCGATTTTGACGAGGACAGCGAGTTCAAGAAGCGTTTCAGCTATACCGAGCCATATACGCTCGACGACAGCGGTCGTTTTCTGCCCAGCTTCATCCACCGCGACCGCGTCGGCGATGCCGGCGCGACGGCTTTTGTGGGGTCGGGCCGCCGCCTCGAAATCTGGTGGTTGCCGACGCTCGCCGAATGTGCCGAGGCCGATCCGGTGCTTCAGCGGCTTGCCGCCTCATGGGAGCAGACGAAAGGGAAGGCGCGCAAGTGACCGACCTTCCCGCCGAACTCCCCCGCGATCCCCGCCACGATCCTGTCCTGCTTGAAGAAGTCATTGCCGCGCTCGCCATTGCCCCTGGCGAGCGCCATGTCGATGCGACCTTCGGTGCGGGCGGCTATACACGCGCGATGCTCGCTGCGGGCGCCGAGGTTGTCGCCTGCGACCGCGATCCCGACGCGATCGCGGGCGGGCAGGCGCTGGTCGAAAAAGCGGGCGGCAGGCTGACGCTGATCCACGGCCGGTTCGGCGAAATCGACCGGCTGCTCGCCGAACGCGGGATCGACGCGGTCGACGGCATCACCTTCGACATCGGCGTGTCGTCGATGCAGCTCGATCAGGGCGAGCGCGGCTTTTCCTTCCAGAAGGACGGCCCGCTCGACATGCGCATGGCGCAAGAGGGGGAAAGCGCCGCCGACTGGCTCAACCGCGCCGACGAAGAGGAGATTGCCGATGTCCTCTATCATTATGGCGACGAGCGCCAGTCGCGCCGCGTCGCGCGCGCGATCGTCGCGGCGCGCCCGCTGACGCGCACCGCCGAGCTTGCGAGCGTGATCCGCAAGGCGCTGCGTCATCCGCCCGGTGCGCCGAAAGACCCGGCGACGAAAAGCTTTCAGGCGATCCGTATCCACATCAACCGCGAACTCGACGAGTTGGTCGCGGGTTTGGCCGCCGCGGAGCGTGTGCTGCGCCCCGGCGGCCGGCTCGCGGTGGTCAGCTTTCACAGCACCGAGGACCGGATCGTCAAGAATTTCCTGCGCGAGCGCAGCGGCGGCGACGCCGCGGGATCGCGCCACAGGCCCGCGCCGACCGTGCCTGCGCGCGCCGCAACCTTTGAACCCCCGGCGCGCAAGGTGCGGCCGGGCAAGGCCGAAGAGGCGCGTAACCCGCGCGCGCGTTCGGCCACGCTGCGCAGCGCCGTGCGGACCGCGGCGCCTGCCTGGCCCGCAACGTCGATAAAGGAGGCAATGTCATGCTGATGGCGGCCCGCAAGCTTCAGGGGATCGGGCTGGTCCTGCTCGTGCTCATCTTTGCGATGATGCTCTATCCGGTGTCGCTGAAGGTCGCGGCGACGCGAAGCGAACTTACTCGCGTCGAGCGCGAGATCGACCGGGCGCGCGCCAATATCCGCTATCTCGAATCCGAACTGGCGGTGCGCGCGTCGATGCGCCAGCTCGAACAATGGAATGCCGAGGCCTTCGGCTATTCGGCCCCCGATGCCAGTCAATATCTGTCGAGCGAACGCCAGCTCGCCTCGCTCGATCGCCTGCCGCGTGCGCGCGGCGCCAATGAGGTTGCGCCGGTGCTGATGGCGATGGTCTCGCCCGTCGCGGTGCCCGCCGCGCCCAAGGTCAGTCCGGCGGCCAGCTCCGGCGTGGCGGCGGCCAGACCCGTCGTGCTGGCGCAGGCCGACAGCGCGGTGCGCAGCGATACGCCGCCACGCATGGCGCCAACGCGCCGCCGCGAGCAATTGAAGATGATCGAGGATCAGTTGCTCGCCGAATCGACGCTCGCCGACCTGAAGCGTCAAGCGGCGATTGAAGCGGCGGGAGGCAAGCCCGCCCGATGAACACGCTGGTCGTCCGTCCGACCCGGGTGCGTACCGCTGGTGTGCGGCAGCAGATATTGCTGACCGCACAGCAGCGTTTGATGATCCTGATGCTGCTGTTCGCGGCGGCCTTTCTGCTTGTGTCGATGCGGCTTCTTTATTTCGCGCTCTTCGACACCTCGTCGGGTCAGCGCGTGTCGGGCGCCTTCATTCCCGCTCGCGCCGACATCGTCGACCGCAACGGCGTGCCGCTGGCGCGCACGATCGACGCCTATTCGATCCGCGTCGTGCCGTCGAAATTGCTCAACGACCGCAATTATCTGGCGGGCGAGCTGCACCGGATTTTCCCCGACATGTCGCGCGCCGAACTGCTCGCCAAGCTCACGGGGCCGCGCCCGACCTATATCCGCCGCCGCGCGCTGCCCGACCAGGTGGCGGCAGTCAATGCGATCGGTGACGTCGGGTTCGATTTCCCGCGCGAGAAGGAACGGCTTTACCCGCAGCTCACCCTTGCCGCGCATGTGCTTGGCTTTACCAATGCCGAGGGGCATGGCGTCACCGGCGTCGAGGGGGCGTTCGACGCGCGGCTGATCGACAAGGCGACGCGCGGCGAGCCGCTGGCGCTGTCGATCGACGCGCGTGTGCAGGGCGTGCTCGAAAGCGAACTCGGCGCGGCGGTCGCCAATCTGGAAGCGATCGGCGGTGCGGGCGTGATCCTCGACGTCCACACGGGCGAAGTTGCCGCGATGACGTCGCTGCCGACCTATAACCCCAACAAGCTGACCGGCAGCGACCCGACGACGCGGCGCAATGCCGTCACCTATAATCTTTACGAGCTGGGTTCGACCTTCAAGCCGCTCTCCATCGGCGCTGCGATCGACAATGGGACAGTGACCAGCATGGCGCGCCGTTATGATGCGTCGGCGCCGCTCCCGATCGCGGGGTTCCGCATTCGCGACAGCCATCCGGGGCGCTGGTACAACGTGCCCGAAACGCTCATCGAAAGTTCGAACATCGCGACCGCGCGCATCGCCGACGATCTCGGCCGCGAGCCGCTCGAAAAACTGTTCCGCGACCTTCATTTCGACCAGCGTCCGGGCATCGAGCTGAAAGAGCGCGCTTTCCCGCTGTGGCCAAAAAACTGGGGCCGGGTGACGACGATGACGACCAGCTATGGCCATGGGATCGCGGTGACGCCACTGCACCTCGCGAGCGCCTATGCCGCGCTCGTCAACGGCGGCCTTTATCGCCCGGCGACCCTGCTCAAGCTCGGCGACAAGGCGCCGCCGCAGGGGCGCCGCGTGTTCAAGGCCGCGACCAGCGCACGGATGCGCCAGCTTCTTCGCCTGATCGTCTCCGACGGCACGGGCAAACAGGCCGACGCGCCGGGCTTTCGCGTCGGCGGCAAGACCGGATCGGCCGAAAAGCCGGGCGCCGGGGGTTATCGCCGCCACTCGCTCGTCTCGACCTTCGCGGCCGCCTTCCCGATGGACAATCCGCGCTACGTCGTGATCGTGATGATCGACGAGCCGAAGGGCAACGCTTATAGTTCGGGACAACGCACCGCAGGCTGGACCGCAGCGCCGGTGGTGCGCAGGGTCGTGACGCGCGCGGGACCGATGCTCGGCGTCTTCCCCGACCAGAGCCGCGACGTCGACGTGTCCGAACTCACCCCCTTGCTGCGGAGAAACGAGGAGGCGCTCTGATGCGTCTCGCTGCGCTGCTGGACGATGCCGACCGGACGGGGACCGATCCCGTCGTGACCGGCGTGGCCATCGATCATCGCAAGGTGGCGCCGGGAACAATCTTCGGCGCCTTTGTCGGTGAAAGGTTCAACGGCGAGGATTTCATTCCCGACGCGGTGGCGGCGGGCGCCGTTGCCGTGGTTGCGCGGCCCGAAGCGGCAGTCGAAGGCGCGGTCCATGTCGCCGACGCCAACCCGCGCCGTGCCTTTGCGCATATCGCCGCGCGCTTCTTTCACCGTTTTCCCGCAACCTGCGTTGCGGTGACGGGCACCAACGGCAAGACCTCGACAGTCGAAATGACGCGCCAACTGTGGCGCATGGCGGGTTTCAACGCCGCGTCGATCGGCACGCTCGGCATCACCACGTCGATCGACAGCGCATCGACGGGGCTGACGACGCCCGACATCGTGACCTTCCTCAGCAATATGTCGGGGCTCGCGGCCGAAGGGGTGACGCACGCCGCTTTCGAGGCGTCGAGCCACGGGCTGGATCAGTATCGCACCGAAGGACTGCCGGTGAAGGCCGCCGCCTTCACCAACCTCAGCCACGATCATCTCGACTATCACGGGACGATGGAGGCCTATTTCGCCGCCAAGATGCGGCTGTTCCGCGAAATTGTCCAACCCGGCGGCGCGGCGGTCGTCTGGGCCGACGATGCCCATTCAGCGGCGGTTGCCGATGCGGCGCGCGCGCGCAATGTCCGTGTGCTCACGGTGGGGCAGGCGGGTGAGACGCTGCGTCTCGTGTCGCGCACGCCGACGCAGCTTGGCCAGATACTCGTCATGGCGGCAGGTGACGACACGCATAAGGTTACGCTGCCGCTGATCGGCGCCTATCAGACGGCGAACGCATTGGTGGCTGCGGGGCTCGTCATTGCGACCGGCGGCGATGTCGCACTGACGCTCGCCAATCTCGCGCGGCTTCAGCCGGTGCGCGGGCGGCTCGAACGGGCGGCGATCGCGCGCAGCGGCGCCCCCATCTATGTCGATTATGCGCATACCCCCGATGCCATCGAGGCGGCGCTCGACGCGCTGCGCCCGCACGCGACCGGGCGGCTGATCCTCGTCTTTGGCGCCGGCGGCGACCGCGATCAGGCAAAGCGGCCGGAAATGGGACGGATTGCCGCCGCCAAGGCCGACGTGGTCATCATCACCGACGACAATCCGCGCGGCGAAGACCCCGCCGCCATTCGCGACGCGATTGCCGCAGCGGCACCCGGCGCGCGGGTGATCGGCGACCGCCGCGCGGCGATCGCCGCGGCGATCGCCGGAGCGCACGCCGACGACATCATCTGCATTGCGGGCAAGGGGCATGAGCAGGGGCAGATCGTCGGGCGCGGCGACGATATGCGCGTCATTCCATTCGACGATGTGGCGGTCGCGCGCGAGGAGGCGGCATGAACCCGCTCTGGACCGCGCGCGCCATCGCCCAGGCCACGGGCGGCACCGCCAGCGCCGACTTCACGGTAAGCGGTGTTGCCTTCGACTCGCGCGAAGTCACCAAGGGCGATCTCTTTATCGCGATGAAGGGCGAAACGGCCGACGGGCACAGTTTCATCGACAAGGCGATCGCCGCGGGCGCCGCCGGCATATTGTGCGAAACCGCGGTCAGCCATCCGCATGTCCGCGTCTGTGACAGCGGTGCCGCGCTGAACGCGCTCGGCGCCGCGTCGCGCGCGCGCAGTCACGGCCGCATCATCGGCGTTACCGGATCGGCGGGCAAGACCGGGACGAAGGAGGCGCTGTTCGCCGCGCTCGACCGCTTCCGGCCCGGCAAGGCGCATCGCTCGGTCAAAAGCTATAATAATCATGTCGGTGTGCCCTTGAGCCTCGCGCGGATGCCGTCGACCGCCGATTTCGGCGTTTTTGAAATGGGCATGAACCATGCGGGCGAACTCGCCGCGCTGACGCGCATGGTGCGCCCGCACGTCGCCATCGTGACCACCATCGCCCCCGCGCACCTGGAGTTTTTCGGCAGCGAGGAAGCGATCGCCGACGCGAAGGGCGAGATTTTCGAGGGGCTGGAGCCGGGCGGCACCGCGATCGTTCCGTTCGACAGCCCGCATCATGAACGCCTTCGCGCCAAGGCCGGGCAGCACGCCGCAAATATCGTCAGCTTCGGCCTGAACGAGGGCGCCGATGTGCGCGCGGTCGACTGGCTCCCCGACGGACGGGGCGGCTCGCTGGTCACCGCGCAGGTGCAGGACGCGCTTCTTTGTTTTTCCATTGCGCAGGCCGGCGCGCATTGGGTCGCCAATTCGCTGGCGGTGCTGGCGGCGGTGAAGGCGGTCGGCGGCGACCTGCCCGCGGCGGGCCTTGCCTTTGCCGAGTTGCCGGGCCTTGCCGGGCGCGGCGCACGCCATCGGATCGCGGTGCCCGGTGGCCATATCCTTGTCATTGACGAAAGCTATAACGCCAATCCCGCCTCGATGGCGGCGACGATCGGTCAGCTGGCGAGCGAATCCGGCGACCGCAAGGTGGCGATTCTGGGGGCGATGAAGGAACTGGGCGCGGGCGGCGATACCTATCATGCGGGACTCGCGGCTCCGCTCGTCGCAGCAGGCGTGCAATTCGCCCTGCTTGTCGGCGAAGAGATGGCGCCGCTGGCCAAAGCGCTTGAGGGGCGCGTCGATTTCGCGCATGTGCCCGCGCACTCGGACGCCACGGCGCGGCTGGGCGGTCTCATCCGTCCCGGCGATGTCGTGCTTGTCAAGGGATCGAACAGCGTCGGCCTGTCGCATGTCGTGACCGCGCTGACCAACGGGGATTATTGATGCTGTATTGGCTGGCGGAATGGCTTGGCTTTCCGGGGGTGCTCAACCTCATCCGCTATCTGAGCTTCCGCTCGGGCGCCGCTGTTGCGACTGCGATGATTCTGGGGCTGTGGATCGGGCCGCGCTTCATCCTGATGCTGCGGATGCGGCAGGGGAAGGGGCAGCCGATCCGCGACGACGGGCCGCAAAGCCATCTCGCCAAAAAGGGCACGCCGACGATGGGCGGGCTGATGATCCTCATCTCGCTGATGATCTCGGCGCTGCTGTGGATGGATCTGTCCAACCGTTTCGTCTGGGCGTGCCTGTTCGTGACTGCGGGCTTCGCGATCGTCGGTTTCCTCGACGATTATGACAAGGTGACCAAGTCGAGCCATCGCGGCATTCCCGGACGGGTGCGGTTGCTGATCGAGTTTCTGATCGCCGGCGCCGCCGTGCTGCTGATCGTCTCGCGCACCGGCACGGACCTTTATCTGCCTTTTTTCAACGATATCGTGATTCCAATGGGGCCGCTCTATTATGTTTTTGCGATGGTGCTCATCGTCGGCTTCGGTAATGCGGTGAACCTGACCGACGGGCTCGATGGCCTGGCGACCTTCCCCGTCATCATCGCCAGCCTGACCTTTCTCGTCATCGTCTATCTGTCGGGCAACGCCAAATTTGCGGCCTATCTGGGCATTCCGCATGTCCCCGGCGCGGGCGAGCTGGCGGTATTCGCCGCGGCGATCATCGGCGCCTGCCTGGCATTCCTGTGGTTCAACGCGCCGCCGGCAGCGGTTTTCATGGGCGATACGGGCAGCCTCGCGCTCGGTGGCGCGCTCGCGACGATCGCGGTGACGGCGCAGCACGAACTGGTGCTCGTCCTTGTCGGCGGGCTGTTCGTGGTCGAGGCCTTGTCGGTCATCATCCAGGTTTTCTGGTACAAACGCACGGGCAAGCGCGTATTCCGCATGGCACCGATCCATCATCATTTCGAACAGCTGGGCTGGCCCGAATCCACCGTCGTCATTCGCTTCTGGATCGTCTCGATCGTCCTGGCGCTTGCGGGACTCGCGACCCTGAAGCTGCGGTGATTACCTCGCGCGCCTTTGCCGGTCGCCGCTATGCGGTGCTGGGACTGGCGCGATCGGGTCTCGCGACCGTCGAGGCGCTCGTCGCCAGCGGCGCGGGCGTCACTGCCTGGGACGAGCGCGAAGATGCGCGCGACGCCGCCATGGCGCTGGGCGCCGACATCGGCGACCCGCTCGGAATCGATCTGATCGGCTTTGCCGGCGTCGTCGTCTCGCCCGGCGTGCCGCTCAACCGCCACCCGATTGCCGCGCACGCGCGCGACGCCCATGTCCCCGTCATCGGCGACATCGAACTGTTCGCAGAAGCGCGTGGCGAGCTGCCGCCGCACAAGGTGGTCGGCATCACCGGCACCAATGGAAAGTCGACGGTTACCGCGCTGGTCGCGCATATGCTGGAAAACGCCGGCGTGCCCGCGCTGATGGGCGGCAATATCGGCCTGCCGATCCTGACGCGCCGGCCGCTTGCCGAAGGCGGCGTTTATGTGCTCGAACTGTCGAGTTACCAGATCGACCTGGCGCACAGCCTGGCGTGCGACGTCGCGGTGCTTACCAACATCAGCCCCGATCATCTCGACCGTTACGATGGGTTCGAGGGATATGCGGCGTCGAAAGCGCGGCTGTTCAGCCTTCAGCACCGCGATCAGATCGCGGTCATCGCGACCGACGGCGACCCGTCGAAAATGATCGCGAGCCGGGTGAGCCATCGCCTCCACCGCGTGTCGGCCAAGGACATCGACCCCGCCGATCAGGCGCGCTGGCCCGCGCTGCAAGGTCCGCACAATGCGCAGAACGCCGTCTGCGCGATCGCGGTGTGCCGCGTGCTGGGGCTGGGCGACGAGGCAATCGAACGCGGCCTTGCGACCTTCCGGTCGCTGCCGCACCGCATGGAATTGGTCGGCGAAGCCCGTGGCGCCCGCTGGTATAACGACAGCAAGGCGACCAACGCGGCCTCCGCTGCACCGGCGCTGGCGGCGTTTCCGCCGGCGCCGGACCAGCGTTTGCACTGGATCGCAGGCGGACAGGCGAAGGGCGACGGGCTGGCGGCGTGTCGGCCGTGGTTCGGCCACGTCAAGCGCGCCTATCTGATCGGCGAAGCGATGGAGCCGTTCGCCGCCGAGATTGGCGATGCGATTGCGGTGGAACGATCGGGCGACCTGGCGACGGCGGTTCAGCAGGCGGCGGCGGCGGTGCAGCCCGGCGACGTGGTGCTGCTGTCGCCCGCTTGCGCGTCGTTCGACCAGTTCAGGGATTATGAGGCGCGCGGCGATGCGTTCCGCGCCGCGGTCGAGGCGCTGGGGGCATGAGCGGGGGGGACAATATGGAAACGGCCGAACGCCCGGTGATCGCCGCCACGCGCAGCACGAAACGCCGCGGCCCGCGCTTCAGCCGCGCCGACCGCACCCCGCTCGGCCTGTGGTTCTGGGAAATCGACCGCGTGCTGTTGCTGCTCGTATCGATGCTGATCGCGATCGGGCTGGTCGCGGTTGCGGCGGCGTCGCCGGTGGCGGCGCAAAAGCTGTCGACCAGCAGCGCGTCGCTCGACCCGCTCTATTATTTCTATCGCCAGCTCATGTGGGTAATCGTCGGTGTCCCGGTGATGCTGGCGGTATCGATGCTGCCCAAACCGCAGGCACGGCGGTTCGCGATCTATGGAACAATCTTGTTCATCGTCCTGCTCTTTCTCGTCCCGCTGGCGGGGACATCGGTGAACGGCGCGCAGCGCTGGATCGGCAGCGGCGTTTTCCGGTTGCAGCCGTCGGAGTTTCTGAAACCCTTTTTCGCCGTGACGCTCGCGTGGATATTGTCGCTGCGCCTGCATGACCAGAGCCTGCCCGTCGTCCCGCTTGCCGCGGCGCTCACCGGCGTCATCGCGCTGCTCTTGATGGGGCAGCCCGACCTTGGCCAGACGGTGATCTTTGCCGCGACCTGGTTCGTGCTCGTGCTCGTCGCGGGACTGTCGATGCGGATCATGGGGATGCTCGCCGGCGCGGGGGTCGTAGGGCTGATCCTTGCCTATTTCTTCTATCCGGTGGCGCAGCAGCGCATCAACATCTGGCTGTTCGCCGAAGGCGACAGTTTCCAGGTCGACAAGGCGCACGCGACGCTGACCGCCGGGGGTTTGATCGGCACAGGGCCCGGCGCGGGTCTCGCCAAGTTCCAGCTGCCCGAAGCGCACACCGATTATATCTTTTCGGTGATCGGCGAAGAGTTCGGGATCATCGCGTGCATCGCGATCGCCATCCTTTATCTCGCGATCATCGTCCGTGTGCTCGTCCGCCTGCTCGACGAGGAGGACAGTTTCCTGATCCTCGCCGTCGCGGGGCTGATCGCGCAGTTCGGCGGGCAAGCGGTCATCAACATGGCGGTGAACACGCAGATATTTCCGTCAAAGGGGATGACCTTGCCCTTCATCAGCTATGGCGGCTCGTCCTTCATTGCCTTGTCGATCGGCATGGGTTTGCTCTTGTCGCTGACCCGTCGAAACCCCTATGCGGCGCGCGTGTCGATCACCCGCAACTGGAACAAGAAATGACGGCTTCCGCATGACCGCAACGCGCCACTTCCTCCTCGCCGCCGGCGGCACCGGCGGGCATATGCTTCCCGCCTATGCGCTGGCGGCCGAGCTGATCGCGCGCGGGCACCGCGTCGCATTGGTCAGCGACGACCGCGGCCTCAGGATTCCCGGCGCCCCCGCCGAAATGGAAACCCACGTCCTGCCGGCCGGGCGCGTGTCGGGCGGGCCGCTCGGCTGGCTCAAGGGCGCGCTCGCGATCCGCAAGGGGCGGGCACAAGCGATCGACCTGATCCATGATTTCGATCCGGCGGTCGTCGTCGGCTTCGGCGGCTATCCCTCGCTGCCCAGCCTGCTCGCGGCAGGGGCGACGAAGCGTCCGCGCGTGCTCCACGAGCAAAATGCCGTGCTGGGCCGCGTCAACCGGCTGATGACGCCGCGCGTCGATGCGGTGGCGGTCGCCTATCGCAATATCCAGCGCTATCCGGCGGGGCACGAAGCCAAGCGCCATATCATCGGCAATCCCGTGCGCGCCGAGATTGTCGCCATCCGCGAGGACGGTTTCCCGCCGCTCCCCGATGATGGCATCTTCCGTCTGCTCGTTGTCGGCGGGAGCCTGGGCGCGGCGGTGCTCAGCGAGGTCGTGCCGGCGGCGATCGCGATGCTGCCGCGCGCGCTGCTCGACCGCTTGCAGGTCGTCCAGCAATGCCGCGAAGCCGATCTGGAGGCCGTGCGCGCCAGATATGCCGAGCTTGGCGTTGCTGCCGAATGCGCGCCCTATATCCCGGATTTCCCCGATCGGCTGCGCTGGGCGCATATGGTGATCGCGCGCGCGGGCGCCTCGACCGTCGCCGAACTGGCCTGCGCGGGCCGCCCGGCGATCTTCGTGCCCTATCCGCACGCGATGGACGATCACCAGACCTGGAATGTCGTCGACCTGGTCGAGGCGGGCGGAGCGATTTCGTTTCAGCAGCCCGATTTTACCGCCGCCGAAGTCGCCAAGCATCTTCAGCGCATGGCGCTGGAGTCCGGCGCGCTCGAAGAGGCGGCCGAACGCGCCGCGAGCTGCGGGCTTCCCGATGCGACGCGCGATCTGGCCGACCTTGTCGAATCCTTTGCCGCGCCGCCGATGATGGACGTGATCCGGGTTGGCGCGACGGCGCCGCGCGGGGCATCGGGCGTTGCCGCAGCACGCCGGGAGGCAAAGTGATGCGCGGCGTTGCGACCGACATCGGCATCATCCATTTCATCGGCATCGGCGGCATCGGCATGTCGGGAATCGCCGAGGTGATGCACAATCTGGGTTACCGCGTGCAGGGCAGCGACATCGCCGATGGCTATGTCGTCGAAGGATTGCGCGCGCGCGGGATCAAGGTCGCGATCGGCCATGCGCCCGAAAATGTCGACGGCGTTGCGGTCGTCGTCACCTCGACCGCGGTAAAGCGCGGCAACCCGGAGGTCGAGGCGGCGCTGGCGCAGCGCATTCCCATCGTTCGCCGCGCCGAAATGCTCGCCGAGTTAATGCGCCTCAAGTCGACTGTCGCGATCGCGGGGACGCATGGCAAGACGACGACGACCAGCCTCGTTGCAGCGCTGCTCGACGCGGGCGGGATCGACCCGACGGTCATCAACGGTGGCATCATCAACAATTATGGTTCGAATGCGCGTCTTGGCGCGTCGGACTGGATGGTCGTCGAGGCCGACGAGAGCGACGGCAGCTTCCTGCGCCTCGACGGCACGATTGCTGTCGTCACCAACATCGACCCCGAACATCTCGACCATTATGGCAGCTTTGACGCGATCAAGGACGCGTTCGTCGAGTTCATCGAAAATGTGCCCTTCTATGGCGCCGCGATTCTCTGCCTCGACCATGGCGAGGTGCAGGCGATCATCCCGCGCATCCGTGACCGGCGGATCATCACCTATGGCTTTTCTGCCCAAGCCGACGTGCGCGGGACCAATGTGACACCGGGGCCCGACGGCAATCGGTTCGACGTCGTCGTGCGGGATCGTGAAGGGAACAGCCGGACGATCGAGGGCATCCACCTGCCGATGTCGGGGCGGCACAATGTCCAGAATGCGCTGGCGGCGATTGCGGTTGCGCTCCACATGGGCGTGTCGGACGACAAGATCGTGTCAGGCTTTCAGGGCTTTGCTGGCGTCAAGCGGCGCTTTACCAAGGTCGGAAAGATCGCGGTCGAAGGCGGCGTCGTCACGGTGATCGACGATTATGCCCATCACCCCGTCGAAATCCGCGCGGTGCTGTCGGCCGCGCGCGAGGGGGCGGGTGCCGGGCGCGTCGTCGCCGTCGTCCAGCCGCACCGATTTACCCGGCTGCGCGACCATATGGACGATTTCCAGCAGGCGTTTAACGACGCCGACATGGTGCTGGCGTTGCCCGTCTATGCGGCGGGCGAGGCTCCGATCGAGGGCGTTTCGTCGGACGCGCTGGTGCAGGGGCTGCGCGATCGCGGCCATCGGCACGCCCAGGTCGCCGCCGACGCCGATGCGCTGGCCGCCGCCATCGCCGCGAGCATCAGGGCGGGCGACCTTGGCGCAGGCGACATGATCATCTGTCTCGGCGCGGGGGACATCACCAGGATCGCGGCGGGCCTGGCGGCAGCGGTGGAGGCAGCGTGATTTTTTATCTGCCCTTCACCCCGTTCGTGTCGAGCGAAGTCGCGATACCCTTCGACCTGAAGTCAGGCCCGACGGGTATTGCGACATCGCGCGATGCGAGCGGAAAGGGGACGGCCGAATGACCGCGACCACCGCTCTCCCCGCTGTCCGCGGCAAGCTCACCCACAACGCTCCGCTGGCGCCGCTCGTCTGGTTCAAGTCGGGCGGCCCCGCCGACTGGCTTTTCGAACCGAAGGACGCCGACGACCTTGCCGATTTCCTCTGCGATCTCGATCCCGCGATCCCCGTCATGGCGCTCGGCCTTGGGTCGAACCTGATCGTGCGCGACGGCGGATTTCCAGGCGTCGTCGTCCGGCTGGGCAAGCCGTTCGCGAAGGTCGAGGCGATCGATGAAACCACGCTGCGCTGCGGCGGCGGTGCGTCGGGTATTCTCGTGTCCTCGACCGCCCGCGACGCGGGCATCGCGGGGATGGAGTTTCTGCGCTCGATTCCCGGCACCGTCGGCGGTTTCGTGCGCATGAACGGCGGCGCCTATGGCGGCGAGGTCAAGGACATATTGGTCGAAGCCGAGATCGTGCTGCGATCGGGCGAGCGCCGCACGCTCGCCCTCGCCGACCTCGGCTACACCTATCGCCACAGCGAATTGCCCGACGGCGCCGTGGTGATCGGCGCGATCTTCCGCGGTCGCCCCGGCGATCCCGCCGCCATCCAGGCCGAAATGGACCGCATCTCGGCGAGCCGCGAGGCGTCGCAGCCGTTGCGCTCCAAGACCGGCGGATCGACCTTCAAGAACCCCGACGGGCACAAGGCGTGGCAGCTGGTCGACGCGGCGGGATGCCGCGGCCTGGTTGTCGGTGGCGCGCAGGTCAGCGAAAAGCACGCCAATTTCCTTATCAACACCGGCGATGCGACGAGCGCCGACATCGAGGCGCTGGGCGAGGAAGTCCGTCGCCGGGTGAAGGACAAGAGCGGCGTGGAATTGCAGTGGGAGATTCAGCGCGTGGGGGTGGCGAAGTGAGTCGGGGTCCGTGGCATGTCGCCGTTTTGATGGGCGGCTGGTCCGCCGAACGCGAAGTGTCGCTGATGAGCGGCAAGGGCGTCGCCGATGCGCTTGAGTCGCGCGGCCACAAGGTCACCCGCATCGACATGGGCCGCGACGTGGTGCTGCGACTGGCCGAGGCAAAGCCCGATGTCGTTTTCAACGCGCTTCACGGCGTTCCGGGCGAGGACGGGACGGTGCAGGGGATGCTGGACCTGATGGGCCTGAAATACACCCACAGCGGCCTCGTCACCTCGGTGATCGCGATCGACAAGCAATTGACGAAACAGGCGCTGGTGCCGCATGGAATCCCCATGCCGACGGGAATAATGGTCGACAGCGAAAGCCTCTTTTCCATCGACCCGCTGCCGCGCCCCTATGTCCTTAAACCCGTCAACGAAGGTTCATCGGTCGGCGTCGCGATCGTCAAGGACGACAGCAATTACGGCAATCCCATCTCGCGCGATGCGATGGGGCCGTGGCGGGAGTTCGACCGCCTGCTCGCCGAACCTTTCATCAAGGGGCGCGAGCTGACCGTCGCGGTGCTTGGCGACACGGCGCTGGCCGTTACCGAGCTGCGCGTGAAGTCGGGTTTCTATGACTATGACGCCAAATACACCGACGGGCTGACCGAGCATGTCTGCCCTGCCGAAGTGCCCGCCGAAATTGCCGAACGAATGAAGGAACTGGCGCTTCGGGCGCACCGCCTGCTCGGCTGCAAGGGCGCGTCGCGCTCGGATTTCCGTTGGGACGACGAACATGGTCTTGCCGGCATCTTCCTGCTCGAAGTCAATACCCAGCCGGGAATGACGCCGCTCAGCCTCGTGCCCGAACAGGGGCGCGCGGTCGGCATGGATTATGCCGAGCTGGTCGAACGCATCGTGGAGGAAGCGCTGGCATGAGGGGGCGGTGGTGAGCAGCACGAAGATCAGGCGCGCCAAGGCGCCGCCGCGGCGGCCCGCACGCGCGCCGAAAAAGCGTCGCAAGATCCAGCAATCGCGCCTCAACGCGATCATCAACGCGCTGCCGATCAGCCCGCAGCGGTTGCAAAAAATCGCCAATTGGACGGTGGGCGTCAGCCTGTTCGCGGTTGCGGGCCTTGCCGCGCACGCGACGGGGGTGACGGCAAAGGTCCATGAGGAATATGCGCAGGCGGTCGGCCGTGCGGGCTTTCAGGTCAAGAAGGTCGAGGTGGTCGGCGCCGATCGGATCGACCGGCTGAAAGTCTATGACATCGCGCTTGCTCAGAAGGATCGCTCGATGGCGGCGGTCGATCTCGAAGACGTGCGCCGCGACCTGATGCAATATGGCTGGATCAAGGACGCGCGCGTGACGCGCCGCCTGCCCGACACGCTGGTCGTCGACATCGTCGAGCGCACCCCGGCGGCGATCTGGCAGCACAATAATCGCCTGTCGCTGATCGACGAAAAGGGTGTCGTGCTCGAACCCGTTACCGTCGCGACGATGCCCGACCTGCCGCTGGTGATCGGGCCGAGGGCGAACCAGCGCTCGCAGGATCTTGCCCGCCTGCTGGCCGAGGCGAGCAGCCTCAAGGAATTGCTTGCCGGCGCAACATGGGTCGGCAACCGCCGCTGGGATCTGCGCTTCCGCAGCGGCGAGACGCTGTCGCTGCCCGAAGGCGAAGAAGCGGCGAAGGCCGCGCTCGCCAAATTCGCGCATATGGATGGCGCCAACCGTCTGCTCGGCCGCGGCATATTGCGCTTCGACATGCGTGATCCCGCGCGTTTCGTGCTGCGCCTGCCGCACGAAGGGCAGGTCGCGCCCGCGAAGCTCGACGACGCGCGCGCCGTGGTCGACGCCGTTGCGGCCAACCAGTCGAACGAAGGATAGAGGATGGCGCCACCGCGCATCGAAAAGCTCATCACGGCGCTCGATGTCGGGTCGTGGAAGGTCTGCGCGCTGATCGCGGGGCAGACCGCCGACGGCCAGCTCCATGTGCTCGGCACCGGCCAGCGCGAAAGCCGCGGCGTCCAGCGCGGCTATGTCGCCGACATGGAACAGACCGAGCACGTCGTGCGCGAGGCGATCGAACAGGCCGAACGCATCGCCGGGCTCAATATCGACGATGTGTGGGTCAGCTTCTCGGCCGGGAGCCTGCTGAGCGACGTTGCGCCGATCGAAAGCGAGCTTGGTGGCCACCGGATCGAGCAGGAGGATATCGACGACCTGCTCGCCGCCGGGCGGGCGGGGATCGACCCCGAAGGGCGAATGATCCTGCACGCCCAGCCGGCGCTGTACACAATTGACGGACTGACCGGGGTGAAGAACCCGATCGGGCTGCACGCCGACCGGCTTGGCGTCGACATTCACATCATCATGGCCGACGGCGCCCCGGTGCGGAACCTCGAGGCCGCGGTGCGGCAGGCGCATCTCGACGTCAACGCCGTGGTCGCCTCGCCGATCGCGGCGGGGCTGGCCTGCCTGTCGGACGAGGAGCGCGACCTCGGCGTTGCGCTGGTCGAGATGGGCGCGGCGGTGACGACGGTGTCGCTCTATGCCGGCGGGATGCTCGTCGAAATGGCGTCGCTGCCCTTCGGCGCGAGCGACATCACCGACGACATCGCCTCGGCCTTTGGCATAAGGCGCAGCCAGGCGCAGCGGCTCCAGAGCTTCTACGGCTCGGCCTCGGCCAGCCCGCGCGACAATAATGATGTGATCGAACTCGAACCCGGTGCGCCGGCGGGCGGCGATTCGCCGCGCATCACGCGCGCGCAGCTCGTGTCGGTGATCCGCCAGCGGCTCGACGCGATGATGGGCGAAATCGGGCGGACGCTCAAAGACCTGCATTTCGTCGGGCCGATCGGGCGCCAGGTCGTGCTTGTCGGCGGCGGCGCGGACCTGAAAGGCATCGCCGACTATACGCAAAGCGCGCTCGGCCGCGCCGCGCGCGTCGGGCGACCGCGCGGCTTGCACGGCCTGCCCGATGCGCACAGCGGCCCCGCTTTCGCGACGCTCGCGGGTCTGGTTCTCTATGCCGCGTCGGACCCGGTCGACCTGCGCGACCTGCCGATGATGGCGCAGGATGTGTACAAGCCGTCGGGGACCTCGATCCTGCATCGGTTGATGGCTGCGCTGAAAAGCAGTTTTTGAATGACACGCGACGAAAAGGTTAATTTTTTGGGTGATTCCGGCGTCACAATAGTGCAATGCGGTGACAGGAATCCGGGCGGATGGACTGCCGCCCGACCGGGTCGCAAGGTTGGGGAAGCGGCAGTTGTCCGCCGCTGCAGGGAGACTTTTTGATGAGCATCAACATTGGCCCGCCGCAGGTCGACGAGCTCAAGCCGCGGATCGCAGTGATCGGCGTCGGCGGTGCGGGCGGCAATGCCATCGCCAATATGATCGCGGCGCGCGTCGAGGGTGTCGATTTCATCGTCGCCAACACCGACGCGCAGGCGCTGAACGCCTCGCCCGCCGAACGGCGCATTCAGCTGGGGGTGCAGATCACGCAGGGCCTGGGCGCGGGTTCGCGGCCCGAAGTCGGGCGCGCCGCGGCCGAAGAAAGCATCGCGCAGGTCGAAGAGGCGCTGAACGGCGCGCATATGTGCTTCGTCGCGGCGGGCATGGGCGGCGGCACCGGCACCGGCGCGGCGCCCGTGATCGCCAAGGCGGCGCGCGACCGCGGCATCCTGACCGTCGGCGTCGTAACCAAGCCCTTCATGTTTGAAGGCGCGCGGCGGATGCGTTCGGCCGATGCCGGGATCGCCGAGCTTCAGGATCATGTCGATACGTTGATCGTCATTCCCAACCAGAATCTCTTCCTTGTCGCCAACCCGAACACGACCTTCAAGGAAGCCTTCACCATGGCGGATGAAGTGCTTCAACAGGGCGTGCGCGGCATCACCGACCTGATGGTCATGCCCGGCCTCATCAACCTCGACTTTGCCGACGTGCGCAGCGTGATGCGCGAAATGGGCAAGGCCATGATGGGCACGGGCGAAGCCGAAGGCGATGGCCGCGCATTGGAAGCGGCGCAGAAAGCCATCGCCAACCCGCTGCTCGACGGCGTGTCGATGGCGGGTGCAAAGGGCGTCATTATCTCGATCACCGGCGGCGAGGACATGCGCCTGATGGAAGTCGACGAGGCCGCGAACCATATTCGCGAGCTGGTCGATCCCGACGCGAACATCATCTGGGGCAGCGCCTTCAACGACAGTCTCGACGGAAAGATCCGCGTGTCGGTCGTCGCGACCGGTATCGACGGGACGGGCGAGGCAGCCCCGTCGGCGCCTGCGACGCGCAGCTTTTCCTTCGCGCCTGCGCGCACGGTGGCCCCCGCGCCGGTGGTCGAGGAAGTGGTCGAACCCGCGGTGGAGGAAAAGCCCGTCGCCGATGAAGCGCCGGTTGCACAAAGCAACGACCCCGCGCCGGGTTTCTCGCTGGGCGATCCGGTCGAGCCCGCGGTGGCGGCAGCCGCCGAGGAAGAGCCGATGGAGCTGTCACAGGTCGCCGCGACCTATGACGACACCGCCGACGAACTTGTGCTCGACGCGCCCGCGGCCCCGGCGATCAGGGACGATGCAGCGCCCGCCGCGGCACCGGCCGAACCGCCTGCACGCCCGATCGGCGGCGGAACGCTGTTCGAGCGCATGTCGCGCCTGTCGCGCGGCGCAAGCACGGCGGACGCCGATGAGGGCAAGGGCGATTCGGTCGACATTCCGCGCTTCCTGGGGCGGCAGAACAACCAGTAACAGGGCTTTCGGACGGCCGACCGCCAGGATTGGCAGGCCGGAAACGGGATGATTTGCCCATGCGGCAAGCGAGATTGACGGCGAAGCCGGCGCACACACGGCGTAGTGTGGGTGTGCTGGGCGCGCTGTTGCTGGGGACGGTTGGCCTCCCGGCGGCGCAGGCGATGCAGGCGGCGTCGCCCGATGCGGCGACCCGCGCTGCGATGGAAAAACGCACCGCGGCGCGCACGCTCCTGTCTTCGTCGCTGGCGCGCTTGGCCTCGAACAGCAATGATGCCGCGGCGCTGCTCGACGCGGGGCGTGCGTCGATTGCGCTTGAGGATTATCGTGCGGCGCTGGGTTTCTTGCTGCGCGCCGAACAGGCCAGTCCGCGCGACGGTGCGGTGAAGGCAGCGCTCGGATCGGCGATGGTGCATTCGGAAAATCCGACGCGCGCGCTCGACTATTTCGGCGAAGCGCAGCTTTTGGGCGCGCCCGAACGGCTGTTCCTTGCCGACCGCGGCCTCGCGCGCGATCTGCTGGGGCAACAGGATGCCGCGCAGCGCGATTATCAGCTTGCGTTGTCGATCGCGCCCGATGCCGAACTGACGCGGCGCTATGCCCTTTCGCTCGGCATCAGCGGCGATCCCGATCGCGCCGTTCAGTTGCTCACGCCGCAACTGCGCGCGCAGGATCGCGGCGCGTGGCGGCTTCGCGCGATGATCCTGGCGATGAACGGCCGTGACAAGGAAGCAGGCGACATCGTCAACGCGACGATGCCCGCGCCGATGGCGGCGAATATCCTGCCCTATCTGACGCAGATGGACCGGCTCAACCCGGCGCAAAAGGCCGCCGCGGCGCATTTCGGCCGCTTCCCGAACGGTCGGCCCGCCGCGGCGCAGCAGCCGGTGCAGGTCGCCGCCGCGCCGTCAAGGCCCGCCTCGACGCCCAGCGCGCGCCGGGACGCGCCGACTCCCGCGCCCGCGGTTGCGGCTCCCGCTCCGAAGCCGACGCCGCCGCCCGCCGCGGTGCCGTCCAGCCGTCCGCGCGTCGAAACGCCCGCGCCATTGCCTTCACCGCCCGCGCAGCCGCCAGCCTCCGCGGTAAAAGCGCCGGCAGGTCCGGGCTTTTCGATCGCCGACATCAGGCCATCGGCCCCGCCCGCTGCGGCTCCGGCGCCTGCGCCGCTCCCAGCCGCGCCTTCTCCCGCCGCGTCGCCGCTCGCTTCGCTCGCCGACATCGTGGGATCGATCGAAATACCGCCCGAGGAACTCGCGCGTCCCGACGATGCCATCGGCGCCGACACGCTCGCGAGGCTGCTCGAAGACAAGCGCAAGGCCGAAGCCGCCGAAGCGGCAAAGCGCGAAAAGGATGAAGCGGCCGCCAGGGCAAAGGCCGAGGCCGATGCCAGGGCGAAGGAAGAAGCCGCCAAGAAAAAGGCGCATCCCGCGCGTATCTGGGTGCAGATCGCCACCGGCGCCAATCCGAAGGCGCTCGCCTTTGACTATAACCGCTTTGCCAAGCGCAACGCGGCGCTGTTCAAGGGCAAGGCGGGCGCGATCGCCGAATGGGGGCAGACGCGGCGCCTGCTTGTCGGCCCGTTCGCGAACCGGAAGGCGGCGCAGGACTGGCTCGGCGAATATAAGAAGGCCGAAGGCGACGGTTTTCTGTTCAACAGCGAGGTCGGCGAGATCGTCGAGCCGCTCCGGTGAGCGTCGCCCGCTGCGCCAGCGACCCGGCGCACAGCCGCGGGCGCCGTCATGCCGAATCGGGGCGCGTCGTGCGCGGGCCGCGCGATGCGTTTCAGCGCGACCGCGACCGCATCATCCATTCGATCGCCTTCCGCCGCCTGCGCCACAAGACGCAGGTGTTCATCGCCCCCGACGGCGATCATTATCGCGTCCGGTTGACCCACAGTATCGAAGTGGCGCAGATCGGCCGCGGCATCGCCCGCGCGCTGGGGCTGAACGAGGATCTGACCGAGGCGCTGTGCCTGGCGCACGACATAGGCCATCCCCCGTTCGGACATGCGGGCGAGGATGCACTGAAGGCTGCGATGGCGGCGCATGGCGGCTTCGACCACAATGGCCACACGCTGCGCACGCTGGCGTGCCTCGAATGCCCCTATCCGATGTTCGACGGGCTGAACCTGTCTTGGGAGACGCTTGAAGGGCTGGCGAAACACAATGGCCCGGTGCGGCACCCCGGCTGGGCGCTTGCCGAGATCGACGCTGATTTCGGTCTCGACCTTGCCAGCCACGCCAGCCTTGAGGCACAGGTCGCGGCGGTCGCCGACGACATCGCCTATGACAATCACGACATCGACGATGGCCTGCGCGCCGGGCTGCTCGATTTCGACCAGCTGATGGAACAGCCTTTCATCGCCGCCAATTATCGTGCGGTCGAAGCGCGCTTTCCGGGTGCGCCGCGCGAACGGCTGCTGCGCGAACTGGTGCGCGACCAGATCGGCGTGATGGTCAACGACGTGATTGCCGCGACCGCCGCCCATGTCGCCGCGGCGGGGGTCGCCAGCGCCGACGAGGTGCGCGCCGCGGGTCGCACGCTCGGCGGCTTTTCGCCCGAACTTGCCGCCGCCGAGCGCGAACTCAAGCGCTTCATGTACCAGAATCTCTATCATCATCCCGAACAGCTCGCGGCGGCCGAGGCGGCAAACAAGGTGGTGGGCAGGCTTTTCGCCGCCTATGCCGCCGATCCGCGGCTGATGGGCGCGGACTGGTCGGCGCGCCTCCCCGGCGAAGAATGCGCGACACATCGGCATATCGGCGACTATATTGCCGGAATGACCGACCGCTTCGCGATCGACCGATACGCCGAAATCTTTGGCCGCGATGCTGTCCCCGCGGCGCTCGCCCATGCCTGATACGCTGATCGTCGGCGCGACCGGCATGGTCGGACGCGCGGTGATCGAATGTTTCGGCCCGGCAACGCTGACCATCCTCTCGCGCCGCGATGCCGACCGGCTGGCGCCGCATCACAAGCAGGTGGTTGCGCCGCCAGACCGCTGGAGCGACATCATCGTCGCCGAAAGACCCGCCGTCCTGATCTGCTGCCTCGGCACGACGATCCGCGAGGCGGGATCGCAGGCCGCCTTTCGCGCGGTCGATCACGATCTGGTGCTCGCCGCGGCCGAGGGGGCGAGGGCGGGCGGGGCGCGGCAGATGATCGCGGTCAGTTCGGTCGGCGCGTCGGCGAACAGCGGCAATTTCTATCTGCGCACCAAGGGCGAGACCGAACGCGATCTGATCGCGCTTGGCTTTGACCGGCTCGACCTCGTCCGCCCCGGTCTGCTTCGCGGCGACCGGCGCGGACCGCCGCGGCTGGGCGAGGGGCTTGCGACCATTGCGGCGCCGCTTACCGATGCGCTGCTCCACGGACGCTTGCGCCGTTACCGTTCGATTTCGGCAACCGATGTCGCTGCGGCGATCGCGCGACTTGCCGCGCAGGGCGGTTCGGGCGTGCATATCCACGAAAACGACGCAATTCGCGCGCTCGCCGATTGACTCCGCAAGGGGGCATCGCCAAGGCTCGGGCGTCCGTCGGGTCTCGCAAGAGATTCGACCGGCCGCGCGGGAGAGCGTGGGGGCAGGGCAACCGGCGCCTCACCACCGAAGGAGCAACCGCCCCGGAAACTCTCAGGTCAGAAGGACCGCGCAGGCTGGAGGGGACACTCTGGAAAGCGTTCCGGCTGTTTCGGCCGGAACCACCGAAGGGGTAACTCCATGTCCGCCTCCAACGCGGGGCATGGAGGAAAACTCTCAGGTTCCCGTGACAGAGGGGGCATGGCGACCGCGCGGCATCGGGCCGCGCCGCGCCGTGTCAACGACGGGAAAGCGATATGCACGAAGACGACGAGATCCCCATCGAAACGGCGACCTTGCCGCTCGACGCCTGGCACCGCGCGAAGGGCGGCCGGATGGTGGCGTTCGCAGGCTACTGGATGCCAATCCAATATGAAGGCATCATGGCCGAACATCTCTGGACGCGCGAACATGCCGGCCTGTTCGACGTCAGCCATATGGGCCAGCTCGCGCTGAGCGGCGAAGGCGTCGCTGCGGCGCTCGAAATGCTGGTTCCCGGCGACATTTCGGCGCTGAAGCCGGGGCGGATGCGTTATTCGCTGTTGCTGAACGATGACGGCGGCATCCTCGACGATCTGATGATCACCAATGAGGGCGACCAGTTCGGCATCGTCGTCAACGGCGCGGTCAAGTGGGACGATATCGCGCATCTGCGCGAATATCTGCCCGACCACATCACGCTCAACCACAAGGACGACCACGGCCTGCTTGCCTTGCAGGGGCCAAAGGCGGTGACGGCGCTTTCGCGCCTTGTGCCCGAAGCGGCCGGGCTCGTCTTCATGCAGGCAATCTCCGCGACGTGGAACGGCCATGCCATCGGCCTCAGCCGGTCGGGTTATACCGGCGAGGACGGGTTCGAGATTTCGCTGCCGAATGCGGCGCTGGAAAGTTTTGCCGAAGCGCTCTGCGCGATGAAAGAGGTGAAGCCGATCGGCCTCGGCGCGCGCGACTCGCTGCGGCTGGAGGCGGGTTTGCCGCTCTATGGCCACGATCTCGACGAAAATACCGACCCGGTCGAGGGCGATCTGGCCTTTGCGATCAGCAAGCGCCGCCGCGAGCAAGGCGGTTTCCCCGGCGCGGCGCGCATCCTTGGTCATCTGGCCGACGGATCGCCACGCAAGCGCGTCGGGCTTCTCGTCGAAGGGAAAATACCGGTGCGCGAAGGCGCCAGATTGTTCGATGGCAACGCCGAAATCGGCGTCGTGACGTCGGGCGGCTTTGCCCCCAGCGTCGGCGCGCCGATCGCCATGGGTTATGTCCCGACCGGACTGGCCGGGCCGGGCACCGCGGTCGCCGCCGAGGTGCGCGGCAAGCGCGTCGCCTGCACCGTCACCGCCATGCCATTCATTCCGCACCGTTATGTGCGCAAACAGGGAGCCTGACCGATGCCGCGTTATTATACCGAAGAACATGAGTGGATCGACGTCGACGGCGACGTTGCGACGGTCGGCATCACCGACTTTGCGCAGGGCCAGCTGGGCGACATCGTCTTTGTCGAGGTTCCCGACACCGGCGCCGAACTCAGTCAGGGCGGCGACGCCGCGGTGGTTGAATCGGTGAAGGCGGCGAGCGACGTCTATGCTCCGGTCGACGGCACGGTGACCGAAGGCAATGCGCAGCTTGAGGAAGATCCCTCGCTCGTCAATTCGGACCCCGAAGGCGAAGGCTGGTTCTTTCGCATGACGCTGGCCGACAAGAGCCAGCTCGACGGCCTGATGGACGCAAAGGCCTACAAGGCCTTCTGCGACGCCCTGTAACCGACCGCCCCTCCCGCACGTGGGAGGGGAAGGGGACATGATGACCGCAACCGATCCCGCGCTGGCCGATTGCCGCCTGATGGTGGCGACGCCCGTCTATGAGGGCGCGCAGGGCACCTATGTCCGCGCCGCGCTCGACCTGGCGCTGCGCGCGCAGGCGATGGGGGTGCCGGTGCGGTTCGAGTTCATCCTCTATCAGCCGTCGATCACGCGCGCGCGCAACCTGTTGACCGCCATGTTCCTGGCCAGCGACTGCACGCACCTGCTGTTCGTCGACGCCGACATCGATTTTTCGGCGGACGACGTGTTTTCGATGGTGCGCGCGATGGATGCGCGTGCCGACGTCGGGGTGCTCGGCGCGGCCTATCCGCGGCGCATGATCAACTGGCGCAACGTGGCGCGCGCGGCGGAGCTTGGGATCGCCAAGGATAATCCCGCAGAGCTTGCGCGCTTTGCGGGCGAGTTCGCGCTGCATTTCCTGAACCCGCAGCAAAGCTTCAGGATGACCGATCTGGTCGAGCTGTCGCGGCTCGGCACGGCGATGATGATGATCCGGCGCGGGGTGCTCGAAACGATGCGCTCGCGATTCCCCGATCTGGTGTTCCGGCCCGATCCGGCCGAACAGCAGGCGCATGGCGTCGGCGACGTCGCGCCCGCATTTTTCTTTCCCTTCATCGACCCCGAAAGCCGGGCGTTGCTGTCGGACGATTATTCCTTTTGCCACCGCGTCCGCGACGCCGGTTTTCGCATCTGGCTCGCGCCGTGGGTCCGCACGACCCATGCGGGGCCGATGGTCTTTGCCGGCGCGCTTGCCGACACGGCGCAGCTTTATTCCGTCAATCCCGCCCCTTCTGTGGAGTAGTTCATGCGTTATCTCCCGCTCACCCCCGATGACCGCGCGGCGATGCTTGGTGTCATCGGCGCGTCGTCGATCGACGAGCTGTTCGCCGATGTCCCCGCCGAGGCGCAGCTCGACGGTCCGATCGCCGGCTTGCCGATGCGCGCGAGCGAGCTTGCGGTCGAACGCCATATGGGCGCGCTTGCGCGTCGCAACCGCGCGGCGGGCGACGGACCCTTCTTCCTTGGCGCGGGCGCCTATCGCCATCATGTGCCCGCCAGCGTCGATCACCTGATCCAGCGCGGCGAGTTTTTGACCGCTTACACCCCCTATCAGCCCGAAATCGCGCAAGGCACGCTCCAGATGCTCTTCGAGTTCCAGAGCCAGGTCGCGCGGCTGTTCGGCACCGACGTCGCCAATGCGTCGATGTACGATGGTTCGACCGCGTGCTGGGAAGCGATCGTGATGGCGCGCCGCATCACGAGGCGCAGCAAGGCCTTGCTCTCGACGGGCCTGCACCCCCATTATCGCAGCGTCGCGCGCACGATGGCGAAATATACCCGCGACATGCTCGTCGACGGCGATCCGACGCTCAGGCCGGGCACCGACTGGGCGGCACTGGCGGGCAGCATCGACAAGGAAACCAGCTGCGTCGTTGTCCAATATCCCGACATCCTCGGCCGCATCGACGACATGACGGCGCTTGCGGAGGCCTGTCAGGCTGCGGGCGCGCTGCTGATCGCGGTCGTCACCGAACCCGTCGCGCTTGGCCTCATCAAGTCGCCGGGCGAGATGGGCGCCGACATTGTGGTGGGCGAGGGTCAGTCGCTCGGCGTCGGCCTGCAATTCGGGGGGCCCTATGTCGGCCTGTTCGCGTGCAAGAGCAAATATGTCCGCCAGATGCCGGGGCGCCTTTGCGGCGAGACCGTCGATGCCAATGGCAAGCGCGGTTTCGTGCTGACGCTTTCGACGCGCGAACAGCATATCCGGCGCGAGAAAGCGACGAGCAATATCTGCACCAATGCAGGACTCTGCGCGCTGGCTTTCAGCATTCACATGACCTTGCTGGGCGAGGCGGGGCTGCGCCAGCTGGCGGCCATCAACCACGGCCGGGCCAAATCGGCGGCCGCCGAGCTGGCCAAGGTGCCCGGCGTGTCGGTGATGAACGACAGCTTTTTTAACGAATTCACCCTGCTGCTGCCCGTCGCGGCGCGGCCGGTCGTCCACAAGCTGGCGGAGAAGGACATTTTGGGCGGCGTGTCGCTCGGCCGACTCTATCCTGACAATGCCGGTCTCGAAAATGGCCTGGTCGTCGCCGTGACCGAAACCGTGACCGACGACGATATCGCCGCCTTTGCCGCGGCGCTGAAGGAGGTGCTGGCATGACCGCGCTCAACCGCGCCGGATGGCGCCCCGAAATGAACGCCGCTGGCGGCGCCGACGACGCGGCGACCTTCACCGGCAATCGCGCGCTGATGCTTGATGAACCCCTGATCTTCGAGATCGGATCGACCGAAACCACCGGCGTCGATTTCGACGAAGCGGCGCCCGCCGCTGACCTTGACGGCCTCGCGCGCACCGCGCCGATCGGCCTGCCCGGGCTCAGCGAATCCGAAACCGTGCGCCATTACACGCGCCTGTCGCGCCAGAATTACGCGATCGACCTCGGCCTCTTTCCGCTCGGCAGCTGCACGATGAAGCACAACCCGCGCCTCAATGAAAAGGTCGCGCGGATGCCGGGCTTTGCCGACGTCCACCCGCTCCAGCCGCAGGAAACGGTGCAGGGCGCGCTCGCCGTCATCAACGAGCTGGCCGTCTGGCTGATCGGCCTGACCGGAATGTATGGCGTCGCCATGTCGCCCAAGGCCGGCGCGCATGGCGAGCTGTGCGGCATCCTGTGCATCAAGGCGGCGCTCGAAGCGCGCGGCGAGGATCGGCGCGTGCTGCTCGTCCCCGAAAGCGCGCATGGCACCAACCCCGCCACCGCCGCCTTCGCAGGCTTCACCGTCGAGGATATTCCCGCGACCAAGGAGGGCCGGGTCGATCTGGAGGCGCTGAAGGCGCGGCTCGGCCCCGATGTCGCGGGGGTGATGATCACCAACCCCAACACCTGTGGCCTGTTCGAGCGCGACATGAAGGCGATTTCGGACGCGGTTCACGCGGCGGGCGGCTATGTCTATTGCGACGGCGCCAATTTCAACGCGATCGTCGGGCGCGTGCGTCCCGGCGACCTTGGCATCGATGCGATGCACATCAATTTGCACAAGACCTTCTCGACCCCGCACGGCGGCGGCGGGCCGGGGTCGGGGCCGGTCGTGCTGTCGGAAGCGCTGGCGCCCTATGGTCCGCTTCCCTTCGTCGCGCGTTATGCCGACGGCACATACAGGCTGATCGAGGAGGAAAATGCGGGCGAGGAGCATCCCGCGACCTTCGGCCGCATGACCGCCTTCCACGGACAGATGGGCATGTTCACCCGCGCGCTCGCCTATATCCTCAGCCACGGAGCCGACGGGCTGAAGCAGGTCGCCGAAGATGCGGTGCTCAACGCCAATTATGTGCTGCGCAGCCTGGAGGACGTCCTCGACGCGCCCTTCGCTGCGTCGGGTCCGTGCATGCACGAGGCGCTGTTCAGCGACAAGGGATTGGCCGAGGGTTTCTCGACGCTCGACATCGCCAAGGGGCTGATCGACGAAGGCTATCACCCTATGACGGTCTATTTCCCGCTCGTCGTTCATGGCGCGATGCTGATCGAGCCGACCGAGACGGAGAGCAAGGCGGCGCTGGACCAGTTCATCGGCGCGCTGCGCAGCATCGCGATGCGTGCAAAGAACGGCGACCCGGCGCTTAAATCGGCGCCGCATTTCGCCCCGCGCGCGCGGCTCGACGAAACGGCGGCGGCGCGCAAACCCGTGCTGGCGTGGGAAGGTGATCTGTAATCCATCGTCATCCCGGCGAAGGCCGGGATGACGGATAAAGGGGAGGGTGCAATGAGCTGGGACAGCCTGTTTCTGCCGGCGAATTATTGGGCCATTGCGGCGTGGATCGCGCTCGCTTTCCTGCCGCGCGGGCCAAAGACGCTCGCGCTCATCCTCTATCTGGGCGTCGCATTGCTGTGCCTCGCTTACACCGTGCTGATTGCGGGATTCCTGACCGGCGGCATCGACCCCGGCGGTCCGGGCGGCGGCGACTTCACGACGCTGAAGGGCGTGATGGCGCTGTTCGACAGCCCCGGCGGCGCGACGCTCGGCTGGATCCATTATCTGGCCTTCGACCTGTTCACCGGCATGTGGATCGCGCGCGACGCCGATCAAAAGGGATTCAGCCGCATCGCGCAATTCCCCTTTCTGCTGCTGACCTTGCTCGTCGGGCCGGTCGGGCTGTTCGCCTGGCTGATCGTCCGCGAACGCCGCGCGCGGGCACAGGCGAAGGCGAAGTGACGCCGCAGCCGTGGATGCCGGGCGACGGCGGCGCAGCGGACAAGCGCCACGCACCGGCGACCTTGCGCAACCGCGACGCCATCGCCGCGGTGCTCGCCGACTGGCTGCCCGCGTCAGGCACGGTGCTGGAGGTTGCGAGCGGATCGGGCGAACATGCCGTTCATTTCGCCGCCGCCTTTCCGCACCTCGACTGGCAGCCGAGCGATCCCGACCCTGCCGGGCTGACCTCGATCGCCGCCTGGCGCGCCGAGGCAAAGCTCGCCAATCTTGCGCCACCGCTCGCGCTCGATGCGACGGCACCCGCCTGGCCGCTCGGCCAGGCCGACGCGATCCTGTGCATCAACATGGTGCATATCAGCCCGTGGGACGCGACGCTCGGCCTGTTCGCGGGCGCGGCGCGGCTGCTCGCACCCGGCGCGCCGCTGATCCTCTATGGCGCCTTCATCGAGCCCGACGTGCCGACCGCGCAGAGCAACCTCGACTTCGACGCCAATCTGCGCGCGCGTGACCCGGCATGGGGGCTGCGCGACACCGATGCGATCAAGGCGGCCGCCGCGGACGCCGGACTGGCGTGCGCCGAACGCCGCGCGATGCCCGCGAACAATCTGATGCTGTTGTTCCGCCGCACCTGACGGACCTGACAGGGTCGGGCATCGACGCTTTACCTTGCGGGCGGAACCGTTAGCTTTCTCACCAACTGCGCGCAAAAGACGCGATTCGAGGAGAGAGAGGCGATGGGCCGCGACGTTTCGGACCTGTTCACATTCGACGAGTTTCTGACCCATTGGGCCGCCGAGCGGCCCGATCGCGTCGCGATGCGCGAAGAGAATCGTGTCTACAGCTATGCCCAGCTCGACGATCTGACGGCGCGCGCCGCCTCTGCGCTGATCGCGGCGGGGCTGAAAAAGGGCGACCGCATCGCGTGGATCGGCAAGAACAGCGACCTTTATTTCACCCTCTTCTATGGTGCCGCGCGCGCGGGCATCGTGATGGCGCCGATCGGCTGGCGCCTGTCGCCCGCCGAGTGGGCGTTCATCGTCAACGATACGCAGGCGAAGATGGTCTTCGCCGGGCCGGGTTTCGACGGGCTTGCCGATCAGCTCGCCGATAGGCTCCGGAACGATCCGACGATTGTCGGTGCGGCGGATGCCTGGGCGATGATTGAGCGCGCCGGGCGTGCGCCCTTCGAACCTTCCGCAGTCGATGACGCCGTGCTCCAGCTTTATACGTCGGGCACCACGGGTAACCCCAAGGGCGCGGTGCTTTCCAACCGCAACCTGTTCGCGCTGCGCAAACATTCGAGCACGCTCGACATGCCCTATACCAAATGGGACGATGACGAGGCGGTGCTGGTGGCGATGCCCTGCGCGCATATCGGCGGCACGGGGCTGGGCATCATGGCGCTCGCGGCGGGGCTTCCGGGGATCGTCCTTGCCGAGTTCAACCCGGACGGCGTGTTCGACGCGGTCGAGCATTATGGCGTGACGCGCTTCTTCATGGTTCCGGCAGCGCTTCAGATGCTGCTGATGCATCCGCGCTGCGCCAGCGTCGATTTCAGCCGCCTCAAATATATTCTCTATGGCGCCGCGCCGATTCCGCTCGAGCTGCTGCGCCAGTGTATCCAGATGTTCGGCGCACAGTTCATCCAGGCTTATGGCATGACCGAAACCACCGGCACCATTTCGATGCTGCCGCCCGAGGACCATGATCCGGCGGGCAACAAAAGGATGCGCTCGGCGGGCAAGGCGCTGCCCGGCGTCGAGATCCGCATCGTCGATGCCGACGGCAATCCCGTGCCGACGGGCGAGGTGGGCGAGGTCGTGACACGATCGTCGAACAATATGCTGGGTTATTGGAACCTGCCCGACGCCACCGCGCGGACGTTGACCGATGACGGCTGGATCCGCACCGGCGACGCCGGTTATCTGGACGAGGACGGCTATCTGTATATTCACGACCGGATGAAGGACATGATCATCACCGGCGGCGAAAATGTCTATCCGGCCGAGGTCGAAAGCGCGATCTTCGGCCATCCCGCGGTGCAGGAGGTCGCGGTGATCGGCATTCCCGACGCGAAATGGGGCGAAACGGTAAAGGCGGTTGTCGTCGCCAAGCCCGGCGCCAGCATCGACGAAGCCGACATCATCGCCTGGGCGCGCGAACGCATCGCGCCCTTCAAATGCCCGCGCAGCGTCGATGTGGTCGACGCGCTGCCGCGCAATGCCAGCGGCAAGATTTTGCGCAAGGATCTGCGCGCACCCTATTGGGAAGGCTATGAGCGGATGGTGAATTGATGGGCGTCGGGGACGCGACCGAAAGCGGCCATAACCCCAAAAAACCCCTTCGCTGAAAGAGAGGGGCTTAGAGCGGCGAGCGTTGGATCAGAGCCATTTTTCCCGCTCGACACCCACGAATGGAAGCGTTGCCGATGTGGCGCACGACGCGCGAAACGGCCGCTACGTCCGCTCCCCGCCCCGAAGGGCCGGTGCGTTTTCCTTGTTGGCATTGCGATGCACGGGGGCGCCAACGGCTTCGTGCGCGAGGGTGAAGCCCGTTTCGTCAGGCGACCGCCTGACGCGCGCGCGCGCGTCGGAATCCATCGCGCGCCATGCAGCGCCCAAGCCATGCCCTGGTCGCCTCACCCAGCACATCGCCGGCGCCCAGCGTCGTCGCAAGGAAGGCGGCATAGCCGATCGCAATGTCGGCAATGGTGAAGCGTCCCGCGACAAGCCACTCGCGCCCGTCGGCGAGCGCCGCCTCGATGCTTTTGGCGCGACCGCCGAAAAACGCCCTATAGTCCTCGACGGCCTGGGCCAGCCGCCGCTCTTCGGGTTCGACCCGCGTGTAGCGGATCATGATCGCAAGCGGAAAGGTCAGCGTTGCGTCGCTGCGATGGAGCCAGTTGCGATAATCCCAATAATCGGCTTCGTCGCGGCGCACCTCGAGCGGCGTCCCTTCGGCGATGCGTTCGCAGATCGCTGCCGATTCGGTCATCAGCCGACCATCCTCCACCCAGCCGGGCACGGTCATCAACGGGTTCACGGCGCGATAATCGGGCTCGAAGGCGCGCGGCGGAAACCGCAGCAGCTTGAGGTCGACGTCGATCGCCGCCTCTTCTGCCGCCCACAGGCAGCGCAGCGAGCGGGCATCGGGGCAGTGATACAATGTCGGCGGCGTCATGCGGCAACCTCCTTTGGACGCTCGATATGGCGGCGATGCTCGCGCCAGGCGATGAACAGTCCCGATGCGACGATCAGCGGCGCGCCGATCCAGGTCGTGTCGGCGGGCAGCGTGCCGAAGAACCACCAGCCCGCGGCGATCGACCAGAGCAGGCTGGAATAGTCCATCGGGATCACGACCGACACGGGGGCAAGGCGCAGGGCGCCGGTCAGCGCCATCTGCACGACCGCGCCCAGCAAGCCGAGTCCGATCAGCAGCAGCCATTCGTGCGCGTCGTGCGGCGTAATGACAAAGGGCAGCGCAAGGCCGAGCGGGATCATCGACAGCAGGCTGAACCAGAAAACGATCGTCGCGGCATTTTCGGTGCGGCCAAGGTCACGCACGGCGATGGTTATAAGCGCGGTCATGATCGCGCCGCCGACCGCGACGAGAGTGCCGAGGCCATGGTCGCCGCCGAAGCCGCCTGCGAAACCGGCGAAGGGGTCGAGCACGAGCAGCACGCCGACAAAGCCGACGATCACCGCGCCCCATCTTTGCCATCCGGTCGCCTCGCCGAGCAGCAGCGCGGCGAAGATGACGGCAAAGATCGGCACCGACAGGCTGATGGTCGTCGCCTCGGCCATCGGCAGCAGGATCATTCCGCCGAAATTGCACGCCATGCCCGTCAGCCCCATGATCATGCGCCGCATGTGCGCGCCGATCCGCCGCGTCCTGAGCGACGCGAGCCCGCTCGTCGCCATCACCCAGGCGAGCAGGAAGGGCAGAACAAGCGCCTGCCGCCAGAACAGGCTTTCGACGATATGCACGCCCGCGGCGTCGACATATTTGACGAGCACGAACATCAGCGAAAGGCTGACCATCGCGATCAGCCGCAGCGCGATGCCCCCAAGATAATGTTGCGGCTGGTCAGCGGGCTGAGCAAGGGAAGGGGCGGCGGTCATGAGCCCCAAGCGCATATCAGCCCCGCCCGCGCGCGCAAGCCGTGATGCCCGCGTCATCCCCCTTGCCCCGCTTCGCCAATCGGGCTAGGGGCGCACTCCGGCCTAGGGGTATAGCTCAGTTGGTAGAGCATCGGTCTCCAAAACCGAGGGTCGCGGGTTCGAGTCCTGCTGCCCCTGCCAGGCCGGTCGGCAAAGCCCGGGGCAAAGGTCGGTCGCCGCGCATCGTCACGGCCGGGCGCGCCGGTCATCGGTCCATCGAACAAGTCCCTCATTTATGTTGCGGGAACGCTCGCGGTCCCGCGCCCGGCTCCTTTCGGCATCCTTCGCATTTTGCAGATTGGGTGCTTTCTTAACGCCGCGAGACCGCCTAACCAGACGCCCGGCAACGACAGCGAGCGGCATGACAATCTCTCCAGCCACCCCCACATCGCCGGGTCGTATCGACCTGCTCGCGCTCGGCGCCCTGTTCATCGGGCTGGTGTCGGTGACCGGCGGCGCGGCGCTCGCCAAGAGCCTGTTCCCGCTCGTCGGTCCCGCGGGCGCGACCGCGCTGCGGCTGATCTTCGGTGCGCTCCTCCTGTCGATCGTGCTGCGTCCTTGGCGGCTCGATCTTCGCGGGGGCTGGCGGTCGGTCCTTGTCTATGGCGCCGTTCTCGGACTGATGAACCTCAGCTTCTATCATGCGCTGGCCTATATCCCGCTGGGTATCGCGATCGCGATCGAGTTCATCGGACCTTTGGCGGTGGCGGTGTTCACTTCGCGCCGACGCCGGGATCTCCTGTGGATTGCGATCGCGGTGGCGGGGCTTTTGCTTCTGCTGCCGCTGCGCGCGGGCGTCGCCGCGCTCGACTGGCGCGGCGTCGCGCTCGCGCTTGTCGCGGGGGCCTGCTGGGCGGCCTATATCCTGCTGGGCAAGCGCGCGGGGGTGGAGCATGGCCCCGCTGCCGCCGCGGCCGGCACGGTCGTCGCGGCGGTGCTGGCTGCGCCGGTCGGGATCATCGCGGCGGGCTCGACGCTGCTCCAGCCGGAGATTCTGGCGCTTGGCCTCGCGGTCGGGCTGGTATCGAGCGCCATTCCCTATGGGTTCGAGATGGTCGCGCTCCGTCGCTTGCCGCCGAGCAGCTTTGGCACCTTGCTCAGCGCCGAGCCCGCGGTCGGCGCGCTGATCGGGGTTTTTTTGCTCGGCGAATGGCTGTCGGCGGCACAATGGGTGGCCATCGGGCTCATCATGGCGTCGTCGATCGGCGCGGCGGCGGGCGCGCGGGATGACGCCGTTGCCGATCCGCCGCCCTGAAGAGGAGTGCCGGTCGCCCAGCCCTTGCCCGCATCCCCTTCTTTCTATACAATTAGTATACTAAGTAATTGCATCGACCTGTCGACAATGACAGGCTCGGTTCGTTGGGGATTGCAAATGCGGGGATTTTCCCATTGGTTCGACCGCATGGGTTGCGGGACGCGGGCATGAATGACTTGGCGGAACGGCTGGCGGCAGCAATGCGGCGATGGTTCGGGAAGGGGGAAGTGTCCGCGCTTTCGCGCCTGTCGGGCGGCGCCAATATGGAAAGCTGGGCGTTCGAGTGGGCCGCCGGCGGCCGCACCGCGCCCTATGTCCTGCGGCGCGCACCGTCGGCGGCCTATATGGCGGACCGTCCCTTTGGCCATGCGGACGAGGCGGCGCTGGTCATCGCCGCGCGCGCGGGCGGGGTAAAGGCGCCCGAGGTGGTCGGCGTGCTGGATGACGCCGACGGTCTGGGCACCGGCTATGTCATGCGCCGCGTGCTGGCGGAGGTGGCGCCCGCGACGATCCTTGCCGACCCGCCGCCGTCCTTGCTCGCCGATCTGGGGCGCGAACTGGCGCATATCCACGCCATTCCGCTCGACACGATCCCGGCGGCGATCCCGCACATGGACACTGGCGAGGCGCTCGCGGCGCTCAAGGCGCGCTTCCTGGGCCATGGCGGCGACCGGCCGGTGATCGCGCTGGCGATCAAATGGTGCGAGGATCATCTGCCCGCGCCCGCCGATCCGGTGCTTGTCCACGGCGATTATCGCATGGGCAATATCATGGTCGATGCCGACGGACTTGCCGCGGTGCTCGACTGGGAACTGGCGCATCGCGGCGACGCGCACGAGGATCTGGCGTTCGGTTGCATGAGCGTGTGGCGGTTCGGCCAGCTCGACCGGCCCGCCTTCGGACTTGGCAGCCTTGACGATTATTTTGCGGCCTATGAAGCCGCGGGCGGCCGCCCCGTCGACCGCGAACGGTTCCGTTTCTGGCTGGTCTATCGCACGCTGTGGTGGGCGCTGGGCTGCCTTCAGATGGGCGAGGCGTGGCGCAGCGGCGCCGACCGGACGGTCGAGCGCGTCGTCGTCGGGCGGCGCGCCGCCGAACAGGAACTCGACCTTGTGCGGCTGCTGGAGATCGAGGCGCCCGAAGCCGAACGCGCCCGCCCGCTTCCGCCACCAGCGCACACTGCGCCCGCACCGACCGGCGAGCCGACGAACCGCGAGATGGTGCAGGCGGTGCGCGACTGGATCGGGGGCGCGATCAAGCCGCGCGCCGTCGGCCACGCCAAGTTCGAGGCGGTGGTGGCGATGAACGCGCTCGGCATCGTGCTGCGCGACCTCGATGCGGGAGCGCGCGCCGAGGACAAGGCGCTGGCGGACGAGCTGCTGGCGGGGACGGCCACGCTTGCGCGCCCCGGCCTGCTGGCACGGCTGCGCCGCGCGGTGCTCGACAAATGCGCGGTCGACAGCCCGAAATATGCCGCGCTCGCCGCGGCGCGTGCCGAATGGGGCGGATAAGGACAGGGAGAGAGACATGGATTTTGCGGTTCCCGCCGAATTGCAGGCCTATCTGAACGAACTCGATGCTTTCATCGACGCCGAGATCAGGCCGCTCGAACAAGCCGACGACAATATCCGCTTTTTTGACCATCGCCGCGAACATGCGCGCACCGACTGGGACAATCGGGGCCTGCCGCGCCCCGAATGGGAGGCGCTGCTGAAGGAGGCGACGCGCCGCGCCGATGCCGCCGGACATTGGCGCTTTTCGGCGCCGAAAAAATATGGCGGCAGGGACGGATCGAATCTGTGGATGGCGGTGATCCGCGAACATTTCGCCGCCAAGGGGCTGGGGCTGCACAACGACTTGCAGAACGAGCACAGCATCGTCGGCAATTTCCCCTTCGTCGAAATGTTCGAGCAGTTCGCGACGAGCGAGGAACAAAAGGCCGAGTTCATCCTCGGCGGCTTCGAGGGCAAGCGCCGCACCGCCTTTGGCCTGACCGAACCCGAACATGGCAGCGACGCAACGCATATGGAAACGCGCGCGGTGCGCGAAGTCCGTGACGGCGTCGACGGCTGGCGCATCAACGGGGCGAAGATGTGGACGACGGGGATGCACGTCGCCACACACTGCGCGACCTTTTGCCGGACGAGCGGTGCGGACGGCGATGCACAGGGGATCACCTGCCTGCTGGTTCCCAATCCGTCGCCGGGGCTCAAAATCGAAGAATATCTCTGGACTTTCAACATGCCGACCGACCATCCGCGTGTCAGCTTTACCAATGTGTGGGTGCCCGACAGCGCGCGGCTGGGGCCGGAGGGCGGCGGCCTGTCGATCGCGCAGAGCTTCGTTCACCAGAACCGCATCCGCCAGGCGGCGAGTTCGCTTGGCGCCGCGGTCTATTGTATCGAGGAAAGCGTTCGCTACGCGCGGACACGCAAGCCCTTCGGCGAAGCGCTCGCCCGAAATCAGGCGATTCAGTTCCCGCTCGTCGAACTGGCGACGCAGGCCGAAATGCTGCGCCTGCTGATCCGCAAGACCGCCTGGGACATGGACAACACCCCGCACAAGGAAATCGAGCGCACGCTGTCCGACAAGGTCAGCATGTGCAATTACTGGGCGAACCGCCTCGTCTGCGAAGCCGCCGACCGGGCGATGCAGGTCCATGGCGGCATCGGATATTCGCGGCACAAGCCGTTCGAGCATATCTATCGCCACCACCGCCGCTATCGCATCACCGAAGGCGCCGAAGAGATTCAGATGCGCAAGGTCGCGGCCTATCTCTTCGGATATCTTGGCCCGCGGCGCGAGACGCTGGGGCGGATCTGACGCGCGCCATGGCCTTGCCCCGCACGCTGTATGACAAGATATGGGATGCGCACGCCGTCGCCGAGGATGATGGCGAGACGTTGCTCTATATCGACCTCCACTTGCTGCACGAGGTCACCTCGCCGCAAGCCTTTGCGGGGTTGGATGCGGCCGGGCGCGCGGTGCGGCGCCCCGAACGCGCGCTCGCGCTGTCGGACCATAATGTGCCTACCGTGGGGCAGGCGCGGGGTCCGGCAGGGGTCGCCGACGCGCAGGCGCGCGCGCAACTGGAGGCGCTGGTCGCCAATACGCGGCGCTTCGGAATCGAAAATGTGCCGATGGGCGATCCGCGCGGCGGCATCGTTCACGTCGTCGGGCCGGAACAGGGGCGATCGCAACCGGGGATGACGATCGTTTGCGGCGACAGCCACACCTCGACCCACGGCGCCTTCGGCGCGCTCGCATTCGGTATCGGAACGTCGGAGGTCGAGCATGTGCTGGCGACGCAGACGATTCGTCAGCGCCGCGCGCGCAACATGCGCGTGAGGGTCGAGGGCGCGCTGGCGCCGCATGTCCAGGCCAAGGATCTGGCGCTGCACCTGCTCGGAACGATCGGCGTCGATGGGGCGGGCGGGCATATCATCGAATATGGCGGCGCGGCGGTGCGGGCGCTGTCGATGGAAGGGCGCATGACGCTGTGCAACCTCAGCATCGAAATGGGCGCGCGCGCAGGCCTGATCGCGCCCGACGCCACGACTTTCGCTTATCTGAAAGGCCGTCCGTCGGCACCCGATGGCGCCGCATGGGACGCGGCGGTCGCGCGCTGGCGGGCGCTCGCCAGCGACAAGGACGCCATGTTCGATCGCGAGATGCGGATCGACGCCCGCGACGTCCGGCCGATGGTGAGCTGGGGCACCAATCCGTCGCAGGTCGTGCCGATCGACGGATGCGTCCCCGACCCGGCGGCGCTCGGCAGCGCCGACGCCCGCGCCGCGGCGGCGCGCGCGCTGACCTATATGGACCTTGAACCGGGAAGCCCCATCGCCGGACAGCGGCTCGACCGGGTGTTCATCGGCAGTTGCACGAACAGCCGGATCGAGGATCTGCGCGCCGCTGCCGCGGTGGTGCGCGGCCGCCGCGTCGCGCCCCATGTCCGCGCAATGGTCGTCCCCGGATCGGGGCTGGTCAAGCGGCAGGCGGAGGCCGAGGGCATCGCCGCCACATTGCGCGCCGCGGGGTTCGACTGGCGCGAACCCGGCTGTTCGATGTGCGTCGGCATGAATGCCGACCGGCTTGCGCCCGGCGAACGCTGCGCCGCGACGTCGAACCGCAATTTCGAAAATCGGCAGGGGCGCGGCGGGCGGACGCACCTGATGAGCCCGGCGCTGGCCGCGGCAAGCGCCATCGCGGGCGCCATCGCCTCGCCCGATATGCTGGATAAGGGCGGAAAGGTCGGAACGGGATCGTTCTGAATCCGTTCGTGCATCGACGCCGGCCACAGGGGCGAAGTTTATCCGGCACGCCCGCAAGCCAGCCCAGGGGTTTTACGCAAACGGCAGGAGCGGTCAGGTCAAGCGCATTTCGGGCCATGCTCCGCCTCGAAGCGCGCGATGGCGTCGGCGTGGCGCAGCGTGCGCTCGATGTCGTCGAGCCCTTCCATCAATATCCGCCGGTCGCCCGCGTCGACGGCAAAGCCGATCGACTGACCGGAAGCGAGGCGGATCTGCCGGGCTTCAAGGTCGACTTCGACCGGCGCATAATCGGTGGCTTCAACCTCGTGGCGCAACGCGGCGCATGTCGGGTCGGGCAGGCGGATCAGCAGCAGCCCGCTCTTGCGCGCATTGCCCGCGAAAATATCGCCGAAACTTGGCGCGATGACACAGCGGATGCCGAAGTCGACCAGCGCCCACACCGCATGTTCGCGCGACGAACCGCATCCGAAATTGCGGTCGGCGATCAATATCTGCGCATCGCGGCACGGCGGGCGATTGAGGATGAAGTCTGCGCGCTCCTGGCCGCTCGCGTCATAGCGCAGCTCGCGGAACAGATGCCGCGCCAGCCCCGTCCGCGTCAGCGCCTTCATGTAAAGCGCGGGAATGATCATGTCGGTATCGATATTGGCGATCGGCAATGGCGCCGCCACGGCCGTCACCCGAACAAACTTCTGCACCTTGCCTCCATTATCTTAGATTACTAAGTAAATGGAGCGACGGCGCTTGTCCAACCTTATCGCGGGCCAGGCGGCGACGAAGGGAGTTGCCGCGCGAATCGCCGCGCCCTAAGAATTGGAAATCGAAGGGAAGGGCGCCCCGGCGTCCGGGTCCGCGGCAGGGGAGCAGGAAGTTGGCGAAGAGCAAGCAGGCGTACCGGCATCCGGCCGAATATTATACCGATCCCGAAAACAGCATCGGCTATCTTGCGCGCGTCGTCTTTCGTTCCTTTTCGCGGCTGCTGGAGCGGCGCACGCTGACCCACGATGTGTCGGCCGGTCAGTGGCGTTTCCTGCGCCAGTTGTGGCGCGAGGACGGGATTACCCAGCGCGAGCTGAGCGAACGGGTGGGAATGCGCGAACCGACCACGGTGGTTGCGCTCAAGGGGCTTGAAAAGGCGGGACTGATCACCCGCAAAAAGACCGCCGACGACCGGCGCAAGACTTTCATCTATCTGACCCCGCACGCGAGGAAGCTCGAACTCATCCTCGCGCCGATGAACGCCGAAATCCACGAGATCGCGACCAAGGGCATGACCGATGCGGAGGTCGAAATGCTCCAGGCGCTGATGCGCCGCGTGATCGACAATCTGGCCGAGGAAACGCGCAAGCTGGCGGTGCTGTCCGAAATCAAGGCCTGAGCATCTGTCCCTTGCCCTCGCGACGGGAAACAGGTTAGTATTCTAACCATTGTTTCGCGGGGAGGAATGATGACCAGTATCGCCGTTGTCGCCGGAAGCACGCGCGAAGGCTCCTATAATCGCGCGCTCGCCGAACTGGCCGCCGCCAGCCTCGCTACGCAGGGCGCGGCGGTGACGCGCGTGGATCTTGGCGCCTTCGACCTGCCGCTCTATTCGGCGGCGATCGAGGCGACCGCCTTTCCCCCCGACGCCGCGCGATTGAAGGCGCTGTTCGTTCAGCAGGACGGCCTGTTGTTCGTGTCGCCCGAATATAATGGCTCGCTGCCGCCGCTGCTCAAAAATGCGATCGACTGGGCCTCGCGGCCGAGCGGCGACGAAGGGCTGGTTGCGCTGACCGCCTATCGCGGCAAGGCGGCGGCGATCATGGCGGCGTCGATCAGCCCCTTTGGCGGGCTGCGCGGGTTGATGCACCTGCGCCAGATCCTGTCGACGGTGCAGATGCTCGTGATTCCCGAACAGGTGGTGGTGCCGAACGCGCACGCTGCCTTTGCCGAGGATGGCCGTTTGAAGGACGCGCTGCCCGCATCGCTCGTCGACCAGACCGCGGCGCGGCTGATCGCGGTTGCAAAGGCGCTGTCGGCCCAGGACGCAATCCCTGTCGGATCGTCATCCCGGCCTTCGCCCGCATGACGAATGCGGGAAACGGCGGTCATTCGCCCGATCAGCGCTTGGCAGCGCGCTCGATATTGTCCCCCCAATCGGCTTCGAGTGCGTCGAGCAGCGCAGCAAACCGATCCTGACCGATTCGCGCCGCGATCTGCGCCGTCAGCGAATCCATCGCGCGCTGTGCGTCCTTGCGCATCCGGGCGCCGGTTTCGGTGAGCGAGACGATCATGTGCCGCCGGTCGTCGGGGTCGACGTCAAGCCGGACGATACCGAGCTTCACCATCTGGTTGATCGTGCTGTGAATGGCCTGCCGCGACACGCCGAGGTTGCGGGCGATGTCCGACGGGCGAACGATGCCGCTGACGATGTTGGTCATCACCATGGACTGCGGCCGGCTGACGTCGGGCCAGCCGAGGTCGTGGAGCCGCGCCTGCAACCCTTCGTCGAGCCAGCAGAAACGTTGAAACAGTGCGATGATCAACTGGTTGGTGCGCATAGGATGGAAAGGACGATCCCGCCGCCGACGGCGTGTCGGCGCGCGCACGCTAGTGGAGCGGGCGGCGCGAGGCAAGGCAGACCAGCCATTGCCAGGATAAAATACTTAGTATACTATCTATTGTGCAAATGCGGAGAGGAACGGCATGGACGGCTTGATGCAGAATGTGCCGCTGACGGTCGACCGGATCATCGACCATGCGGCGGCGTGGCATGGCGCGCGCGAAATCGTCTCGCGCGATGCCGAAGGTCGCGTCAGCCGATCGACCTACGCCGGTGTCCATGCCGATGCGAAGCGTGTGTCGAACGCTTTGGCTGCGGAGGGTATCAAGCCGGGCGACCGGGTCGCGACGATGGCGTGGAACGGCGCGCGGCACCTGGCCGCCTGGTATGGCGCGGCGGGGATGGGGGCGGTGCTGCATACGCTCAACCCGCGGCTGTTCCTCGAACAGATTGCCTATATCGCCAACCATGCGGGCGACCGGCTGCTGCTCGCCGACCCGGCGACCGCCGAACTCGTCGAACAATTGTTGCCGCAGGTGCCGTCGATCGAAAAGGTGATCTTCTTCTGCGGCGCTGCATCGTTGCCCCAGACGAGCGTTGCCGCGATCGCTTTCGACGACTGGATCGCGGGGCAACCGGCCGAACATGCCTGGGGCGGGTTCGACGAAAATGCGGCGTGCGGCCTCTGCTACACCAGCGGGACGACGGGTAATCCCAAGGGCGTGCTCTATTCGCACCGCTCCAACTATATCCATGCGCTGATGACCTTGCAGCGCGACGCGCTGGCGCTGTCGGCGCGCGACACCGTGCTGCTGGTCGTGCCGATGTATCATGCCAATGCGTGGGGGGTGGTCTATTCGGCGCCAGCGGTGGGCGCCAAGCTGGTGCTGCCGGGGCAGCGGATGGACGGCGAATCCATCTATAATCTCATCGAGGAAGAGGGCGTCACTTACTCGGCGGCGGTGCCGACCGTGTGGCAGATGCTGCTGCAATATATGCAGGAGAACGGCAAACGCTTCACGACATTGGAGCGCGTGACGATCGGCGGGTCGGCGTGCCCCGAATCGATCATCCGCACCTTCCGCGACGATTATGGCGTCGATGTCATTCAGGGGTGGGGCATGACCGAAACCTCGCCGCTTGGCACCGTATCGGTTCCCAACGCGTCGGTCGCCGCCAAATCGGACGCCGAGCAGATGGCGTACAAGCTGAAGCAAGGTCGGCTGCTTTGCGGGCTGGAGATGAAGCTGGTCGACGACGCGGGCAATCGCTTGCCGCACGACGGCAGGACGCCGGGGCGGTTGATGGTGAAGGGACCGACGATCGCCGCCGCCTATTTTGGCGGCGAAGGCGGCGACGTGCTCGACGCCGAGGGTTTCTTCGACACCGGCGACGTCAGCACGATCGACGGCGAAGGCTATATGCAGATCACCGATCGCGCCAAGGATGTCGTCAAATCGGGCGGCGAGTGGATCAGTTCGATCGAGATCGAGAATATCGCGATGGGGCATGACGCCGTCGCCAACGCGGCGGTCGTCGGCGTTGCACATCCGAAATGGGACGAACGACCGATCCTGCTGTGCCAGCTCAAACCCGGCGCGAGCGCCTCGGCCGACGATCTTCGCGCCTATCTGGACGGCCGGATCGCCAAATGGTGGATGCCCGACGATGTGCTGTTCGTCGGCGAAATCCCGCTGGGTCCGACCGGCAAGATCGACAAGAAAGCGATCCGCGCCGGGCTGGAGGGGTATAAGCTGCCCTTTGAAGTCACCCGCTGACCAAGACCATAAGTAGGAGAGATGCGAATGGACCCGAACGGGATCGAAGGACTGGACGCGCAATTCGTCGGGCGGGTGTCGCCGACCGCGCCGCGCATCCAGGCGGGGGGGCATCCGTGCCAGGGCATCTACTGGACCGCGGCGGGCAAGCGGCCCAGGGTCGCGATCATCGCGACGCATTATAATGTCGATTTTTCCGAACATTATATCGCGCCCTGGTTCGCGCGCCAGGGCTTTGGCTTCCTCGGCTGGAACACGCGCTATCGCGGGTTCGAGGACCAGTTTCTGCTCGAACATGCGGTGCTCGACATCGGCGTCGGCATGAAATGGCTGAAAGAAGAAGCGGGGGTCGAAGCGATCATTATCCTCGGCAATTCGGGCGGCGGTTCGCTGATGGGCGCCTATCAGGCCGAGGCGATTGCGCCGACCCTGACCGACCGCCTGCCGCCCGCGGGTCAGGACGCACTTGCGCAACTGGTGAAGGGCGACCTCTATATCAGTTTCAACGCGCATCAGGGGCGCCCCGAAGTGCTCACCGACTGGATGGACGCATCGGTGATCGACGAGAATGATCCGACCCTGACCGATCCCGAACTCGACCCGTTCAACCCCGACAATGGCCCGCCCTATTCGGACGCCTTCATCGCAAAATATCGCGCCGCACAGCGCGCGCGCAATCAGCGGATCACCGACTGGGCGAAGGCCGAACTGGCGCGCCTCAACGCCGCGGGCATCCCCGACCGCATCTTTCCGATGTTCCGTTGCTGGGGTGACCTGCGCTGCGTCGATCCGGCGATCGACCCGTCGGACCGCAAGCCCAACTGGTGCTATCGCGGCGACCCGGCAATCGCCAACCGCACGCCCAGCATTGGCCGTGCCAATACGCTGAAAACCTGGCTCAACATGTGGAGCCTCGAAACCTCGCCCTGCCAGGGACAGCCGCATCTTGCGAAACACGACACCCCCGCGCTTGTCGTGCAGGGCACCGCCGACACTGGTGTTTTTCCCAGCGATGCGCGCAAGATCTTCGACTTCCTGGGAAGCAGCGACAAACGGCTCGAACTGATCCCCGGCGCGCATTATTTCGAGGATTCGGTGGAGGAACGTCGGGGCGCCGCCGACCTCGTCGGTGCCTGGATCCGGGAGAAGCTGTAACGTGACGGCGGATGCCGACATCATCGAGGAGCTGCGCGCCGCCGGGCTGTTGGGCGAGGGCGATGTCGTGATCGAACCGCTCACCGGCGGGGTATCGTGCGACGTCTGGAAGGTGGAGGCGCCGACGGGGCCGATCGTCGTCAAACGCCCGCTCGAACAATTGCGCGTCGCCGCCGAATGGCACGCGCCGGTCGAGCGCGGGCAGAGCGAGGTGCGCTGGCTCAGGCGCGCGCGCGGCGTCGATCCCGCGATCGCGCCCGAAGTGCTCGCCGAACTGCCCGGCTATGGCTTTGCGATGCGTTTCCTGCCGGGCGCGCCGGTGTGGAAGGATGAGCTGATCGGGGGGCGCGTTGATGCCGCTTTTGCGGCAGCGGTGGGGCGCAGCCTTGCCGCGGTCCATTCGGCCACGGCCAACAGCGCCGCCGACCGCGACGCCTTTGCAACCGATGCGATGTTTCGCGCGCTGCGCATCGACCCCTTCCTTCTGTATGTGGCGCAGAAGGACGCCGAGGTGGCGCCGGCGCTTTACGCGCTCGCCGACGATCTTGCGGCTCGCAAGGTCGCGCTCGTGCACGGTGACGTCAGCCCCAAGAATATCCTTGTCGGCGCCGCTGGCCCCGTGCTTCTCGACGCCGAATGCGCCGTCTATGGCGATCCGGCGTTCGACCTTGGCTTTTGCACGACGCACCTGCTCTTGAAAGCGGTGTGGCTGGACGACGCCCGCCTGACCCACGCCGCGACTGCGCTCGTTACGTCCTATCGCGCCGGTATCGACTGGGAGCAGGCCGACGGGCTGCTGCTTCGCGCAGGGCGCCTCACCGCCGCGCTGCTCCTCGCGCGCGTCGAGGGCAAGTCGCCCGTGCCCTATCTCACCGACCCCGATCACCGGCGCATCGTGCGCGACCAGGCGCGCGCGCTGTTGCTGGCGCCGCGGCCCATCGACGCGCTCGTTGCCCATTGGACAAGGATATCATCATGACATCGCGTATCGCCTCCGTCACCGGCCGCCAGCTATGGGATTCGCGCGGGCGCCCGACCGTCGAAGCCGAAGTCACGCTTGAATCGGGTGCGATCGGCCGCGCCATCGCCCCGGCGGGCGCATCGCGCGGCGCGCATGAGGCGATCGACCTGCGCGACGGCGGTGACGCCTTCGGCGGCTTTGGCGTGAACTGCGCAGTCGCGGGTATCGGGTCCGAGATGGCGGATGCCATCGCGGGCATGGATGCGCGCGATCAGGCGGCGGTCGACGGGGCCTTGTGCGATCTTGACGGCACGCCGAACAAGGCGCGGCTTGGCGCGAACGCGGTCGTGGCGGTGTCGATGGCGGTGCTTCACGCCGCGGCGGCGGACGCGCGCGCGCCGCTGTGGCGCTTTCTGGCCGACGGACGCAAGGTTCGTGTGCCGCTGCCTGAAATCCAGATTTTCGGCGGCGGCGCGCACGCCGGGCGGCGCACCGATGTGCAGGATTTCATGGTGATGTGCCCCAAGGCGGGCAGCTTTCGCCGGGCGCTGGAGATGACGGGCGATGTCTATCGCGCCGCGGGCAGGCTGATGGAAGCCAAAGGCCCGCTGGCGGGCGTCGCCGACGAGGGCGGCTGGTGGCCCAGTTTCGCGTCGAACGAGGATGCACTCGACACGCTGACCAAAGCCATCGAGGCGAGCGGGCACCGCGCGGGCGACGAGGTGTTCATCTCGCTCGACATCGCCGCGAACGAACTGGGTGACGCGGGCGGTTACACGCTCGCGCTCGACGAGGGGCGGCTGTCGGGCGAGGACATGGCGGCGCGCATCGTCGAATGGGCCGCGCGCTACCCGATCCTGTCGGTCGAGGATCCCGCAGGGCAGGACGACTGGACGACGATGGCGGCGGTCACGGCGGCGATCGGCGAGCGGGTGCAGATCATCGGCGACGATGTGCTCGTCACCGACGCGGCGCGTGTCGAGCGCGCGGCCGAAGCGGCGGTGTGCAACGCCGCGCTTGTCAAGGTAAACCAGGTCGGCACGGTGACCGAGGCCAAGGCCGCGCTCGATGCCGCGATGCAGCGCGGCTGGGGCACGATCGTTTCGGCGCGGTCGGGGGAGAGCGAGGACGTCACCATCGCGCATCTCGCGACCGGCTGGGACGCCGGGCAGTTGAAAGTCGGCAGCTTTACCCGCTCCGAACGCATGGCGAAGTGGAACGAAATGTTGCGGATCGAAGAGGCGATGGGGGCCGACGCCGAGTTCGCTGGTTTTTCGGCCTTCGCAGGGACGATCGGTCGGGTCGCGGCATGATTGTCCTGCACGCGCGCCCCAGCCCCGGCTTTCGCGCAGCCGTCGATGCGATCTTCGGCCCCGGCACCGTCGTGCATGTCGACGAGGCGGCGCCGCTCGACGATGTTGCGAACGACATCACCGCGCTGCTCCATGTCCTTACGCCCGTCACGGCTGAGTTCATTGCCGCGGCACCAAAGCTGAAATTGATCCAGAAGCTGGGCGTCGGGGTCAACACCATCGCACTCGATGCGGCGCGCGGGGCCGGCGTTGCGGTGTGCAACATGCCCGGCACCAACAGCCAGGCGGTCGCCGAAATGGCGCTGTCGCTGATGATGGCGGTGCTGCGCCGCACCTGTTTCTTTGATGCGCGCACGCGCGCGGGCGAGGGGTGGAGCGCCGACCCGTCCGAACTCGATGCGGTGGGCGAGGTTGGCGGGCGCACCGTCGGGCTCGTCGGCTTTGGCCATTCGGCGCAGCGGCTCGCGCCGGTGCTGGCGGCGCTGGGCGCGAAGGTCGTCTATACCGCGCGCAGCCCGCGCGACGTGCCTTATGATTATTTGCCGCGCGATCGGCTGCTCGCGGAAAGCGACATCGTCTCGCTGCACATCCCGCTGACCGACGAGACGCGCGCCAGCGTCGATCCTTTCGCGATGAAACAAGGCGCGGTGCTGGTGAACACGGCGCGCGGCGAACTCGTCGACGAAAACCGATTGGTCCGGGCGCTGACCTCCGGCCATCTGCGCGGCGCGGGCCTTGACGTCTTTGCCGAAGAGCCGCTGCCGCGTGGCAATCGCCTGCTCGGCCTTCCGAACGCCGTGCTCGCGCCGCATATCGCCTGGCTCACCCCCGAAACGCTGGTGCGCAGCCTGACGGTGGCGCATGAGAATTGCCGACGGCTTGCGGCGGGTGAAGCATTGATCCACCGGGTAGTTTAGGCGCTACCCTTGTTGCCGTTCGTGCCCGGCTTGGCGAAGCGCCGTCCTTTCTTGCCGCAGGGCAAGGACGGCCCTTCGACAAGCGCAGGGCGAACGGCGTGATGGAAAGGAAAGCGTCCTTATGTCGTCCCTCCCCATCGTCCTCATCACCGGCCAGCTGCTCACCGATGCCGTCTGGCAACCCTTGCTCGACGCCTGGCCCGACCGCGACGTCATCGTCGCCGACAATCGGCGCGATGACACGATAGCGGGCTTCGCACAGCGCCTGCTCGACACGGCGCCGCCGCGTTTCATGCTGGTCGCGCACGCCATGGGCGGCTTCGTCGCGTTCGAAGTGATGCGCCGCGCGCCCGAACGCATCGCCAAGCTCGCGCTCATTTCGACGCTCGCCTCGGCCGACGGGCCCGCGCAGACGGCGCGGCGGCAGGGCTATATCGATCTGGTGCAAAGCGGCCGGTTCGATCAGGTCGTCGAGGAACGCATCCCCATGCTCTTTCCCGAAGCAAGGCGCGGCGACGAACGCCTGCTCGCCATCGCGCGGAAAATGGCGGCCGACACCGGCGCCGACACTTTCCTTGCCCAGCAGCGCGCGATCATGGCGCGCATCGACAGCCGCCCGCACCTGCATGCGATCGCGGTGCCGACCCTGCTGATCTGGGGCGAGCAGGACGGCATCACCAGCCGCGCGCATCAAGAGGAGATCGAGGAGGCGATACCGGGAGCGCGGCTGGAGGTGATTGCGGGGGCCGGACATCTGCCGACCATCGAGGCAGCGGGGGTGGTGGTGCCGTTGCTGACCGATTTTATCGATCAATAGCCCATCGGGCCCGCGAAAGCGCGAATGTCGAACTCGCGACCGTTCCGCCCCCACCGTCGCCGTCGCATCGACCATCGCTTTCGGATCCGCCTGGCCAGAGCGTCGTGGGCCAGATCGGCAACGTGTCAGTTCGGTTCGTGTCCCGACTTTGACCAAAGGTCGACGTTTATCCTGAGCGCCTGCAAGGCCGTCGAAGGGACCGACACGAAGGGGACAATGGCTCTGATGAAACGCTTGCCGCTCCAGGGGGCGCCTGTGATATGCCATGCCGCCGCCGGGCGCGATCGACAGCCGCTGCGCACCGATGTGGCGCAACGCCGCGCCGCTGGGGGTGGGTTCCGGCGATTCGTGTCGGCAGGATGGGATGGTCGGACCAGGCCCGTCCTCTTGCTTTTTTGGGGCTGGCCAAGCATTTGATTAGCATACTATCCAATTAAACCGAAACGGGCGTGGGAGAGCGAGATGATCGACCTGGAGGCCATCCGGACGCTGGCGGACATTCCGGCGGCGCAGGCGCGTACGCGCGGGCAGGCGACGGCGGTGAAGTTCGGAACACGCGAGACAAGCTTCGCCGCGCTCGACGCGGCGTCGAACCGCGTCGCCCATTCGCTGATCGCGGCGGGCGTCGCGCCCGGCGACCGCGTGTCGGCGCTGACCAAGAATCACGACAGCTGGTATCCGCTTTTTTTCGGCACCGCGCGCGCCCGCGCCTGTTTTGCGCCGATCAATTGCCGCCTTGCGCCCGCGGAGATCGCCTTCATCCTGGGTGATGCCGGGCCGAAGCTGCTTTTCGTCGGCGAGGATTTTTTTGACTGCGCGCTCGCGGCGGTGGCCGATCTGGCCGCGCCGCCGCGCCTGATCGCGCTTTATGGCGAACATCCGGCGTTTGAACCCTTCGACAGCTGGCTTGGCGACGCATCCGATGCGCCGCCAGCCGATCCGCCGCAGCTCGCCGACGATGTGCTTCAGCTTTATACCAGCGGCACCACCGGACTGCCGAAGGGCGTCGTGCTGACCAACGCCAATTATCGCACCTTTCTGGAAGCGGCGACGCGCGTGGACGGTTTTGCTTATGGCGAGGACGAGACGGTGATGATCGTCATGCCGCTCTTCCATGTCGCGGGCACCAACGTCAGTTTTTCGGGGCTGGCGCAGGGCGGGCGACTCGTGCTGGTCAAGGATTTCACCGCCGCCGACGCAGTGCGGATGCTGCGCGACGAGGACGTCGCGCACGCCTTCCTTGCCCCGGCGATGATCCAGATGATGCTGCTCGATCCATCGGCGGGTGCGGGCGGCTATCCGCAGCTCCGGTCGATCGCTTACGGCGCCTCGCCGATCGCCGAAGATGTGCTGCGCCGCGCGCGGGCGACCTTCGGCTGCGACTTCGTGCAATTTTACGGGATGACGGAATCGGCGGGCGGCGGCTCCTATCTGTCGCCCTCCGCGCACGACTTGCCCGGCAAGCTCACCTCGTGCGGCCAGCCGTGGCCGGGGGTCGAAATGGCAATCCTTGATGGCGAGGGGAAAGAGCTTGGCGACGGCGAGATAGGCGAGATCGCGATCCGCGGCGGCATCGTGATGAAGGGCTATTGGAACCGCGCGAGCGCGACCGAAGAGACGATGGCGGGCGGCTGGCTTCACACCGGCGACGTCGGTTACCGCGATACGGACGGCTTTTATTACGTCCACGACCGGATCAAGGACATGATCGTATCGGGCGGCGAAAATGTCTATCCGGCCGAGGTCGAAAGCGCGATCATGGGCTGTCCGGGCGTTGCCGATGTCGCGGTGATCGGCGTCCCCGACGACAAATGGGGCGAGGGGGTGAAGGCGCTGATCGTTCCCGCCGCGGGCACGGCGCCCGACGCTGCCGCGATCATCGCCTGGGCGCGCGAGCGCATCGCGGCGTACAAGGTGCCCAAAAGCATCGAGTTCATCGATGCGCTGCCGCGCAATCCGTCGGGCAAGGTGCTCCGCCGCGAACTGCGCGCGCCTTATTGGGAAGGCCGCGACCGCGCGGTGGGGTGATGGGGGCCGATATCTGGATCAGAAACCGATTGTTTTCCTATTCGACATGCTGAACCGGTTTCGGAATCGATGGTCTGGCCCATGGTCCAACGCCGCGCCCAAGGACGCGGCTGGCAATGGCCCCTGAAACAGGTTCAGGGGACGAGGATGAATATGGCGGCGTCGGTCGATCGCCGCCCTCAGAACCCCAGATTGCGGAACGCCACGCGGAACGAAAAGCTGTTCCCGCGCCGCGCGTCGCCCGTGTCGGCATAGTCGCGGCGCCAGGTCAGCGCGATCGACAGGCATTCGTCGTCATAGGCGATACCGAGCCGGTGACGGATCGGTTCGAAACCGTCGGCCTGCGCCAGAGGGTCGTCGTTGCGACTGGTCAGGTCGACGATCGCCGATCCGAAGATCGACCAGTTGCGCGCCACCGCGACGCGCCCGCCCGCGCGCACTTCCTCGCGGTCCTGCAAATCCTCGCCGAGCAGCAAGATGTCGCGATTGAGCCGTGAATAGCCGATCACGGCATAGGTCGAGCGATTGCCGATCGTCGCGTCGAACTCGTTGCGGCGCACCGCCAGATTGTCCTTGTCGAGCCGGAATCGATGCGTGAGGCGCAGGAAATCCCTGTAGGCGATCGTCGTGCGCCCGACGATGTCCGACGTGCGGTCGGTCAGCCCGGTGCCGTCGGGAAACAGGCTGGGCTTGTCGGTCAGCCGATAGCTTTGCCCGATGATGCTGTTGATGCTGAACCCTGGGCGACTGTAATTCCATTCGACGCCATAGGTGACGCGTGCGCCATCCTCGAACCGGTCGTGGCCGTTGAAGCGGTTGATCGCGAAGATATTGCTGTCCTCAAGGTCAAATGCGCGTGAATCTTCGTTCGGAATATCGATGTTCTTGATCGGCGGCGTCGCGACAAGCTGGATGCGCGGGGTAAGCGTCTGCGTCCCCCCTGCGAACTCGCCGATAAAGGGCCAGCGCATATCGGCGGCCACCGCCGCAATGCCGCGCGCCTGCCATCCCGACTTGCCGCGATAACCGGGGATCGCGGTCAACAGATTTTCGTCGCTGTGATAGACATCGCCGCGCACCAGCGCGGTCAAGGTCACTTCCTGCCCCAGCCGGGTCAGTCCGCGCAGATTCCATTGCGCCCCGGCAAAGGCCCGCTGCGTATCCTGCCCGGCGGTGCGCCCGATCGCGAGCGTGTTCAGCTGTAGCTCGAACTGCCCGCCAAAAATCGGATCGTCGAGCCGCTGGCGATAGTCGATGATGGGCAGCGCGACCGGCTGCTGCCCCTGCACATCGTTGACGCGCAGCGTCTGCGTCGCCCAGCCCGCAATCGACAGATAGGAGTTGCCGCCGATCCGTTCGAGTTCGAAGGTCGAGCGCAGCCGGTCGTCGCGGCTGATGTCATATCGGCGCATGAAAGTGCGGTCGGTCGCGATGCGCCCCGAATAGCTGAGGCTCCAGCGCGGGTCGAACTGGAACCGGCCCACACTTTCCAGATAGCCGCGAAAGCGTTTCTGCCGATCGGGGTCTTCGCCGACCAGCGGGACAAGCGAGCCATAGGTCGCATAGCCGTTGATGCGGAACGATCCGATGTCGGTGAGCGCCCGAAACTCGCCCTCCAGCATCGGTGCCGCGTCGGTGTAAAGGTGCGGCGTGATCGTCACGTCGCGGTCGGGCGCGAGGCGGATATAATAGGGCACCGCAATCTCGAACCCGTTGCTGCGGTCGAGGCGGATTTCGGGGACCAGGATGCCGCTTCCCGCCTCGCGGTTTGCGGGATGGCTGAGCCCCGGCAGCGGGATCAGCGGCAGGCCGAAAATCTCGACGCGCGCGCCCTTGTATCGGATCTTGTTCTTTTCGCGATCATATATCACGCGCACGGCGCGGATCTGCCAGCTCGGATTCTTGGGGCACCCCGCCTCATCCTCGACGGGACAGGGCGTATAGGCGGCGTTGTCCAGCTCGATATTGCCGTTGTCGAAGCGCGTGCCCTTCACCGCGGCAAGCCGCGCGCCATTATCGAGCACGACGAGCAGGTTTTCCACCACGCCGTCGCGCAGGCTGTCCGTCAGTTCGATCCGCTCGCCATAGGCGGTGTCGCCTTCGGGGTTGCGGACCATCACATTGCCTTCGGCAACGACCTGGCCCGTCGTGCGGTTCCACGTCACCCTGTCCGCCCGCATCTCGATCGCGTCGCGATTCATCAGGACATTGCCCTCGGCGACGACGACATCGGCGTCGCTATCGTAATCGAGCTTATCGGCGGCAAAGCCGATCTGCTGATCGCCCGCCGCTTCGGGCGCGTCGGCGGGGGCGGACGGAAGGTCCGGGGTTTGCAGGTCAGGTTCGGCGGAAATGTCCGGCGCCGCGGTCCGATTCGGCGCACCCTGGGCGAGCACCGGGCCCGCCGCCAGCGCCAGCCCGCTCGCCGTCGCAAGCCAGAACGGCCGGGCAAGCGCCGCCTGATGGAACAAAGTCCAGCTCATTTAATCCCTTTGTCCCGAACCCACTATCGACGTTTCCCGGCTTGGACCGGCCGCTTTGTTTTTGCAACTCGCAGGCGAAACCCCTATCGGTCCGGCACGTTCCAATCAATCATCGCATAAGAAAGTTAAGGCATGGACATTCAGTTTGTCGCGCAAATCGACGTGTCTGCCGACGTCGTCGCTTTCCCCGTCCGCAAGGGCGAGGCGGAGGCGCTCGGTGCGCTCCTTGGCGCCGCCGCGGCCCAGGCGCGTTTCGACGGTTCGGCAGGCAGCATCGCCGAAACCGCGGCGCTCGACGGCGAGCAGGCGAAGCGCCTGTTGCTCGTCGGCATCGGCGAGGGTAGCGAGCACGACCTTGAACGCGGCGGCGCGGCGCTCACCGCAAAGCTTCAGACGAGCGGCGCGACCGAGGTTCATGTCGATTTCGCGGGCACGGGGCCGAGCGACGCCGACGATGTCCTCGCCTTTGCGATGGGCGCGCGGCTCAGGAACTGGCGGCTCGACACCTATCGCACCCGCCTTGCCGACAAGGCGAAGCCCAGCCTCAACACCGTGATCATCGCATCGCCGCACGGTGACCTGTCGGCGCGCTGGGCGGCGAATGAAGCCATTGCCGAGGGTGTCGCCTTCACCCAGACGCTCGTCGCCGAGCCGCCGAACATCCTCTATCCTGAAAGCTTCGTCGAACGCTGCCAGCATCTCGCCGATCTTGGCGTCGAACTGGAAGTGCTCGACGAACGCCAGATGAAAGCGCTCGGCATGGGCGCGCTGCTCGGCGTGGCGCAAGGTTCGACACGGCCGCCGCGGCTGCTTGCAATGCGCTGGAACGGGGGTAATCCGGGCGATGCGCCGGTGGTGTTCATCGGCAAGGGCGTCACCTTCGACACCGGCGGCATCAGCCTGAAACCCGGCCCCGGCATGGACATGATGAAATGGGACATGGGCGGCGCGGGCGCCGTCGCGGGTGCGATGAAGGCGATCGCGGGGCGCAAGGCGAAAGCGAATGTCGTCGGTGTCGTCGGTCTCGTCGAAAATATGCCCGACGGCAATGCGATGCGCCCCGGTGACATCGTGACCACCATGTCGGGGCAGACGGTCGAGGTGCTCAACACCGACGCGGAGGGCCGTCTCGTCCTGTGCGACGCGATCAGCTGGGCGCAAAAGACCTATGCCCCCAGGGTGATCGTCGACCTCGCCACGCTGACCGGCGCGATGGTCATCTCGCTCGGCCACGAATATGCGGGCCTGTTCGCGAACGACGATACGCTTGCCGCCGACCTTATCGCCGCGGGCGAGGCGTCGAACAACAAACTGTGGCGCTTCCCCCTGTCGCCCGCCTATGACAAGCTGATCGACAGCCCGATTGCCGACATGAAGAATATCGGCCCGCGCGAAGGCGGATCGATCACCGCGGCGCAGTTTCTGAAACGCTTTGTCGATGAAGGCGTCGCCTGGGCGCATCTCGACATCGCGGGCATGGCGTGGGCCGACAAGGACGGCCCGGTCTATGCCAAGGGCGCGACGGGCTATGGCGTGCGCTTGCTCGACCGCTATATCGCGGCAAAGCACGAGGGGTGATGCCCACTGGCTCGTCATTGCGACCCCGGCGAAAGCCGGGGGAAGCAATCCAGGGCGCTTTACGCGGGCTCTGGATCGCCGCGTCGTCTCGCTCCTCGCAATGACGAGGCTGATATAGCGAAATGCCCCGCGTCGATTTCTACCGTCTGACCCGCGATCCCGTCGAACGGGTGCTGCCCGCGCTCGCGGCGCGCGTCCTCGGCAATGGCGAGCGGCTGCTGGTGGTCGCGGCCACGGCGATGCAGCGGCAGGATATTGACGCGGCGCTGTGGACGGCAAATCCAGCGAGTTTCCTGCCGCACGGCCATGCGGGATCGCCCGACGAAGCAATCGAGCCGATTCTGCTCGCGGGCACGCTCGACGCGCCAGCGCCCAATGGCGCAACCCACGTTGCGCTCGCCGACGGCGAATGGCGCGACGCGGCGCTGGCGTTCGATCGCATTTTCTTTCTCTTCGACAACAGCCGTATCGACGATGCGCGCGCGACCTGGCGCGTGCTTGCGGCGCGCGAGGATGTCGACAACCGCTTCTGGAAACAGGATGAAGGCGGCCGCTGGTCCGAGGGGCCATGAGCATCGGCCGTTCGGTCCTTGCGGGACAGCCAAAGCGCGGCTAGAGGCGCGCGCATCGCAAACCATAACATCGCAGGAGCTTTCCCATGGCGGTCACCCGCACTTTTTCGATCATCAAGCCCGACGCGACGCGCCGCAACCTGACCGGCGCCGTCACCAAGATGCTGGAAGACGCGGGCCTTCGCGTCATCGCGTCGAAGCGCATCCACATGACACGCGAACAGGCCGAGGGCTTTTATGCCGTTCACAAGGAACGCCCCTTCTTCGGGGAACTCGTCAGCTTCATGATTTCGGGCCCGGTCGTCGTGCAGGTGCTCGAGGGCGAAGACGCCGTGAAGCGCAATCGCGACGTGATGGGCGCGACCAACCCCGCCGATGCCGCCGAAGGCACGATCCGCAAGACCTTTGCGGAGAGCATCGAGGCCAATTCGGTCCACGGTTCGGACAGCGACGAAAATGCCGCGATCGAAATCGCTTACTTCTTCAAGCCGGAAGAAATTGTGGGCTGACCCTCTATTCCGCTTCATGCCGAACCTGGTGCAGCATCCATGGCCCGTCCGCGTCAGGCGCTGCGTCTGACGATGGCATCGGCCATGGACCCTGAAAGGATTTCAGGGTGACGGCATTCGAAAAAATGTTGGCGTTGACAGGAAAGGCCGCCGG
>NZ_JABWGQ010000046.1 GCF_014595975.1 Sphingopyxis sp. LK2115 | reverse complement strand
GGGCTGCCGCCCTGCCGAAGTAGACATCGGCGGGCGTCACGTTGTTCAGGCGCATCCCGAACGCGACTGGACCGAAGCGCGTCGCCGCCTCGCGACGCTCAACAAGCTGATCGCCGGACCGCCGCGCCCGCGCGCGCACTGACGCGCGGGCTCAGCTGCCCGGAAAATCGGCGCCCGCGGTGACGTCGATCGCCGTCTCGCCGCCGGTCGGGATCACCGTGCGCCCGAACCAGACGAAGCGCGCGGTCGGCTGCGCCAAATCGTGGTCATAGCGCGCCGTGACCGCCGCCGGATCATATCCCATCCAGATCAGCGTCGCGGGGAAAATCTGGCTGACCGAATGGCCCCGGCGCGGCGCATCGGCATAGCGCGCCGCGATCCGCGGCGGGAGAAAGGCGAGCAGCGGCACGCGAAACTCGTCGGCCATCGCCTCGCGGCTGCAATGCGGCAGCGCGCCGGGCGACAGATTCTGTCCATGGTCGGACGTATAGATGATCGCCGTCTGATCGCGGTCGACCCCGGCGAGCAGCCGCCCGAAAAAGCCCGCCTTTGACCAGCGGAGCGCGGTCGCATATTGCTGCGCGACAGGGGCGTCCGCGGGGATGGCGCCTGCCGGATAATGATCGCGATACTGGAAATGGACGCCGCGCAGCACGGCAAAGGTAAATGTCTTTGCGTCCCCTTTCAGCGCTCGATTGATCGCGTCGGCCATCTTCAGGTCGGTGTCGATCCCGCCGGGCATCGGCCGATAGGCGTCGATCAGCGCGCGTTCTGGCGGCAGCAGCAGATTCTGCGGCGCCCCCGACGTCTGCCCATCCATCAACACCGTCCGATATCCCGCCGCCTTCGCATAGGCCCAGATCGACGGCGTGCGGCGCAGGTCGGCGCCCGCATCGACGCGGCGCACGTCAACGCCTGAGCGCAGCGCCACCTGCGCGGGCGCGCTGCAATGCCCCATCGCCGCCGCGACCCCGAAGTCGACGTGCGGCGTGTCCGCCAGCGTCGGTGCGATCAGCCGCCGAAAGGGCGCTTCGGCAACGCTCTCGTCGATCACCCACACGATGTGCCGCGGCGTATCGGCGGGCGCGCGCGCCACGATCTCGACCGCGCCGCGTGGCGGGGGCGGCGACGCTGCCGCAAGATCGGCAACCAGCCCATAAAGGCTGCGCTCGGCACCCTCCGGCCACAGCGCGGCATGGCGATAAACGATGCTCGGCGCGATGAGCAGCGCGAGCGTCGCTACCGCCAGGCCACCGCCCCACGGCCAGCGCACCGCGCGCCGCGCAAGCCGCCGCGCCGCGACGAACAGCGCCAGTGCAGCCGCGACCTGTGCTGCGGCCCACAGCAATTCGCCGCCGAACTCGCCTGCGGCATTACCCGCCTGCCGAACTTCGGCGAGCAGCCAGGCAAGCGAGCCCGCATCGAGCAGCTCGGCGACAAGCTGCGCGTAACTGACGTTCACGGCGATCGAGACGCCCGCGAGAAAAAGCAGCACCGCGGCCCAGCGACGCGGAAAAAGCCACAACGCCGCCATCAGCGCCGCCGCCTGGAAGGCGAGGAAAAACAGCGCCGTCGCGGCGCTCGGTGCGTCGCCCGCGGCGAACCGATAGGCGACGCTGTGGATCAACTGAAAGCGGTTGGCGATAATGTAGCCGCCGCCGAACAGCAGCAGCGCGGCCGCCACCTGCGCCATTACGGGCGCGCCAAAGCTCCGCCCGATCTTCGCCCCGATGCCCCTCATCCGCCTCGCCTTAGGCCATAAAGCTTGAAAAATCTCAAAGGATTGGCCTGCACGCGGCCGCTCAGGCGGCGGGCGCCAGGATCTTCCTTTCGATCACGCGGATGAACAGCTCGGCATCCTGCGCTCCCGACACCAGCATCTGCCCGCCCAGAATGAAGGCGGGCACCCCGGTGATGTTCCGCTCCGCCCACCAATGCTCTTCGGTCCGCACCATTTCCCCGAACTCGTCCGACGCCAATATGGCGGCCGCCCGCGTGCGGGCGAGTCCGACCGACGCCGCGACATCGGCGAGCACGCCATGGTCGCTGACATCGCGATTGTCGGTGAAATGCGCGCGGAACAACGCCAGCTTGAGCGCCGTCTGAACGCCCGTCGCCGCCTGTTGGTCGGAAGATTCCAGGGCGCCAGCCCAGGTCAGCAAACGGTGCGCATCGAAACTGTTGCGCATCCGGAAATCGGGGCCACGGTTGAAGGCAAAGCCCAGCTTGTCCGCGATCGCTGCGAGCCGCGCCGCATTGGCGCGGCTCTGATCGGCGCTGATGCCATATTTGCGCATCACATGCGCCGCGGCGTCTTCGCCATCCGGCGGCATGTCGGGATTGAGCTGGAAGGGATGCCACTGAACGCGGAAATCGAGCCGCCCCTTGAAATGATCCATCACCTGCCGGAACTTCAGCCAGCCGATGATGCACCAGGGGCACATGACATCGGACACAATGTCGACACTCAGGCGCGGCAGGTGCGGCTCCGTCAATTGCCTTCTCCCGTTGCGCTCGCCGCAGCGCTCACTTGTCCGATCGGCGGTCCCTGCCTGAGCGCCGGTCGCCCTTGCGACGATCCGGCCCCTGGAAACCGGGATTGTCGGCAACGCGGCGATCGCCAGTCCGCCGTTCCGACCTGGCCCGCTTGTCTCCATCATTGTCCATACGCTTCCTCCCCACTCCAACGGCGATGAAGCGACCCCGCGCCAATTGCTCACAAAAAACTGGTCCTGACAAGCGGAGGCGGCAAAGCTGATTGGTCGCGCGTTGCGCCCGCCCGCGTCACAGCCGCGCTTCGAGCCGGGCGAGCAACTGCTGCACGGGGGGCGTCGCCGCGGGCGCGTTCCAGCCAGCCTCGATCAGCGCAATCCGCTCGAACAAGCGCTCGCTGGCCGCGATGATGCGGCGAAGCGACGCGTCGAATCCGGCGCATATCGCCCAGTCGGCCGCCACAGGTTCGCCGATCCGCGCCGCGCTGTCGTGCGGACCCGCGCCGGGATCGCCCGCCAGCATCGCCCGGCGGTGCAGCAGCCAGGCGATGATGTGCATCAGCCGCGTCGTTGTCTTGAGCGATTCGCACGCCAGCGAAACCTGCGCCAACGCGTCGACCTTTGGTGCGCCGTCGTCGCCGAGGCTCAGGTCGCGCTGCGCCGCAAAGGCCGCGTGCGCCTCGTCGGCGAGCAGCATCGCCTCGACATAGAGATTTTCGACCTGCGCGCGCTGCACCGGCCGCGCCTGCGCATTCAGGTCTGTTCGTTCACCGTCCATGCCAGCGGAAATGCCATGCGGCGCATGGATTGGGCAATGGCGCTAACCATGAAATCTGAAGACGCGGCTGTCCCGCTTTGATCGCGGCGTTCAGGCGATGATGTCGGGGATCAGCTGATCCTCGCACCAGGCGATTTCGTCGCGCAGTTTGAGCTTGCGCTTCTTGAGCCGCGCGAGCTGCAGCTGGTCGGCAACCGCGGCGCTGCCGAGCGCGATGATCGCCGCGTCAAGGTCGCGGTGCTCGATCCGAAGCAATTCGAGGCGCTGGCTGATCTCTTCGGGGCTCACGCATCAACCCTGCCACGTTCACCACTGGTCCGCAACGGGGACCGACTGGCCGAATCGTGACGACATTGCGCCCGATTCATGATTTACTCAGGGCCGTCCATCGAGTCGAAAAGGAGAATGCCTTATGAGCAGGTCGCACCTTTCCACCCTGAAGTCCCGCCACGCGGACCTCGATGCGAAAATTGCGAATGAAGAACGTCGCCCCGCCCCCGATACGGGCTTGCTGGCGCAGCTCAAGAAGCAGAAACTGAAACTCAAGGAAGAAATGCTCGCGATCGGCTGATCGCCAGCGCTATCGCCGGCGGATGCCGCCCCTTACGGGATGCATCAGCGTCGGCGATAGAAGGGGGCGCCGACCAGCCCCCGGTGCCGCAGATGTGGCGGCAGATCAGACTGTGACACCAGTTGACGGCGCACCGCCTGGGGATCAACCAGCCGATCGAACGCGATGCCGAACTTGCCTTCGCCGGTCCAGACCACGCGTCCCGGAACCGGCCCGATGTTGCGCAAATCGACCTCGACCGCCGCTCCCCGTTCGATCGCCAGCGTCGATTCGGCGAGCATCCCGCCCGGCGACAGGTTGCGCACACGCACGGTGGTCCGGTCGGACCGTCCGGCCAGCGCCAGTTCGGCCTGCATGAACAGGCTGTCGCGATCGGCGCTGCGCGACAGCGCCGCAACCTCCTCGTCCACTGTTGCCGGCCGTTGCGAATCCATGGCTGCGCCCCATTTCGTGTCGTTGCGGCACGGAATCTAGGTCGGCGCGGTTGCCGAATCGTAAATGGCTGGGGCGGATGCGCGCGATCAATCCTCGCGCGAAATCCTTTCGTTGCGTTCGTGGCGTTCCTGCGCTTCCAGCGTCATCGTCGCGATCGGCCGCGCCTGGAGCCGCGCGAGCGAGATCGGCTCGCCGGTCACCGTGCAATAGCCATATTCGCCTTCGTCGATCCGGCGGATCGCGGCGTCGATCTTGGCGATCAGCTTGCGCTGGCGATCGCGGGTGCGAAGCTCGATCGCCCAGTCGGTCTCGCTCGACGCGCGGTCGGCAAGGTCGGGTTCGCGCAGCGGGCCGTCCTGCAAATGCGCCAGCGTCGATTCGGCTTCGCTGAGGATCGATTTCTTCCAGGCGACAAGCAGGCCGCGGAAATATTCCTGCTGCCGCTCGTTCATAAACTCTTCGTCGTCGCTCGGGACATAATCCGAATCGAGATTGGATCTGGCTTCGCGAAGCGCGTCAGCGCCAACATCGGCAATCTTGGTCGGCATGAGGGGCTCTCGCGTCCTTTCCTGTCACCGGCGGCCGCAATGCGGCTCGGGGAGTGGCGCGCCTATAACCAGCCGCTTGCGACGATACAAGCGCCGAAGCCGCCGATAGAGATATGGTGTGAAGCCGCGATGAACCGGCGGCGATTCTTGCCGCCCGTCGCCCCTGCCCGCCACGGCCGCGCCGACGATCATTTAGGTCCGAAGATTAACCAATCGTATAGAATCATTGCATTTTACGTTCCGTTTTGGGACAGATAGGGCGATTTGGGTTGATTTCGTGCTCCCTTTCCCGCTGTCGGACAGGCAAATGCGGTTAACGCGATTGCCGCGTTCACAAAGCTTTGGCCTTTCTGCGTCTAGCGAATGGCGAAAGCGGATTGGGGATGCCGGGTCGCTGGCGCTTCGCACCTGCAACGGGAAAGAGAGAAGAACCTATGTCTGTCCGGATGGCTCTCGCCAAGCTCTGTGCCTGCACCTGCGGCGGCGCGATTATCGGCAGCGGCGCGATGCAGGTCGCCGATGTCCCCTCGGCGCGCGCCCAAACGGTCAAATGCTCGCCCTGCGCACCCAAGAAAGTCGTGCGCAAGCGCCACGCCGCCCGCAAGCCGGTGAAACGCGTGCGCCGCGTCGTGACGACGAAAAAAGTGATCCGCACCGCAACGCCGCAGCAGCAAGTGGTGACACAGACCATCCCCCTGCCCCCGATCCCCTATGCCCCCTTTCCGCAAGCGGGCTGGGAAGGCGGTGGCAGCGGCGGCGGCGTCACCGTGATCGGCGGCGGCTTTGGCGGCGGCTTCGGCGGCGGTTTCTTCGGCGGCTTTTTCGGCGGCAGTTCGGGTGGCAGCAGCGGCAGCATCGTCGTGACCTCGACCACCACGGGGGGGCTCAGCACGACGAGCAGCAGCACCTCCGGCGGCGTGTCGACCTCTACCGGGGGCGTCAGCACCTCGACCTCGACGGGCGGCGTCTCGACCTCGACCGGCGGTGTGTCGACCTCGACTTCCACCGGTGGCATCAGCTCGACCACCTCGACAGGCGGCGTCTCGACCTCAACCGGCGGCGTCAGCACATCGACCGGGGGCGTCAGCACCTCAACCGGCGGCGTCAGCACCTCAACCGGCGGCGTCAGCACATCGACTGGGGGCGTCAGCACTTCAACCGGCGGTGTCAGCACTTCAACCGGCGGTGTCAGCAGCACGTCGTCAAGCAGCAGCTCGTCGTCGAGTTCGTCTTCGTCCTCCTCGTCCTCGTCAAGTTCGTCATCGGGCGGCAGTTCGTCGAAGGGCGGCTCGTCGCACGGCAGTTCGAGCTGGGGCGGGTCCAGCGGGTCGAGCGGGTCGAGCGGCAGTTCGGGCGGATCGAGCAGCAGTTCGTCGGGCGGTTCGGGAAGCTCCTCGTCGAGCAGCAGCAGCAGCTCGTCGTCATCCTCATCGTCGAGCAGCACGTCGAGCGGCGCGACCTCGTCGGGCGCGACGGGCGGCAGCAGCAGCTGGGGCTCGACCGGCAGCACCGGCTCCTCCTCCTCTTCGTCGTCGAGCAGCAGCTCGTCGTCGAGTTCGTCCAGTTCCTCCTCTTCAACTTCGTCATCGGGCGGCAGCACAAGCAGCTCGTCGGGTGACCCGACGCCGGTTCCCGCGCCGCCGATGCTGCTTCTGTTCGGCGCCGCGGCGGCCGCGCTCGTCGCACGCCGCCGCGCCGCAAATCGCAACGACGACAAAATCGACGCGGCCTGATCCGAATCCACTGGCGGCCAGGGGGGCTAGCCCTGACCACAGAACTGAGGGCCGCTCCATGGAGCGGCCCTTTTTTACGCACGCCGCGTCCGAGCAACGGGGTTGCGCGCGCCCGGCGGTAACGCCATAGCGCGTGGCCATGCACGACATCCGCTTCATCCGCGACAACCCACACGCCTTTGACGCTGGCCTCGCGCGGCGGGGCCTTGCCCCCCTGTCGGCCGAGATCCTCGCCGCCGACGCCGCGCTCCGCGCGCTGCAGACCGACATGCAGGCATCGCTCGCGCGGCGCAACGAAGCGTCGAAGCTGATCGGGCAGGCGATGGCCGCGGGCGACAGGGACAAGGCCGAGGCGCTGAAGGCAGAGGTCGCCGATCTGAAAGCCGCGCTCCCCGCGAAGGAAGAGGCCGAGCGCGCGCAGCTTGCGGCGCTGCACGACCGCCTTGCGGCGCTCCCCAACCTCCCCGCCGCCGATGTGCCCGATGGCGCGGACGAAGAAGGCAATATCGAGATCGCGCGCTGGGGCACCCCGCGCCGCTTCGATTTCACCCCGCGGGAACATGCCGACTTCGCGCCCGCGCTCGGCCTCGACTTCGAGACCGCGGCCAAGATGTCCGGCGCGCGCTTTGCCTTTCTCAAAGGCCCGATGGCGCGCCTCGAACGCGCGCTGGGCCAGTTCATGCTCGACAAGCAGACGACCGAGGCGGGTTATGGCGAATGTGCCACGCCGCTGCTGGTTCGCGACGACGCGGCTTTCGGGACGACGCAGCTTCCAAAGTTCCGCGAGGATCTGTTCCAGACCACCGACGGCATGTGGCTCATCTCGACCTCTGAAATGAGCCTGACCAACGCGGTGCGCGAAGAGATTCTCGCCGAGGCCGACCTGCCGATCCGCATGACCGCGCTCACCCCCTGCTTCCGCTCCGAAGCCGGATCGGCGGGGCGCGACACGCGCGGCTATATCCGTCAGCATCAATTCTGGAAGGTCGAGCTGGTCTCGGTCACCCGGCCTGAGGATTCGGACGCGGAGCTTGAACGCAAGACACGCGCCGCCGAAGCCATACTCGAAGCGCTGGAGCTACCCTATCGCAAGATGCTGCTGTGCGCCGGCGACATGGGCTTCGCCGCGCGCAAGACCTATGACCTCGAAGTCTGGCTGCCCGGCCAGAACGCCTATCGCGAGATTTCGAGCTGCTCGAATTGCGGCGATTTCCAGGCGCGTCGCATGAACACGCGCTTCCGGCGCGAGGGCGCCAGGGGCAACGAGTTCGTCCACACGTTGAACGGTTCGGGCCTCGCGGTCGGGCGCACGCTCGTCGCGATCCTCGAAAACTATCAGCAGACCGACGGCAGCGTCGATATTCCCGCGGCACTGCTGCCCTATATGGGCGGGATCTCTCGCCTCACCCCCTGAATCCCTTCGCGCTGAGCTTGTCGAAGGGCGGCTCTTTCCTTCAGCGTTGAAGAGAAGGAGGGTGCTTCGCAAGCTCGGCACGAACGGGAAAGAAAGAAACATGATGCGCATCCTCCTCACCAACGACGACGGCTACCACGCGCCCGGCATGGCGGTGCTCGAAGCGATCGCGCGCCAGCTTTCCGACGACATCTGGGTCTGCGCCCCGGCCGAGGAACAATCGGGCGCCGGCCATTCGCTTACCCTCTCGCGCCCCGTGCGCATTCGCCAGCACGGACCGCGCCGCTGGTCGTGCAGCGGCACGCCGACCGATTCGGTGATGATGGCGATCGGCAAGCTGATGCCCGAAAAACCCGACCTGATCCTCTCTGGCGTCAACCGCGGCGCCAATCTGGGCGACGACATCACCTATTCGGGCACCGTTTCGGCGGCGATCGAGGGGGCGCTCGCGGGCATCCGCGCGATCGCGCTGAGCCAGGTCTATGCCCGCGAAGGCATGGGCGACAGCGTCCCGTTCGAAGCCGCCGAGCAATGGGGCGCCAGGGTGCTGCGCCCGCTCATGGCGCACGACATGCCGCCGCGCACGCTCATCAACATCAACTTCCCCGCGATTCCCGCCGCCGAGGTCAGGGGCATCCGCGTCACGCGGCAGGGTTTCCACGACTATGGCCGCGGCTCGATCGTCGAAGGCACCGACCCGCGCGGCTATCCCTATTATTGGTTCGGCCTCCATGGCATCGAGCATAGCCTGGGCCACGACAGCGACCTCGAAGCGATCGACGACCGCTTCATCTCGGTCACCCCGCTCCAGCTCGACCTGACGCACGATCCCTCGCTCGCCGCGCTGCGCGCCGCTTATGGGATGGGCGACGCCTAACCCTTTGCATCCGTCCCCGCGAAGGCCGGAATCTTGCCGGCGGGCGTGGCGCAACGTCGAGAGGCCCGCCCCTTCGACCGCCTTGCAGGCGGTCAGGACAGGCTCCGCGGGAATGACAACAGGGGAACTGGCTTTCCGCCCGCGGCTTTGGCACAAGGGCCGCGATGCGCAAGAGGACCAAAACCCGGCTGCATATCCAGGGCCGCTTCCACCTGCTCAAACGTGCGAGCAAATGGCCGATCTGGGCCGACGTCGTCACGCGTCTCAGCATCGCCTTCGCCCTGATCGGCGTTGTCGTGCTCGTTCACTGGATCGACCGCGACGGATTGATCGACCATCACGATGGCCACATCAGCTTCCTCGACGTCGTTTATTTCACGATGATTTCGGTCACGACAACGGGGTTCGGCGACATTGCGCCGATCTCCGACCGTTCCCGGCTGATCGAGGCGGTGATCGTCACGCCGATCCGCATCGCGGTGCTCTTCATCTTCGTCGGCACCGCCTATAATTTCGTCATCAAGCGCACATGGGAAAAATGGCGTATGGCCCGCATCCAGTCCAAGCTCACCAATCATATCGTCGTGCTCGGCTATGGCGTCAGCGGCGCCGAGGCGGTTCATGAGCTGATCCGGCGCGGCACGGACCCGTCGTGTATCGTCGTCATCGACCAATCGCCCGCGCGCATCAGCGCGGCCGAGGCGGCGGGATGCAATGTGCTCGCGGGCGATGCCTCGAACGACGAAACGCTCGTCGCCGTGCGCGTTGCAGAGGCGCATTCGGTGCTCGTGTCGGCGGGGCGCGACGACACCTCGATCCTCATCGTGCTTACCGTTCGCCACCTCGCTCCGAAGGTGCCGATCAGCGTGGTCATCCGCGCGCAGGACAATGAACTGCTCGCGCGGCAGGCGGGGGCGAACAATGTCATCAACCCGGTCAGCTTTACCGGGCTGCTGCTCGCCGGATCGGCGCAGGGCGCGCATGTCGCCGACTATATGGCCGACCTTGCCAGCGTCGGCGGCCGCGTCCAGCTCCGCGAACGTCCGGTCGCCGCCGAAGAGATCGGGCGCAGCCTCGACCAGCTCGCAAGCGGCGGGCGCGGGCTGCGCGTTTATCGCGCGGGCACGCCCTATGGCTTTTGGGAGCCCCAGGCCGGGCGGCTCGAACCTGGCGATTTCATCGTCGAAGTCATCCGCTGTGAGGACAATGAGGCGGCCGTTTCCGCGGCCTGACAGGTCGCCCGATCAGCCGAGAATGACGAACACCGCACCCATCGCCGCATAGAAGAGCAGCCAGTATCCCGCGTCGATCGCGAACAGCCTGCCGCTCGCGCGGCTGAACAGATAGTTGGTGCCGATCGCCGGAACGACGAAGCCCAAGGCAACGCCCACCGAAATCATCATCGTCGATCGCGCGCTCATCTCGCCGAAATGGGCGAGCAGATGGCCCAGAAAGACCGCCGACACGAAGCTGAGCAAAAAGGTCGTGCCATAGATCAGCGCGAAATTGCCCTGCTTCAGCTCCTCTTCGGTAAAGCCATGCTCCTTCATCCACGCCTTGCCGAACAGCGGCCCGTACCAGATGCCGCCGACAACGAAGCCCGCCGCCGCCGCGACGATGATTGCAATCCAGCTCAGATTGGCCATTTCATCCTCCCCTTCCGGCGCGCATCATGCTCGGTCTCGCCACGCGTGACAAGCGGCGCAAAATCGACTATGCGCGCCGCCGATCATGACAACCAAGACTCTTCCTGCCCAGCCGAAAGTCGGCATGGTGTCGCTCGGCTGCCCCAAGGCGCTTGTCGACAGTGAACGGATTCTGACCAAGCTGCGCGCCGACGGCTATGGCCTTTCCCCGGATTATGCGGGCGCCGACGTCGTGCTCGTCAACACCTGCGGCTTTCTCGATTCGGCGAAGGAAGAAAGCCTTGAGGCGATCGGCGAGGCGATGGCCGAAAACGGCCGCGTCATCGTCACCGGCTGCATGGGCAACGAGGCCGAGGCCATTCGCGCGCGCTTCCCCAACGTCCTCGCGGTCACCGGCGCGCATCAATATGAGCAGGTCGTCGATGCGGTTCACCAAGCCGCGCCGCCGACGCAAGGTCCCTTCGTCGATCTCGTTCCCGAAGGCGGGCTGAAACTGACGCCGCGCCACTACAGCTATCTGAAGATCAGCGAAGGCTGCAACCACAGCTGCGCCTTCTGCATCATTCCCGACCTGCGCGGCAAACTCGTCAGCCGCCGCATCGACGCGGTGCTGCGCGAGGCCGAAAAGCTCGTCGCAGCGGGAACGAAGGAACTGCTGGTCATCAGCCAGGACACATCGGCCTATGGCGTCGATATTAGCCACGACCCGCGCCAATGGCACGGCCGCGAGGTGCGCGCGCACATGACCGACCTTGCGCGCGAACTCGGCCAGCTCCGCACCGGCGAGGGCCGCGCGCCGTGGGTGCGCCTCCACTATGTCTATCCCTATCCGCACGTCGACGCGGTCATCCCGCTGATGGCCGAAGGGCTGCTGACACCTTATCTCGACATCCCCTTCCAGCACGCGAGCCCCAGCGTGCTCAAGCGCATGAAGCGCCCCGCCAATGAAGCGAAGGTGCTCGAACGGCTCAAAAGCTGGCGCGCCATCGCTCCCGACATCGCGATCCGGTCGAGTTTCGTTGTCGGCTTTCCCGGCGAAACCGAAGAAGATTTCCAGTATCTGCTCGACTGGCTCGACGAAGCGCAGCTCGACCGTGTCGGCGCCTTCCGCTTCGAGCCCGTCGCGGGGGCACAGGCGAACGCCCTGCCCGACCCCGTGCCCGAAGAGGTGAAGGAAGAGCGTTTCCAGCGCATCATGGCGAAAACCGCCGCGATCAGCGCCGCCAAGCTGGAGGCCAGGATCGGCCGCACCCTCCCCGTCATCATCGACGAGGTCGGCGACGCCGACGACGAGGGCAGCATCGGCGCAACCGGACGCTCACAGGCCGACGCCCCCGAAATCGACGGCCACGTCTACCTCCGCGACGTCGCGGCGACGCTGAAGGCCGGCGACATCGTCGATGTCCTCGTCGAGGATGCGGACGAGCACGACCTGTTCGGGGTAGTGGCCTGAACGCTGTCCTGCCGAAAATCGTTGTCCTGCATGGCGCGGGTCACATAGGCTTGCGGGATCGTCATGGCCCGCGACCCTGAACGGCGATTGGCGAGCAAGTTACGAAGTTTTCCGCCGCTTTCGCCGCGGCTGCTCCATCCTTAAAACAGCCGCGTAAGCGCGTAGAAGAGCGCCGCCACCGCCGCGCTGGCGGGAATGGTGATGAACCACGCCGCGATGACATTGCCCGCGACGCCCCAGCGCACCGCGCTCGCGCGCCGCGCGACGCCGGCGCCGATGATGCTGCCGGTGATCGTGTGCGTCGTCGATACGGGGATACCGAGCAGGCTGGCGGTGAACACCATGATCGACCCGCCGGTCGAAGCGGCAAAGCCCTGATGATGCGACAATTTGGTGATGCGCCCGCCCATCGTCTCGATGATCTTCCACCCGCCCGACAACGTGCCCAGCGCGATCGCGACATAACAGGCGAACGCGACCCAGTGCGGCACATGGAACTCACCGGACAGATAGCCGGTCGAATAGAGCAGCACAGCGATGATCCCCATCGTCTTCTGCGCATCGTTGAGCCCGTGGCTCAGCGAATAAGCCGCCGACGAAAAGAGGTGGAGATAGCGAAAGGTCGATTCGGCGAATTTTGCGGTCGCGCGGTGCAATGCCCAGCTGCTGGCCAGCATCACCAGCATCGCCAGCAACATGCCGAGCATCGGCGACAGAAAGATCGCGATGACCGTCTTGTTGAGCCCGCTCCACTGGATTCCCTCGAACCCCGCATGGGCGACCCCCGCGCCGACGATGCCGCCAACAAGCGCGTGACTCGACGAGGACGGGATGCCCTTCAGCCAGGTGACGACATTCCAGACCATCGCGCCGACCAGCGCCCCGAACACGACCGCGGGCGTCACCAGATCCTTGTCGATCAATCCCGCCCCGATCGTCTCGGCAACCTTGTGCAGCGCCGGGAAGGCAAGGCTCAGGAAATAGGCGGCAAAGTTGAAAAAGGCCGCGAACACGACCGCCTGCACCGGGCGCAGCAATCGCGTCGCAACAACGGTCGCGATGCTGTTCGCCGCGTCATGCAGGCCGTTCAGGAAATCGAACGCCAGCGCAAGGATGACCAGGCCGACAAGGAGCGGGAACGCGAGTTCATGCATGGGCTTGTCTTCCCGAACGCGGAAGCCCGCTCGCACCGGGCGAAGTCGAGACACGCTTCGGGCCAGCGCCATGCGGACGGGCATCTGGGCTTCGCTGGATGCGAACGGATTGGTGGGCGTGCATTTGCGATTGTCCGCCTAGGCGTGGTCGATGACCAGGCCGTCGATTTCGTTCGCGACATCCTCGAAACTGTCGGTCACGCGCTCAAGGTGACGGAACAGCTCGCGCGCGATCAGAAAGCGCGTCGGGTTCGCCTCGCCATGCTCGCGGAACAGCCGCTTCAGGCCCGATGCGTGGATTTCGTCGGCATGCCCCTCCATCCGCACCAGCCGCTCGGTGAGTTCGTGGAGCCGCGCACCGTTGGCGCCGATGTTGCGGAGCAAGGGCAGCGCTTCCGCCGTCAGGCGCGCGGCATCGACGATGATACCCGCAATGTCGCGCATCTCCGGCTCGAACTCGGTAACGTCGTAGAGGTCGACCGCGCCCGCGGTCTTCTGCATCTCGTCGATCGCATCGTCCATCGACGCGATAAGGTCGGTGATCGCGCCCCGGTCAAAGGGGGTCAGGAAGGTGCGGCGGACGGTCTGGAGCACCTCGCGCGTGATCGCGTCGGCGTCATGCTCGCGCTCGACAATCTCGCGCACATGATCGGCCATGCCCTCGCCGCCCTGCAACATCCGCGACAAGGCGTTGGCGGCTGCGACCAGCGTCGCCGCATGGCTTTCGAACAACTCGAAAAAATTGCCCTGTCGCGGCAGCAGCCGCTGAAACCATGCGAACATCCGCCTTGCCCCCGTCTTGTCATCCCTGTTCGGCACCACGCCGCGCGGCTGCGCGACAGCACGGAAGCCGCCATCACCGAAGGACCGGATCAACGCCTGCAGGTCCGCCTCATCGACCGCCGCTGCCGCGTCGGCGAAGGCGAACCATTTGCGTTCGCGCTCGTCCATTTCCTTCCACTCGTTAAGCTCATTGGTCACCGCGAGCGGGAAAACTTCGACATGATACATGATCGACGCGCCGTTCGCGCGACGCTTGCGATACTGATAACTGCCGATCGGGGTAGGGCAGACGGCGCCGATCACGCCCGCTTCCTCTTCGGCCTCGACCGCCGCGGCGGTGTGGCGTTCCATCCCGGTCAGCGGATTGCCTTTGGGAATGACCCAGCGCTTCGTCTCGCGCGAGGTGATCAGCAGGATTTCGGTCGGACCATCCTGCGCCGGACCCCCGAATCGATAGGGAAGGACGGCGATTTGACGCATAAGGTTCCATCCTTTCCGGGGGTTGGAGTGACCGGGTGTCCGGGGGTTGGAGTGACCGGGTGGCCCAAAGATGACAAATTGGTTTCGCGCCTATGACATTTTTGTGACAGCTACAAGTTGAGCTGCACCAGTTCGTCGCGCTTTCCGTGAACGTCAATTCGATTGCAAAATGCAACGCGGTGCGTAAGCTGCCCGCAAACGACGTCCGGGAGATGACATGATGGCGAACAGGGCAAGCCCCGTGGATCAGGATGTGCTGATCGTCGGCGCGGGCATATCGGGCATCGGCATGGCGGTTCACCTCCAGATGCACTGCCCCGACCGCAGTTTCGCGATCGTCGAGCGCCGCGCGCAGCTCGGCGGCACCTGGGATCTTTTCCGCTACCCCGGCATCCGTTCGGACAGCGACATGCACACGCTGGGCTTTATCTTCGAGCCGTGGAAACATGAAAAATCGATCGCCGACGGCCCCGCGATTCTTGAATATCTGAACCGCATCGTCGACGAACGCCACATCCGCGAACGCATCCGCTTCGACCGCAAGGTCGTCGGCGCCGATTGGGACAGCGCCGCCGCGCGCTGGACGGTGAGCATGGAGGACAGCGAGGGCCGGGTTTCGACAACGACCGCGCGCTGGCTCTATCTGGGGGCGGGCTATTACGACTATGACGAGCCGTTCGACGCCAATTTTGCGGGGCGCGAGGATTTCCAGGGCCAGATCGTCCACCCGCAATTCTGGCCCAAGGACCTGGATTACAGGGACAAAAAGGTCGTCGTGATCGGATCGGGCGCCACCGCGGTGACGATCGTTCCTTCGATGCAGGAGGCGGCGCATGTCACGATGCTCCAGCGCACCCCGACCTGGTATTTCATCCGCCCGGCGAAAGACGGCCTGGCCAATTTTCTGCGCAAGATCCTGCCCGAAAAACTCGCGTACAAGATCACGCGCTTCAAGAACATCCGGCTTCAGGACATCGCTTTCCGCCGCGCGCGCGAAAAGCCGGAGAAGGTCAGGGAGTTCCTCACCAAGAAACTGAAAGCGACCCTTGGCGACCATTATGATGCAGAGGCCTTCACCCCGCCCTATAACCCGTGGGAACAGCGGCTCTGCCTCGTCCCCGACGCCGATTTCTTCGAAGCGATGAAGGCGGGCAAGGCGTCGGTCGTCACCGATCATGTCGAGCGTTTTGACGCGAATGGCATCCAGTTGAAATCGGGCAGGCATCTGGACGCCGACATCATCATCACCGCGACCGGGCTCAAGCTGGCGGTCGCGGGCAAGATCCCGGTGCGCGTCGATGGCGATCGGATCGATTGGCACGAGCATTTCTATTACAAGGCGTGCATGTTCTCGAACATCCCGAACTTCTCGGCGGTGTTCGGCTATCTCAACGCCAGCTGGACGCTGCGCGCCGACATTGTGTCCGAATATGTCTGCCGCGTGCTGAACCACATGAAAGCGACGGATACGCTCGTCGCAACGCCGGTGCTTGCCGATCCGTCAGCCCTTGAGGAAGAAAATGTCTTCGACTTCTCGTCGGGCTATATCCAGCGCTCGCTGCATATCATGCCCAAAAGCACGGCGTCGCTGCCGTGGCGGCTCAGCCAGAACTATGTCCAGGACCGCATCGACATGCGCACCGGCGCGATCGACGACGGCATTTTGACCTTCACCAACGCGAAGGCGAAAGCAGAACCGGCGCCAACCGAACTCGAAGCCGCGGAATAAGGATCAAACGACCTGTTCGGTTTTACCCGTGCCGAACCATGTGTCGACTCACTCGCTCAGTTGAGCGGCAGAACGTCGCGCGCAAACTCGTCCTTCACGACTTTCGCCACCGCGCGGGTCATCGGCACGTTGATCCGGTAACTCCCCTCGGCATAGGGTCCGACTTCATAGGGGGCGATCGCGATCGTCAGGCGGTCGAGATAGCGGCCGTCGGACGAGCCGATCCAGACCGTTTGCGCCGATGCCGGCGGGCATTGGGCAAAGGGGCTGTCGGCCGCCTCGTCGACCATGATCCCTTTCGCGGCTTTCGCGCGCCTGATCCCGGTGCAGAAGGCATCGCGGACCGCGACATCAAAGGCGGCGCTGCTCTCGAACAGGTCGAGCGGGTTCATCCGCTTGCGTCGGCCCCGATCCCAAAGCAGCGTGTCGAACAGCTGCATCCCGTGGGCACCGCCCATATAGGTATCGACCTCGGCCGACAGGCTGAGGAAGCGCGGCGTGTCGGTCACGCGCTGCCAGGTCTGGCGATGGCTGTGCGGGCGATAGGGATAGCCGTTCGTTTCGGCCGCGGCCTTGTCGCGTTCCGCCGCCGCGACCAGCGCTGCGCGCTTGGCCGCGCGGTCCGCGTCGAGCGCCGTTGCGAGTTCGGGAATACGCGCGGCGTCGGCCGGATAACTATAGCTGAAATCGATCAGGTCGTTGCTTTCGCTGACATGCGATGCCGGGGCATTTTTGGCCGCTTCGTCGGTGGCGCCACTGGGCGGCGCACCGGGAACGGCGGCCGCGGCCGCCTTTTCCGCCGGCGTCGGCTGGTCTTCGGAACAGCCCGCGAGCAGCAATGCACCGGCAAGCAAAGCGATGGTGGTCGGCCATGGTCTGCAGATCATCATGTCCGCATAACGCCGGGAATCGACAAAATATCCCGAGCAGCCTAGCACCGGCCGCATGACCGACTATTCCGACCTGATCCAACCCGACAAGGGGCAGGACGCCCGCCCGATCCATCTCGTCGACAAAAAACGCTATGACGAATGGCTGAAAGGCCGCAGCGCCCGCGAACGCGCGCATCTGGCCGCGGTTGATTTCAAGCCCGATGCCTATGTCCACGCGATCCTTCCGGGCGACGATCCCGACAAATGGTCGGTCGTCACGACGGTCGCCGATGTGGAAAGCCTGTCGGCATGGTGCCTTGCCAAGCTCGGCCAGATTCTGCCCGAAGGCCGCTACCGGGTCGAGGGGAGGCAGCCCGGCAAGGCGATGTTCGGATGGATGAGCGCGCAATATCGTTTCGATAGCTATAAATCGAAACCGACCGCAAAGGGACCGCGCATCCTGCTCACCAGCGACGTCGCGGCGATCGCGCCCATGGTGGCCGAGGCGCGCGCGGTGGCGCTCGTTCGCGACCTCGTCAACACGCCTGCCGCCGACATGGGACCGGCAGCGATCGAAAAGGCCGCCGAACGCATCGCCAGGGCGCACGGCGGCAAGCTGACCGTCACCAAGGGCGAGGCGCTCGAACAGGGTTATCCGATGATCCATGCGGTCGGGCGTGCGGCGGCCAAACATCACGCGCCGCGGCTGATCGAAGTCGAGTGGGGCAAGGAGGATCACCCGCGCATCGCGCTGGTCGGCAAGGGGATCAGCTTTGACAGCGGCGGACTCGACATCAAGCCCGCAGCGGGGATGCGGCTGATGAAGAAGGATATGGGCGGCGCGGCGCATGTGCTGGCACTGGCCGAACTGGTGATGGCGAGCGGCCTTCCCGTGCGGCTGCACTGCCTGGTCGCGGCGGCCGAAAACGCCATTTCGTCCGATGCCTTTCGCCCCGGCGACGTGCTCAAAAGCCGGAAGGGGGTGACCGTCGAAATCGGCAATACCGACGCCGAAGGGCGGCTGGTGCTTGGTGATGCACTGGCAAAAGCCGCGGAGTCGGAACCCGAACTGATCGTCGATTTCGCGACGCTGACGGGTGCGGCGCGCGTCGCGCTTGGTCCCGACCTGCCGCCGCTGTTCGCCAATGACGATGCACTGGCGGAGGCGATACTGGCAGGCGGGATCGATCGCGACGATCCGCTGTGGCGGATGCCGCTGTGGGACGGCTATGCCGACCTCCTCGAAACCGACATCGCCGACCTTGGCAATGCCGGCAGCTCGTCCTTCGCCGGGGCGATCACCGCAGCCTTGTTTCTGAAGCGCTTTGTTCCCGACGGGACGGCGTGGGCGCATATCGACACCTTCGCCTGGCGCCCGTCGGCGAAACCCGGCCGTCCAAAAGGCGGCGCGGCGCTGGGTCTGCGCGCCGCATGGGCGATGCTGCAAGCGCGCTACGACCGCCGCGGCAAGGCTTGATAAAGCCTCTTCCGCTGGTCTAATGGCCCGCGATCGTCCGCACCCCCGCGGACCCGGTTGCAACAGGACGGCAAGTGACAGCAGACAGCGGTGACAATTCAGCGGCGAGCCGCGTGCGCATGGGACGCCCCGGCACCGTCGGAGCGGGCCGCGACCGTTTTGGCCTGACCGGGACGTCGCAGGCCTTCGATCCGCGTATCGTCGCGATCCGTCCCGACCTTGCCGACATTGCGGTCGCCGGCACCTATTTCGCGCCACATTATGCAGCGCCGATGATGCGGAGCGGGGTGTTGCCCGCCGCGGCGCTGCGCGCATCGCCGTCGCTGGACGCCGAACAGACGAGCGAATTGCTGTTCGGCGAAGGCTTTGCGCTGCTCGACCTGACCGGCGGCTGGGCGTGGGGCTATTGCCTGGCCGACCATTATGTCGGCTATCTCGCCGCGGAAGCGCTTGGCGCGCCGATCGCGCCGACGCATCGCGTGCAGATGGTCGAGGCGATGCTGCACAGCGCGCCCGATGCCGCAAGCGGCGGTCCGGGCGTGCTGCCGCGCGGCGCGCTGGTCATGGGGGAAGCCGAGGGCGAATGGCTGGCGACCGCGCACGGCTATCTGCCGCTCGCGGCGCTGGTGGAGGTCGGGGCGGCCGAGAACGACCCGGCGGCACTGGCCGAAGAGATGATCGGCACGCCTTATGTCTGGGGCGGCCGCACGGCCAAGGGCATCGACTGTTCGGGGCTGGTCCAGATTGCCTGGGCAGCGGCGGGAATCCAGTTGCCGCGCGACACCGATCTGCAACTCGCCGCGCTCGGCGCCGACAAGGATGTCGATCCCGCCCGGCTCGCACGCGGCGACCTTGTCTTCTTTCCCGGCCATGTCGGGATCATGGCGGACGCGGCGACGATCATTCACGCCAGCCAGCACTGGATGGAAGTGCGTGCCGAACCGCTCGCCGACCTGATTGCGCGAACAAAGGCCGATGGGCATGAGGTGCCGGTTAGCGGCGCGAAGCGGCTGATTTAGGCCATGACCCGCAGCATATTCATCGACGGCGCCGCGGGAACGACGGGCCTGGAAATCGCCGAACGGCTTGCAGGGCGAAGCGAATTCACGCTGATCGCGCTCGACGAGGCGCGCCGCAAGGATGCCGCCGCGCGGCGCGAAGCGCTCAACGACGCCGATTTCGTCATCCTCTGCCTGCCCGACGATGCGGCGCGCGAGGCGGTGGCGATGATCGGCAATGACCGCACCCGCGTGATCGACGCCTCGACCGCGCACCGCGTCGCGCCGGGCTGGACCTATGGCTTTCCCGAAGTCGTCGGCCCCGATGCGGTGGCCACGGCCGCTCGCGTATCGAACCCCGGCTGCTATTCGACCGGCTTCATCGCACTTGTTGCGCCGCTGGTGGGCGCGGGTCTCCTGCCTGCCGACTGGCCCTATGTCTGCCACGCGGTCAGCGGCCATTCGGGTGGCGGCAAGGCGTTGATCGAACGTTTCGAGGGCGATCGCGACATCGCCTGGCGCGGCTATGCACTGACGCTCGGCCACAAACATGTGCCCGAAATGATGGCGCACTGCGGCCTGTCGATCGCCCCGCTGTTCTCGCCCGCGGTGATCCCGGCGCATCGCGGGATGGTGGTCGAAGTGCCCTTGCCGCTCGGCGCCATGCCCGGCGCCGCCGCGCCCGATACGCTGCGCGCTGCGCTCGTCGATTTTTACGGCGCGAGTCCGGTCGTCGTCATGGGCGACGCGCCGACAGACGGCGAAATGCTGCTCCGCGCGTCGGACACGGGGGATGACCGCATCGCATTGTTCGTCTTTGCCAATGCCGACGCCAGCCAGGCGCGGCTCGTCGCGCGGCTCGACAATCTGGGCAAGGGCGCCAGCGGCGCCTGCGTCCAGAACCTCAACATCATGGCGGGATTGCCCGAAACTGCGGGTTTGCGTCTGTAAGCCTTGCCATCAGTCGCCGTGATCCCGACGACAGCCGGGATATCGACCTCAGGTCGAAAAACGATGACAAGGCCCCAGCCGTCGCCGGGATGCGGTGGTGAAATCCCCGCTCAATGAACCGTGTCGAGGACGTCTTCGACCGACAGATAGGTGATCAGCCGTTCGATCTGGCGCCAGCGGGCGAAATGGACGTGGTTGCCCAGCACACGATATTGTTCGGCGCGGGCAGCCGCCGCAAAACCGGCTTCTTCGCCGTGCAGGCTGATGAGCGCATGGGCATCCTCGACCGCGGCACGGTCGACAAGAAAAGGGGCTGGCAGGTGCATCGACTTCCTGGTCCGTAACGTGATCGCCCGCTGTAAACCCTGCGCCTAACCGCGCCGTTCCCAACCGTGATGAACGATCGGGTAAGGTTAATCCGATGCCGCGCCGTCTTAACCAAACAGCTCCGCCGGGCATATGTTTCGCCCCTTTGCCGCCGCGCTTTGCCCGTGTAGACAGGGCATTATGCGCAAGATCCTGAAATATGTCGGCCTCGCCCTTCTGCTGCTGCTCATCGTGGGCGGCGTCACCCTCTATTTCATGTCGCGGCCCGATGTGGCACGTTTCTCGACCGCCGAACTCAGCGGCCGTGTGCCGGTGATGGCGTCGCAGCGCACCGAAACATTCCCGACGATCAATGTGCCCGAAGCGACAAGCTGGCCCGCCGGACAGGCGCCGCGGGCCGCGCAAGGGCTGACCGTCCAGCGTTTTGCGGAAGGACTCGACCATCCGCGCACGATCCTCGTCCTTCCGAACGGCGATGTGCTGGCCGCCGAATCGCAAAGCCCGCCGCGCAAGGATGGCGGCGTGCAGGGCGCGGTGATGAAGAATCTGATGGGCAAGGCCGGGGCGGGGCGCAAACCGTCGGCGAATCGCATCACCCTGCTCCGCGATGCCGATGGCGACGGCAAGGCCGAGGTGAAGACCGCCTATATCACAGGACTTAATTCTCCTTATGGCATGGCGCTGGTCGGGGACACGCTTTACGTCGCCAACACCGACGCGCTGCTCGCCTTTCCCTATGTCGAGGGCGAGACGAAGATGAGCGGCAAGCCGGTCAAGGTCGTCGACCTGCCTGCCAAGGGCACCAATCGCCACTGGACCAAGAGCCTGGCCGCGGCACCGAACGGCTGGCTCTATATCGGCGTCGGTGCCGATTCCAACATCGGCGAAGCGGGCATGAACCGCGAGTTCCGCCGCGCCAGCGTGCTCGAAGTGCGGCCGGAAAATAAATATATCCGCACCTTTGCCGCGGGCATCCGCAATCCCGTCGGGCTGGCTTTCTATCCGGGCAGCGACCGGCTGTGGACCGTGGTCAACGAGCGCGACATGCTGGGCAGCGATCTGGTCCCCGACTATCTGACCGATGTCGACGAGGGCGACTTTTACGGTTGGCCCTGGTATTATTGGGGCGGGTTCATCGACCCGCGCGTCGAACCCGAAGCCGAGGACCGGCGCCAATATGTCAAGCGGCCCGAATATGGGCTGGGCGCGCACACCGCACCGCTTGGCTTTACCTTCACCGAAGGGCTTGATCTGGGCGAGCGTTGGACGAACGGGGCACTGATCGCCCGGCACGGGTCGTGGAACCGCGAACCGGTCGCGGGTTATGATGTCGTGTTCGTCAAGTTCGGGGCGAACGGCAAGCCGCTGGACGCGTTGCCGATCACGCTGCTCGACGGCTTTCTCGCCGCCGACGGCAAGACGACTCGCGGCCGCCCGGCCGATGTCAAGGTCGCGAAGGACGGCAGCGCGCTGGTTGCCGACGACACCGGCGGGGTGATCTGGCGGGTCGCGAAGGCGGGGTAAGGCCCTCCCCCTTGACGGGGGGCGGCACCGAAACTTGCGAACCTGTTCGCTGGTTGCAGCGGTGGGGTGCGCTGTCGCCGTGAAACGACGACGCGATGACGCACCATTGCCCCCATCCAACTCCGCCTGATGCCCTTGGCATCAGGCTTCATATGCTTCTCCCGTCGAGGGAGAAGCAATGGGACTATACCCGCATCGGCATCAGCACGTAGAGCGCCGGGCTCTTTTCGCTCTCACGGATCAAGGTCGGCGCGTTGGCGTCGGCGAGGTGGAGTTCGACGCTGTCGCCGTCGACCTGCCCCAAAATGTCGCTGAGGTAGCGGGCGTTGAAACCGATCTCCATCGCGTCGCTGTCGTAACCCGCGGCGAGTTCTTCGGCCGCCGTGCCGTTTTCGGGGCTGGTGACGCTGAGCGTGATGCGGTCCTTGTCCAGCCCGACCTTGACCGCGCGCGTCTTTTCGCTGGCGATCGTCGATACGCGGTCGACGCCCTGGAACAGGCTCTTCGGATCGACCTTCAAAAGCTTGTCGTTCGCGGTCGGAATGACGCGACTGTAATCGGGGAAGGTGCCGTCAATCAGCTTTGAGGTGAGCACCGCATTGCCGAGCTGGAAGCGGATCTTGCTCGCCGACAGGCTGATCTCGACGTTGCCCTCGGCCTCGTCCAGCAGCTTGCGGATTTCGCCGACGCATTTGCGCGGCACAATCACATCAGGCATCCCTGCGGCGCCGTCGGGGCGCGTCACCGTGTAACGCGCGAGGCGATGACCGTCGGTCGCCGCGGCCTTCAGCACCGGCCCCGTCGCATCCTCGGCGACGTGCAGGAAAATGCCGTTCAGATAATATCGCGTTTCCTCGGTCGAAATGGCAAAGCGCGTCTTGTCGATGATCTGGATGAGCTCGGCGACGGGCAATTCGAAATTGGTCGGCAGATCGCCCTCGGCGATCACCGGGAAATCGTCGCGCGGCAAGGTCGGCAGGTTGAAGTTCGAGCGCCCGGCCTTGACCTGCATCTTGCCCTCGGCGGCGGCCAGGCTGACTTCCGCCCCTTCGGGCAGCTTGCGCGCGATCTCGAAGAGCGTGTGCGCCGATACGGTGGTGGTGCCGGCCGTTTCGACCTTGGCCGCGATCGTTTCGACGACCTGCAGGTCGAGGTCGGTCGCCATTAGTTTGAGCTGGCCCGATGCGTCGGCTTCGATGAGGACGTTCGACAGGATCGGGATCGTGTTGCGCCGTTCGACCACCGACTGAACATGGCCGAGGCTCTTCAACAAGACTGCGCGTTCGATCGTCGCTTTCATTCCTAATCCGCCATCCTGTTTGTTTCGCGGGAGAAGTCCCTTGAGAGACAGAGGAACGGAGGCGATTCGTGCCCCGATTCTGGCCCCTGAAAATGCCCACCTTCCTTAACGCACGCAACGCGCCGTGCAAGCCATGCTTGCAAAGCGGCGGCAATCGCGCAAACGAGGCGCGATGCGGCGCTGGTCCCTTTCCCTGATGATGCTGGCGGCGATGCCGGCCGCGGCCCTTGCCGCCGCGGCACCGACCGCGCTCGGCATTTTCGATGGCTGGGGCGCCTTTCGCGATGCCGCGCGGGCACGCTGCTATGCGATTGCCGCTCCCTCGGCAACGGTCGGCCCGCCACAGGTCAAAGCCTATGCCAGCGTCGGTTACTGGCCGAAATCGCGCATTCGCGGTCAATTCTATGTCCGGCTGTCAAAGCCGCGCGCAGCGGAGCGCGATTTGCGCCTGACGATTGGCAGCCGCCGCTTCATCCTGACCGGCCAGGGCGTCCATGGCTGGGCGAGCGACGCGCGGATGGACGCCGCAATCGTCGCTGCAATGCGTTCGGCGCCGAGCATGAGCGTCGAAGGCCGCACAGCGACGGGCGGCGCGATCGCCGACACCTATCGCCTGCGCGGCGCCGCGACGGCGATCGACGCGGCGGCGCTGGGGTGCGCGCGGTCGAAATAGTCAATCGCGCGCCAGCCTGGTCAATTCCCTCGCCAGAAAATCGAGCACCATCCGCACGCGCGGCACATGCCGCAGCCGTTCGTGGGTGAGAAGCCATAATCCCGTGGTGTCGTCGCTCTTGGGCGGCAGGCAGCGGATGAGATCGGGTTCGCGGTCGGCGAGATAGGCCGGCAGCACCGACAACCCCATCCCCGCGCGCACGCCCGACAGCAGACCGGTCGCCGTGTCATATTGCATGACCACCGCTTCCTCTAGCCCATATTGGCGAAGCCATGCGCGATAAGGCTGCCACACGCCGCCCCCACCGCCGATGAAGGGGTGCGCCGCAAGTTGTTCGCGCGTGTGCGGGACGCCGTGGCGTTCGGCATAGTCGCGGCTGCAATAAACGGTCCACGGATTGTCGGCGATGCGGCGCCCGACAAGCCCAGCGCCCGACGGCTGCTTGCTGCTGCGGATCGCTATGTCGGCGACGCCCGCGGCCAGGTCGCGCGGCTCGTCCGACGTGTCGAGCTGGATATGGATGCCGGGATGTTCGGCGCGCAGGTCGCGCAGGATCGGCGGCAGGATCGTCATCGCGATGATTTCCATCACCGTCAGGCTGACCGTCCCCCCTGCGTCGCGCGAGCGCGCGCCCGCGGCCTCGCCGAATCGTTCGGCAGCATCGCGCACCGCAGCGGCGCTCGGCAGCATCGCCTCCCCCACCGGAGTCAGCGCATAGCCCGCCTGCCGCCGTTCAAAGAGCGTGACCCCGGTTGCCGCCTCGAGCGCAGCGATACGCCGCGCCACGGTCGTCTGGCTGACGCGCATCGCCTGCGCGGCGGCGAGCGTGCTGCCCGTTTCGGCAACGGCCAGAAAGGCCTTGAGGTCGTTCCAATCGTACATGGCGCCTTGTGCGCCATAATCGCCCTTGCCTCATTCTGCAATTTTGCAGAATGATCGCGCAACATCGTTGCTCCATCGCGAATGTCCGGCGCGATATACCGCGTCTTACCGGCTTCCTCCCCTCCCCAGCCGGCCGATGGAGACACAAGATGCAAAAGCTTATGATCCTCACCGCCGCCGCTGCCGCCCTCGTCGGCCAGCCCGTATCGGCAGAACCTGCCCAAACCAGCGTTGCGGTAGCGCACCGCGACCTTGACCTTGGCACCGAGGCCGGTACCAGGGCGCTCGATCGCCGCATATGGCGCGCCGTCGTGGCAGTGTGCGGCGAAGCGCCCGGCTATGACCTCGCCGGCAAGAATGACGTCCGCCAGTGCCGCCGCGACACGCGTGCCATGGCGACCGCACAGGCCGAAATCGCGATAGCGGGCGCCATGCGCAATCGGGCGATCCAGGTCAGCGCGATCCGTAACTGACCGCGAACCGAAGTTGCACGGTTCGTCAGCGCCGGGGCCGCGATCAGGGCACGATCGCGGCCCCGGCTTGTTGCGGGCTGGACGGAGTCTTTTCCTGTCAGGGTGCGATGGGGCAGCCTGGGGCGGATTCGAGACCTTCCCTTCTTTCCGTTCGTGTTGAACCGTTCGACTGCCGTGCGGCCGCTCAGGATAAACTTCGACCTTTGGTCGAAGTCGAAGCACGCATCGACACCGCACAACGCCGACAGGCATTTCGACTTCGCTCGATGCGAACGGATTGATCGAGACGGCGATGGCCGATTCCGCTGGCTTTTTTTGACCTTGCAGCTCAGGCCCCTCGCCACGGCTTCGCCACAGGGAGGATCGACCGCGCACAATTGCGCTTTTCCGCCTTCGCCCCTATATGCGCGCCCATCATGCAGATTCCCGGCCATATCGACCCCGTCACGACGGGCAGCGTGCCCTTGCGCGGGGGCAATCGCATCGACCTTGTCGGGCTGTCGCGCGAGGCGATCGGCGGCGTGCTGGTCGAGGCCGGGCTCGATGCCAGGGCCGCGAAGCTGCGTGCCAAGCAGATCTGGCACTGGATCTATCACCGCGGCGTCACCGATTTTGAAGCGATGACCGACATCGCCAAGACGATGCGCCCATGGCTGACCGACCGCTTCATCATCGGCCGCCCGACGGTGCGCGAGGCGCAGGTGTCGAGCGACGGCACGCGCAAATGGTTGCTCGCCGCCGCCGACGGGCAGGAATATGAGATGGTGTTCATTCCCGACGCCGATCGGGGAACACTCTGCGTGTCCAGCCAGGTGGGCTGCACGCTCAATTGCCGCTTCTGCCATACCGGCACGATGCGGCTTGTCCGCAACCTGGGCGCGGGCGAGATCGTCGGGCAGGTGCTGCTCGCGCGCGACGCGCTCGGCGAATGGCCGAAGGGGACGATGGCGGGCTTTGGCGCCGACCCGGAAGACGAGGACGCCGACGACGATGCGGTCGGCCATTACACCGCCGACGGCCGGATGCTCACCAACATCGTGATGATGGGCATGGGCGAGCCGCTCTATAATTTCGACGAGGTCAAAGCCGCGCTCAAGATCGTGATGGACGGCGACGGGCTGGCGCTGTCGAAGCGGCGGATCACCCTGTCGACCAGCGGCGTCGTGCCGATGATGGCCCGCGCGGGAGAGGAGATCGGCGTCAATCTGGCCGTCTCGCTCCACGCGGTGACCAAGGAAATCCGCGACGAAATCGTGCCATTGAACCGCAAATACGGGATCGAGGAACTGCTCCAGGCATGCGCCGATTATCCGGGCGCGAACAATGCGCGGCGCATCACCTTTGAATATGTAATGCTGAAGGACAAGAATGACCGCGACGAGGATGCGCGCGAACTCGTCCGACTCATCAAACACTATAAACTGCCCGCAAAGGTCAATCTGATCCCCTTCAACCCCTGGCCCGGCGCGCCTTATGAATGTTCGACCCCTGAGCGGGTGCGCGCGTTCAGCAATCTTATTTTCAAGGCGGGCATCTCCGCTCCGATCCGCACCCCGCGCGGGCGCGACATCATGGCGGCGTGCGGGCAGCTGAAGAGCGCCGCGACCAGGCCGACGCGCGCCGAACTCGACCGCATCGCCGAGGAAAAGCAGGCCGCGCTGGGATAGCCGGACAAGCCTGCCGTCATTCCGGCGAAGGCCGAAAAACGCGCCGCTGGCGCGGACCGCACGGGCGATATCCCCGCCTTCGCGGGGATGACGGAATCTGAAAAGCCCGCCTTTTCCGCCGGTTTGACGGCGTTTCCATCGCATAGCTATTCCATACTGTGTGGTAAAAATAACACAGGTAAGAAAATTGTCATAATCTGAACGATCCATTCATTGAAGCGACAGGCCCAAACGCCATCTAGGGGCCGGACGCGACCCAAAGGGCGTGGTCCTGATCTGAATGAAGGAAGAAAAAATGAAAAAATTCGCAGTTGCAGCCGCTCTCCTCTCGGCCGTTGTCGCCACCCCCGCGCTCGCCGCCGAAGGCGGCGAAGGCCGCGTCGAAGTGCGCGGCGGTCTGATCACCGGCAACGGGATCGACGAAGGCACGCTCGGCGTGGCCGCCGGTTATGATTTCGACCTTGGGTCGGCCGCTTTCGTCGGCGGTGAAATCGCCGGTGACAAGGTGCTGGTCGACGGCGCGAATGTCCAGTTCTCGGCCGGCGCGCGCGCCGGCGCCAAGGTTGGCGCCAACGGCAAGCTTTACGCCACCGGTGGCTACACCTTTGGCGACATCGACGATCCCTATGTCGGTGCCGGATACCAGCACAAGCTGGGCCAGAACCTGTACGCGAAGGGCGAATATCGTCACCAGTTCATCGAGAATTTCGGTGACTTCGACAGCTTTGTCGTCGGCGTCGGCTTCGCTTTCTGATCCTTCGGACCAGCGATGAAACAGGAAGGGGCGGCCCGCCGGGTCGCCCCTTTTCATTTGCGCGCCATCGGGGCACGATGCCGCCCATGATGGCATGGGCATATATCGGCGCGGCGCTGGCCGAGATCGCGGGCTGCTTTGCCTTCTGGGCCTGGCTCAGGATGGACAAGTCGGTGTGGTGGGTCGCCCCGGGGATAGCGTCGCTTGCGCTGTTCGCCTGGTTGCTCACGCTGGTCGAAGCCGAGCACGCCGGGCGCACCTATGCTGCCTATGGCGGCGTCTATATCACCGCGGCGCTATTCTGGCTGTGGGCGGTCGAAGGGGCAAAGCCCGACCGCTGGGACCTGATCGGCGCCGCAGTGTGCCTGGGGGGCGCGGCGATCATCCTGTTCGGGCCGCGCGGGAGTTAAGGCTAGCCCATCCGCATTGAAGCGTCGGCATCCCCGCAAAGGCGGGGATCCATCGCCTGCGGGGCGCGAGTTGGCGTCGGCCGGTGACAGATCCCGCCTTCGCGGGAGTTCAGGGCGTTATCATGCACGGGCCGCCGGTTTCAGTCCGCATCCGGCAGCGCCTGCTCGACAAGCGGCGCCAGTGCTTTGGCCACGACTTTCACGCCCTCGGCATTGGGGTGGAGATTGTCGCCAAGCATCAGCGATTTGTCGGTGATGACATTGTCGAGGATGAACGGATAGAAGCTCACGTCATATTTCGCCGCAAGGTCGGGATAGATGGGGTTGAACCTGGCCGCATAGTCGCTGCCGAGGTTGGGCGCAGCCATCATGCCGGTGAGCAGCACCGGGATGTCACGCTTGCGAAGCTCGGCGAGCATCGCGTCGAGATTGGCACGCGTCTGATCGGGGCCGATCCCGCGCAGCATGTCGTTGCCGCCAAGCCCCAGCACGACGAGCGCGGGCTTTACCTTTGCATTGTCAAGAACATAGGTCAGCCGCTGGCGCCCCGCCGCGCTCGTGTCACCCGACACACCCGCATTCTGCACCCGCGCAATCACGCCGTCCTCGGCGAGCGCGGCCTGAAGCTGCGGCGCGAGCCCCTCCCTGGGGCCGAGCTGGTATCCCGCATAAAGGCTGTCGCCGAACGCGATGACGAGCGGCGCATCGGCGGGGATGGCCGCGGTCTTGGGCGCAGCAGCCTTGTCGTTCGTCGACGCCGGTGGCGCCTCCGCCGAGCCGCAGGCGGCAAGCGGTTGGCAAAGCGCGATGACGCAACCATATATCAAGGCAGACCGCCATCCGGCCGTTTTCTTTTCCAAAGGGTTCTCTCCTTGCCCGACGTTTCCCGACCGTCGCCGGATCTGGCGATCGCCGCCCATAATGTGACGCTGACCCTGGGGAGCGACAAGGCCCCCGTCGAAATTTTGCGCGGGGTCGACCTGGAGGTCGCCGCGGGCACCTCGGTCGCGCTGCTCGGCCCGTCCGGGTCGGGCAAAAGCTCGCTGATGGCGGTGCTCGCGGGGCTTGAACGCGCGAACGGCGGCTCGATCAAGGTCGCGGGGCTCGATTTCGCGGCGATGGACGAGGACGGCCTGGCGCGCGCGCGGCGCGGCCGCATCGGCATCGTGCTTCAGGCCTTTCACCTGCTGCCGACGATGACCGCGCTCGAAAATGTCGCGGTGCCGCTGGAGCTGGCGGGCATCGCCGATCCGTTCGGCCGTGCCGCAAAGGAACTGGAGGCGGTCGGGCTCGGTCATCGTCTCACTCACTATCCCGCGCAATTGTCGGGCGGCGAACAACAGCGCGTCGCGATCGCGCGCGCGATGGCGAGTTCGCCCGCCATCATCTTTGCCGACGAGCCGACGGGTAATCTGGACACCGCGACGGGTCATGCGATCATCGAGCTGATCTTTGCGCGCCGCGCGGCGCTGGGCGCGACCTTGCTCATCATCACGCACGATCCCGAGCTGGCCGGGCATTGCGACCGGGTGGTGGTGATGCATGACGGGCGGATCGAGGAGCGGGCGGCGTGATGACCGTTCCATCCCGCTCGCATCGAGCGAAGTCCGGCTGCCCCGCGACCCTGCTTCGTTTCGTCGCCTGTCTCGACTTCGCCCGACATGAACGGTCTGGGAAGGGGCCGCTCTGATGCTGCCCCTCGCCTCGCTCTGGCGGATCGCGCGCCGCGATCTTGCCGCGCGTATTCGCGGGCTGCGCCTGCTCGCAATCTGCCTGTTCCTGGGCGTTGCAACGCTGGCGGCGATCGGCAGCCTGACGCGCGGCATCACGTCCGAGCTGGAAGTGCGCGGGCAAACGATCCTGGGCGGTGACATCGAGTTCAGCCTGCCGCAGCGCGAGGCCACGCCGGAGGAAATGGCCGCTTTCCGCCGCGTCGGCACGCCATCGGCCACGGTGCGGATGCGCGCGATGGCGAACGATCCCGATGGCGACGCACTGCTGTCCGAGCTGAAGGCGGTCGATGACGCCTATCCGCTCTATGGCCAGCTGCGGCTCGAAAGCGGCGCGCGGCAGGGGCCGCCGCCCGCGGGCGCGATCTGGATCGGCAAGGATATGGCCTCGCGGCTCGATCTGGCGGTCGGCGACGCGGTGAAGTTTGGCGACAAAAGCTTTCGCATCGACGGCATCATTGCCGAGGAACCCGACCGGCTGGGCGAAGGCTTCACGCTGGGGCCGGTCGCAATCATCGGCCTTTCGGACCTGCCCGCGACGCAGCTGATCCAGCCGGGCAGCCTCTATGAAAGCAAATATCGCCTCCGCCTGCCCGTGGGCGCCAATCCCGAAGCGGTCGGCAAGGCGCTGAGCGACCAGTTTCCTGACGCCGGATGGGACATCACCGACCGCAGCAACGGTGCGCCCGGCACGCGGCGCTTTATCGAGCGCATGGGGCAATTCCTGTCGCTCGTCGGGCTGGCTGCGCTGGCGATCGCCGGGATCGGCGTCGGCAACGGCGTTGCAAGCTATCTCGCGGGCAAGCGCCCCGGACTCGCGACGCTGAAGGTGCTCGGCGCCGACAGCGCGACGGTGCTGCGCATCTATGGGTTGCAGATATTGGCGGTCGCGGCGGTGTCGATCGTCGCAGGGCTGGCGGTCGGCGCACTCGCGCCCGCCGCCATCGGCTGGATCGCGGGCGATGTGCTGCCGGTGCGGCCGGGGTTCGCGCTCTATCCGCTGCCGCTTGGCGTCAGTGCCGCCTATGGCCTGCTCATCGCCATCGCCTTTGCGCTGCCCCCGCTCGCGGCGACCAAGCATGTGCCCGCGGCGGGGCTGTACCGCGCCACGGTCGACCGCGCGGCGCGGATCGACCGGCCCGCGCTGATCGCCGTCGCGGTGGCCTTTGCGGCGATCGTCGTGCTCGCGGTTGGCACCGCGCGCGAACCGCTGTTCGCGCTGGGCTTCGTCGGCGCGGCGGTCGGCCTGCTCCTGATTCTGGTTGCGCTCGGCTGGCTGGTGCGCCGCATCGCAAGCCGCCTGCCGCGTCCACGCCGCCCGCTGCTGCGCCTCGCGCTCGCGAACCTGCACCGCCCCGGCGCGGCAACCGGCGCGCTTGTCGTCGCGCTCGGCCTTGGCCTGACGCTGTTCGTCACGCTCGCGGCGATCCAGACAAGCATCACCGCCGAAATCACCCGCACCGTGCCGCAACGCGCGCCGAGCTTCTTCGTGCTCGATGTGCCGCGCAGCGACGCCGCGCGCTTCCGTTCCCTTGTGACCGGCGCAGATACACAGGCCGAGATCAACATGATCCCCGCGCTGCGCGGCAGCATCACCGAATTCGGGGGGCGGCGCGTCGACGAACTCGCCGAACTGCCCGAAGGCGCTTGGGTGCTGCGCGGTGACCGCGGGCTGACCTACAGCCCCGGATTGCCGAACGGCAGCGAACTGGTCGGCGGCAACTGGTGGGCGGCCGATTATGCGGGGCCGCCGCTGGTCAGCGTCGAGCAGGAGGTGGCGACCTCGCTCGGCCTGAAGCTTGGCGATACGCTGTCGGTGAATGTGCTGGGGGTCGAGGTGCAGGCGAAGGTCGCATCGTTCCGCACCGTCAACTGGGACAATTTCGGGCTGAACTATGCGCTCGTCTTTTCGCCCGGCACGTTCGACGCCGCGCCGCACAATATGGTCGCGACCGTCGCCGTCAACGGCGCGGCCGAAGAAGCGCTGGCGCGCAGCATACCCCGCACATTTCCGTCGGCATCGCTGATCGCGGTGCGCGATGTCGTAAGTCAGGTGACGCTGCTGCTCACCCAGATGAGCCAGGCGATCGCCGCCGCGGCAAGCATCGCGATCCTGGCGGGCATCGCGGTGCTGATCGGCGCGATCGCCGCGAGCCGCGAACGGCGCGTCTATGACAGCGTGATCCTGAAACTGCTTGGCGCGACGCGCGGTCAGATTTTGGGGGCACAGGCCATGGAATATGCGGTGCTTGCGGCGGTGCTGGCGCTGCTCGCGCTGGGGCTGGGGCTGATCGCGGCGCGCTATGTCGTCGTCAGCCTGTTCGAATTTTCCTTTGCTCCCGACCCGCTGATCGTCGGCGCGACACTGATTGGCGGCGCCGGCCTGTCCTTTTTGATCGGCATCGCGGGAAGCTGGCCGCTGCTGTCGGCGAAACCGGCGCAGGCGCTGCGGAGTCTTTAGTTCAGCAGGCGCACCACCGCCGACACCGCCGCAACCCCCAGAACCACTGCGACCATTGCCTGCCAGATATGCGGGGGGACGCGACCGAAGTGACGGGCGCCGACACGGTTGCCAAGCCACATCGGGATAAAGAGGATCAGCGAAACGATCAGCAGCCGCCAGCTCGCGATGCCGAGCCAGAGCGCCGCGAATGTCCCTGCGATCGCGGTCATGAAGAAGATCATCAGCATCGACGCGCGGGCGACCCGCGGCTCGAGGTGGCGGCGCAGATAAAAGGGCACGACGGGCGGGCCGGGCATCGCGGCGAAGCCCGTAAGGATTCCCGATGCTATTCCCGTGCCCGCGACGGCGAGCGTGCCGGGCCGGTGCCCCTCCGCCTGTTTGGGAAGCAGCACCGCGACGAAGGCGGCGACCGCGGCGAGCGTGATGAGCAGGCGCGCGAGGTCGGCGGGCGTGTGATCGAGCGCGACCATGCCGAGCGGCGTCAGCGCCATCGCCAGCAGCCCGATCGGCCAGGCAGTCGCGCGGTCAGCATCGGCGAGGATGACGCGAATACCGACAGGTCCGATGAGCAGTTGCAACAGGATGCCCAACACCACCGCTTCGCCCGGCGGCATGATGAGACCGAGCAGCGGCACGAGGATGATCGCCATGCCGAAGCCGGTGAGCCCGCGAACATAGGCGGCGCCAAAGGTCATCGCGGCGGCGCCGGCGAGCGTCAGCGGCGCAAAGCCGACAAGGTGGGACAGGCCGTTCATCGCGCGGCCGATACCGCGTTGTGGTTCGACCGGCTAGTCCCTCAGCCGAGCGGCCAGAGCGCGTTCACCGGCCGTTCGAGTATCTGCGCCGCGATCGCGTGGAGCCGCGGCGGATCGAAACGACCCGCGCGGACCGCGCCCGCCAGCCAAGCCTCGATCGAACCGCCGGTTTCGGTCCAGCGGTCCTGTCGCAGCATTCCGTAAATCGCGCCCGCAAGCACATGGATGCCGTCATCGGCCCTGCGCCAGCGGTCGGCGGGGTTGCGCGCGACGCCCAAAGCCTCGCTGATGAGCTGGTCGAGCGCCTGCGCCAGATCCTCATCGAACATCCCTTCGAGCGTCGTATAGCCCCATTTGGGATCATGTTCGGCGACGATGCGCGGGATCAGCGGGTCTTTGGCGAGCAGCGCCAGCGCCGCGGTTGCCGCGGGTCCGTCCATCGGCACTGGCGGATGCAGCATTTCGTGCGCGGCGTTGCGCACGGTGATCGGCACACCCCAGTCGGTCGCCTGCAGGAACGTCTGCCCCTGGACCTTGATCCCGTGCGGTTTGCAGAATTGCAGCAGCACGACGTCGATCTGCGGGTCGAATCCGCGCCCCGTGAGCTTTTCGTGCCAGCGGATCACGTCATAATCGCCAAGGGCGCGCGTCAGCTCGGCGATGCGCGCACCGATATCGCCGATACGGCGTTGGCGAAACGCGGCAAAGCCTGCCGTCTGCATCGTCTCGAACACAGAGCGCAGCCGCGGCGCCATGCCGACGAACCAGCGCCAGTCGGCCTCGGCCCAATAGGGGCTGGCCCGATAGGCGGGCAGCAATCGCGCCTCCGGCTCGGCGGCCCCCTCGATCAGCGCCGCGAGATCGCCATCATTGCCGTTCGAGAAGAGCACCGAGAGGTTGGGGCCGAGCAGACCAAATTGGGCGCGTTCGGCGTCTTTCCACAGTGCCGCAATCTCGGCGCGCGCGGCGGCAGGCAGCGCTGCGGCGAAGGCGTCGGCATCGGCCTTGTAATAGGGGAGGTAAAGCTCGCCGCCCGCCAGCGGGCCGAGAAAGGCGAGCGCATCAAAGCCTTCAGAGGCGCGAACCTTCCACCGCGTGCGCATCGGCGGGGGTTGCGACTGCGCGAAGGAGGGGACGGCGGGCAGAAGCGAAAGGGCGGGAGCGGCGAGCGCGGCAGCGAGGAGATTTCGGCGGTGCATGGCCGCTGCCTAGCGGCGCAGCCCTCTGCTGGCTTGAACGGACTTTGCCTGCAGACGCACAGGCGGCACCCCGGTCATCGCGGCGACCGCGCGCGCCATATGCGCCTGATCCGCGAAACCCTGATCGGCGGCGAGATCGGCGAGCGTGCCGCGCCATCCGGACAGCGCGGCAATGGCGCGCCGCGTCCGTGCCTCGATCCGGAAGCGCTTGGGGCTGGTGCCATAGGCGCGCGCGAAACCGCGGCTGACCGAAGCCGGGTCAAGGCCGATGCCGCGCGCCCATGGTGCGATCGCAAGGTCGGGGTCGGCGCAGAGCGCGGTGGCGAGCAGGTCGGGCCAGTCGGCGTGTCGTTCGCCGCTCGCGCCGAACCGCTCGGCAACGAATGCCGCCGCGGCACGCGGGTCGCGCTCGGCAAGCCGCACCGCGGTGTCGGGATCGTCTATCGTGCCCACCCCTGGCGCCAGCCCTGGCGCCACGGGCAGGTTGAGCAATTTTGCCCCATCAATGCCAAAGCGATCGAGATGCGCGGTCCAGCCGCCGTGGACGACGACCATGCCGGGCCGCAGGGTAAACCGCCCTTCGTCGCCGGCCTCCTCATATCCGCCGTCAAGCACGACCGCGATATAGCCTTCCGCATGGCGATGGCGCGGCAGCCGCTCGTCCGCGGCGTGGCGGCCGAGGCCGACCACACTCACCGGGCGCGCAGATCCGGCGGGGTCGCGTCCGCTTTCAGCATCGCGATCGCTTCGGCAAGCGGCATGACGCGCTGGCCGTCCTGGCCGAGCGTGCGGATCGCGACCGTGCCTTCCTCGGCCTCGCGCTTGCCGACGACGAGCAGATAGGGGACTTTGGCGAGGCTGTGTTCGCGCACCTTGTAGTTGATCTTTTCGTTGCGCAGGTCGGGCTGAACGCGAATGCCTGCGGCTTCCAGCTGCGCGGCCGCATCCTTTGCGTAATCGTCGGCGTCCGAAACGATCGTCGCGACGACCGCCTGCACCGGCGCGAGCCAGGTCGGGAAGCGACCCGCATAATGCTCAATCAAAATGCCGATGAAGCGTTCGTAGCTGCCGAAAATGGCGCGGTGGAGCATCACCGGCCGATGCCGTTCGCCATCCTCGCCAATATAGGCGGCGTCAAGCCGGTCGGGCAGCACGCGGTCGGACTGGATCGTGCCGACCTGCCAGGTCCGGCCGATCGCGTCGGTCAGGTGCCATTCGAGCTTGGGCGCATAGAAGGCCCCCTCGCCCGGCAGTTCCTCCCAGCCATATTGATCGGTCGCAAGCCCCGCCTCGACGACCGCATTGCGCAGTTCGTCTTCGGACTTGTCCCACATCTCATCGCTGCCGAAGCGTTTTTCGGGGCGCAGCGCGAGCTTGATTGCATAGGTAAAGCCGAAATCCTTGTAGATGCGATCGGCGAGCGCGCAGAAATTGCGGACTTCCTCGACAATCTGATCCTCGCGGCAGAAGATATGCGCATCGTCCTGCGTGAACTGGCGGACGCGCATCAACCCGTGCAGCGCGCCGTGCGGCTCGTTGCGGTGGCAGCAGCCATTTTCGTAGAGCCTGAGCGGCAGGTCGCGATAACTTTTCATGCCCTGGCGGAAAATCAGCACATGTGCCGGGCAGTTCATCGGCTTCAGCGCCATCCATTCGGCATCGTCGGAGACGATCGGGCCTTCATCCTCGGTGTTCGGCACCTCGTCGGGGATGACGAACATATTTTCGCGATATTTGCCCCAGTGGCCCGACCGTTCCCACTGGCGTGCGTCCATCACCTGCGGCGTCTTGACCTCGCGATAGCCCGCGGCGTCGATCGCGCGGCGCATATAAGCCTCCAGCTCGCGCCACACGACGAAGCCGTTGGGGTGCCAGAAGACCGAGCCATGCGCCTCCTGTTGCAGATGGAACAGGTCCATCTCCTGCCCCAGCCGCCGATGGTCGCGCTTCGCGGCTTCCTCCAGCCGGACGAGATGTTCGGCGAGCTGTTTCTTGTTCAGCCAGCCGGTGCCGTAGATGCGGCTCAGCTGCGCATTTTTCTGGTCGCCGCGCCAATAGGCGCCCGAAACGCGCGTCAGCTTGAACGCCGCCGGGTCGAGCTTGCCCGTCGAGGCAAGGTGCGGCCCGCGGCACATGTCCATCCAGTCATCCCCCGACCAATAGACGCTGATTTCTTCGCCCGCAGGAAGCTCGGCGGCCCATTCGGCCTTGAAGTTCTCGCCATCCTGCCGCCAGCGCGCAATGAGCGCGTCGCGATCCCAGACTTCGCGGCGCAGCGGCTTGTCGGCGGCGATGATGCGGCGCATCTCCTCCTCGATCAGCGGCAGCTCGTCGTCGCGAAACGGGCCATGTTCGGCAGTTGGCGCGAAGTCGTAATAGAAACCATCGCTCGTCGCGGGGCCGAAGGTGATCTGCGTTCCGGGGAACAGCTTCTGCACCGCTTCGGCCAGCACATGCGCATAGTCGTGGCGTACGAGTTCGAGTGCGTCCGCCTCGTCGCGGACCGTCACCAGCGACAGGTTCGTATCTTCCTCCAACGGGCGCGTGATGTCGCGCAGTTCGCCGTCGATCTTTGCGGCGAGCGCGGCCTTGGCGAGGCCCGGACCGATCGCGGCGGCAATGTCGGCCGGGGTAGTCCCGCGCGCGACTTCACGGGCAGAGCCATCGGGAAGGGTGACGCGGATCATCTGGGACATCGAAAAATCGGCCTTTCAGGGCAAAATTGCCGCGCCCCTTTGCCAGTATGCGATAGGGGCGGCAAGGGGCGGATTCACAACAAGGCTTGTAATGATACAATGTATCATTATCTGGCATCGCGATCCCTCCTGCGAAAGAAATGCCATGTGCCTCCCTTCCCCGCGCGCCCGGACCGCGGACCTTGCCGGCATCGCCCTGTCGTCGGCCTGCCTCGTTCACTGCCTTGCGTTGCCGCTTGCGCTGCTGGTCGCGCCCGGCCTGTCCGGCTGGCTCCGTCTGCCCGAATGGCTGCATGCGGCGATCCTGCTGCTCGCCCTGCCCGCGGCGTTGATTGCGATGACGGACGGCTGGCGGCGCCATCGCCGGCTGACGCCGACCTTGCTCGCGGCGGCAGGGCTGGGATTGCTGACGCTCGGCCTTGCCGCGCACGAGGGATGGCTGGCCGCCGCCGACCCCGAACGCGCCGACCGGCTGTTCAGTTCGGCGGGCGCTATTGCGCTCGCGTCGGCGCATCTGCTGAACTGGCGGTTGCGACATGGCACCGGACATCGCTAGGCGGCCAGCCCGCCCTTGCGACCGCCCCGCATGGTCGCTAGGGCGGCAACGAGCCGCAGCAAGGGGTCGCCACCATGTTCAAACGCCTGTTCGTCGATCATCCCAAAAGCGTCGATGAAAGCTATGTCGAGCATTTCTTCGTCGCCTCGCGCTTTGGCGTGACGATGATCTGGGGCGGCCTGTGCGCGCTGGTCCATGCGGTCGTGCCGGGATGGTGCATCACCACGGGCAGCGACACGATCCAGCGCCTGAACCGGATCATGGTCGAACAGCGCCGCGCCAAGGGACAGGCGGTGGCACAGATGAGCACCGTCGACTGGGTGATCTGAACAGCGTGATTTCTGCGTCAACCTCCGATTCCCCGTTCGCATCGAGCGAAGTCGAGATGCCCGTCGGGATTGCCCGCGTGCAGCGGGCCGCGACCTCGCTCGACATGAACGGAAGGGGGAGGTGAGCGTGGCCGAGGTCGTCGACTATCTCCACCGCACGGGCCGCCCGCGGCTCGCCTATCGCTTTACGCCGGGCGCGGCGCCGACGATCGTCTTCCTGCCCGGCTATATGTCCGACATGGCGGGGGGCAAGGCGACCGCGCTGTTCGACTGGGCCGCGGCCGATGGGCGCGCATGCCTGCTGCTCGATTATGCAGGGTGCGGGCTGTCGGACGGGCTGTTCGCCGACCAGACCCTGCTCGACTGGCGCGGCGATGTGCTCGACCTGCTCGACGCCAGGGTGGACGGCCCCGTCCTTTTTGTCGGATCGTCGATGGGCGGCTGGCTGATGCTGCTCACCGCGCTGGCGATGGTCCAGCGCGACGGGCCGGGTCGCATCGCCGGGCTGGTCGGGATCGCGGCCGCGCCCGACTTTACCGACTGGGGTTTCACGGCGGAAGAAAAGTCGATCATCCTTGCCGAAGGCGCGCTGGTCGAGGAAACACCCTATAGCGACCAACCCTATGTGACGACGCGGGGCTTTTTCCGGTCGGGCGAGGCGAACCGCTTGCTCGATGCCGAAATCCCCCTCGCCTGCCCGGTGCGGCTGCTGCACGGGCAGGACGATGGCGACGTGCCGCCCGACATCAGCCTGCGCCTCGCCGCGGCGCTCGCAAGCGATGACGTGCAGGTCACGTTCGTCAAGGGCGGCGACCACCGCCTGTCGCGCGACAGCGACATCGCGCTGCTGATCGATACGGTCGCGCGACTTACCAACCGTTAAAGGACAGACATGGCCCGCAGCGATTTTCGATTTCACGTCACCAAGCGCGTCCGCTATGCCGAGATCGACGCGCAGGCGGTGGTGTTCAACAGCCGTTATCTGGAATATTTCGACCTCGGCATCACCGAATATTGGCGTGCGGCGGGGGTTTATGACCGCTGGCCGCTGCGCGACAGTCCAGAGTTTCACGTCGCGCGCGCCGAGGTGGATTACAAAGCGCCGATCCTGCTGGACGAAGAGATCGACATTTGCGTGCGCGCATCGCGCGTTGGCCGGAGTTCGATGACCTTTTTGTTCGAACTGCACGGCAAGGACAGGGACGAACTTCGCGCCGCGGGCACGATCGTCAACGTCCATGTCGAGGAAGCGCAAGGCGCGTCGGCACCGGTTCCCGATGCATTCATATCCTTGTTCGAAGCGTTTGAAGGGCGGCGCCTGCGCGCCTAATATGGGCATATGACCAAATATCTTCATACGATGATCCGCGTGTCGGACCCGCAAGCCACCATCGACTTCTTCAAGCTGATCGGGCTGGAGGAAGTGCGCCGTTTCGACAATGAAGCCGGACGCTTCACGCTCATCTTCCTCGCGGCCCCCGGACAGGCGGGCGTCGCCGAGGTCGAGCTGACCTATAACTGGCCGCCCGCGGACGGCAGCGCGCCCGAACAATATGACGGCGGCCGCAACTTCGGGCATCTCGCTTACCAGGTCGACGATATCTATGCGACGTGCCAGCGGCTGATGGACGCGGGGGTGACGATCAACCGCCCGCCGCGCGACGGCCATATGGCGTTCGTCCGATCGCCCGACGGCATTTCGGTCGAGCTGCTCCAGGACGGCCATCTGCCGCCGCAGGAACCCTGGGCGTCGATGCCGAACACGGGAAGCTGGTAAGACGCTGCCGCGCGGGAAGCGAGACTTTCCGGGGCGGCTGTGGCAGGATGAACCACCAAGGTCCGCTGGCATCCGCTCCGTCTGTGGGTGCGAGAGCTGGAAAGGAGACATGGTGGCTGCACTCGAAATCGTCCGGATTCCCGTTCTCAGCGACAATTATGTGTGGCTGGTTCACGATCCCGCCAGCGAGGCGACGATGGTGGTCGATCCGGCGGTCGCCGATCCCGTGCTGGCGGCGGCGGCGACACGCGGCTGGACGATCACCGACATCTGGAACACGCACTGGCATCCCGATCACACCGGCGGCAACGCGGCGATCAAGGAAGCAACAGGGTGCACGATCACCGGCCCCGCAGCCGAGTATGAACGCATCCCGACACTCGACGTTCGGGTGACGGGCGGCGACAGGGTGCGGCTCGGCGGACATGTCGCAGAGGTCTGGGACGTCCCCGCGCACACTGCGGGCCACATCGCCTATCATTTCGCGGACGACGCCGCGATCTTTGTCGGCGACACGATGTTCGCGATGGGGTGCGGCCGCCTGTTCGAAGGGACGGCCGAACAGATGTTCGCCAATATGCAAAAGCTCAGGACGCTTGACGATGCGACGCGCGTTTATTGCGCGCACGAATATACGCTGTCCAACGCCCGCTTCGCGATCAGCGTCGATCCCGGCAACGAAGCGCTGGCGGCGCGGCTCGCCGCGGTCGAGGCCGCGCGTGCCGCAGGCGAAGCGACGGTGCCGACGAGCATCGGCGCCGAGCGCGCGACCAATCCCTTTTTCCGGGCGCCCGACGCCGCCGAACTGGCGCGCATCCGCGCGCTCAAGGATATGGCGTGATGTCGCTGTTCCTTCAGCGCGGGTTCATCGGCCGCGGCTATTCTGACCGATTACAAGGAGCGATTTCATGGCCAAGCTGAACCCGATAGCGGCCGTGCTGGCCGTTGCGGCGGCGCCGCTCGCCGCAAGCTGCGCGCCGGCGGGGTCGGGGGAACCCGGCGCGGCGGCGCTGACCCCGAAACAGGCCGAACGGCTGGACAAGCAACTCGCGGGCAAGGTGCCCGGCGCGCCGCTCAAATGCCTGCCCAATTATCGCAGCAACGACACGATCCGCGTGTCGGACAGCATCCTCTTGTACCGCGCGAGCGGCAAGCTCGTGTATCGCAACGACCTGAAAGGCAGCTGCCCCGGCCTCGCGCGCGACAGCGACATCATGGTCGTGCGTCAGTTCGGATCGTCGACCTGCGAAGGCGATTTTTTTCACCTGGTCGACCGGACGAGCGGCATTCGCGGCCCGACCTGTGTTTTTGGCGAGTTCGTCCCCTATCGCAAACCGGCGGGGGACGAAGGCTGAGCCCAAGGGCTTGGCCGCAGGCGGGTGCCGGTTTGCGCCGAGGTCTTCGGGTCGCACCCCGCCTGCTCTTACGGCCTTTCCCCTTGATGGGGGAAGGACAGGCCGCCTTGCCGCAGAGCGGTCAGGCGAAGTTGGATGGGGTGATGATGCGGCATGGCATCTGGCGGAGAACGCTCCCCCGCCGCTGCGACTAGCGAACGAGCAAGCACATCTCGCTGACTCCCCCGTCAAGGGGAAGGGATTCAGGCCCTGTAAAGCGCCGCAATCCTGTCGGCATAAATCTCGCGCAGCACATGGCGGCGAATCTTCATCGATGGCGTCATCTGTTCATTCTCGATCGTGAAGGCTTCGTCGGCAAAGTCGAACTTGCGAACCTTTTCGATCACCGAAAGCTGACCGTTCACGCGGTCGACCGCGGCGCGGATCGCGGCGCGGAACTTTTCATGTTCACGCAGCAGCGTCATTTCCTTGGGCAGTCCTTCGACTTCGGCCCATTCGGCGGCCCATTCGGGATCGGGAACGAGGATGGCGACAAGATGCGGGCGCTTGTCGCCATAGACCATCGCCTGCAGGATTTCGGGCTGGAGCGTCAGCATCCCTTCGACTCGCTGCGGCGAGACATTGTCGCCCTTGTCGTTGACGATAAGGTCCTTCTTGCGGTCGGTGATGACGATCCGCCCCGCCTCGTCGATATGGCCGATATCGCCGGTATGGAGCCACGGCGCGCCCCCCGGATCGGCGGGGTCGGCGATCAGCACGCGCGCGGTCTCGGCGGCGTTGCGCCAATAGCCTTTCATCACCAGCTCGCCGCGCACACAGATTTCGCCGTCGTCCGCGATGCGCACTTCGGTGTTCATCAGCGGTGGGCCGACGGTGTCCATCTTCAGCCCCGTCCTCGGCCGGTTGCAGCTGATCACCGGGCCGGCCTCTGTCTGCCCATATCCCTGAAGCAAGGTGAGGCCAATCGAATGGAAAAAGACGCCAATTTCGGGATTGAGCGGGGCGCCGCCCGACACCAGTGCCTTTATCCGGCCGCCGAATCTTTTCTGGATCTTGGGACGGAACAGCCGATTGAGCAGCAGGTCGACCGGGCGGTCGAGCACGCCCATGCGCCGCTCATAATGTTTTTCGCCAACGCGCAGCGCCTGGCTCAGCATCCAGTTCGCAAGCCTGCCCTGTTTTTCGACCGCCTTGATCATCCGCGCGCGGATCACCTCGAACAGGCGCGGGACAACGACCATGATCGTCGGTCGTGTTTCCTCGATATTCGAGACGAGCTTTTCCAGCCCCTCGCTGTAATAGATTTGCGCGCCGACCATGATCGGCAGGAACTGGCCGCCCGAATGTTCATAGGCGTGACTGAGCGGCAGGAAGGAGAGGAACACTTCCTCATCGCCGATGCCGAAATCATTGACCAGTATTTCGGCCGCGCCCGCCGCATTGTGCAGGATCGCGCCATGATGCTGCATCACCCCGCGCGGTGCGCCGCCAGTGCCGCTGGTGTAGATCAGGCAGGCGGTATCCTCGCGCTTGACGCCGAGGCCGCGCGCCCTGGTTTCCTCGATCCACGCCGCGCCGCCGACAACCATTGGCGCCCAGTCATGCACCGACACCTCGCCCTGTTGCCCGACGCGCAGGCTTTCCATGGTGATGACAATATGCGCGTCGGACCGCATCACCGCGGGCATCAGCACGCGCGCGAGCTTTGCGGTCGACACGATCACCGCGCGCGCGCCGCTGTTGTCGAGAATATGCTGATGATCGCGCTCGGTGTTGGTCGTATAGGTCGGGACGGTGATGCATCCCGCGGCCATGATGCCAAGGTCGGCGATACACCATTCGGGCCGGTTCTCGCTCACCAGCACCACCCGATCGCCCTCTTTCAGCCCAAGCTTGCGCAAATTATGCGCGAGCGCCGCAACCTGTTCGGCGACCTCGCGCCAGCTCAGCGCCTGCCACGCGCGGTCGGCCTTGCGCCACAGAAAGGGATCGTCGCCGCCGCGCGCCGCGCGGTCGAAGAACATCGCGACCAGGCTGGGAAAATGGTCGAGATGGGGATTTTCCAGCTTCATGCCGCTCGCTCTCCTTGGGAGGATATTATTTCGTTGCGCCCGTTCTAGGGTCAATCGTTGCACGTTAGAAGTCCATAAGCGGTTCCGTCGTCGCGGCGAAGGCCGGGATGACGACGCGAACAGGACCATCACCCCTGCGGCGGCGCGCCATCGACCGCCGAAGTGCCGGGGCCGCGCGGATCGGCGGCGCCGCGCATCCCGTCCGCCGTGCGTTCGATGGCGTTGAGTTTCGAACCGAGGTCGGTGGGGGTGAAGCTGTAGCCGAAAGGCCGCATTTTCGCGGCGATCGCCCGCCCTGCCTCATTATCCTCGATCAGCACGCCCTCGCGACCGAAATAGAGATTGGGAAGCGCAATCGCTTCGTCCACGCCAAGACCCCAGTCGAGCACGCCGATCAGCGTCTTGGTGACATGCATGATGATGCGCTTGCCGCCCGCCGAACCGACGGCGAGCACGACCTTGCCGTCGGGGCCGTAAACGATCGTCGGCGACATCGAGGACAGCGGCCGCTTGCCCGGTTGCACGCGGTTCGCGGTCGGCACACCATCCTTCGTCGGCGCAAGGTCGAAATCGGTGAGTTCATTGTTGAGGAAATAGCCGTTCGCGATCAGCTGGCTGCCAAAGATGCTTTCGACCGTCGACGTCATCGAAACGACATTGCCCGCGGCGTCGGCGGCAACAAAATGCGTCGTGCCCTGCTCGTCGACCGGTGGCGCGGCCGCGCGTGGCGCCGCTCCGGGCGGGATGCCCGGATCATAGCGACCCGCCGCCCCATAGGGCGAGATGAGCTGGCGGCGCTGGGCAAGATAGGATTTGTCGAGCAGGCCTTTCACCGGCACGTCGACAAAATCGGCATCGCCCAGATAGGCGGCGCGATCGGCATAGGACAGCTGCATCGCTTCGGCGAGCAGGTGCCAGCTCATCGGATTATCCTTGCCCATCGCCTTGATATCCCAGCCTTCGAGCATCCCCAGGATGCCGAAGACCGTGGTGGCGCCCGACGACGGCGGCCCCATGCCGCAAACCTTGTAGATGCGATAGCTGGTGCAGACTGCGGGGCGTTCCTTCGCCTGGTAGGCCGCCAGATCCGTCAGCGTCAGCGTCGCGGGGTTGCGCGGCGCCCTGGCAACCGCATCGCGGATCGCGCGCGCATTGGCGCCGCTGTAAAAGGCATCGGGACCGCGCGCGGCGATGTCGCGGAGCAGTGCGGCATAGGCCGGGTTCCGAAGCCGCGTGCCAACCGGCGCAGGCTTGCCATCGACATAGTAGATCGCGCGCGCATCGGGAAAATCCTTCCAGACGGGCTCGAACCGCACGAGCCAGTTGTGGAGCGCGGGGGTGACTTCGAAACCGCCCTCGGCGAGCGCGATTGCGGGCTGGAACAGCACCTTCCATTCGAGCTTGCCCCACTTCTTGTGCGCCATTTCCATCAGGCGGACGTTGCCGGGAACACCGACCGACAGCCCGCCGGGCACCACGTCCATAAAGCCGCGCGGCTTGCCGTCGGGGCCGAGAAAGCGGTCGGGTGTTGCGGCGGCGGGCGCGGTCTCGCGGCCGTCGATCGTCGACAGGCTGCCGTCGCTGGCATTGTGATGGAGCATGAAGCCGCCACCGCCGATGCCGCTCGATTGCGGTTCGACGAGCGTAAGCACGGCGACCATCGCAATGGCGGCGTCGGCGGCGGTTCCGCCCTGATGCAGAATTGCGCGCCCGGCCTCGGTCGCGCGTGGATCGGCGGAGGAGGTGACGCCCTGCGCGGCGGCGAGTGTGGGGCAGGCGAGCGAAACGAAAGCGACGAGCGCGAGGAGACGGTTCAGCATGTGCGCGACATTGGCGCGGGGCAAAGGCTGGCGCAACCCCGGTGAACCAAGATTCCCCTCGCCCTTGATGCGGGATGCAGAAAGACTTGGCAGCTTGCTGCCCGGACGCAACGGTGGGGGTGCGCTTTCGGCCTGAGGCTGCGATAGCATGACGCGCCGCCGCTCCCTTCGAGCGTCGCCCATAAAGGGGGAAGGTGTCAGCCCTCAACCCCCACTGCATCGCTCACGCGCGCAAACCCGTCGCGCACCGCCAGCCTTTCCAGCCCGCGCGCGATGCGGCCCGCAAGGCCCGGCCCTTCATAGACCATCGCCGAATAGATCTGGACCAGGCTGGCGCCCGCGCGGATGCGCTCCCACGCCTGGCTCGCCGACGCGATCCCGCCCGCGGCGATCAGCGGCAGCCTGCCCCCGCTCGCGGCGCGGAAATCGCGCAGGCGCCGGAGCGCGAGTTCGGTCAGCGGCGCGCCCGACAGGCCGCCCGCTTCGGCGGCGTGGCGCGACGCCAGCGCCGGCCGCGCGACGGTGGTGTTCGACACGATCACCGCCGCAAGCGCCTTGTCCAGCGCGACCGCGACGATATCGTCGATGTCGGCGGGTTCCAGGTCGGGCGCGACCTTCAGGAACACCGGCATGGTGGCGCCCGCGGGCTGCGCCGCGGCGACGCCGTCGAGCAGCGCCTCGAGCGCGCCCTTGTCCTGCAAGGCGCGAAGCCCCGGCGTGTTCGGCGAGCTGATGTTGACGGTAAGGTAATCGGCGAGCGGTGCCATCGCCGCAGCGCCTTTCGCATAGTCGGCGATGCGGTCGGTGCTGTCCTTGTTCGCGCCGATATTGATGCCGAGCGGCACCGGCAGGCCATGGCGGCGCAGGCAGGCGATGCGCTCCGCCGCCGCCGCCTGCCCGCCGTTGTTGAAACCCATGCGGTTAATAATCGCGCGGTCCTCGACAAGCCGGAAAAGCCGTGGGCGCAGGTTGCCCTCCTGCGGCAGCGGGGTGAGCGTGCCGACCTCGACAAAGCCGAAGCCGAAATACGGCATCGCGTGCGCGACACGCGCGTCCTTGTCGAAACCGGGGGCCAGCCCGACGGGGTTCGGGAAGCGCAGTCCGGCAAGCTCGGTCGCGAGCACCGGGCTGGTCAGGGCGTGGCGCGCGCGCGGCATCGGCTGGAGCGCGGCGAGCGTCAGATTATGCGCCGCCTCGCCATCGGTCGCATGGACGATCGGGCGGGCGAGCGCATAGGCGGCGTCGGCGAGCGAGGTAAAAAGCGACATGGCCCGCCATTGCGCGCCCGGCGGCACTATGGCAAGCCCCCGCTTATATCCGCATAAACCGGGAGAAAATCGTGTCGCACCTTCGCACCCTCGCTCGCCTGTCCGCCGGCCTTGCCCTGGTCGCCGCGACCGGCTGTGCGCCCATGGCCGGCCAGGACGGCACCGTGGCGAGCGCGCCGACCCCGGCGGCGGCGGTGCCGGCGGGCGCCGGCCTTGCGCAATTTTTTGAAAATTACGATGCGGCGTTGTTGTCGCTGACGCCGCAGAGCAAGGCGTATCGCGGCATTCGCGACGCCGATTATGGCCGCTGGGACGACGTCAGCGACGAAGCCGCGGTCGCGCGTCACAAATTGCAGCAGGCGAGCGCCGCGGCGATGCGCGCAAGCTTCGACCCCGCGACGCTGTCCGCCGACGAGGCGCTGTCGTTCGAGTTGTTCAACGCCGCCGCGGCCCGCGCCGAGCGGCTGTTTGCCTACCGCAACCATGACTATATCTTCGACCAGATGAATGGCGCGCAGAGCCAGTTGCCCGCGTTCCTGATCAACATACACCGCGTCGCCAATGTCGCCGAGGCTGAAGCCTATGTTTCGCGCATCCGCGGACTTGGCCCGCTTCTCGACACATTGTCGGCGCAGTCGGCCGAGCGCGCGGCGCGCGGCATCCAGCCGCCGAAATGGGTCATCGTGTAATTGCGGCTACTTCCCTCGGACCTCGGTTG
>NZ_JABWGQ010000016.1 GCF_014595975.1 Sphingopyxis sp. LK2115 | reverse complement strand
CTCCGCCATTATCTTGTAGCGAACCCGAGATGAGGCTCCCGTTGGGGGCCTTTTTCTTTTTGTTTCAAAGGCGCTTAGCCGAGACGCCCGAACCTCGGAGACTGGCGCCGGGTCCAATTTCCGTCTCCGAACAGCCCTCCGTCTCTAACCGAGCGAACCTCGTCCGGCCCGGTTCGGCTTCGCGAAGGCCAGCGTTTCCAACGGGTTTCGCAGGTCGCTCGACAATGGATTCAGCGGGCGTTCTTCCGGTTGGCGTGGCCGCCGGGGGAACACGCGGTAGGCATATTCGGGGGAAGCCGTGCGCAGCCCGTCGTTATGCGGGGGATCAAGGACCCGAAGGTTCTTTGACTTTCGATGACAAATGGCCGCGACGTCAGTAGCCTGGCCTAATGTCGAGCGAGCCTTGGACCGATGAGGAGAACGATCTGATCGTCGCGGATTACTTCGCGATGCTGGCCGACGACGTCTTCGGACGCCCGTACAGCAAGGCAGAGCATCGCCGTACGCTCCTGCCGTTGCTGAACGGCCGTTCGGAGGGATCGATCGAGTTCAAGCACCAGAACATCAGCGCGGTTCTGAAGGGGCTCGGCGAGGACTGGATCCCCGGCTACAAGCCTGCGTTCAATTTCCAAATGTCGCTCGTCGACGCGGTGGTACGGTGGTTGGCAATCAACCCCGCGTGGCTCGGCCGTCTGCCAGACTCGCGCCCGGCGACGGGTCTTGAAGAATCCGCACCGATCTGGATCGGCCCGCCGCCGACGCTGTCGAACCAGCCGCCACCGCTAGAGCTGGAGCAGATGCTGCACATCGCAGGCAAGTTCGATGTGGCAGGCCGGGACGAGCGCAACCGCGCCCTCGGTCGCGCCGGCGAGGAGCGCGTTCTGGCGCATGAGTGGGCATCGCTACGGTCGGCGGGACGTGATGACTTGGCGCGAAAGGTCCGTTGGGTGTCTGAGGAGGACGGGGATGGCGCAGGCTATGACATCGCGAGTTTCGCGCCAGATGGCCAGGCGCGCTTGATCGAGGTGAAGACGACGAACGGCTGGGAACGGACGCCCTTCCACATCACCCGCAACGAGCTCGCGGTAGCAGACGAGCGCCGATCCGAATGGTGCTTGTTCCGGCTTTGGAACTTCTCGCGTGAGCCGAAGGCCTTCGAACTGTATCCGCCGCTCGATGCCCACGTCACACTCACGGCCACAGCATTCGTGGCAGGCTTCCATTGATACCAGGGCGCCGGCGCGCTCAGTCAAAAACCATGTCCATCTGCTCTGCCCACGGCCGATCGGCAACTGCAACGAGGTCGTTCAGCGAAAGCGCCGGTGGTACGCGCCTGATGACGAGGTGTTCGAGCACCTCCGGCGACAGATAGGCGAGCCGCATCATGCGGCTCACGAACCGGTCGGAGACCTTCTCGGCCGCGGCGATATCCTGAATGGTGGAAGCGGCACCGGATTCCAGCTGCCGCCGCCAGTTCCAAGCGCGGGCGATGGCGCGCAGCACATGAGGGTCTTGCGACCGGCCGTCCCGGACTGTCACCTCGTCGGGCGGGAGGATCTTCGGCCGCCCATTGCGTTTGCGGATCGTCAGGGGGATGACGACGCGGATGGTGTTCGTCGAGTCGGTCATGCGCAGGCCTCCGCCTGGCGGGTGGCCATCATGTCCCGCAGGACCGAGCCCAGCCCCTCATGGCGCAAATCGACGGCGATGCCGTCTTCGCCGACGGTCACCCGCTCGACCAGAAGCTGGACGATGCGGGTCTGCTCCGCCGGATAGAGCGCCGCCCAGAGCTGGTCGAATTCGCCGAGCGCCTGGACGACCGCCTTCTCATCGACCGTCGGGCTCTCTTCGCGAAGGGCCTTGATCGTCCGCGCCGCGATCTCGGGCGCGCGGATCATGCGGCGGATTTCGCCGACGACGGCGTCCTCGACCATGCCGGCGGGCAAGCGCAGCGGGCCGCAAGTCTCGCCGGTGGGGCGGTTTCGGATCAGGTCCATCGACGCGTAGTAGCGGTAGAGGCGCGTGCCCTTCTTCGTCGCGGTCGGCGTCATCGCCGTGCCCGTCTCGGTGAAGATGATCCCTTTCAGCAGGGCCGGCGTCTGGCGGCGGGTGTTCTTCGCCCGCAGGCGCGGGCTCTCCTGCAGGATGCTGTGAACCTTGTCCCAGAGGGCCTGATCGATGATGGCCTTGTGCTCGCCGGGATAGGCCGTGCCCTTGTGCACGGCTTCTCCGAGGTAGACCCGGTTGTTGATCAGTTTGTAGAGGAAGCCCTTGTCGATCGGCTTGCCGCGCTTGTTCAGAACGCCCTCGGCCGCGAGCGCTTTCGCCAGCGTCGTGGCGGAGCCGATGGCGACGAAGCGCTCGAAGATCATCCGGACCGTCGCGGCTTCCGCTTCGTTGACGACCAGCTTGCGGTCGCGCACGTCGTAGCCCAGCGGGACGTGACCGCCCATCCACATGCCGCGCTTGCGGGATGCCGCGACCTTGTCGCGGATGCGCTCGCCGATCACCTCCCGCTCGAACTGTGCGAAGCTGAGGAGGATGTTCAGGGTCAGGCGGCCCATCGAGGTCGTGGTGTTGAACGACTGCGTGATCGAAACGAAGGTCACCTGATTGCGGTCGAAGATCTCGACCAGCTTGGCGAAATCCATCAGCGAGCGCGACAGCCGGTCGATCTTGTAGACCACGATCACATCGATCAGACCGGCTTCGACGTCCTGAATGAGACGCTTCAAGCCGGGGCGCTCCAGCGTGCCACCGGAGAAGCCGCCGTCATCGTAGCGTTCGCGAATGGTGGCCCAGCCTTCCGCCTTCTGGCTCGTCACAAAGGCCTCGCAAGCCTCGCGCTGGGCGTCGAGGCTGTTGAACTCCATGTCGAGCCCTTCCTCGCTCGACTTGCGGGTATAGATGGCGCAGCGCTGGCGGCGCGGAACGACCGCGACGGCTTCCTGATGACGGCTCATCGGTCGTCCCTCCGCGCCTCGCGCAAGCCGAAGAAGCGGTAGCCGTTCCACTGCGTGCCGGTGATCGCCCGCGCCACCGCCGAGAGCGACTTGAACTTGCGCCCCTGCCAGTCGAAGCCGTCCTTCATCACAGTGACGGTGTGCTCCACCCCGTCCCATTCACGCACGAGGCGGGTTCCGACCACGGGGTTGCGGGGATCCGCGATGATCGTCTTGCGCCCGACCCGGCCCTCGATTTCGTCAGCCAGCAAGTCCAGCGTCCGCCGCGTCTCGCGGGTCAGGCCGCCGAGGGTCAGTTCCTGGACCCGGTAGCTGAGCCTCAGTTCGAGGTAACTGCGGCTGTTGTTCGGAGCGGGTGTACCGAAGAGGCTTTCCCACTTCGCCTTCAGCTCGACCACCGCCATTCGCTTCAGCGCTGCAAGCTGCGTGACCACGCCCGCGTGCGCCGCATCGCGGTTGCCCTGTTGCCATGGTGCGGCGTCAGTCTTTCTCTTTGTCCCTGGCATCATTGCCCTCCAACTCGGTTGCTCGGTTTGCGACGACCAACACGGCGTTTGAGGGCGAGAATGTCGAATGAACTGTCTTCGCCAGGTGCAGATAAAGAACTGGACTGTTCCGGCAGGATACGCCTCAGCCCCGCGGCAAGAATCTGCGCGAGTTCATCGAGGCGTTCGTCCGCCGACAGACGGGCGGGCAAAAGAGGGTTTGGACCGGATCGGGCGTCTTGCATGAGACCGTTCGCAATAGAAGATGATTGGCGAAACGGTAGTCACAAAACGAAGATACGCAATAAGATTCAATGGCTTATCGCGCCACGGCGGAATCATTCGAGCCGGCGCGAATGATTCGACCATCCTCCTGGGCAGTTAAACCTCCCGATAGGGTGGGGAAGATTGCTGGAACGAATCTGCTCGTCCTTTGCTCGGATCTAAGCCGCACGAACCGCGACACCCATCAACTGGACCTTCCGCCTTGATCTGAGAGATTGTCCTTCTGCATCGAGCACAAGGAACATAGAAGTTGCGCTCCTCCAATTGTCTTTCAGTCGCCTCTCTGTTCCTGGTATCAAAATAGTTTGACTTCCATGTCGCGACCAAATCCCCGGGCACGTACTTCCAGAGGTCGCCATGCGCATGGGATCGCTCATCAAAACGTGCGACATTAGTTCTTTGAAATAGATTGCTGCTGGCAAGTGATTTGATCTTTCCTAGCGAACCGGACGAGACAACGTTGTCAGTATCGTCTGCCTCGGGGTCTTGGGAGCCCCCCTCTCTCAGCGAGAGTCCGAATTCGAGGTCATGGAATTCTGCGGAAGACTCAGCCCCTCGACCTGTCGACCTAAGTGTCACCCGGGCGATGTAATCGTGGTCGATCTGCAAATTGCATTCAATTCGTTCAATAAGGGGCTGCGCATTCCGGTCCACTTCGACCCTGGCGACGCAAAGCGAATGTCGGGGATCGTTCGGTGATGTTTTGCCGAGCTTCACCGGTTTCGCCACCTCGACCACCGCGACACCTTCCCGCGGGTCGACGCAAAACAGGCGCGTGTTAGCAACATTCTGCGTTTCGTTCTCGATCGGAAGGGTCCAACCGGCATCGACGAGGGAGTGGTACGTTCCCCGGCCGGATGTATCCGCAACAAGAATTTCGATTGGTTTTGAGAGTTTCAGCCTCAGACCATCGTTTGCGATCCAGGCAGCGCCTTCGGCGATGATCCGATCGCCGTTGTCGAGCCGCGGCACCCTGCCCACGAACCGTTCTGTGAGACCGTCACGTATCGCAGGCATGTTCACCATGCCTCCGGTAGCGAGGCAGAGTTCGATATCTTGGTAGGTCAGTTGCGTTTGCTCAAGTATCTCATCGATTCGAGCGAGCCCGCGCGCGACAATACCCGCGCTGAGGTCGTCGAGTTCCGAACGGCTTACGGATCCGAGGAGGTTCCTTCCGGCTCCATCGACCTTCAAGTAGTTTCGAACGATAACGTCTTCCGTGTCGGCCTTCGGATCGGACAAATGTATCTTCAGGATTTCGCACTGATGTAGCAGCTTTGCTGCCATGCCGGGTTGCTCGAGCGCTGAAATGTCATCGAGGCCATGTGTGGCAGCGTGCTTTTCGCGCAGGTGGTTTCTGAGACGCTCGTCAAACTTGTCACCACCCACTTCATTGTCGCCAAGATTTCTAACCTGCATGATCGCGCCGCCGGAGATGCGACATAGTGTGAGGTCGAGCGTGCCACCGCCCCAATCGAAAACGAGGATTGTTTTTCCTTCCAGGCGTGCCAGCTCACGGCCAAGGTCGGGCTGCGAGCGGAGATAAGCGTACAGGGCCGCTACGGGCTCGTGGACAAACTGCACAACGCCAATTCCGGCTTTTCGCGCCGCCTCGCGGAGGGCGCGGCGCTCAGGCCCTCCAAAATCAACCGGTATAGTGAAAACTGCTCTCGTGAGATCGTGGCCGGGAGCGCTCCCGCGCGCCAGGGAAGCGTCGGTTTTCAGATGCTTGAGAACCTCGGCGACAGCATCGGTAGGTTCGACGGGTCGGCCGTCAACAAAAATGGGTCCATCACGCCTGAGAGACATCTTGGGAGAACGAACAAAACCTGGAGGGGCACCACTTTCCGTAATATCCATGTTTTGTCGCGCTTCTCGACCAACAACGATGTCGGAGCCACGGTACCAAATGACAGACGGGTGCGGACGCAGCGTCACCCGGTCCACCAGTGCCAATGCTCTGCCGCCCACCGCAATCGCCGCAAGGCTATTCGTTGTGCCGAAATCGATTCCGAAAATCGGTTCAGTCATTCGTTTACCTCTTTAATAACAGCGAGTGCAGATTTTGTTCGTCGAAGCGCTGTCCCCGGTGCGGGCGGGTCGATCTCAAGTGCATCAATGGCATCTTCGAGCAAGGGCGCGAGGCGTTCACCCAGCAGGACCTTCTGCTCGGCCTTTGTCTCGGTCAGATCATGACCCCAGTGCTGCCGCTCTGCCGTGAGCGTCTGCTCAAGCGTGGAAATAGCTGCTTCATGCTCAGCAATCGTCTTCCGCGCGCCTTTCAACTCGGAACTGAGTCTTTCGATAGTTTTTCGTGCATCATCCAGCCGGTGACGTAGGTCGACGGCCGTGCTCCTTTCACGATCACGCTCTTCGGCTGCTTCTCTGACCACCTGATCGCCGAGCCCAGCCACCGCTACTGCGAGACGTAGCTCGCTAATCTTGCCCCGTTGAATGGCCCTTTGAGCCAGGCGCGCAGCTGACTTCAACTCAGGGAAGAAGATGGATCGCAGTCCCTCGGCAACTTGCCAGGATTTGAGAGCGCGCTTTTCCACGAGCCAGCAAATGCCGATGCGTAGCCATGTTTCGGCGTTCTTCTTTTCGTCCTTTGAATTGGAGCGAAGCCCAGGTGAAAGGCAGGTCAGGATTACCTTGAGCACCCGCGCGGCATCGTGGTCTTGTGGATCGAACGCTTCCCCAAGCTTCTCTTTGAGACGCACTTGAGCAGCCCCCCATACCCAGGTGTCGATAGCATCGGGTAAGGTAGACTGTGACATCAGAGCCCAAAGGCGCTCACCCTCGGGATCAAGGTCTATCATCAGCTTTCCAGCCGCCTCCCGATCGTCGGATCGAAAGTGCTTCACAGCGTTTTTGCGAAGGATTTTGAAGAACGCTGATGGGGTGGCGCGCTGTTCTGAAAAATACCCGGACAACGTCGGCGGAAACTCGACATCAGACGCGGTACTTTCTGCGGGCGCCGTCTCGTCTTTTGCTGAGAGGTCTGCGGGCTTCTTATCTGGCATAGTCCCAGTGCTCTCTTCGTTTTCAGTCACATCGGTTCTTTCTCTAAGTATTCTCTTGCCCACCGGCTGAACGGATAAACCTCGGCTATTTGCGAGAGTGGCTCCAACGCGCTCTGCGTCGCACCCAGTCGCCAAGCAACTGCGGCCCATATGGCGAAGGCTTTCTGGTGGTCACTAGCGTCCAAAACATCAGAGCGCGCGAGCGCCCGGCACTCATCATCCAGTATCGGACTCCACCGAGGCTGCCCGACAAGATGTGACGCCAACTCGAGCATTCTCCCGGTACCATGATCGACCGGGCAGACGGGACGACGTTTGGAGTGCCCCTGACTCGGCGGCAAGTTTTCCGAGCTTGGATCAACGAGTAACTCATTCGTTAAATCAAGCTCCCAATATCCAGTTCGCTCACGACCTCTCTCAAAATCGTTCATTGAGAAACGAATGATGCTCGCGATCAGGTGAGCAAGTGGCCGATCGAAATCTTTAAGAATTTCTAGCGCAGATCCATAATGCTCACGATAACGAGAGAGAGGTGTCGTAAGTCGCTCCCCGTCAGGTCGCTCTTTTATAAGGATTCCCAGGCAATAATTAGCCAAACCGGAGGCATACTCGTTTCCCGCGCCCTGCGCTCTCTTGTCCGCAAGAAACCTGCCGATCGATTCACGGCTGATCGCTGCAGACACGAGAACTTCGACGAAAGCCTTCTCCACACTCCTGAGAGCGTCAAGGTCGGCGACTCGGAACGAGATTTTGTACTTCGAGGTTACCGGTACGGCGTTGCGCTGTACGTCGTTAACCAGCTCTAACTTCACCTCGGCGTGTTTCGTCTTGGCTAGGATTTCCGGCAGCTCTTTTGGGGACACCTGGCGCGACATTGCCCCGTCGACACTAACTCTTGCGAAGCTCGTATTCGTAAGCATCACGTCCGACTCATGAAGTGGTGCACGGATCACGTCGTTCCCGGTTGGCTCGCCACCTGGCAGCATGATGACCGGCCGTTCGACGCGGTGCCTGGCGTACACATGGTCGTGGAGGTCGAGCTGCGTCGTGAGGATGGACGGACAGAAAGGGCAGGCAAACGTCCGCGCTTTGTGAGGGGCTGGGTCAGGAACTCTCTCGGTGCCTTCGTAGAAGGCATCGAGATCTCCCTCACGGATCCAGCCGACAGTCGGCATGTTTGCCCCCTCCAGTCAGGCAAGTCTGGCCTTGTCGCGCAAACGCCCGGGCCGGCTGCACTGCATAATGGTTGATCCAACTGCGGGATAAGGAGTAACACTTCGCTAATCCGCGAACAAGCGTATTTTGGTTGGAGTCGAAAGGATAGCCGCGATGTCAGCCCAATCCATGACCTTTGGTCAGGCGATCTCCAAGGCGCGCAAGGCAAAGGGCCTCAGCCAGAAGGAGCTCGCGGCACTTGTGAAGAAGGAGGAAGGCGGCGGCCCGATTTCGCCGCAGTACCTCAATGACATCGAGCATGACCGCCGGAGCCCCACGTCCGATCACCTGATCAAGCAGTTTGCAACGATCCTCGATGAGGACGAGGGCTACCTTTTCGTGCTGGCCGGAAAGATCCCTGATGACGTGCGAGAAAAGGCGAAGGATCGAGATAAGATCGTGAAGAGCTTCGCAAATTTCAGAAAGAACATTACGAATTGAGGTAGTCGCCTTGGTTAGGATGGTGCCCGACAAGACTGGACGGTTCGCGGAGAGGCCACACTACTCCGCCCAAGAGCTTGACCGCGAGTGTGAGCGGATTGTCTCCGCCCTCTTGCGCGGCCGTCGTGGCTCCGTCGATTTTCCTGTACGGACGGATGATCTCGAAGTGCTGATTGAGCAGCACGAATCGGAACTTGATGCTTACGCCGACCTATCGGACTTCGGGGACGACGTTGAAGGCATGACCGAGTTCTTTCCGGAAGGAAGAACGAAGGTCTCCATCTCGGAGAAACTGGCCAACGACTCGCGACGGGAGAATAGGCTGCGGACGACCCTCGCCCACGAGTTTGGGCATGTGTATTTCCACCGCCATCTCTGGGCGGAAAAGTTCATCGCTCGGCATCTGTTCGATCGCAAGAGCATCGAGAACAAGGCCATCTGCAAGCGCGACAGCATCATAAGCGCGTCCCAGTACGACTGGATGGAATGGCAGGCTGGATACGTCAGCGGGGCGATCCTTATGCCCGCGACTCAGCTGCGCCGCCTTGTCTCGGATTATTGCGAGCCGCGAGGACTGCACGGCTCGATACACCAGGCATCGGAGGATGGCTGCGCACTTATCCGTGCAGTCATGGACCGATTCGCGGTCTCAGAGGATGCCGCGCGAGTCCGCCTTTTGAAGCTGAGCCTACTGGTCTCCTCCAGCAGCCAACCCTCTCTTTTCTAGCAGAGAATCCGTCAATTCGCGGAAAAGCGTATTTTTTCGATTGACTCCGCGCGGGTGCTAAATACGCTAATTAGCGGATTAGCCACTCCGCGGATGCACCACGAAAGGAGACCAGCATGACCGCTCTTTCCGCCTTCCTTCGCAAGACGCCCGGTGAGGCGCTGCGCGAATACTTCGACCGGCCGGAGATCGGCCTGCCCACCGAGTTCGACTGGAGCGTGCCGGAGGCCGCGCTGTCCAGGCCGCTTCTCGGCGCCATCGAGAAGATGTCCCGCGTCCAGCGCGACCGCATCTCCAATGACGCTGAGCGCGTCCATGCCCTGTCCGACGAGCCGGGGCAAGCCGCGATCTACAGCGTGGCCGAGGATCCCGCCTTCCTCGACGGCCTCGCGAACCCGCACGCGCGGTCGCTCTGGATGTTCCTCAACGCGCAGGACCGGTTCCGCCATGCCGAAGAGGTTCGCTTCACGGAGGACCGCCGGCGCGGCCGGATGTGGGCCGGCTACATGACCGACGCCGGATGCGTCGTGCAACGCGACGCGTCGGCCCGCCATGCCTTTGTCTCCGCGATCAAGGAGTTCTCGGGCGCCGCCCATGCCCATGTCGACATCTTCGACCGGGTGAGGACGACCCATGAGGGCGACGAATGCGACCTCGTGCAGGTGACGATCTACCGCGAGGGACGGCCCGACGATCTGCTGCGCTTCGACGATAAGGGATCCCTCGTGCGGCAGGCTTATCGTCCCGTGTTCGAGGCCGCGGTGACCTATGAGCCCGCAACAGGTGGCATCGAGGTGATCGCCAACGACAAGGTGACGCGGAGCGAGATCGTGAAGGCGACGGTCACGCACCTCCTTGGCATCGAGTTCAGGGAGAACCGCCTGCCCCTGCGGTGCTACGACCTTTCCGTGCTGCTGACGCCGTACGACTTCCCGGTCGACCCCGAGGACGGGATCGAGGGTGTCGAGGTGCGCGAGCTGCGCCTGATGCCGATCGACGACAGTGATTTCAGGGTGACGCTGGAGAAGCCCGCGCGCGCTGACGAAACGATATGGGCGAAGGCGGAAGAGAAGTTCGGAGATCGCACGCCCCTGAGCGAAGGGTACGTCGTCACGCGGGCCAAGATCGCCGTGAAGCTTGCCCGGCGCCCGGGAGGTGACAGGCGGCGCACGCTGACCCTGACGATCACCTGGCCGCATGGCTGCGATCTGAAGGATCGCACCGCGGCCGAGCAGATGATCGGCGAGAAGTACCTTCGGCGCTGGGGGATCCTGGTTGATGACCTGCAGCTCTTCGAGGATTGATCTCGCCGCCCGCCGGCTGCTCTCGTCCATCGCCGGGACCCGCGACGCGCGGGTCTCGGCCATGGCCCTCGCCCACAAGCGCGGCGCCGGAAAGCAGCTGATCGAAGCGGGACTGCTCGTGCCGCGCGGCAGCACCATGGCCGTCGTCGCCGAGGACGATCTGGACGACACCCCGACGTCCGTCATCGTTCACCCGATCACGGGGCGTCATGGGCATCTCGGCAATGAGGCGTGGCAGGATGAGCACTTCACTGCCCGTCGCCGGGTCTATGCACTGGACATGTCGGCCACAGCCCGGCGAGTGGCCGCCCGGCTCGACTGCTCGCTCGGTGATGACCCCGTGCCATCCCTTGATGGTGCGGTGATGGACTTTGGGACGGCGCGGCTGCCGAAGCGCAGGGCGCGCGCTGGGATCTGGGTCGCCCGAGGTCTGACGGCGCCGGCGGTTTTCGAGGAGTTCCGTCAACTCGTCACGCGCCGTCCCCCCGAAGGCCTGCGCGTGGTCCTTTTCCTCGATCCTCCGGATCGGCATCGCCTCAGCTTCATAAGGGGCCATGAGTTCGTCGCGCTGGCGGATGTCGTCGATCACGAGGATGGCCTCGCTGTCGCACCGGAAGTCCTGGCCGCACGCCTGCTGAAGGGGCCTTCGCACAAAGGGCCCGTCTGGGTCTCCGGCGATGGCGGCGTGCTGATCGTGCATGGCACGTGGCATGAGTTCACTGGCGGTAAACAGAAGATCGCCGTGGCCATGCTCGCCGAAGCCTGGCTGGGCGGCGACCCCGTGCTGCCCGTCGCGCGCATCCTGGAGGAAGCCGAGTGCGGGCCATCGGTGAAGCGATTGAAGGATCTCTTCGGTGGCCACCCCACCTGGCAAGAGGTGATCAGAGAGAGCGGATCCAACTGCTGGCTCGAGGTGTGACACTGAAAGCCTCTCGAAACTAGGCCGTCCTTCGGGGCGGCCTTTTTGGTTTTTGGCCACTCGGACTGCATTCCTCCCGTATCTCCTCCCTGGCTCCTCCCCGGCTCCTCCCCCGGCCTCGTCCATCGTCTCCGCAGGTTTTCGACCAAAACCGAAGGAGAATCAGATGGCTACGAAACACCTCAACCAGATCGACCTGGCTGCGCGCTGGAACATCAGCCACCGCACGCTTGAGCGCTGGCGCTGGACGGGCGAAGGCCCGCGCTTCGTCAAGCTCGGCGGTCGCGTCGTGTATCGCCTCGAAGACGTCGAGGAGTACGAGCGCGAGCAGATCCGCGCGAGTACCGCCGACCACCCAAGCAAGCCTGCGGCGTGAGGGGGCGGTGATGACGATCTCAAACCGTATCTCCCTCGATGAGCTCCGCCGCATGGCCGTCGGCGACATCGCCGCTCTGCCCGCCGAGCAACTCGCCCTCTTGCAGGACGATGCCGCCGACGCCCTGCGCCGCGCCAAGACCGTCTGCGACTGGCTCGATGGGGCCGTCGCGCTCAAGTACGGCGATCGTGCCCACGCAGCGCGCCAGACTGCCGGCAAAGACACCGGCACGGTCCGCTTCGATGACGGCGCGGTCACCGTGATCGCCGATCTGCCGAAGCGCGTCGACTGGGACCAGGACAAGCTCGCCGCTCTCGTCGAACGCATCCGGGCCGAGGGCGACGACCCCGGTGAATACGTCGATGTCGCGATCAAGGTGCCCGAGCGCAAGTTCGCGGCCTGGCCGAGCCACATCCGCTCCGCCTTCGAGGACGCGCGCACCGTCCGCACCGGCAAGCCCAGCTTCCGTCTTTCCCTGAACGGCGAGGTGACGACATGAGCATCACGAAGAAGCTCGCGGTGCTCCGCGAGCACCATTACGGGCTGGAAAAGCTGCCCGAGACCATCCGGGTGCCGGCCCTTGGCGAGCGTCGCGACGAGACCGTCAAGCCGGTCGGGACGGCCTCGATCGACGACCTGGCATTTGCCCTCATCGGTCTGAACGAGCGGGCATCGGCCCTCTACCGAGAAATCGACGCGGTGCGCACCCTCCACGACGAGGCCCGCAAGGCCGGCGCGCTCGGCGCGGACGTCGCGATCGACGCCCTGATCGCGACGAAGGGAGGCAAGTGATGGCCCTCCCGATCATCTCCGCCGACCAGCGGCTCGCCGAGCCGCGCGGCATCAAGGGCACGATCTTCGGCAAGTCCGGGATCGGCAAGACCTCGCTTCTCTGGACGCTCGACCCCGCCACTACATTGTTCATCGACCTGGAGGCGGGCGACCTCGCCATCGAGGGATGGTCCGGCGACAGCGTCCGGCCGCGCACATGGGCTGAATGCCGCGACTTCGCGGTCTTCATCGGCGGCCCCAATCCGGCGCTGCGGGACGACCAGGTCTACAGCGAGGCCCACTTCGCGGCGGTGTGCGAGCGCTTCGGCGATCCGGCTGCGCTCGACCGCTACCACACGGTCTTCATCGACTCGATCACCGTCGCCGGGCGGCTCTGCTTCCAATGGTGCAAGGGGCAGCCCGAGGCATTCTCGGAGAAGACCGGCAAGCCCGATGTCCGCGGCGCCTATGGCCTGCACGGCCGCGAGATGATCGCGTGGCTCACGCATCTGCAGCACACGCGGGCGAAGAACGTCTGGTTCGTCGGGATCCTCGACGAGAAGCTCGACGACTTCAATCGACGCATCTTCCAGCCGCAGATCGACGGCGCGAAGACCGGCCTCGAGCTGCCGGGCATCGTCGATGAAGTCCTGACGATGGCGGAGATCAAGGACGACGCCGGCGCGCCGTACCGTGCCTTCGTCTGCCAGACGATCAACCCCTGCAATTTCCCGGCGAAGGATCGATCCGGCCGTCTCGACCTGATCGAGGAGCCGCATCTCGGCCGCCTGATGGCCAAGATCCGCGGCCCCGTGAAGCCGGCTTGCGAACGGCTGGCCTATCGCAGGGCGCCCCCGGCCGCGACCGCTGCGACCTCCGACGCCCCTGCCATTTCCGAAAACGCCTGAACGAGGAGACCCCAGCCATGACTGGATCCTGGAACGATTTCAACGACGCCAAGCAGAACAGCAACATCATCCCCAAGGGCACGCTGGCCAAGGTGCGCCTGACGATCCGTCCGGGCGGTTTCGACGATCCGGCGCAGGGCTGGACCGGCGGATACGCCACGCGGGGGACCACCGGCTCGGTCTATCTCTCGGGCGAGTTCACGGTTCTCGAAGGGCCCTACGCACGGCGCAAGATCTTCACCCTGATCGGGCTGTACAGCCCCAAGGGGCCGGACTGGGCGAACATGGGCCGCAGCCTGATCCGCGGCATGCTCAACTCCGCGCGCGGCATTGCGGACAAGGACACGTCCGCCCAGGCCCAGGCCGCGCGTCGCATCAGCGGCTTTGCCGATCTCGACGGGCTCGAGTTCGTGGCGCGGATCGACATCGGCACCGACACCAACGGCGAGGAGAAGAACGAGATCCGCGCGGCCGTGACGCCGGATCACAAGGATTATGCCGCCCTCATGGGCGTGCCCGGTGCGGCAGCGCAGCCGCAGGCTCAGCCTTCCCCGCCATCCATGCCCCAATCTTCAGCACCGGCGGCGGGCACGCGCCCGTCCTGGGCGCAGTGAGGCGGCCATGCTGCTGCGTCCCCGCCAGAAGCAGTTCGTCGAGCGCAGCGTCCGCGCGCTCGACGAACACGGAAACACCCTCGGCGTCGCCCCGACCGGAGCCGGCAAGACGATCATGCTTTCGGGGGTCGTCGGTCGCATGGTCGGCGAAACCCCGAAGAGCACGGGCGCCAAGGCATGCGTGCTCGCCCACCGCGACGAGCTGACCGCGCAGAACCGCAGCAAGTTCGGCCGGGTGAATCCCCGCATCACGACCTCGGTCGTCGACGCGAAGGAGAAATCCTGGGCTGGCCAGGTCACCTTCGCCATGGTGCCGACGCTGGCGCGCGCCGGTAATCTCGGCCAGCTGCCCGCGCTCGACCTCCTGGTGATCGACGAGGCGCATCACGCGGCAGCCGACAGCTATAGGCGCATCATCGACGCCGCGCTGCAGCGCAATGCCATGTGCCGGGTCTACGGCGTCACGGCGACGCCCAATCGGGGCGACAAGCGCGGTCTGCGCCCGGTGTTCTCCAACGTCGCCGATCAGATCCGGATCGGGGAGCTGATCGCGTCCGGCCATCTCGTGCCGCCGCGCACCTTCGTGATCGATGTCGGCGTCCAGGACCAGCTCACCAAGGTGCGCCGCACGGCCGACGATTTCGACATGGCCGAGGTCGACGCGATCATGAACCGGTCGCCGGTCACGGACGCCGTCATCCGCCACTGGCGGGAAAAGGCGGGCGAGCGCCAGACGGTGGTGTTCTGCTCGACCGTGGACCACGCGCGCAACGTGACCGCCGCTTTCAACGCGGCCGGTGTCGCCGCCGGGCTGATCCAAGGCGACATGGCCGATACCGACCGCAAGACGACCCTCGACGCCTACGCCGCCGGAGAGCTGCGGGTCGTCGTCAATGTCGCGGTGCTGACCGAGGGGTGGGATCACCCGCCGACGGGCTGCGTCGTGCTGCTGCGGCCGAGCTCCTACAAGTCGACCATGATCCAGATGGTCGGTCGCGGTCTGCGCACGGTCTCGCCCGAGGAGCATCCCGGCATCATCAAGACCGACTGCATCGTGCTCGACTTCGGCACCTCGACCCTGATGCACGGATCGCTGGAGCAGGACGTCGACCTGGACGGTCGCGAACCCTCCGGCGAGGCGCCGACCAAGGATTGCCCGGACTGCGGCGCCATCGTGCCGCTCGCCACTATCGAATGCCCGCTGTGCGGTCATGTCTGGGAGCGTCCCGAAGGCGGCGAAGCAACGCCGCTCGGTGACTTCGTGATGACCGAGATCGACCTGCTGAAGCGGTCGAGTTTCCGTTGGTGCGACCTCTTCGGCGACGATGCCGCGCTCATCGCCAACGGCTTCAATGCCTGGGGCGGTGTCTTCTTCCTGAACGGCCGGTGGTACGGCATCGGAGGCCTCCAGAAGCAGCGGCCGCATCTGTTGGCCGTGGGCGAGCGCACCGTCTGTCTGGCAGCGGCTGACGACTGGCTCAACGAGCATGAGAGCGACGAGAGCGCCCACAAGACCCGCCGCTGGCTGAACCAGCCGCCCACCGACCGGCAGCTCGCCTTCCTGCCGCCGGAGTCCCGGCAGGACTTCGGGCTCACCCGCTACCAGGCCTCGGCGCTGCTGGCCTTCCGGTTCAACCGCGACGCCATCCGCTCCCTCGTCTTCGGCGCGGCCGATGCCGCGCCCGAAGCAGCCATCGGGAGGGCGGCATGAGCCATGGCTTCTGTTTCCCCTACCACGGCCGAGGAACGGCGGCGGCTCTGGCATCCGCGTGGAAGGCTCTGTGCTGTCTGCCGGCGACCCACCCGTGGCTTTGGCTGGTTCGATCCGGTGCCATCGAACTGGCCGCGCCCCTCGGTCTGGTTCTGCTCGATGGCCTGCCAGGGCTTCTGGACGCGCTTGGCGCGGGAGCGCTGGGCCATGGTTGATCTCACCGAACAGGAGAAGGCGGCGATCCGCGCCGCCATGAAGCCGGTCGCCGAAATCATGGAGGAGATCGGCTGGCAGACGCGCTTCTCCGATCTCTCGGAGGCGCAGGTGCTCACGCTCATCGAGGTCGCCGTCGGCGGCTTCCAGGACGCCATGCACGCCATTGCTGCTGAAGACGAGGATGTGCCGTTCTGATGCTCGACTACAACCGCCGCCCCACCTGCGCCGAACGCATCAATGCGGTGATCGACGAGGCGATCGCTGCTGAACGCGCGGCGGTTGCGCCCAGGACCTACCTCGGCGGCTCCCGCCTCGGGCACCCGTGCGAACGCGCTCTGCAATTCGAGTTCACGGGGGCGCCAAAGGATGAGGGCCGGGAGTTCTCCGGCCAGACGCTGCGGATCTTCGAGATCGGACACGCGCTCGAAGATCTTGCCATCGGCTGGCTGCGCGGTGCCGGGTTCGATCTCTTTACCCGCAAGGGCAACCGTCCGGACGGCGAGCAATTGGCTGGCGCCGACTTTCAGTTCGGCTTCTCGGTCGCGGGTGGCCGCATCCGCGGTCATGTCGATGGGATCATTGCCGCTGCTCCGCAGCAGCTGGGCATCGGCGTTCCCGCGCTCTGGGAATGCAAGACGATGAACGCCAGGAACTGGCGCGAGACCGTGGCCAAGGGCGTGGTTGTCGCGAAGCCGGTCTACGCCGCCCAGATCGCCCTCTACCAGGCCTACATGGAGCCGCAGGTCCCCGGCATCTCCGACAATCCAGCGCTCTTCACCGCCATCAACAAGGACACCGCCGAACTGCACCACGAACTCGTGCCGTTCGACGCGGGGCTCGCCCAGCGTATGAGCGACCGCGCCGTGCGGATCCTTCAGGCGAGCGATGCAGGGGATCTGCTGCCGCGCATCGCTACGAGCCGTGACTTCCACGAGTGCCGGATGTGCCCGTGGTCGGATCGCTGCTGGGGGCTGGCGGCATGAGCGAGAACAAAGTCGTCTCCCTCGATGCCTGGCGCGACTTCAACGACGCTACGCCGCAGTCCGATCCGTTCGACATCGAGCCGGATCCAGAGCAGATCGCCGTCTTTCTCGACGTCGTCTTCGGTTATTGCGAGGGCTGGGTTCCGCTGCGCGGGTTCGTGGACAAGGGCCAAGGCCCAAAGAAATCTGAAGATGGCCGTGCGGAGCACGGCGGGGGCCGACCCCACAACGCCTGGATCGAGATCGACGGCAGTTTGCTGGAGAAGGCGGTTTCCTTCGCCGGTTGGGCAGCACGCGAAGGGGCGGCCTTCTATGTGGTGCCGGGAACGGTCGCCGAGACCGGCAAGGCCAAGGCCGCCGATGTCCAGCAGATGCAGACGGTCCTGGTCGACCTCGACGCGGGTGACATCGCCGCCAAGCTCGACCACCTCATCCGGCATCTCGGCGAGCCGACACTGCTCGTCGAAAGCGGCGGCCGGACGCCGGACGGTCTCGACAAGCTGCATGTCTGGTGGCGCTTGAGTGAACCGGCCGAGGGCGAGGACATCGCGCTTCTCTGTCGGCTGCGCGGCGACATTGCGGTCAAGGTCGGCGGCGACACGCATTTCCGATCGGCCCACCAGCCGATCCGTCTGGCCGGCTCCGTCTATCACAAGGGCGGGTTCAAGCGCCTGGTCAACATCCGCCGCCACAGCCCGCGGGTCGAGGTCCATCTGCGCGACTTCGCCGAGCTAGTCGCCGACATGCCGCCGCTTGCCGGGGTCGGATCCGAGCCAGGCCCATCTTCGGACAAACCCTCGATCACCGATGTCCTGACGACACCGGTCCGCGAAGGCGGCTCGGACGACTGGACGCGCTTCCAGGGGGCGAGCGCCGCGATCGGCCACTACGTCCGCATGGCGCACGAGGGCCGCATGAGCCGCGACGACGCGTGGGAGGCGATCTGCCAGTACAACGCCGCCCAGCTCCGTCCGAGCTGGCCGCTCGAACGTCTCGCCTCGGAAGCACAGCGCCTCTGGCGGCTGCACGAAGAGCGCCACGGACCGGCCCTCGAACGGATCGCTGTTCCGCCGATGTCCGCGCTGCCGGTTTTCACGCTCGGCGCACTGCTCGACGACGTGAGCCCGATGCCCGAGGACATCATCGCTCCGCGGCTGCTGACGCCCGGCGGGATGCTGGTGCTCGGCGGCGCCCCCAAGGTCGGCAAGAGCGATTTCCTGATCAGTCTGCTCGTCCACATGGCGGCGGGCGTGCCGTTCCTCGGCTTCGCGCCAAGCCGGCCCTTGCGGATCTTCTATCTGCAGGCGGAGATTCAATACCACTACCTGCGCGAACGCCTTCAGGCGATCCGGATCGATCCGGCGCTCCTGGCCGCGGCGCGCGACAATCTCGTCGCCACGCCGAAGGTCCGCATGCTGCTCGACGCCGGCGGCGTGGGCCTGACCATCGCCGCGGTTCGCGCCCACTACGGCCATGGCGCTCCCGATATCCTCTGCATCGACCCGATCCGCAATCTCTTCGATGGGGGTCCGGACGGCGGCGGGGAGAACGACAACACCGCGATGCTCTTCTTCCTGCAAGAGCGGGTCGAAGCGCTGCGGGACGCCGTAGCCCCGGATGCCGGCCTGATCCTCTGCCATCACACCCGCAAGACCACGAAGAAACAGCTCGTCGAGGACCCGTTCATGGCGCTCTCGGGCGCGGGCAGCCTCCGCAGCTTCTACACCTCCGGCGTGATCATGCACCGTCCCGACGAGGGCCGGCCGGAGCGGATGCTGCATTTCGAGCTGCGCAACGGCCCCGGCATCGAGCCGATGATCATCGACAAGGCCGACGGGCGCTGGGTCGTGGTGGACCGCTCTGGCGAGCGCCTCGTGCGCCGCGAATTTGGCGAGAAGCTGGACGCCGAACGGACCCGGAAACACGACGTGATCCTTCAACTGCTCTTCGATGAGGCCGAGGCCGGCCGACTCTACACCGCGCTGCAGTTCGCCGAGAGCTTCGAGAACCAGGCCGGGCTCGGCGGCAAGGACACGATCCGCGAACGGATCAGCGTGCTGGCCACGAAGGGTTTCATCAAGTTCGTTCGCGATGGCGCGCCATTCGGCCTGCCAACCTCGCGTTCGAAGTTCGGCTATCTCTGCGTCGAGGGCATGACGTTCCCGACCGGAGAAGAGACGGCAGACCCCGACACCGGCGAGGTCGTGCCCGTCCGGATCCCGGTCCTTCCCAGCACCTACAAGTGCCCACAGAGCGGCGCGGCGCTGCCGGTCGAGAACCCTCTGGTCTGGGTCTATCAGACGGAGGAGACCTCGTGATGCGCCAGCTCATCCCGATTACGCGGACTTACGCAGAATCAAGTTGTGGCAAGTTGCGGCGAGCTGGGCGGCCAGCTTCCCAACTACTTTCGCTGCTTTTCGCGCCACCGCGCACCCCCCAGCCGTCCCGCGCACATTCAAGTTGGGAAAGCTCCTCCCAACTACCTTGGCTCCAGCGCGCCCCGCTGCGCGGCCTTTCGCAGATTCAAGTTGGGAACGCGACCCACGCCATGGGCCGTCCCAACTTCGATTTCTCCAAAAGATTCAACGTGTTGATGCGCTCTCGAAGTTGTGGGGGTGAAAGCCACCCCCTTCGGGGGTGGGGGAGAACCGCGCCAAGCGGGTTCTCCCACTCCCACCCCCAGGGGCTTCGCGCGCGCAGGCACCGTGCCGTCCATCCCCTCACCGACATCAGACGAGAAGGACCCACCACCATGAGCCAGTGCCCGTCACCTCTCCCCAAGAGCGCGCCCCATCCGGCCCCGGTCATCTCGACATCCGCGGGCAGCGCCATTCTCGCCCTGGATCTCGGCACCACCACGGGCTGGGCGAGCCTGGCGGGCGGGATCGTGCACAGCGGAACCGCCACCTTCCGCTCCGGACGCTTCGATGGCGGCGGCATGCGGTACCTGCGTTTCCAGCGCTGGCTCGAACAACTGGCCGACGACAGCGGTGGGTTGGCCGCGATCTATTTCGAGGAGGTCCGGCGCCATATCGGCACTGACGCCGCCCACCTCTACGGCGGTTTCCTGGCGACGTTGACCGCTTGGTGCGAGCGTGAGGGTGTCGCCTATCAGGGCGTTCCGGTCGGCACCATCAAGCGCTTCGCCACGGGCAAGGGCAACGCCGGCAAGGATGCCGTGCTCGCCGCAATGCGCCAGCGCGGGTTCCAACCCGCCGACGACAACGAGGCCGACGCGATCGCGATCCTGCTCTGGGCCTTGGAGACCCGAGGAGGCGTGCAGTGAAGTGGACACCGAGCCTCGTCGAGGAACGTCTCGCGGAAGCGGCCTTTGTGCTCAAGCGCCTGCCCGAACCCCGGCGGCAGGGCTACTTCAACGTCTGGCCGGAGGTCATCCATAGCTTCGCCGACAAGGTCGGACAGGAGCCGAAGCCGATGCGCGTCATCCCGTCACCCGCCGCGATCAGCCGGATGGAGGAGACGCTCAGCTGGACGGTGGGGCTCGATCCGATCGACGGCAAGATTGTCTGGCTGCGCGCCTACGGCGAGCGCTGGAAAACCATCTGCTGGACCGTGGGATTGCAGCGCTCGGCGGCGCACGAGCACTGGCTCTACGCGCTCTGCGTGATCGCGTGGCGGCTGAATCAGCGGAAAGTCCCGCGACTCCGGTCGCGGCGCTACGTGATTGAAATGGTTAAGGAGGCTTGCGACGATCCCGCTGGACATCCCAATTAACTTCTTGTCCGTACGTTGTCCGTATGATATGGAATCTGGGACAGGAGATCAGCCATGCCCGCAGCCGAAGCCAAGTCCGAACGTATCGAGGTGCGCACCACGCCGAGCATGAAGGCGCTGCTGCAGCGAGCGGCCACGTTTTCGCACAAGAACGTGACGGAGTTCCTGCTCGAAGCGGGCATCCATGCCGCCGAGGAAGCGCTGGTCGATCGGCGCTTGTTCCGGCTGGACGACGCCCAGTGGCAAGCCTTCCAGGATGTTCTCGACCGTCCCGTCCAGAGCAAGCCGCGCCTCGCCAAACTGCTCGCCAAGAAGAGCGTGCTTGAGTGACGGCGGAGGACCAAGCGTTCTCTGCCGTCCGAAAGCTCGACGCTTCCCATAGCGTTGACGCGTTTGATTGCGGCAAAGAGCCCCTGAATCGATTCCTGCAACGCCACGCGCTGGTCAGCCAGAAAGCGGGCAGCGCTCAGACCTATGTCGTTTGTCACGAAGGGCAGCGCGTCGTGGGCTACTACAGCCTCGCGGTCGGCGCCGTCGAACATGGCGATGCGCCTGGTCGGGTCGGCAAGGGGCTGGCTCGTCACCCGATTCCGGTGATGCTCCTCGCTCGTCTTGCCATCGACCGATCCGAGCAGGGAAAGGGACTGGGCAAGGGGTTGCTCAAGGACGCGCTGCTCCGCACGGCCCAAGCGGCCGAGATTGCTGGTATCCGAGCACTGCTCGTACATGCCAAGGACGACGAAGCGCGCGCCTGGTATGAGGCGCTTGACTTCGAGCCAAGCCCGACCGACCCGTATCATCTCTTCCTGCTGATGAAAGATCTGCGAGCGCTCCTCGGCGAGTGACCGCAATCTCGCGAAGCGAGGCGGAAAGTGTCCGCCGGACACTTTTCGAAGAGACGAAAACCCCGGTTCTTGGGTAGATTCTGGCTATCCTCGGGAGAGGCGCGCGCGTCGCGGCCTTGGTCCCGCTTCCAGACGAGTTCGCGGGTCCTTCCTGGCGGAAATCGTATGCTGGCGGGCGAGGCGCGGCGTATCGCTTGGCACAGGCCGATTTTTTGGGAAGCCACCCCTGCCAGACGGAAGCCACCGCCTGCCGAATGACACAAGAAAACCGCGTGATTTCCGTTGGATAGCCGAAGGCCCGGGCTGGCTTCCGGGTGGCTTCCTGCTGGCCTGCAGAATCCACCCGGAGTCCACAGGCGATCCACCGTGGAATCCACCGCAGGATCCACTCTCCCGTTCGCCCAATCGAGCAAGCTGCCCATCGGCTGCATGCGCGTCGAGGCTTCGGCCGCTGAGCCAGCCTGGCCAATCAGCGGCCACCAGCGCCGGTGCCGCCGCTCCCGCGTTCCTGACCCCTCATCGGTTCCTCTTATCCATGACCCTTGCCTTTGCACCCGACCGGATCGAGACGTGGCCGCTCGCGCGCCTCAAGCCCTATGCCGGGAACGCGAAGCAGCATGGGGCCGAGCAGGTGGCGAAGATCGCCGCCAGCATGGCCGAGTTCGGCTGGACCGTGCCCTGCCTCGTGGCCGAGGACGGGGAGCTGATCGCGGGCCACGGCCGCGTTCTGGCGGCGAGCCAGCTCGGGCTGAAGGAGGCGCCGGTGATCGTGCTCGGGCATCTCACGCCCGCGCAGCGCCGGGCCTACCGCATCGCGGACAACAAGCTGACGGAACTCGGAAGCTGGGACGAGGCGTTGCTCTCCGCCGAGCTGCAGGGACTGCTGGCCGAGGACTTCGATCTGTCGCTGGTCGGCTTCTCCGACGGCGAACTCGACAAGCTCCTCGCGCTCGACCCGGACGCAGACGATGAAGACGGCGGGGCTGGCGGCTCGTTTCCGCCGGTGACCATCCCCGAGCCGCCGCGCAACCCGGCCTCACGCAGGGGCGATTTGTGGATCCTCGGGCACCACCGTCTGCTCTGCGGCGACAGCACCAACCATGAGGACGTCCGCCGCCTGATGAACGGCGAGCGCGCCGTGCTCTTTGCCACCGACCCGCCCTATCTCGTGGACTACGACGGCGCGAACCACCCGACGCGGAACAAGGACTGGTCGCAGTCCTATGGGGTGACCTGGGACGACAGTTCGCAGGGCGCGGAACTCTACGACGGCTTCATCGCCGCGGCCATTGCCGAGGCGATCACCGAGGATGCCGCGTGGTATTGCTGGCACGCGTCCCGCCGCCAGGCGATGCTGGAAGCCTGCTGGGAGAAGGCCGGCGCCTTCGTCCATCAGCAGATCATCTGGGTGAAGGACCGCGGCGTGCTCACCCGCTCGCATTATCTGTGGAAGCACGAGCCCTGCTTCATGGGCTGGCGCCGCCCGCACCGTCCGCCGAAGGTCGCCGAGGAGACGCTGCCCTCGACCTGGGAGATGGCCGTGCCTGCCGGCGAGGAGCGCCCCGATCATCCGACGCCCAAGCCGGTGGATGCCTTCGCCATCCCGATGCGCCAGCACGTCGAGCGCGGCGGGCTGTGCTACGAGCCGTTCTGCGGCTCGGGCACTCAGATCATGGCCGGTGAGGCCAACGGCCGGCGTGTCTTCGCGATGGAGATCAGCCCGGCCTATGTCGATGTCGCGATCGAACGCTGGCAGGCCGCCACGGGCCGCGAGGCGATCCTCGAGGGCAACGGGCGGACCTTTGCCGAGGTGAAAGCCGAGCGGTTGGGCGACGGCACGGAACCCATGGCCGATACGCCGGACATGGACACCGCCCCTGAACCCGCGCGAAAGCGCAAGACCGCCGCGTGACATGCATGACTTGGCTTTACCTTCCTCCGGAGACGATTCCGGAGCGGGAGATGCGTGCCTGTTCGGCCTCTCCCTCTGCTCCGGCGCAGGCGGTCTCGACCTTGGGCTCGCCATCGCCATCCCCGGATATCGTGCTGTGGGCCATGTCGAACGGGAAACCTACGCCGCAGCCACTCTCGTGGCGCGGATGGAAGACGCGTCCCTGGATCAGGCTGTTGTCTGGGACGATGTTGGCACCTTCGACGGCCGCCCGTGGCGCGGCGCGGTGGACATCGTCACTGCGGGCTATCCGTGCCAGCCGTTCTCCGTCGCGGGCAAGCGCCGGGGTGCCGACGACCCACGCCACCTCTGGCCTCATGTCGCCCGTATCATCGGCGAGGTCGAGCCGCCCTTCGTCTTCCTCGAAAATGTCGCCCATCATCTCCGCCTCGGTTTCCCCGAAGTCGCCGCAGGACTGGTCGGCATGGGCTACCGCCTTGCGGCGGGCCTCTTCACAGCGGCGGAAGTCGGCGCTCCCCACAAACGCGAGCGTCTGTTCATCCTCGCCATTCGCGAGGGGGACGAGCTGGCCGACCCCGCGCGCCTGCTCTGGAACCCGGTCGAGTGGCGGGAACCGGACGGAACTGCTGCGGCTCTGGCCGACGCCCCGCGCCAGCGCCAACGAAAACCGGCAGACGAAGCCGACGCCCTCGCAGGCAGCGGGGCAGCACGGCATGAACCTCGCGACGACGGCCGCGTTGTGGCCGACGCCGCAGACCGACAGCTTTCGCAGCCGAGGTGGGGAAAGGAAGGACGAGAAGGGTCTGGACCGGATGGCGCGGGATTGGCCGACGCCGATGGCGAACGACGGCTGCAAGCCGAGCGCGGGCAACCGCAGGAGTGCCGACCTGACCCATGCGGCGGGGATGTGGATGACGCCGACGGCGCGGGATCACAAGGATGGGGCGACGACATTGGCGAACACACCGGTGAACGGCCTGCTTGGCCGCCAGGTCCTGGTGACGTCGATGGCTGGGCGCGATATCTCGCCATCGCCCCGGACCTTGAACCCGCTGTTCGTCGAGGCGCTGATGGGCTGGCCCACCGGGTGGACCGGCTTCGGCTCTGTGGCAATGGCGTGGTCCCGCTGGTTGCAGCGCATGCGCTGCGAACTCTGGCGGCTGAACTGCTGGGCGATGGATGAGGCAGAGGCATGAAGCAATCCCGCCTCATGTCGCTGGTCGAGTCCCTTGCCAACGTCGCCGTCGGCTACGGCGTCGCGGTCGTCACGCAGGTCCTGATCTTTCCGATCTTCGGCCTGTATGCGACGCTGGCGCAGAACCTGATGATCGGCGCCATGTTCACGCTGGTGAGCCTTGCGCGCTCCTATGCGCTGCGGCGGCTGTTCGAGCAGCTGCGCGAGCGCCAGGCGCTGGGGCAAGGATCGGCAAGGCCTGATCGGTCGGCGACATGACTGCCAACGGAACTCCCGCACCCATGGGCATGAGCGAGCGGCAATATGCGGCGCATGCCGGGATCTCGCGCGGCGCGGTGCAGAAGGCGCGCGCCGCCGGGCGGCTGGTGCTGCATCCCGACGGCTCGATCGATGCCGCCGCTTCCGATGTGCGCCGCGCCGAGGCCACCGATCCGGCCAGATCCCGCCGCGGCCCGGCAGAGCGCGTCAGGCCCGTGCCCGAGGCCGCCGTCGCCGCCGTGGGCGAGACCCTGCGCGAGCAGGGGCTGGCCGCGCCGCCGGCGAACAGCGCAATGACCTTCCTCCAGGCGCGCACCGCCAACGAGGTGCTGAAAGCCCAGGAGCGGCGCATCCGGCTGCAGAAGCTGAAGGGCGAGCTGGTTGAGCGCGCCCGGGCCGAGGCGCTGGTCTTCCGTCTGGCGCGCGAGGAGCGCGAGGCATGGGTCACCTGGCCGGCGCGGGTGGCGGCGCTGATGGCGGCCGAGCTCTCGGCCGCGTGCAGCGAGGAGGTGAACGTGGAGGTGGCGGCGATGCAGAAAATCCTGGAGGACCATGTCCGCAGCCACCTCGAGGAGCTTGCCGCCCCACGGGCCCCCGACCTCACCTGAGGCGCGCGCGGCGGGCGAGGCCTTCGCCGGCGCGGCTGACATCCTGCGCGCCTGGGCACGCGGTCTCGCGCCCGATCCGCTGCTCGCGGTCTCCGCCTGGGCCGATCGCCACCGGATGCTCGCCGCGCGCGCCTCGGCCGAGCCGGGGCGCTATCGCACGGCGAGAACGCCCTACATGCGCGAGATCATGGACCGGCTCGGTCCGCACGATCCGGTGCAGCGGGTGGTGTTCATGAAGGCCGCGCAGGTGGGCGCGACCGAGGCCGGCAACAACTGGATCGGCTATGTCATCCACCAGGCGCCGGGGCCGATGCTCGCGGTTCAGCCCACGGTGGAGCTGGCCAAGCGCCATTCGCGCCAGCGCATCGATCCGCTGATCGCCGAGAGCCCGGCGCTGCGGGAGCGGGTGAAGCCTGCCCGGTCCCGCGATGCCGGCAACACCATGCTGTCCAAGGAGTTCGCGGGCGGCATCCTGATCATGACGGGGGCCAACTCGGCCGTGGGCCTGCGCTCGATGCCGGCGCGCTACATCTTCCTCGACGAGATCGACGCCTATCCGGCCTCGGCCGACGAGGAGGGCGATCCGGTGAGCCTCGCCGAGGCGCGCTCGCTCACCTTCGCCCACCGGCGCAAGGTGCTGCTGGTCTCGACGCCCACCATCCGCGGGGTGAGCCGGATCGAGCGCGAGTTCGAGGCCTCCGACCAGCGCCGCTACTTCGTGCCCTGCCCGCATTGCGGGGCGATGCAGTGGCTGAAGTTCGAGCGGCTGCGCTGGCACAAGGGCCAGCCCGAGACGGCGGAATATGTCTGCGAGGGCTGCGAGGCGCCCATCGCCGAGCACCACAAGACGGCGATGCTGGAAGCCGGCGAATGGCGCGCCACCGCGACCGCCGCCGATCCTGCCACGACCGGCTACCATCTCTCGGCGCTCTACTCGCCGGTGGGCTGGCTGAGCTGGGCGCGGATCGCGCGCAGCTGGGAGGCGGCGCAAGGCTCTGACGAGGCGATCAAGGTGTTTCGCAACACCGTGCTGGGCGAGACCTGGGTCGAGAGCGGCGAGGCGCCCGACTGGCAGCGGCTCTACGATCGCAGGGAAAGCTGGCCGGCCGGCACCGTGCCCGCGGGCGGGCTGTTCCTGACCGCTGGGTCCGACGTGCAGAAGGACCGCATCGAGGTCGATGTCTGGGCCTGGGGCCGCGGCCTCGAAAGCTGGCTCGTTGATCATATCGTCATCGAGGGCGGGCCGGACCGGCAGGAAGCCTGGGAGCGGCTGAGCGCGCTCCTCGACCGCCCCTGGCCGCACGAGCACGGCGCGCAGCTGCGCATCGCCCGGCTCGCGATCGACACGGGCTACGAGGCCCCGGCGGTCTATGCCTGGGCGCGCAGCGTCGGCTTTGCGCAGGTGGCGCCGGTCAAGGGGGTGGAGGGGTTCAACCGGGCAAGCCCGGTCTCGGGGCCCACCTATGTCGATGCGACCGAGAACGGGCGGCGCCTGCGGCGCGGCGCGCGGCTGTGGACCGTCGCGGTCTCGAGCTTCAAGGCCGAGACCTACCGCTTCCTGCGGCTCGCGCGCCCGACTGCCGAGGAGCGCGCGGCCGGCGCCGGCTTCCCGCCGGGCACCATCCATCTGCCCGACTGGATCGAGAGCGAGTGGCTGCGCCAGCTCACCGCCGAGCAGCTGGTGACGGTGCGCAACCGGCGCGGCTTTGCCCGGCTCGAATGGCAGAAGCTGCGCGAGAGGAACGAGGCGCTCGACTGCCGGGTCTACGCCCGCGCTGCCGCCTGGATCGCCGGCGCCGACCGCTGGGGGGAAGCCCGGTGGCGCGATCTCGAAGGCCAGGTGGGTTCGCTCGATCGGTGTGCCCCGGTGGCGCCAGAGACTGCTGGTTCTCACCCCGGCACGCCAGGGATCGCCTCCGCGGGTCTGGTGCGACGAGCGCCAGCCCGGCGCGGCCGACGGGTGATCACGCCCAGCTATCTCGTTTGAGACCAGGACCATGACGCTTGAGGACATGATCGCGCGCCGCGATGCGCTGCTCGCCGCCCGTTGGCGCGGCGTGCGCACCGTCGAGATCGAGGGGCGCCGCATCACCTATGCGAGCGATGCCGAAATGGCCTCCGCCCTCGGCGACCTCGAACGGCGGATCGCCGAGGCGCAGACCGGCGCGCGCCGCCGCATCGTTCGCACGACGGCAACCAAGGGGCTCTGACCCGTGCTGGAATCGATCACACGGTGGCGCCGCCGCATCGGCGCGCTGGTGGGCGGCTTCGAAGCGGGGCAGGCAAGCCGCAGGCTGCGGCACTTCCAGCCGAGCCGGGCGCATCTCAACACGCTGATCGCGGCTGCCGGCGCCGACATCACCGCGCGCGCCCGCTGGCTGGTGCGCAACAATGGCTATGCGGCGAACGCGATCGAGAGCTGGGCCGGCAATGTGGTGGGCGACGGCATCAAGCCGTCGTCCCTGATCGCCGATGCCGAACTCAAGGCGCGCGTGCAGCGCCTCTGGCTCGACTGGACCGACGACAGCGACGCCGAGGGGTTCACCGATTTCTATGGCCTGCAACGGCGCGCCGCGCGCGAGGTGTTCATCGCCGGCGAGGTGTTCCTCCGCTTCCGTCCGCGCCGGCCCGAGGACGGGCTCGTGGTGCCGCTGCAGCTGCAGATGATCCCCTCCGAGATGCTGCCGCTCAGCCGCAACGAGCAGCTTCCCGGCGGCAATGTCGTCCGCCAGGGCATCGAGTTCGATGGCATCGGCAGGCGCGTCGCCTATCACTTCCTGCGCCGGCACCCGGGCGACGTGACCGATCCGGGGCTCATGGCCGAGACCGTTCGTGTTCCTGCATCCGAGGTCATCCACGTGATCGATCCGGTCGATGCCGGGCAGCTGCGGGGCGTCTCGCGCTTCGCGCCGGGCATCGTGAAGCTGTTCCTGCTCGACCAGTACGACGACGCCGAGCTCGACCGGAAGAAGGTCGCGGCGATGCATGCGCTCTTCATCACCACGCCGGCGCCGGCCGAGTCCTTCGATGTCGCCGAGAGCGACGAAGGCGGCGAGCGGACGATGGACCTGCAGCCCGGCCAGATCGTGATGCTGGAGCCGGGCGAGGAGGTGCAGACCTCGGCGCCGGCGGATGTCGGCCAGACCTACGAGCCGTTCCAGTATCGCACGCTGCTGCAGGTCTCGGCGGCGCTCGGCATTCCGTACGCATATCTGTCGAACGACATGTTGAAGGCGAACTACTCGAACTCGCGCCTCGCGCTCCTCGAGTTCCGCCGCCGCATCGAGGCCTATCAGCATTCGGTCATGGTCTGGCAGATCTGTCGGCGCGTCTGGGCGCGCTGGATGGATACGGCGGTCATGGCCGGCACTCTCGACCTTCCCGATTACGAGGCGCGCCGCCGTGACCACATTGCCTGCTCGTGGCTGCCGCCCAAATGGGACTGGGTCGATCCGCTGAAGGATGCCCGCGCCGAGATCGAGCAGATCGAGGCGGGGCTCAAGAGCCGCACCCAGGCCCTCGCCGAGCGCGGCTACGACGCCGATCAGGTCGATGCCGAGATCGCTGCGGACCGTGCGCGAGAGCGCCAGCTCGGGCTTGCCTTTGGCAAGGCGTCCATCCCAACCGACCCGTCCGGGACGGATGAATCCGTCCCCGCGACGGAAGCGCAATCTCTCGACACCTGAGGAGGTCGTGATGACCGAACGGACGTTCACGATCGATGCGGTCTGCGCGGCCACGGGCGTCAGCCCGGCGTGCATCCACAAATGGATCAATCTGCAATATGTCAATCCGATCCATCCGACGCGGCGCGGCGTTCACCGTCCCTTCACGCTCCGGGACGCCATCCATCTGGCTGCGATCAAACAGTTGCAGGTACTGGGGCTTCCCGTGTCGCGTGCGGCTACGATCATCGGTCACTCGCCCTTGGAGACGGCGGGGCAGGATGTTCTGACCGCCCGCATCGGCGACGCAGAAATTCGCCTCGACATGACCGCGATCGCCGCGCGCGTCCGTACGAGGCTCCTCGCCTAAGGACGTGCCAATGATGCATCGGTCCTATCTCGCTCGGCTCTTGGGCCAGCCGCTGGCGATCGCGCCGCGCGCGCTCGATGGACTGCTCGCCGCCGATCTGACCGTCGATACGCGATCCGCGATCATGCCGATCCTCCCCGACGCCGATCGGGCGGCATCGCGTGGCTTCACGGTGACCGAGAGCGGCATCGCCGTGGTGCCGGTGCTCGGACCGCTGGTGGGCCGGGGCGACTGGCTGACGGCGCTCTTCGGCGCGACCGACTATGGCGCGATCGGCAGCGCCGTCGCGGCGGCCTTCGCCGATCCCGCCACCCGCGCCGTGCTGCTCGAGCTCGACTCGCCGGGCGGCGAGGTCGGCGGCCTGTTCGACCTGGTCGATCGCCTCGTGTCCCTGCGCGAAGCCGCGCAGAAGCCGCTCTGGGCGGTGGCGAGCGAGAGCGCGCTGTCGGCCGCCTTCGCCATCGCCAGCGTGGCGGACCGCCTCTACGTTACCCGCACCGGTGAGGTCGGTTCGGTCGGCGTCGTCGCCATCCATGTCGACGAGAGCGCCGCCGACGCGATGGCCGGCCTCAAGTGGACGCTCATCCACGCGGGCGCGAAGAAGGTCGATGGCAATCTCCACGAGCCGCTCTCGCCTGAGGCCTTCGCCGACATCCAGGCCGATGTCGATGCGCTGCATGACGAACTCGTCGCGCTCATCGCGCGCAACCGGAACATGAGCCCGGACGCGGTCCGCGCAACACAGGCCGCTACATATCGCGGCCGGCGCGGCATCGACGTCGGTTTCGCGGACCGCTTGGGCAGCGTCGACCAGGCCCTCGCCGACCTCGCCGCGACGCTCGATCGACCGGTCCGAAGCCGGGGTCTCGCCCCGGCGAAGGCAGGCGCCCAGCGGCGCACCTCTGCCGTTCAACCTCCAAGGAGCAAGCTCGACATGACCACCGATACCGAAGTGGCGAACGATACAGCCGCCAACATCGAGACGGATGCGCCCGCCTCCAATCCTCCGGAATCCCAGGTGGACGACGGCCAGGCACCGGAACCTGCACCGGCGGCTCCCGTCTCCGCACCGGCTTCGCCCGAAGCCCCGGCTGAGACTGCAGCCGAGCGGCTCCGGGCCGAATATGCCGAGATCGCCGCCATCGCGGCGCAGGCGGGCCGGCTTGGGCTGACCATCGATGCGGCGGACGCCATGGCGAGGGGAATCAGGCCCGAAGCGCTGCGCCGCTCCGTGCTCGACGCACTCGCGGCACGTGCCAAGGCGAGCGCCGTGGTTGTCGCGGCGCCGCAGGCGCCTGGCCCTGGCGACAGCCCCATCGTCCGCCGTGCGCGAGAGCGCGCCGCGACCACCAACCGCAACGCATGAGGAGGTGATCCATGCCCGCGCTGACCATGCCGCCCACGCTGGGCGATCTTCTCAAGTATGAGCTCAATGCGAGCTACTGCCGCGAGGCTGTGACCCTCAAGGCCGGAACGAGCTATGCACTCGGTTCCGTGCTCGGGCGGATCACCGCTTCGGGCAAGTACCGACTTGCGCCGGCGGCCCAGGTTGTCGGTGACGAGGGCGCGGAAGTCGCAAGCGCCGTTCTGACCGAGGCGGTCGACGCCACGGCCGGTGACAGGACCGGCCTCGTCATCGCCCGCGGGCCCGCGATCGTTTCCAGGGCGGCGCTCGTCTTCGACGCCTCCGTCGATGACGCGGCCAAGGCGGCCGCCAAACACGCCGAGCTCAGCGCTGCCGGCATCGTGCCGCGCGACACCGCCTGATCTTCACGTTTCCCCTCTGACTCTCTGACCGGCTCCAAGGCTTCCGCCTCGGGGCTTTTTTCATGCCCGTTCCAGCCCAAGGAGACCCGACCCCATGGTCGCCATGATCAACCCGTTCGACGCGGGCGGCTACTCGCTCGCCGAGATGACCCAGGCCATCAACATCCTGCCCAATGTCTACACCCGGCTCGGGCAGATGGGCCTGTTCCGCTTCGATGGCATCACCCAGCGCTCCGTCGTCATCGAGCAGGCCGAAGGCGTGCTCAACCTCCTGCCCACCGTGCCGCTGGGCGGTCCCGCCACCGTCGCCAATCGCGACACGCGCTCCATGCGCTCCTTCACGGTGCCCTGGATCCCGCACGACGACGTGATCACGCCGCAGGATATCCAGGGCGTGCGCGGTTTCGGCGTCGCCGACGCCGCCGATCCGCTCGCCACCGTCATGGAGCGCAAGCTCACCCGCATGCGGGTCAAGCACGCCCAGACGCGCGAGTACATGGAGGTCAACGCGCTGCGCGGCATCGTCAGGGATGGCGCCGGCACCACGCTCTACAACTACTTCACCGAGTTCGGGCTGGCGCAGCAGGAGACGGACTTCCTGCTCGGCACCGCCGGCACCCAGGTCCAGGGCAAGGTGCGCGACGTGCTCAGGAAGATCGAGACCGAGCTCAAGGGCGAGACCATGACCGGTGTGCTCGCGCTCGTCAGTCCTGAGTTCTTCGACAGGCTGATCGGTCACGCCAAGGTCGAGGAGGCCTACAAGTACTATTCCTCGACCGGGGCGCAGCCGCTGCGCGAGGACACGCGCCGGCGCTTCCCCTTCGCCGGGATCGTGTTCGAGGAGTACAATGCCACCGTCACCCTCTCGACCGGCGCAACGGAAACGCTGATCCCCTCCGGCGAGGGCATCGCCTTCCCGCTTGGCACGCTCGACACCTTCGTCACCTACGGTGCGCCTGCCAACCTGATCGAGACGGTCAACACGGTCGGCCTGCCGATCTACGCGCGGCAGATCGCCCGGCCCGATGGCAGCGCGATCGAGGTCAAGACCGAGGCGTCGATCCTGCCTGTCAACAAGCGCCCGCGGCTCGCGGTGCGCATCTTCTCGAGCAACTGAGCATGAGCCCCTTCGCGGAGGCCATCGACGATCTCTTCGCCGATCCCAACCTTGCGCGCGATGGCCTCTGGCGGGCGGGCGGCAGCGGTGCGCCTGTGCCGGTGCGGGTGGTGCTGCGCCGTCCCGACCGGGTGGTTGGCTGGGGCGAGACCCGCCTGCACGCGCCGACCGCGCTTGCCGATCTGCGCATGGCCGAGGTGCCGCTGCTTTCTGCCGGAGACACGATCGAAGTCGCAGGCGAGACGTGGATCGTGCAGGGCGAACCGCTCGGCGATGCCGAGCGCCTCGTCTGGACGGCGGAGCTGCGCGGGCCATGAGGCTTGAGCTTACCACCATCGGCGATCTCAGGCAGATCATGGCCGAGGAGGTGGCCGCGGCTGAGCAGGCGGTGAGCGGCGCCGTCGCCGAGGCGACCGGCGGGCTCAAGGACGAGCTGCGCGCGCAGGTGACAGGCGCGGGGCTGGGAACGCGGCTGGCGCGCACCTGGCGCGGACAGGTCTGGCCCAAGGGCGAGGCGAGCCTCGGGGCGGCGGGGCTGGTGTGGTCGAAGGCGCCGCTGATCATCCGCGGCCATGCCGAGGGCGCGCTGATCCGCGCGCGGCATGCCACCTTCCTTGCCATTCCGACCGAGGCGGCCAGGGCGATGCGTGCCGGCGGGCGGCGGCTGACCCCGCGGCTGTGGGAGCAGCGCATGGGCCAGCCCCTGCGCTTCGTGCCGGGACGAGCGGGCCGGCCGGCGCTGCTGGTCGGCGAGAACCTGCGCGCGCGCAGCGGCCGGCGCGGCGGCTATGCCCGCGCGAGTACTACGGCGATGCGCACCGGTCACGGACTGGTGAGCGTGGTGCTGTTCGTGCTGGTGCCGCAGGTGCGCCTCAGCAAACGGCTCGATGTGGGCGGCGCGGCCGAGCGCTGGATCGCCCGGCTCGAGGACCGCATCGTGCGGCGCTGGAACTGACGACGATCGGGAAGATGCCATGTCGAAGCGGGAGGCCATCCTTGCCGCGCTCGCCGCGCAGCTCGGCGCTCGGCTGTCAGCGCCGGTGCGGCGCAATGCCGCACTACCGGAGAAGGTGCCGGCAGAGGGGCTCGTCATCCTGCGCGACGGCGAGCCCGGCGAGCCCGAGGTGACGCTGAACCCGCGGCGCGAATGGTACCGCCACCGCATCGAGCTCGAGGCCTATATGTCCCAGCCTGCCGGTGGCGGCGGCGAGGCGGGGCTCGATGCCCTGCTTGGCGCGATCGGCGCCGCGCTCACGGCAGACGAGACGCTCGGCGGGCTGGCCGAGACGCTCGTCCCCTCCGCCCCGGAGATCGGCGTGCTGGCCATCGAGGGCGCCGCACCGCTGCTCAGCGCGAGGATCGTGCTGACCGCCGAATATCTGGTCAGCGATCCGCTCGGCGGCTGAGCGGCAGACGGTCAGGCAATTGGGCAGAATGGGCGCGTCATGAGGCCCGAAAAGCAGGGGCCTCCCGAAGAGGCCCCGCGCCCAGCGGTCGAAACCACCGGAGGTGCGGCGGCGTCATAAGGCAATGTCCCGGCAACGTCCATGAGCGATCAGGCCGCGGGGCGCAGGTCCTCGACCACGATCTCGTCGGCCCGTGCGCGGGCACGCGCCATGTCGTGAGCCGTCTGCATGCGCATGAGCGTCTCGGCCCGGATACCGAAGGCCTTCTCGAAGCGGATCGCCATCTCGGCCGACAGCGCGGCCCGCCCGTTGAGCAGGCTGCTCAGCGCCTGGCGCGAGACATGGAAGCTGCGCGCCAGCCGATTGATGCTCACCCCGTAAGGCGTGAGCACCTCGTGCCGCAGCCATTCGCCGGGATGAACCGCCAAGGAGGGATGCATGGAAAGCGCCATCAGTGGTAATCCTCCAGATCGACTTCGGCGATGGTGTAGGCATCGCGCTTCACAAAGGTCAGCCGCCAGTTGCGGGTCACGCTCATGGCCCAGCGTCCGGCCTTGTCGCCGCTGAGCGGATGCAACCCGAAATTGGGCGGAAGCGCCAGTTCTTCGAAGCTTGCCGCAGCATCGATGAAGGCGAGCATCCGCCGGATCCGCGCGACATCGCCGACAAGGCCCTTGGGATCGCCCGTCTCGAAAAAACGGCGAAGGCCCTTGTGGACGATGCTTTCGATCTCCATGACCCACCCTGTCAAGCCTTGCTTGACATGTCAAGTCAGGCTTGTCGAGTCAGCCCGTCGGAGTCCACCTGCTTCAGCCGCACGATCCCGAGCAGCGTCTCCCTGAGCGTCTCGCTCGCCCTAGCGGCTGGCGCTGGCGGTGGGACCGACGCGCAGGGCCCCGGCGTGGCCGACGTGGTAGTGCCAGCCCTGCGGCGCCTTGGGATGGCTGCAGGTGGGCACGGTGGTGCGCTGCGTGGCCGCTTCGGGCACACGGCGCTCGCCCGCGGCGAGGAGAGCGGCGAGCAGACGGTCGTGCAGCTTGGCCTTGGCCATGGCTCAGCCTGCCGCTGCCAGACGATAGACCCGGCCCCGGCCCTCCTCCTTCTGCGAGGAGACGGCAAGGCCGAGGCGGCGGGGGAGCGCATGGGAGAGCGCGGCGCGCACGGTGTGGGGCTGCCAGCCCAGCGCGGCGCTGATCTCGGCCACGCTGGCGCCTTCGGGCGCCTCGAGCATGGCGATGAGCGCGGCCTGCTTGGTGCCTTGGCGAACGCGGCGCGGCGGCGCAGCGGCAGGCGGGGCGTTGACCGTTGCGGTCTCCGGTTCGGGATCGCACACATGGCAGCGGGTGGTGTGCTCCAGCTCGGTGCCGGCCTGATGCCGGTGGCGGCCCGCACCATCGCAGTGCGGACAGCCAGTCGCCGTTGGCGCTGCGGCATCGGGCGCGGCGCTGGTCTCCTGCGGGCCATCCGGTTCCGGTTCCGGCGCGATCCCGATCGCGGCAAGGCCTGCGTGGGTGATGTGGAGCAGGGTGGCGCGGCCGTCCTCGTCGTTGCGCCAGAAGGCGTTGCACGCAGGATCCGCCTTGGCCCAGCTCTTGGTGACGGTCTCGGCGATCAGCCCGCGACGCTTGAGCGCTTCCACCACCCGCGCGGCGTTGCGCGCGCGCAGGCCGCCGGAAAGGCTGGCGGGGAGCGGCAGGAGATTGCCATCCTCGCGCTGCGCGGCTGCGGCGAGCACCACGAGCTGCGTGTCGGAGAGTTTCATGATGCTGTTCCTTCCCTGTCCTGTCAGATGAACCCGACCCAGCCATTCCATGCCCGGCCATGGGTGATGACGTCCCCGGTCTGGCTGTCGGTCACCCGACCGTGGATGGTGCGGCGCGACGAGGCGGACGCTGCTTCGAGCGCCTCATGCAGCGCACGTCGCGCGTCGATATGGTCGCTGAAAGCCGCAAGCTCGCGGCTGCGGCGACGGCTTTCGATTGTGACCACATAGCGGGGCATGGCTTGGTCTCCCTGCCTCTCAGCCTTCGATCCCGAGGAAGCGGGCGACCTCGCGCAGCTGGTTGCGGGCGTGGGCGATGCTGCCGACATGGGCCCAGTTCACGCTCTCGGGCGCGGCATGGAAGTGCTCGTCGCTCAGCGCCCGCAGCTGGCCCAGCAGCGTGTCGATCTCGGCCTTGACGGCGATGAAGGCGGAAAGGGCCTGTTGCTGATTGCGGCGGGCCCCGTCGGCGCACCCCCCGTCGGCGCGGGCCTCATGGCGGGCGGTGGTGGTCTGGCTCATGGCTTGGTCTCCCTTGCGATGCACGTCCGCAACTCGCGGCGTGTCATCCTGTTCGCTCTGTCCGCGCTGCTTATCAACTCACCAAGCACATGATTTGGAACAATAATCCTGTCCCGCGCGCGCATGGCCCGCGCGGCATTCCCGTCCCCCAGTCCTGCCGGAGATGACCCATGCCCAAACTGCGTGCCTATGGCGCGGACGCGACGCTGAAGATCGCCCGCGAGACCAGCTATGGCGTGATGCCATCGAGCGGCTGGCGCAGCCTCGACTTCCGCTCGACCGACCTGTCCGCGATGCAGCCGCTCGGCGAGGATCCGCTGCTCGGGCGCGGGCGCAATGCGCAGGATCCCTGGCGCGGCCTCGTCACCGACGAGGGGCAGATCGATGTGCCGATCGACCTGCGCGGCACCGGCTTCTGGCTGACCGCGCTGTTCGGCCTGCCCGTCACCAGCAATGTGGCCGCGCGCGGATCGATCACCTTCGCCGCCAACCCTGCCGCGGGGCAGACGATCACGCTCAACGGGGTGGTGTGGACCTTCGTCACCGGCACGCCGGGGGCGCTGCAGACCCAGATCCAGGCGACCGTGACCCAGACCATCGACCAGCTGGTCACCAATCTCAACGCCTCGGCCAATCCCGAGATCAGCAAGTGCACCTACAGCCGTCCGGCCAGCACCCAGCGGCTCGAGATCGTCTTCGATACGGCCGGGCCTTCTGGCAATGCCTTCACCATCGCCGCCTCGCATGCTTCGCCCTCGGGTCCGCGGCTCACCGGTGGCGGGCATGAGCACCTCTGGCAGAGCGGGGCCGACGAGATCCCGAGCCACACGATCGAGATCGGCCATCCCAAGCTCACCACCCCGGTGTTCTTCCGCCATCTCGGCACCATGGCCGAAAGCATCGAGTTCGAGCTCGGCCAGGACGGCCCGGCCAATGCCCGCCTGCAGCTGGTGGCGCAGGGCGAGGAGCGCTCCGCCACCACCGTCGATGCCGCGCCCGCCAGCTGGGCGCCGCGGCGCTTCGCCCAGGCGCGCGGCTTCGTGCGCCGCGGTGGGCAGCCGCTCGCCGGGGTCACCGGCGGCAGTCTCACCTTCTCCAACAGTCTCGAGCGTATCCGCACGATCCGCGATGACGGCAAGATCGATGCCGCCGATCCGACGCTGGCCACCGCCAGCGGCACGCTGGCGCTGCGCTTCGATGGGGCGACGCTCATGGGCGAGGCGAGCGATGGCGATCCGGTCGCGCTCGAATATGGCCTCACCATGCCCGAGGGCTATGCCCTGCGCTTCGAGCTGCCGCGGGTGTTCCTGCCGCGCAGCAAATACGCGATCAGCGGCCCCGGCGGGGTCGAGGCCCGCTACGAGTGGCGCGCCGCCTTCGACGAGGCCGAGGGCACCATGCTGCGCGCCCGCCTGCTCAACGATGTCGCCAGCTATGCGTAAGGAGGAGTGTTCCCGATGATCCGTCTCGATCTTGCCCGCGCGCCGTTCTGGCTCGATCTCGGCCATGGGGTGCGCCTGCTGGTCGCGCCGCTCACCACCGCGCTGATGGCCGCCGCGCGCAGCGATCCGCTGGTCGCCGGCCTTGGCGAGGGCGCTTCGAACGAGGCGCTTGCGGTGGCCATGGCCAAGGCGCTGGCGCGGCTCGCGGTGCGCGACTGGGAAGGGGTGGGCGATGCCGATGGCAATCCCCTGGCCGTGAGCGGCGATGGCCTCGATGCCCTGCTCGACCTCCTGCCCTTCTTCGAGGCCTTCCAGCTCGGCTATGTTGCGAAGGGCCTGCTGCTGGAGGAGGAAAAAAACGCCTCGCACGGCTCGCCGAGTGGCACTTCGGCGGAGGCGAGCGCTATTGCCGCGCCTGCAGCACCACCTGCGCCCAGTGCCCTGCCGTCCTGAACCGACCGCACACGCTCGAGGGCGCTCTGGTCTGGGATCTGGCGCAGCGCCTCGTCGGCCAGCTGCGCGCCGTGCCGGGCGCGGTCCTTGGCCTCGACCTCGCCGCCGCGCTCGCCATGGCCGAGGCGCTCGGCATCGATGCCCGCGCGGCGGCCGAGTTCCTGCCCGCGATCGAGGCGATGATGGTGCGCGGGATCAATGCGCAGATGGCCGCGGAGAGGGGCTGAGCAGACACCTATTGGGGGCGTTTGGCGAAGAATTGCACGTCATCGAGACCCTCGAAATGGGCATCGCAGGTCAGCAGGCGCGCGCCATGGATGCGCGCGCTTGCCAGCATGACGGCATCGGCGGTGGCCAGACGATGCTCGCGGCAAAGCTCGGCTGCCAGCAGCGCGATGTGGGTGTCGAGCGTCACGACCTGGCAGGTCTGGGTGAAGGCGATGGTGCGATCGGCCGCGTCCTCGTCAACCTCGCGGGTGAGCCATTTGGCAAGCTCGAGCTGGACCATGGTGGGAACCAGCCAGCGATCCGGCTCCGGCAGCAGCGGGGCAAGGCGCTTTCCCGTTGCCGAGCCGACCAGCCATTCGATCCAGGCCGAAGTATCGACCAGGATCATCAGGTCCTGTCCGCCCGGTCGCGGAAATCCTCGGTTCTGGCGCCCTTGGCCATGCCTTCGAGGTCCGCCTTGCTCGGCACCGGCATGAGCAGGATGCCCGAGCCCTTGGGAATGAAGGCAAACTTCAGCCCCGCCCGCCAGTGCTGGGCCGAGCGGATCGCCTTGGGGATGCTGATCTGGAACTTCGAGGAAAGGGTTGCGGTCTCGGCCATCGGCTTGCTCCTGATTGATCGATCAAAGGAACGTAAGAAAAGCATTCTGACAAGGCAAGGATATCCCGACCCATGGCTGACAAACGCGTCTCGGTTCGGCTTGCGGTGGTGGGCGGGCGCGAGGTGCGCGCGGAGCTGGCCGGGATCGGCGAGGCCGGCGAGCGCAGCACGCAGCGCCTTGCGCGGGGGATGGATGCGGCGGGCGAGCGCACGGCCGCGCTGCAGGCGCGCATCCGGATCGCGGCCGCCGCCATGGCCGCGGCCTTTGCCGCCGGTGTGGTGACCATGGTGCGCTCCGGCCTCGAGCTCATCGACAGCCAAGCCAAGCTTGCCCAATCGATCGGCACCACGGTGGCCAGTGTGCAGACGCTGCAATGGGCGGGCGAGCTGGCCGGCGTGTCGATGGGCGAGATCGAGCAGGCCACCTTCCAGCTCACCCGGCGCCTGAGCGAGGCGGCGGCCGGCAGCGGCGCAGCGGTGGGCGCCCTGCAGCGCCTGCGCCTTTCGGCCGCCGCGCTCCAGGCCCTGCCGGTCGATCGGCGCATCATCGCCATCCGCGAGGCGCTCGAGCGCTTCGTGCCGCCGGCCGAGCGGGCGGCGGTGGCGAGCGACCTGTTCGGCAACCGCGCCGCGCTGGCATTCATGCGGATCGATACGGCCACGCTCCAGCAGGCGACCCGCGACGTCGCCGACTTCGGCGTGGCGGTCTCCCAGAGCGATGCCGCGGCGATCGAGGAGGCGGGCGATGCCATCGCAAGGCTGCAGCTGGTCTGGCAGGGGCTGGTCAACCAGCTGACCGTGGCCGCCGCCCCGGTGCTCATCGCCATCGCCGATGGGCTGGCCGCGCTGGCGCGGCGCAGCGGCGTGGTGGGCCAGGCGATCGGGCTGCTGATCGACAATATCGGCCGGCTGGTGGCGACCGGGCTTGTCCTGGCCGCCTTCATGGCCGGGCGCTGGGTGGCGAGCCTGGCGGCGGCCGCGCTCGCGACCGGCAGCCTTGCCACCGGGCTGGTGGTGCTGCGCGGCGCGCTGGCGCGCACGGGCATCGGCCTCGTGATCGTGGCGGCGGGCGAGCTGGTCTACCAGTTCTCCCGGCTCGTGCAGGGCGCGGGCAGCTTCGGCGAGGCCCTGGCGCTGCTCGGCGATCTCGCGCGCGAGGTGTGGGAGCGCATGGGCCTCCTCGCTGAGGTGGCCGGAGAGCGGATCGCCGCGGTCTGGCACGCGATCCGCGCCGCGGTGCTCGAGGCGCTCGATGGCGCGGTGCGCGGCGTGGTGGCCTTCGCCAACCGCACGGTCAACCTGTTCGAGGCCGCGCTGACTGCCGCGATTGCGATCTGGCAGCGCCTGCCGCAGGCGCTCGGCGATCTGGCGGTGCGCGCCGCCAATGCCCTGATCGGGGCGCTCGAGCGGATGCTGAACGCCGCCGTGCGCGGCATCAACCGCCTGCTCGCGGCGGCCAATGCCGGGCTCGACCTGTTGGGTTCCGAGCGGCGCATCGCGCTGGTGCCCGAGATCGACCTGCCGCGGATCGACAACCGCTTCGCCGGGGCCGCGGCGCGGGCCGGCAGTGCCGCAAGGCGCGCCTTTGCCGAGGCCTTCGCCGACGATCCCTTCGCCATGCCCGAAGGAATGGGGCGCATGGCGGGCGAGGCGCGAGAGCAAAGCGATGCGGCCTTTGCCCGCGCCGATGCCCTGCGCGCGCAGGCGCTCGCGCCGCTCGCCGCGCTCGAGGCGCTGGGCGAGGCGATGCAGCAGGCCGACCGCAGGATCGGCGAGGCTGGCGAGGCCGCCGCCATGCTCGACGAGCGCCTCGAGGCGATCGGTGGCGGCGGCAATGCGGCTGCGGCCGGGGGCGGCAACGGCGGATCGGCTGGCCGAGAGCCCGGCGGCGGCGCCGAGGGTTCGGCCGAGCGCGCGGGGCGTGCTTCGCGCGAGGCCGGAGAGGTGATCACGCAGGCGGCCGAGCAGGCCGCGCGCGGCTGGGCGGCGGTACGCGAGGAACTGGCGCGCTATGCCGAGGAGGCGGCCAACTGGGGCAAGGGGCTGGGCCAGGCGCTGACCGGCGCCCTGCGCTCGGCCGAGGATGCCTTCGCCCGCTTCGTGACCACCGGCAAGCTCGACTTTCGCGGGCTGATCGACTCGATCCTTGCCGATCTCGCCCGGCTGGTGTTCCGCCAGGCGGTGACCGAGCCGCTCGCGCGCATGTTCTCGCAAGGGCTGGATCTTGGCAACCTCTTCGGCTCGCTGTTCGGTTCGATCTTCCATGCCGGCGGGGTGGTGGGCGCGCCCGCGCCGATGCGGCGGGTGCCCGCGCTTGCCTTCGCTGCCGCGCCGCGGCTCCATGGCGGCGGGGTGGCCGGGCTCGGCCCGCACGAGGTGCCCGCGATCCTCGAGCGCGGCGAGGTGGTGCTCACCCGCCGCCAGGCCGCCAAGCTCGCCGGGCAGCTCTCCGAGCGGGCCGCAGCGGGCGATGTGGTGATCAACTTCAACGGGCCGGTGAGCAATCGCGAGGAGGTGCGCCGCTCAGCCGCGCAGGCCGGCGCCCGCCTCGCGCGCATGCTCGGCGAGGGGCGGCGGGGGGTCTGAGGCTCGGTCAAGGCAAGACGGACCAGGGATTTACGAGGTTCACACCGGTATCCTCGAAATGCCTGACGTTACGCGTCGCCAGCATGGTCTTGCGCGCCAGCGCGATGCCGGCGATCTGCACGTCACGGATTTCGATCGGCTTTCCTTGCTGACGCCTGCGCGCGGCGAGGCGGGCAGCGGCATCGGCTGCACCCTCGTCGAAGGGAAGAACCCGTCCCTCGAGGTCGGAAGCCAGAACCAGGTCGAAGGCTTCCTCAAGCGAACGGCGCCTGCGGCTCTCGCTCAGAAGCTCGATGCCGAAGCGGATTTCGAAGGCCGTGATGGTCGAGGTCCAGATCGAGCCGGATGGCAAGCTGTCGAGCCAGGCAATGATCGCCGGATCCGGTTCGTCGCGCATCAGAGCCGAGACGACGTTGGTATCGAGCAGGATCATCAGTCGAACACGGCTGGCTGTGCCATCTCACCGCGCAGCTCGGGAATGTCCTGCTTGAGTCCCAGGCCGGCAAAGCGGGCGGCGATGCGCGAACCGAGCGGGATGTCGGGCACATCCTCCTCAAGTGCCGCACGCCGCAGGATGCAGCGCACTTCCTCTTCCGTGCTGCGGCCATGGCGCCGGGCCCGTTTCTGCAGCCGCCGTTTGACCTCTTCATCGAGATTGCGAACCACCAGTTGAGCCATCGCATGCCTCCTTTTGATATCATGATATCGAATATGACGATGCGCGCCAAGCCCTCTCGAGTCAGTCGGGAGAACCGAGCCCAATGACCGACTTCGACGACGTGCTCTTTCCCATCGGCATCTCCATCGGCTCGAGTGCGGGGCCGGAGTTCTCGACCGAGGTGACAGAGGTGGCATCGGGCTTCGAGCAGCGCAACCGCAACTGGGCCGGGGCGCGGCGGCGCTTCAACGTGGCGCCGGGGGTGCGCACCCTTGCCGATCACGAGGCGCTGCTCGCCTTCTTCCATGCCCGGGCCGGGCGGGCGCGGGGCTTTCGCTTGCGCGACTGGTCCGACTGGAAGTCGTGCAGCGTTCGTGCCGCGCCTTCGCCCACCGACCAGCTGCTCGGCACCGGCGACGGGGCGCGGCAGTTCTTCCAGCTGATCAAGACCTATGGCAGCGGGCCGAGCGCGCATATTCGCCGCATCACCCGCCCCGTGGCGGGCAGCGTGCGCGTGGCGCTGGGCGGGATCGAGCAGGCCTCCGGGTTCACGGTCGCGCACGACACCGGTCTTGTCATCTTCGACAGTCCCGTGCCGGCCGGCGTGGCGGTGAGCGCGGGCTTTGCCTTCGACGTGCCGGCGCGCTTCGATACCGACCGGCTCGAGGCGAGCGCGCCGGTGCCCGGGGTGATGCGCTTCGACGAGATCCCGATCGTGGAGATCCGCGAATGAGCCGCCTCGTCACCTGGCCGCGCCGCGCCGAGGCCGATGCCACGATCCGCCGCTTCGAGCCGGCATACTGGACGGTCGACTTTCCGCTGCCGATGATGGCGAGCGTCATCACCACCGGGCCGGATGCGCTGCGAGTGCGCGCGGTGTTCCGCACCAACCGCGACCTTGCCGGCCTGATCTGGCACACCGAGGACCGGGCGGACCACGGCCTGTTCGCCTACCACCGCGCGCGGGACTGCCGCGGCTGCGTGCTGGAGTTCGACTGGTTCTCCTCTGGCATCCGGCCAATGGACCGGCTGCAATCGGTCTCGCTCACGGTCGAGACATACCGCAATGGCACCCACTACGTGCGGCTGTGGAACTATGCCACCAGCGGCACGCCCGATGCCTGCCACATCCGCATGGTGCTCGACGAGACCACGCGCGGCGGCTTCTACGCCGATGCGCCAGTGCCCTGGCACGATGTGAAGCGCCTGTTCATCTCGCTGCAGCCGCTCGCCGCCGGGCGGGGCGACTGCGCGCTCGCCGCCCCGGCGGCACCGGGGACCAGCACGATCACGCTCAACGTCGGCGATGGCGGACCGATCGCCCCGGGCGCGCGGGTCTATATCCTCGGCTCGCATCCCGATGTCCCGGCCTATACCGTCACTTCCGCCACCAGCGGGCCGGTGCAGACCCTCGCCATCACCCCGCCGCTGGTGACCGGCGGCGGCACCCCGATCCCGGCCGGGGCCGAGGCCTTCGTCGAGACCGCCGAGCCCGAGCCGCTCGGCGAGGCGCAGGCCGAGGTGAGCCTCACCAACATCACCGTCTCCGGCCCCAACAGCACCCTGCCGCTGCGCAGCGCCCCGCTTGACGCGCACGACCTGAGGATGGCCGATGGCTTCGACAACGCCTATCCCTTCACCCCTGAGCGGCTGGCGCGCCAGGTCCACGCGCTGGGCTATCGCGGGCCTTACGTGCTCTACATGGGCATCTCCAAGTTCCACGCGCTCGTCTGGGATGCGGGGGAACAGCGCCACGTGGTCGATGCGGGCGCCTATCCGCTCAACGCGCCGACGGTGCAGTGGCTTGCCGACTTCCTCGCGCGCCTGCACGCCCTGGGCTACACGGTGATCGTCTCGGTCTCCTTCGAGATCCTCGCCCGCTTCATGCCCTCGGCCTGGGCGCAGCGCGCGCATGACGGCACCATGGCCACGACCGGCTGGGAGCCGCCCTCGAGCCTGATCGCGCCGACCCATCCGCAGGCGCTGGCCTGGCTGCGCGCGGTGTTCCTCGCGGTGCTGGACCTGCTGCCGGAAGGCGCGCCGCGCCACTTCCAGATCGGCGAGCCGTGGTGGTGGGACGGCAGCTTCGGCAATCACGCCCCGCACATCTACGATGCCACCACCGAGGCGGCCTACACCGCGGCGACCGGCCAGGCGGTGCCGACGCCGCGGCTCGCCACCATCTTCGGCCAGCCCGCCGCGCAGCATCTGCCCTATCTCGCCTGGTGCCGCGACCAGCTGGGCGTCGCCACCCGCTGGCTGGTCGAGGCGGTGCGCGGGGCCGGGGCCGCAGAGCGCATGCCCCAGATCGAGCGGCGCTTTCGCGGCGGGGCCGATGCCTGGGACAGCCCCGGCGCGGGCGCGATCGAGACGCAGGCATATTTCGGCCGGGGCGGCAGCAACGGGAGCGAGGGGCGCAGCCACCTGCTGGTCTTCACCCCGCAGATCCTGCGCGAGGATGCGCCGATGCTGCGCACGCTCAACTTCCCCGAGGCCGACTGGCAGCATCCCGCCTTCGACGTGCTGCAGATCGAGGATTATGACTGGATCGCCGAGGCGCGGCACGATCTTGCCCGTCTGACCTGGCTGCTCGCCACCCGGGTGCTCGGCTATCCCAAGGAGCAGATCCACTACTTCGCCGGGTTCACCTTGAGGCCCGAGACCACCTGGATCTGGCACGAGACCGACCGGGCGATCTGGCGCGCCTTCCGCGAGGGGCCGGCCGAGGTGTTCGTCTGGAGCCGCGAGCAGGTGATGCGCGACGGCTGGACCTTCGACCGGCGCGACTGGAAGCTGTGGGGCGGCCTCACCCACCTTGCCCAGTGCTGGCGGATCGAACGCACCGACGGGGTGGTGCTGGGGTTCACCTCGCACGACCGGCCGCTGGTGGTGGACGGGCTCGCCTACCAGCCCGCCAATGCCTTCTCGGCCAGCCAGATCGCCTCGGCCGCCGACATGTCGGTGGGCGATGTCGAGCTGCTGGGCGCGCTCGATGCCGAGGCGATCACCGCCGCGGACCTGCTCGCCGGGGTCTATGACCATGCCGCGGTCGAGCTGTTCGTGATCGACTGGAGCGCGCCCGATCTGCCGCGCACCATCGTGCGGCGCGGGCGGATCGGCACGGTGAGCGCGGCGGGCGGCTCCTTCCGCGCCGAGCTGCGCGGGCTCGCCCAGGCGATCCAGCAGCCGGTGATCGACAGCTACAGCCCCGAATGCCGGGTCGATCTCTATTCGCCCCAATGCGGGGTGAGCCGCGCCGCCCATGCCGCAAGCGCCGTCGTCACCGCGCTCACCGATGGCAGCCTCGGCGCGGTGAGCGACAACCGGGTGTTCCAGGCTTCCGGCCTCGGCAAGCCCGACGGCTGGGCCGACTATGGCGAGCTCGTCTGGACGAGCGGCGCCAATGCCGGACGGCGCTGCGAGGTGCGCAGCCAGGTGGGCGGGCGGATCGAGCTGTGGGAGCCGATGGGGCGCGACATCGCCGTGGGCGATGGCTTCATCCTCCATGCCGGCTGCGACAAGGCGCTGGCCACCTGCCGCGACAAGTTCGCCAACGTGCTCAACTTCCGCGGTGAGCCGCACGTGCCGGGGCAGGATGCGATGCTGCGCTATCCCGATCCGCGCGGCTGAGCGCGGTCTTCGACCCTCTTTCCAGCCAAGCCTCATCACCTTGCGCCCCGCCGGGCTGGCGGCGGGGCGCCGATGGAGACTGCCATGATCCGCTATCTCGTCAATCGCATGCGCGAACCCTCGACCTGGGCGGGGTTCGCCGGCCTCGCGCTCGCGCTCGGGATCTCCGAGGCCGAGTGGCAGGTCTGGTCCGCCGCGGCCGCCGCGCTCGCCAGCCTCGCTGCCATGCTGCTGTGGGAGCGCCCCGGGGCCGACCGGGGCGAGGCGGGCGAGCCGTGAGCCCGTGGCGCAGCCTGCTGCCGATGGGCGCCGGCCTCATCCTGCTGGCGCTGGCCGCGCTCGTGCTCTGGCAGTTCGGGGCGGCGCGCAAGGCCGAAGGCGAGGCCCGCGCCGCGGCCGAAGCGGCGGCGCGCTGGCAGGCCGCGCTCGAGGCGCAGACCCGGCAGATCACTGCGCTCGAGGCTGCTGCAGCAGCGCGGGCGAGCGCGGCGAGCACCGCCCATGCCCTCACCCGCGAGAAGCTGCAGCCGATCATCATCCACTCGCTCGAGGAGGCCCGCACCCATGAGACCACCCCTGCCGGCGCTGTGCTGTGCCTTGATGCTGGGCGCGTGCAGTCCATCGAGGCCAGCGCCGCTGCCCTTGGCCTGGAAGGTGCCGCCGCCCCCGGCGGTGGCGCTGCAGCCCTGCACGCGCACCCCGCTCCCGACCGGCCCTGACGGCACGCTCACCGCCGCCGGGGCCGAGCGCGCGCTGCGCCAGCGCGACATCGACCTTGCCCTGTGCGAGGCCCGCCGCCGCGCCGCAATCGCGGCCTGGCCCGATGTGACCCCCGACCCTGCGCCCTGAACCCGAGGACCCCAGCCATGCCGATCACCACCCGTGACCAGCTGATCGATGCGCTTGCCAACGGCGCCAGTCGCATCGTCATCGACAAGGGCTCCATCGCCCTCGGCTCCGGCTCTGCCGGTCAATATGCCTCGCTGTGGCGCGCGACCGGCACGCCGGGGCAGGGCGCCATCCCCGGTGCGGCCGAGGTCTGCACCGGGGCCCTCGTCGGCGCCTTGCCCTTTGCCAACCAGGCCGCGCCGCGCCGCAGCTATCTCGCCTGGCTCTGGGCGGTCTCGAGCGCCAGCGCCACGACGCTGGAGATCCACGACCGGCTGGCGCACATGGGCGGGCTCAACCTCTCGGTGACGAGCGCGCAAACGGTTGGCGTGGATGTCCAGACGCTCGGCGTCGCAGCGGACCGGATCGGCCGCGCGGACTTCTCCGACCTGCAGTGGTGGTACGAGATCTACAGCCCCGGCGGCGCGACCGCGGCCAACGCCACCTTCACCGTCACCTTCGATGACGGCTCGACCGGCACCCTCAACCCGCTCGCCGTGGGCGGCAGTCTGGCGGCCGGGCGCCTCTTCAGCCTCGACGGCCTGCGCACCGCCGCCCAGCAGGGGCGCAACATCCGCGGGGTGAGCAGCGTCACGCTCTCGGCCTCGACCGGGGCGGCGGGCAGTGCCGGGATCACCGTCACCCGCCCGCGCACCGCTCTGCCCATGCCGCTGGCGAACTTCTCCAACGTCGCCGACTGGGCCCAGCTCGGCCTGCCCGACATCCCCAACGATGCCTGCCTGTTCCCGGTGATCATCCCCAGCAGCACGAGCACCGGCACGCTGCGCGGCGGGGGCAAGATCGTCCATGGCTGAGCCTGCCGCCCGCGTCACCGGCGCCGCGGTGGTGGCCGCCGCGCGGCGCTGGCTCGGCACCCCCTTCTGCCACCAGGGGCGGCGGCGCGGGGTGGGGGTCGACTGCGTCGGCCTCGTCATCGCCGTGGCGCATGAGCTCGGCCTCTCCGACTTCGACATCACCGGCTATGCCCGCCGGCCCGACAGCGACCTGCTCGCCCGCCTCGCGCACGAACTGATGCAGCCCATCGATCCGGCCGCCGCCCGGCCCGGCGACGTGCTGCTGATCGCCATCGAGGGCCGCGCGCAGCATCTCGCGATCCGCTCCGACCTTGCCGGCGATCCGGCGATCATCCACGCCCATGCGCCCCGGCGCCGGGTGGTCGAGCACCGCATCGACGCGGACTGGGCGCAGCGCATCCTTGCCGCCTTCCGCCTGCCGGGAGTGGCGCAGGAGGAGGCGGACTGATGGCCTCGCTCGTCCTCTCCGCGGTCGGCACCGCGATCGGCGGGCCGCTGGGCGGCACGATCGGCGGCCTCATCGGCTCGGCGCTCGACCGCACCCTGTTCGCCCCCACGGTGAGCGCCGAGGGCCCGCGTCTTGCCGATCTGGCGGTGCAGGCCTCGAGCTACGGCCAGCCCATCCCGCGGCTGTGGGGGACGGGCCGCATCGCCGGCAATCTCATCTGGTCGACCGGCCTCATCGAGACCAAGACCACCACGAAGCAGGGCGGCAAGGGCGGCGGGGCGAAGACCACCACCACCACCTACAGCTACCATGTCGACTGCGCGATCGCGCTGTGCCGCGGGCCCATCGCGGGCGTGCGGCGCATCTGGGCCGACGGCAAGCTGTTCCGCGATGCCGACGGGGTGCAGCGCCACGCCGAGGCGCTGCGCGTCTACCCCGGCAGCGAGGACCAGATGCCCGATCCCGCCATGCAGGCAGCCCTCGGTGCGGCGGGCTGCCCGGCGCACCGCGGTCTTGCCTATGTGGTGTTCGAGCGCCTCGAGCTTGCCGACTTCGGCAACCGCATCCCCAACTTCACCTTCGAGGTCGAGGCGCAGGCCTCGGCCACGGTGGCGAGCGTGATCGAGGAGCTGTGCAGCCTCGCCGGCGTGCCCTTCCTCGATGCCGCGCGCACCGGGCGCATCGACCTTGCCGGCTATGCCGTGGCGCGCCCGGCGAGCATCCGCCAGGTGCTCGAGCCGCTGCGCAGCGCCTTCTTCTTCGATGCCGCCGAGATCGAGGGCGCGCTCGCCTTCTTCCCCGCCGATGGCACGCCGGTCGCGCGGGTGCCCGCCGGCGAACTCGGCGCCCACCCCTTCGGCAGCGAGCCGCCGCCGCTCGAGCTCCGGCGCACGGCGGAGGCCGAACTGCCGCGCCAGATCACCGTGCAGCACCTCGATCCCGCGCGCGACTACCAGGTGAACGCGCAGCGCGCCCGCCGCTCGACCAGCCCCAGCACCGCCGATCTCTCGGTCGACCTGCCGCTGGTGCTCGAGGCCTCCGAGGCCAAGGCGATCGCCGAGCGGATGGTCTGGCTCCAGTGGCTCGGGCGCGACACGGTCACCTGCCAGCTGCCGATCGCCTATCTCCACGTCGAGCCGGGCGACAAGCTGGTGGTGCTGGATGGCGAGGGCCGCGCGCGCACCTTGCGGGTCACCCGGCGCGAGCTGCGCCTGCCGGGCAGCCTGCTGGTCGAGGCGGTGACCGACGGCGCCGCCGCGCTCTCGCGCATCGCCAGCGCCGCGCCGGCCCCGGTGCCGCCGCAGGAAGTGCTGCTGCCCGGGGTGACCACCGCCCACCTCCTCGATCTGCCGCTGCTGCGCGAGGAGGACGACGGGCCGCACCTGCTGCTCGCCGCGGCCGGGGCCTCGGCCGGCTGGCGCGGCGCGGTGCTCGAGCGATCGGCCGATGGCGGCGCCACCTGGGAGCGGCTCGCCGACCTCACCGAGGCAGCCGTGCTCGGCACCGCGCTCGACGTCCTGCCACCGGCCTCGCCCCATGTCTGGGACCGGGCAAGCAGCCTCACCGTCAGCCTCCTCGATCCGTCCGACACGCTCGAGAGCGTGAGCGAGGCGGCGGTGCTCTCCGGCGCCAATGCCTGCCTCGTCGGCGGGGAGGTGATCCAGTTCCGCGATGCCGAACTGGTCGCGCCGGGCACCTGGCGTCTTGCCACCCTGCTGCGCGGGCGGCGCGGCACCGGTGATGCGATCGGCGCCCATGGCCCAGGCGAGCGCTTCGTGCTGCTCACTGGCTCCGCCGGGAACGCCCGGCTCGCCCTGCCGCTGGCCGAGCGCGGGGCGCTGCGCCAATGGCGCGCGGTCTCGCTCGGCACCCGGGCCGAGGATGCGCCGACCATCAGCCTTGCCTGGCAGGCGCGCGCGCTGATCCCGCTTGCTCCCGTCCATGCGCGAGGTGAGCGCAACGGCGCGGGCGATCTGGCGATCCGCTGGATCCGCCGCACCCGCTGGCCCGCGCCCTGGAGCGACCATGTCGATGCCCCGCTCGGCGAGGCGGGCGAGGCATATCAGATCGACATCATGGCAGGCAGCAGCGTCAGGCGCACCATCGCCACCACCCAGCCGCAGGCGCTCTACCCGGCTGCGGACCAGATCGCCGACTTCGGCACCGTGCAACCTGCCGTGACCTGCCGCATCCACCAGCTGAGCGAGCGGGTGGGGCGCGGCGCAGCCCTGGAGGTGACCCTGTGACGACCACTCCCAACCTTGCCTTGCCCTTCATCGATGCCGCCCAGGCGCAGAAGGAGGTGACCCACAACGAGGCGCTGATCCTGCTCGATGCCCTGGTGCAGGGGCGGGTCAAGGGCCGCCACCTCTCCGCCCCGCCGGCCGCGCCCGCCGAGGGCGAGGCGTGGATCGTCGGGCCCGGCGCCACCGGTGCGTGGACGGGTCAGAGCGGCCGGATCGCACTGTGGCAATCGGGCTGGCGCTTCCTCGTGCCGCGCGCGGGCTGGCGGCTGTGGGACGAGCAGGCCCAGCGGCTCGTGACCTTCTCCGGCAGCGCCTGGGGCGACCTGCCGGCCGAGGCGATGCAGATCCCGACGCTGGCCCTCGGCTGGATCGGCTACGGATCGGGCTATGCCTCACCCCGCTACTGGCGCGATGCCCATGGGCGGGTGAGCATCGAGGGGCTGATGCAGGCCGGGAGCGACGGCACCGTGTTCACTTTGCTTGCCGGCTATCGCCCACCTGCGCGGCTGATGTTCGCCTGCTGGTCGGGCGGCGGCGCCTACCGGGTCGATGTGACGCCCGCGGGCGAGGTGATCCTCCAGGGATCGAATGCCGTGTTCAGCTCGCTTGCCGGCATCACCTTCCTCGCTGCCGGCTGATCGCATGAAAGGAGGAGCATCATGGAGCCATCGCTCATCCTCGAGCTTGCCACCCGCTTCGGGCCGGCCGGCCTCATCATCGGCTGGCTGGTGTGGGAGCGCATGACCACCGCCAGGGAGCGGCTCGCCTATGACCGCGAGCGGCTCGAGGCCGACCGCCAACTCGCCGCCTCGCTCGCCGCGCTCACCGCCGTCATCCAGGAAAGGCTGGGCCGATGAGCCGCGAAAGCCTTGCCGCCGTCCGGCTGCGCCGCGCCGCGGCCTGCGCGCTCGCCGAGGCCTGCCGCGCGCTGCTGGCGATGCCGGCGGGGAAGGCAGGGCGCGGAGGTTCGGCCCTGCCGGATACCGCGCCGCTCCCTCTCGGCGTGAAGGCGCGCCGTCCGCGCGATCGGCACGGTTGCACCGGTAACCTGCTGACCTGAACCGAACCGCCGCGGCATGGGGCCGACCGGCCCTCACGCCGCGCCTTCCATCCCATCCTTCGCGCCCGCCCCTCTTTTGCAGAGGGGTGGGCGTCATCCTGTCCGGAGACCGCTCATGACTGCCATCACCTATCGCCATTGGCGCGATGTGCCCAGCAACCGTTGGCGCTGGAAGAACTTCTCGCCTGCCGAGATCGCCTGTCGCGGCACAGGCGCCATCCGTGTGCACGAGGAGGCGCTCGACAAGCTCCAGGCGCTGCGCGACCGGCTCGGCAAGCCGCTTATTGTCCGTTCGGCCTATCGCAGCCCGCAGCACAATCGCGCCATCGGCGGCGCACCGCGCTCGAAGCACATGGACGGCACCGCCTTCGACATTGCCATGGCGAACCACGATCCGGTGGCTTTCGAGGCCGCCGCCCGAGCCGTCGGGTTCAAGGGGTTCGGCTACTATCCGCGCTCGGGCTTCATCCACATCGATCTCGGCCCGGCGCGTCAGTGGGGCGAGCGGTTCCCGGTCCGGGCGACGGCGTTCGCCGAAGAAACGCCGCCCGCACGAGAGGTCCTGGCCGACAGCCGCACGATGAAGGGCAGCGGCGCAGCTGGCGTGGCGACGCTGGGCGCCGCTGGCGTCGAGGTGGCGCAGAACGTCCTGGCGGAGACCCAGACCGCGATCCTGCCGCTTGTGCCCTATCTCGACACCTTGCGCTGGGTGTTCATCGTCGTGGCGATCGCGGGCCTTGCCGTGACGATCTACGCCCGCATCGACGACTGGAAACGGGGGCGTCGATGATCGCCGCTCTGTTCACCGGGATCGCCGCCGCCCCGTGGATGCGGGCGGCCCTACGCTACGGCGCCATCGCACTCGCGGTGCTCCTGTTCCTGCTCGCACTTCGGCGCTGCGGCGAGCGCGCTGGTCGCCTCGCCGAACGCCTCGAAACCTCGGAGAAGACCAATGACGTCCAACGCCAGATGCTCGATGCGGCGGCTCGCCGCCCTCGCGATCGTAACAATCTCGCTGACCGGCTGCACAACGGTCGCTTCTAAGCCCCGCGTCACGACCGTCTGCCCACCGGTGGTCGAGTATAGCCGCGAGTTCCAGGCACGCACAGCCGACGAGCTCGATCTGCTGCCGGAGGGGTCGGCTCTCGCCGAAATGCTCGCCGACTACAGCGTCATGCGGGATCAGGCGCGAAGTTGTGTAAGCGTCCGGCCAACCACGAGTTGCGGGGTTGCCGCTGAGCAATGAAGGACGGTTCCTGAAGGGAGCTCTTTCTGGACTCCATAAGGAGGTCTTGTGATCGACGGTGGTGGCGTGATCGTGCGGACGGAGCGGCGGCGGCGCTATTCTGATGCGGAGAAGGCCGCGATCGTCGCGGAGAGCTTGCGGCCCGATGTCACGGTCACGTCGGTCGCGCGCAGGCATGGCATCGCCAAGAGTTTAATCTACAACTGGCGTGCCAACCGGTGCGAGGCTGAAGCGATTGCAAGGAAGGCGCTGGAGTTTATCCCATGCGGCCAGTTCGTCGAGGCCACAGCGGACACTTCGGCTCCCGCGATCATCCCTGAGGGGCCAGAGCCGTCGGTCGGCCCTTTGGTGGCCGGTGTAGCGGCTTCTCCGCCGACCGAGCCGCCACGAGCAGGCACGATTGCCATCGAGCTCGCCAACGGAGCGCGCTTGACCGTCGACAGCTTCGTCAACGAGAAGGCGCTCGCCCGGGTTCTGCGCGCGTTGAAGGCCGTGCCATGCTGAGCCTGCCGCCGGGCACCAAGGTCTATCTCGCCAGCAAGCCGGTCGATATGCGCAAGGGCTTTGCGGGCCTGAGCGTGCTTGCCAGCGAAGTCTTCAGGCTCGACCCTTACAGTGGGCACGTTTTCCTGTTCCGCAGCAAGCGCGGCAACTACCTCAAGGCGCTAATCTGGGACGGCACCGGCCTGTGCCTTTTCGCCAAGCGGCTCGAGCGCCATCGCTTCGTGTGGCCGCCGCTGGTCGATGGGGGTGTGGTGCTGACACCGGCGCAGTTTTCGCTGCTTCTGGAGGCTATGGATTGGCGGCGGACGGTGGCGCCAAAGCCGCCCAAACGGCCTGTGCATATCTAACGAATCGGGCACGGTTTTCCTGCCTTCGGCTTGGTCAAGATCGCCCATCATGTTATCCGCTGTTCGTGTCTCCCGCCGACCTTGATTTACCCTCCGATCCGGACGAACTTCGGGCCTTTGCCGAGGCAATGAAGGAGCGCCTTTCCGCTTCGGAACAGGCGCTTGCTGACGAGCGCAAAGCACACGGTGCAACGCGAGACGAACTCGGTGCCGCGCGCAACGCGATCAAGCTGACGACGCTTCAGATCGAGAAGCTCAAAGCCCAGCTTGCCAAGCTACGGCGGATGAAGTTCGGCCAGTCGTCCGAGCGCATGACGCAGCTTGCCGACCAGCTTGAGCTGACGCTCGAGGATCTTGAAGCCCGGCAGGCCCATGCCGAGTGCGTCGTGCGCGGGCAGGTCGATCAGGACGAGAGTGAAGAGCCGAAGCCCAGGCGCAAACCCAAGCGCGCGCCGCTGCCCGATCATCTGCCGCGCGATGTGATCATGCATCCGGCGCCCGGCGCGGATCGCTGCGCGGCGTGCGGCGGTAAGGCGAGCGTTCTAGGTGAGGACGTCACCGAAGTGCTGGAATATGTGCCCGCAAGCTTCCGCGTGGTGCGCCATGTCCGTCCCAAAGTCGCCTGCAAGTGCTGCGATACCATCGCCCAAGCACCAGCACCCGCTCTGCCGATCCCGCGCGGCCGTGCCGGTCCCGGGCTGCTGGCGCACATAATCGTTGCCAAGTTCGCCGATCACCTGCCGTTATACCGCCAGTCGCAGATCTATGCGCGCGAGGGCGTCGAACTTCCCCGCTCGACGATGGCCGACTGGCTCGGTCAGGTCAGCTGGCTGCTCGATCCACTGGTCGAGCGGCTTTGCTCACACGTCATGGCGAGCCCGAAGCTCCACGCCGACGACACGCCCGTCCCGGTGCTGGCTCCCGGAACGGGCAAGACATCGACCGGGCGATTATGGGTCTATCTGCGCGATAACCGCCGATGGAGCCCCAGCGACAAGCCCGCAGCCCTGTTCCGCTATAGCCCCGATCGCAAGGGCGAGCGACCGCGCGAGCATCTTGCGGCCTTTGCAGGCTTTCTGCAGGCCGATGCCTATGCGGGGTTCAACGCCCTCTATGACTCAGGCCGCGAGCCCGGCCCCATCACGCCCGTCGCCTGCTGGGCGCATGCGAGGCGCAAGCTGCATGACGTGCTTGTTGCTGACCGCGGCTCTGCCGCGCGCAAGGGGCTCGCCATGATTGCGCAACTCTACGAGATCGAACGGTTGGTTGGGGGTGAGCCTCCCATGGAGCGTCTGCGCCAGCGATCGGCATCACAGCTCATTGCGCTCGATTTCTTCGCATGGGCAGACAGCGTGCTCGGCCAGGCATCGGCGCGCTCACCGCTTGCTGAGGCGCTGCGCTATGCCGTCAAGCTGAAGCCCGCGCTGCTCGCCTACACCCAGGACGGACGGCTCGAGATCGACAACAACCTTGCCGAGAACGCGCTGCGCGGCATCGCGGTCGGGCGCAAGAACTGGCTGTTCGCCGGCGCGGATTGCGGCGGCGAGCGGGCGGCCGCGATGTATTCGCTGCTCGAGACCGCCAAGCTCAACGGCGTGAACCCGCAGGTCTGGCTGACCGACGTCCTCGACCGCATCGGCAAAGGCCATCCCATCAACCGCCTCGACGAGCTCCTGCCATGGGCGTGGAAGGCGGCTCGTTCCAGTGACCCCGACGTTGCGTGAGGACCCATTGCGCCGATGGCAGCTATCTGCGATTTTCCGCCAGAAGCCGACATTCAGCAAGCGACCCCGAAGCGGTCGTTCCGAGTCTGGCAATCCAATTACGGATCAACATTCGTATTCATCGACCGTATGCTTGACCTGCTAAGTGGCTGAAGCGACGATGATCTTGTACTGGAGAGGGACCACAATAATGCGTCATGTCACTGCGCCTCGCGCGCTTGCAATCGCAATGGCCGGTGTTGCCGCTGCTAGCTTCCATCCAGTTCCGCTATTCGCGCAAGAGGAAACGCCGATTCAACCTGAGACGGTCGATCCGCGATGGCGCGCCACCACGATCTACTTCCTGCTCACCGACCGCTTTGCCAATGGTGACCCAACCAATGATCGCTCTGTCGGCCGCGAGCCGAACGGAGGTCCGCTGCGCAGTTTCGAGGGCGGCGATCTCAAGGGACTGACACAGAAGATCAAGCAGGGCTGGTTCAACGATCTCGGCGTCGATGCAATCTGGACAACGCCGGTGATCGAGAACGTCCACGGCTCCGTCGAGGAAGGCGAGTGGGGACGCACCTACGCCTATCACGGCTATTGGCCCAAGGACTGGACCGCAATCGATCCCAATCTAGGGACCGAGGCCGATTTCGCCGCAATGGTGAAGGCGGCACATGGCAAGGGGCTGCGGGTGATCGTCGATGTCATCGCCAACCATGCAGGGCCAGCGACTCCGCTCGACCCGCGCTGGCCCGAAACCTGGGTGCGCCGCACACCGGCTTGCGATTACCAGAGCTATGCCGGCACAGTCGATTGCGAGCTGTCCTTCACCTTGCAGGACATACGCACCGACAGCGAAACGCCCGTGGCGTTGCCCGACTTTTTGCTCGCGAAATGGCGCAAGGAAGGCAGGCTCAAGCGTGAACTTGCCGAGCTCGATACGTTCTTCGCTCGCACCGGCTATCCGCGTGCGCCCAAATACTATCTGGTCAAGTGGTTGACCGACTGGGTGCGAGATTATGGGATTGACGGCTTCCGGGTGGACACCGCCAAGCACGTCGATCCTGAACTGTGGGGCGTGCTCAAGAAGGAATCTGCCATCGCACTGGCTGAATGGCGCGCGCGCAATGCCGACAGGATCGCAGGGGATCGCCCGTTTTACATGGTCGGGGAGGTGTTCAACCATGGGCTGCTGGCCAACGGTCAATCGGTCGGCGCGGCCTATGATTATGGCGACCGGTTCGTCGACTTCCGCGATCACGGCTTCGACGGCACGATCAACATGGGCTTTCCCGCGCACCTCGCGATGCCGCTCCCCGCGCTTTATCGTGCATTTGACGCCGAATTGGCGACGGGTGCCTTCGCAGGACGAGCAACCTTGAACTATCTCGCGTCACACGACGACATGGCGTCGTATGATCAGCCGCGCGCAAAACATCTCGAGTCCGCCGAGGCGCTGCTGCTCGCCCCTGGCGGCGCGCAAATCTATTACGGCGACGAAATTGCGCGCTCGCTGGTGATCCCCGGCACCAAGGGCGACGCAACCCTGCGGTCAGTGTTCGATTGGCAGAAATCCGATACCGACGCCGGCCGCGCCATGCTTCAGCACTGGCAGAAGCTCGGGCAATTCCGTAAGCGGCATCCGGCGATTGGCGCAGGGCGGCACCACGAACTCGCCTTTAAGCCCTACACCTTCGCACGCATCCTGAACGAAGCTGGGCTGACCGATAAGGCCGTGGTGGCAATGACCGCAGGAACGAGCGGCCCGATTACCATCCGCACCGGGACGGTCTTCCCCGAAGGCACATTGCTGCGCGACAGTTACAGCGGCGAGATGGCACGGGTGGTGGCGGGGGAGGTGCATATCGCAAAACCGGGTCGCGTCGTCCTGCTCGAAGCAGTCGAATAAAATCCACCCTGGAAACTCTCAGCGAAAAGCCGCCATTCCGCTTTCCACCCACGACCGGCCATGAGCCGGGACAATGCTCGATCTCGAAAGCCGTATGGCGGCAATCCCCGGCTCACGAAAAATTCCCGCCATTCGGGAAGCGACCCCAATGCAGTCGCTCATCACAAGTTTGGCCACACCGAACAGGCAGAGAGCTGATCAGTCGCTGTCTCGCCGGAACACGCACCAGATGAACTTCTGCGCCGCGCCCCACGGGGTGAGGTGTTCCTCACGCCAGTCGTCAAGCAACGTGAACGCGCTACCGAGTGCAACGGCAAGGCTTGCCGCATCATGGCGCTGCACTGGCAGGCCGCTGCATTTTTCTGGTCCATCGGGCGCGAAGGTGGCGATGATGACGAGTGCACCGGGGGCGGTTCCAGCCAGCAGTGCACGCCGATAGGCGTCCCGTTGCTCAGGCTCGGTCAGGAAATGGAAGACGGCCCGGTCATGCCATACCCCGTAGCGATGCGGCGGGTTCCAGCGGGTTATGTCGGCGATCTCCCAGTGGACGCCCGCTGCCGCCTCGCCCAGTCGGGCTTGCGCCGCCTCCAGTGCCGGGGCGGCAATGTCGACCACGGTCACATCGCTCCACCCGTTTGCCAGCAAGGCATCGACGAGATTGGAGGCGCCCCCTCCGATAGCGACGAAGGGTGTCGTGCGGGGCACATCAAAGCGTGCAAGCGCGGCAAGCGAAGGGCGCGGTTCGCTCTGGAACCAGCTGACCTCGCTGGGTGCCTTGTCGGAATAGACCCGATCCCAGTGCTGATGCTGAGGTTCTTCTGTCATCGTGCGCCCTCCTTCACGAGCAACCGATTAGCTACTTCGCTTGCAGCAGCGGCCGCCAACAGACCCAGCAGAACCGAGGCGAGCATCTGGCTCGACCAGTGTCCCCCGAGCACCACCCGGGCCGCCACTCCGGCAAAGATCAGAGCAAGCGCAAGGGCGCGCAGCCCGTTCGCCGACCTGCCCGTTGCTGCCGCAAAGACAACGACTCCGAAGATGCTTCCATAAACGAGCCCGAAGGTGGAAGGCAGCCCGCTCGAACTGCTGGCGTTGGCAACGGCAACCAGATCCGCCGAAGGCCGCGGCGCAAAGATCACAGCGCGCATGCCCTTGTCGATCAGCCAGGCGAGACCGAAGGCAAGCGGGACCGAAAGCACTGCGCGCCAGCCAGCAGCAAGCCATACCAGCCCGACCCCGACCACCATGGTCGCAATTACCATTGGTGGCTTGGCTGTATCGGTAAACCATTCAGCCCAAGGCGGCGCATTACCAAACAGGGATTGCAATCCGCGTGTGGCCCCAACGTCGCCCGGCAATGGCCCCTGAACTGCGAGGCAGGTTCCGCCAATCGCAAGAGCCAACAAGGTAAGGATCAAGAGCCGGTTTGCAGAATGCCCCATCACGCAATCGCCGCACGATACCTTGCGTCCACCACCTCCCATTCAAGGTTGGCCATGAAGGCATCGACATACTTCGCTGCCGCCGCACCGTAGTCCATGTGAAAGCTATGCTCATACATATCGAGCGCGATCAGCGGCGCGCCGGTGGCTGCACCGTGCATGTGATCGAAGGCCCAGTAATTGTGCAGCGACTCGGTGTGGCGGTTGTAGCTGAGGATGCACCAGCCCGATCCGCCCGCCAGTGACATTGCGGTGCGGCGGAATTCGGCCTCCCACGCATCGAAGCTCCCGAACCACCCATCCAGCGCCTCGTAGATCGACCCGCCGGGATTGCCGTTGCCGCCCAGAGCATCGAAGTAATATTCGTGCAGCACCACCGATCCGGTGCGGTGCAGTTCCTCGCGCTTCAGCCCGGCATAGGCAACCGGCGGAAAGTCGGGATCGGCCATGGCGGCAGCAAGGCGGGTCTCGATGGTGTTGAGCCCGCGCACTGAGCCCTGATAATTGTTCTCCCAGTGCGAGGTAATCAGCCGCTCGGACAGGCCGGTGAGCTTGGCCGGATTGAACCGCAGCGGCTTCGGCGTGTGCTTGCCGGCAAAGGCAGCGGCACGGGAAGCGGCTGCGGCAGGATCTTGCGCCGAAGCTGCGCTTGCCGTTCCTGCCAGCGCGATGCCCGTGGCCGAAAGGGCTGCTGTGCCGATGGCTTGCCTGCGTGTGATGATGCTCATGTCGTCCTCCTCAGATTGCCAAAACCAGAACCATGCCGCCCAGCGCGGCGGCCATCAGAACCCGCAGCACCGACCATTTCAGCCCGAACACCAGTGCGCAGGCGAGCGCTGCCAGCACGCCTGCGCGCCATTCGAAGCTCGCCGGGTCCGGCCAGTATAACCGCAGCGGACCGAATTGGCGCTGGCCCACCTCAGCAAACAGCACATGCAGCGCAAACCATGCGGTGAGGTTGGCGATGACGCCCACAACCGCCGCCGTCACTGCTGCGAGCCCGCCCTTCAACCGCACAGCGTTACCCAGTCGGTCGATCCACGGCGCGAAGGCAAAGATCCACATGAAGCACGGCGCGAACGTCACCCACGTGGTCAGCCCCGCCCCCAGCAATCCCGCGAGGAAAGGCGAGAACGGTTCCGGCGCACGGAAGGCCGCGAGGTAACCGACGAATTGCGTCACCAAGATCAGCGGCCCCGGCGTGGTTTCCGCAAGGCCAAGCCCATCGGCCATCTCACCGGGACGTAGCCACCCGAAGCCCTGCACCGCTTCCTGCGCCATGTAGGCGAGCACTGCATAAGCCCCGCCAAAGGTGACGATGGCGAGCTGCGAGAAGAATACGCCGATTTCCCACAGCACGTGATCCTGCCCCAGCGTCAGCGCAATCAGCACCATCGGCGCGGCCCAGACCGCTCCCCAAAGGGCAACCGAAATGATCGTGCTGCGCCATGGTCGTTCGGGCAAATCGCCAGCGGGTGCTGTGGGTTTCAGCGCCAACAGGGCAGGGCGCCACGCTGCGACCGCCATTCCAATCACCCCGGAACCCAGCACGATCAGCGGAAATGGCAGATCGAACAGGAAGAGTCCGACAAACGCGGCCACCGCCAGCGCACGCTTCAATCCCGTATCGAGCGCACGTCCGGCAATCCGCAACAAGGCCTGCACCACAATCGCAAGCACTGCTGCCTTTACGCCCAGAAACAGCGCCTCGACCCATGCGAGATTGGCGGCAATGGCATAGAGCACCGACAGCGCCAGAATGATGGCCGCGCCCGGAATGACGAACAGCAGCCCCGCGGCCAGCCCGCCGCGCCATCCATGCAGCCGCCACCCGATCCATGTGGCGAGCTGCTGCGCTTCGGGGCCGGGGAGCAGGTGGCAGAAATTGAGCGCGTGGAGGAAATCCTCCTCGGCCACCCATTTGCGCTCTTCCACCAATTCCCGGTGCATCAGCGCGATCTGCCCCGCAGGTCCGCCAAAGCTGAGCAGGCCGATGCGGGTGAACGCCCGCAGCAGATCGACAAGAGCGACGGAATGGGTGAGAGCCGATGACGCCAAGATGACCTCGCACAAAAGACCTTGCCAACAACGGCAAGGCTACGAGGCAACGCTTGGGCTTTTCTCGGCCTGAACGGGAGGTTGCTTCGCCCCGTCGCCGATGGTTTAGAATGCTGCGCAAGTCTCGGCAAGGTCGAAACGGAAATTCCGCTATCCACCCAAACCCGGTCATTCCGGTGCCGCCACCCGCATCCCGAAACTGGCCATTGCCGACAACGGTTTCGACCGGACGCTTACGAAGTTGTCGCGGCCGAAGCCCTTAAACACGGCAATGGGAAAAGCGCGAACCAAAAGCGCCTTATCCTGTTGATAATAATGAAGAAACGAGCGTTCTAGGCGTCGTGTCCACTGCGCTGGAGGAGCCGGTCAATGCCCCCCAAGTATCCCAACATAACAGTCCAGCTGACTGGACATGACAGCAATGCCTTCATGATCCTTGGCTTGTGCCGACGGGCCGCAAAAGAAGCGGGCCTCTCGCAGCAAGAGATCGACGCGTTCTACCAAGAGGCCACAAGCGTGGATCATGATCATCTGATCCAAACCGCCATGCGCTGGTTCAACTGCCAATAGAAGCCGAGCTGGCTTTTGACGCAGTGTCCGCATAGGTTGCCGCGAAGATCGTCTCGGAAAGCCACTTCTTGAACGAGGGGTTGTCGCTGAACTGCTTGAACAGTTCCGTGTGGTCGGACAGCAGTTCGATCACGGCACGTTCAAGCGCCTTGTCGTGCTCAATGCGCGCGTTCTGCTTGTCCGAGTTCTTCATGGCGTTCTGATACGCCTTGTCGGCCGACACCTTAGCCGGAAGCTCCTCCGCGATGACCTTCCCGATTTTGTCCCGGTCCTTCCAGTCGATGTTGCCGAACATCTCGTTGAACGTCTTGAGGATGTTGCTCAACAGATCGAGCTCGGGCTCGGGTTTGCGACCGCCGCCAGCAGTAGGGACCGGTCCGATTTCGGCGTCCGCGTCCGGCAGCACGATGGCCATGGTTGCCTGGGCTTCGACGCGGTAGCTGTCCATGTCGATCGCTTCAAGGATCCCCTTGGACAGGTCCTGCTCCTCAGGCGCCGGCAGCTTGGGCGTCAGGAAGTTGAGGAAGATGGATAGCTTCTCCCAATCCGCATTGCTGTAGGGGAGGATCGCGGCCAAGAAGCCGTATGTCCTCGTGAACGCCTTCGCCTTGCCCTTGAAATCGACCTGCCCATCCTCATCGAGGTCGGTCTTGTAGACGGCAACACAGGCATCGAGAATCGGGTCGAGCTTGTCCCGGTCCGCTCCGCCGAGGTAGAGCGCCACCAGGTCCTCCACCTGGTCCCATGCATAGACCTGGTAGCCATCCAGCGCGGCCTTCAGATCGTGCAGCTTGTTTGGGTCGGTTTCCTCGCTGAGGATCGTGGTCCGGTAATAGGGCTCGAACGACGTCTTGATGGCCTCGAAATCGTTCATGAAATCCAGCACGAAGGTGTCGTGCTTTTGTGGATGCGCCCGGTTCAAGCGCGACAACGTTTGCACCGCCTTCACGCCGGACAGCGTCTTGTCCACATACATCGTGTGCAGCAGCGGCTCGTCATAGCCGGTCTGGAACTTGTCCGCGACAATCAGGAACCGGTACGGGTCCTTCTGGATCAGCTCCTCGATCTGGCTGCTTGGAAAGCCGTTCAAGGTCGCTTCAGTGACCTTCTGGCCGCCGTATTCATGCTCCCCCGAAAAGGCGACGATGGCTTGATAGGGGCTCTTGCGTTCCTTCAGATATTCCTGGAACGCGTGGAAGTACTGGATTGCGCGCTGAATCCCGTTGGTGATGACCATCGCCCGGGCCGCGCCGCCGATCTTGCGATACGCCATGACCTGGTCGTGGAAGTGATCGACCATGATCTCGGCTTTCTTGCGGATCGCGTGGTCATGGGATTCCACATACTTGCGCAGCTTTTTCTGTGCCCGCTTGGTGTCGAACTTGGGGTCGTCCTCCACCGTCTTCATAAGCCGATAATAGCTGTCGACCGGCGTGTAGTGTTTCAGCACGTCGAGGATGAAGCCCTCCTGAATCGCCTGCTTCATCGTGTAGCTGTGGAAGGGTACGTGCTTGATCTTGTCCCCTTGCGGGACCGGCGCACCGAAAACCTCCAGGGTCTTGTTCTTTGGCGTGGCGGTGAACGCGAAATAGCTGGCGTTCGGCAGCACCTTCCGCGCCTCCATCAGACGGTTGATGGCGTCCTCGACCGTCTCCTCTTCCTCCTCGGCGCCATTCGCGGCGAGCGCGATGTTCATCTTCGCTGCGGTCCGGCCACCCTGACTGGAATGAGCCTCGTCGATGATGATGGCAAAGGTTCGCCCGCGATGCTCGTCGCCGATCTCGTCTAGGATGAAGGGGAACTTCTGGACCGTCGTGATGATGATCTTCTTGCCGGCCTTCAGGAAGGCCCGCAGGTCGCCAGACTTTTCGGCGTGTCCCACCACGGATGAAACCTGCGCGAACTGTTTGATCGTATCGCGGATCTGCTTGTCGAGAACACGGCGGTCGGTGACCACGATGACGGAGTCGAAGGTCGTCTTGCCGCCGGTCTCCAGCCCGATCAGCTGGTGGGCGAGCCAGGCAATCGAGTTGCTCTTGCCCGAACCGGCCGAGTGCTGGATCAGGTAGCGCTTGCCCGCCCCCTTGGCTTCGGCGTCGGCCAGCAGCTTGCGCACCACGTCCAGCTGATGGAAGCGCGGGAAGACCTGCTTGGGCGGCTTCTTCTTGCCGCGCTCGTCGACCTCCTCGACCACCTGGGCGTAGTTTTCCAGAATGTCGGTGAGGTTCCGCTTCGTCAGGTATTCCTTCCAGAGGTAGTCGGTCTTCAGCCCGTGGGGGTTCGGCGGGTTGCCCGCGCCATCGTTCCAGCCCTTGTTGAACGGCAGGAACCAGGACGCCTTCCCCTTCAGGTGCGTGCACATCCGCACCTCGTGGTCGTCCACGGCGAAATGGACGACGCAGCGGCCGAACTGGAACAGCAGCTCCTTCGGATCGCGGTCGCGCTTGTACTGCTCGACCGCGTCCTCGACCGTCTGCTTGGTCAGGCTGTTCTTGAGTTCGAACGTGGCGACGGGCAGGCCGTTGATGAACAATCCCGCATCCAGCGACAGCTTGGTCGCGTCCTTGGAATAGTGCAGCTGGCGGGTGACGCTGAAGACGTTGGCGGCGAACAGCGCCTCCGCCTTCGCGTTCCCCGGCGTGGGCGTGCCATAGAACAGTTCCACCGAGCCCGGGCCGTGCTTCACACCGTTGCGTAGCACGTCGATAACACCGCGCTTGGCGATCTCGCCCTGCAGCCGATGCAGGAATTGCAGGCGCTTCGGGCCGTCCACACCGATCCCCAGCGCCTCCACAGCCTCTGGCTGCGTAGCGTTCAGGAAGTCGAACAGCTTTGCGACATCAAGAGCGTGGTCCCGGTCGAAATCCGTCGAGTCGCCTGCGACATAACCCGCCTCGTCGATCAGCGAACGGACGATCAGGGCTTCGAGGCCTTTTTCACTGGTGTCAGTCGTCGGCATCGGCCCCCTCCATCGCTTCGGCATCGCCGTCTTCCAACACGTCGTCCAGTGCGTCATCCTCGTCGGCAATCGGCTCATCCACCGGCGCGGCGATCTCAATGTGGCGCACGTCCAGCTTGCCGGTGACAACATCGGCAATCAGGCGCTCGCGATATTCGCTGATCAGTGTGATCTCGTTTTCGGTTCGACTGATTGCATTGCTGAGCGTGCTGGTCTCCGCCGAAATCGAAGCCAGAATTTCCGCCTGTTCTTTATCGTTGGGTGGAAATGCGAAGCGGAGATTGCCGATAAAGCCCCACTCAGCTCGCGGCATCTTGGCCCCAAAGGTGGAGCTATTCACGATATCGATAATGGTCTTGGAGCGAAGCTTTACCTCAAGGAACTCAGCCATGGGTGCTTCCTCCGTGGGCCTCAACACCAGAAACTCGCCAACACAAACGCCAGGCTGTTCGGGGCGGGTCACCTTGGCAAGGTAAGGACGGAGCTTGCCGAATAGTACATCATTCGCGGCGAAACGCTTCACTTGGCTATCGAAAGCAATATCATCGCCTGGTGGGGTAATCTCACCTGTCCAGCTCTTCACATGTTCCAATGCGATGTAGGTTTCCCCCTCGCGCAACGAGTTCGTTTGTTCCGTGACGTTGCGGACCAGTGTTTTCAGCCGCTTGACCTCCCAATGGGCTGGAACCTCGGGCATCCAGTCGATGCCAGTGGGCTTCATCGGGGCGTCAGGGTTCAGGCCGCGCGTGACGGCCCGGTTGATGATCGCCTGCTTTTGCTCGTTCAATAGCCCGATCAGCCGCCGCTTGTTGCGGATCAGGCGCGCGGCGAGGCGCCCATGTGCGTCGAGGAAATCGGCAATTCTTGTCTGCTCCTCAGTCGGAGGAAACGCAGACGGCATCTGCTTGAACTCGTCCCAATAGAGCCGGTTGCGGTCCGAGACGATGCCGCGCGAGAACTTGTTCACCTCACGCATGTAGGCGGTGGTGCGGAAGAGATAGGTGTAGTAGCGCGGATCAACTTCTGGGAACGGGCGCGCCACGACATAGGCAGGGCTGATCAGGCCATCCACAGGCGCAACACCCACCGCGCCCTGCCACATCCGCATCATGTTGTAGGCAACGTCGCCCTTGGCTGCGCGCTTGTACTTGCTGCGGTCCGCCATTTGCTGTTTCCGCGCGCCATTCTCCATATCGCGCACGCGCACGCCCGTCCGCAACGATACCTCCAGGATCGGCAAGTCCTCAAAGCCGGTCTCGACGCGCTCAGCGAAAAGACGACCGTTGCGACGCACATCCCAATGCTCCGGGATCTCACCAAGCCAGGGCAGACCGCTGTCTCGGTACTGCGGAAAACGCCCTAAAGCGCCGCGGCGCCTATTGCTGTCGGCGGCTGAATGGGCGGGTGCGGGCTTGGTCTCGGAATTCATTGGTTGCTCAAACAGGGATGGCTGGGGATCGCTGGGCGGCGGAGCGGCGACGGGTGCAGGCGACTGCCGCGCGGCCCAACCCGGAATCTGCGCATTGTTCGGGGCCTGCACGGCCTCGATGGGCTCTCCAAACAGCAGGAAGTCGGGAATGGCCAGCGGCTCGATGAACCGCAGGCTCTCCGCCTCGTCGCCCTTCAACTGCTCGCGCAGCTCCATCAGCAGGCGACCCAGCACGTTCATGCCGACGAGTGTGCCGTCCGGCTGCTCCGTGGCTCCCCAGAAGTCCTTGCGGCGGACCTTCTTCTCGACAATCGGCATGTCCGCCGTGGACAGCAGCAGCTTGCCGAAGGTCTGCCAGTTCTGCGCCAGCTTCACGCGCAGGCACCAGCGCATGATCTTCACCCGCACCGCATCCCAGTCCGGCCGGGTGTCGGAGCGGAACGGCTTGCTCCGCATCTTTGCGGTCATGGGGCTCGGATCGTCGATGATCTGGCGCTGGACGTCCGGCCGGCGCGGGAAACGGCAGGCCTGGTAGAGTGCCTCCGACGTGCGGATCCGCACGCCGTTCAGGACAATCGGGAAGCCCGGCGCCATGTTCGACAGCCCGCCAAAGCGCTCGTTCGTCTTAAGGAAGACGGCGCTCTCCGCTGGATGGTATGTGCGAACCTGGCTGGGCTGGGCCATCAGAAGTCTTCCTGTGCCAGCATCGCCATGAACCTGCGCAGCGACGTGTCGCTGTTCGTCGTGCGGGGGAACAGCGGATACCAAGGATCCCCCGCCCACAGCGCCAGCGGCGCATTGTTGGGGCAATTTCTGAAGGTTACGATCAGCGAGCCGAAACCGAGCGTTTCGAGGAGCATGTTTCCCAATGGGCGCTGATACTTATTCAGGTTCGGGCACATCTGCCGAATGCGCACACCGGCCTTCAGAAATTCATCTTCCAAAAGCTGGCGCGCTTCATCACTTGAAAAAATTCCCTTTCCACCGACCTGTCCCGGCGTTCGCAGGTGTGGCTTGTGGGTCATCGCTCCCACGTATTCCGCGACTGCCGCGTCATCTGGGATACGAACAGGCCGCAACACGTCTGACGAATCAGTGTGAGCTCTCTGATTTTCGAGATCTAGCTCGCACCACCAATGAAAGGTGATATCCTTCCCGGCGTCCTTCGCCGCCTTCAGTATGTTTCCCTTGTTGTGCTGTTCCGCATAATATCTGGCACCAGTGTGCATTGCGATCATTACTATGTGCACTGTGGCTTTCGCGGGCGCGTCTCCGGCGATCCATTTCTCGATGTCTTGCTTAACGCGGTTTCCTGTGAATGTCGCGTCATCAATGTAAACAAAGACCTCCGCGTCCTTACCGCACTCGGAGACTTCGAAACCGCAATTCGCCTTGAGCAACTTGCTGAACAGAGCGAGCATCTCCTTCTGGCTTGCCCCGCCGCCTTGGATGTCGAGAAACTTGACGCTCCTCCAGAACGCGCACGGATCTTCGCCAACCAGCTCTTTGGTCTGAAACAGTCCGGCTAGAAATTTCGCAGTTCTCGCGCGGGAGAAGTAGGTCTGCTTCAGGACGTGGTCCATCTCCCGCAGAATTGGCAGCTGAACTGCGGCGTCGAACTGACCGACCCAACGCTCGATACGCTCTGGCGTCGGGGCTTCCCCATCAGCCTCACGATAGTCGGCCGTCGTCGCCGCGATGGACGCGAGAAGATCGTCCCGCTCAGCCATTTCCGTTCTCCCCCTGCCTGTCGCTTGCCCACCGCCGCATCTCAAAGCCCTTCGAAGTACGTCTTGATCTTCGCTGCCATCAGCTTTCGGCGCGCTTCGAGGAAGTCTCCAAAATCGGGAATTTCCCCATCGAGCAGCGCTTCGGGCAGGCAGCTCATGCGGAGATTGGCCCGCATCTCGGCCATGTCCGTGATGCCGCCGTACTTCCTTGGCCCGCCGTTGCACTGCTCGGCCAGCTCGGCGAAGTAGACCTCGGGCGCTTTGTCGCCGATGGCGATGTTGATCTCGCTCTGGGCCAGGACAAAGTTGGCGATCTGGTTGTAGCGCCCCCGCGTCAGCCCCTGGTTCTTCAGGTGGTTGCGCGGGTAGACGTGATGCACGTCGCTGCGATTCAGCAACAGGTCGCGCACGGTGATATCCCGCGACAGGAAGCCGAGGTCCCCTAGCTTCACCTGTGCCGCCTGGTAGACGAGGAAGTAGGGGCTCGATGCCGAGGAGGTATCCATCTCCTGCGGGAGCAGCGTGGACCAGAAGCTCTCAGGGAGCTCCGCATCGATAACCGCCTCGCAATAGGACGTAAGGCCGCGCGCTTCAATCTGTCGGATATCGAAATCGAACGCCGTCTCCGGGCTGCCGGAGTAGCGTCCCCTTAGCAGCGACATGACATACCAGCGTCTTACCAGCCGCTCGATGTCGGCAGCCGGCATGCCTTCCGCACGGCCGCGCAGGTAGAGGATGTAGGCGAAGTTGATGGCATTCTGGCTGCGGATGAGGTTCGAAGTGATGAACCCGGCCGAGCGCAGAATCATCGTCAAACGATCGAAGTGCGTCTTGTTGATGAAGTTGAGAACGCCGGTCTTCAGGCGGGCGAACGCCTCCTCGGCGACAGCTTCCTCATACTGCTTGGTCTCGAAGTTCCGCCCTGATAGCAAGGCCACGAGATCCTGCAGCTTGCCGCGCCGGAACTCGGACGTGAATGCCACGCGCAGCATGTCGGTGTAGGAAGGGTCGTAGAGGTCGTCGTTGACGTCCTTCAGCCACCGCATTTTCGGGAGGAATTCGGACGAGGCGAATGCCTTGTCGCCCTTCTCGATGCGCGAGAGGAACTCGGGCGCGACGGCCAGATGGCAGAAATAGTCGATGGCCTTGCGCAGCATGTTGCCGCCGTAGGTGTCGTTGGCCGCGATCTTCGACATCGCGAAATCCGCTTGGCTAAGCGACGCACCGGCCGAGTTCACCCGGATGAAGATCTCGGTCACGGTTTCGATGTCGAGGTCTTCGGCCAGCTCGATGATGCCGACGTGGTTGTTGATGATCTTCCGGACGCGTTCCAGGATGCGCGAAACCTGCTTGCGGTCGGCATCGGGGTTACGTTCGGAATACTCGTCTGTCAGCTCGGTGAGGCTGGCATCAGGAGAGAAGACCGCAGCGAGATCGGGAATCCAGGCCGCGTCCTTGCGGATCGCGGGGTTCGAAACCTCGAACCGCTCCTCGACTGGATGGAACGCAATCCTGATCCGGACGGTCTCGTAGTCCTTGGTCAGCACCTCTTGTCCGAGCAGCGCCGCCATCAGCGCCGTCACGCGCTGCTGCCCGTCGATCAGGATGCGCTTGCCGGACGATGTCGTACCGTCCTTCAGCCGGACGGATGGATTTCGCCAGGCGATGAGGTATCCGACCGGATAGCCCTGATAGAGGGAGTCAAGCAGGTTCCGGACCTTCGTCGCATCCCACACGAACGGACGCTGGATCTCGGGGATCGCAATCTCACCGGACTTCACCCAAGTCAGAAGCGTTTCGATCGGATGGGGAGTGACGGAGTAGCGCTGGGTGGCCATTCTTAGTGCCCTCCCATGAGGACGTCTTCGAGCAAGCCCTCCGTCTCTTTCTCCAGCGCTCGGATATCGGCCTCGATTTCATCGAGTGTGCGCAGCGGCTGCGGCTTGTAGAAATGCCGCGTGAACGAAATTTCGTAACCAATCACCGTTTTCGAGGCGTCGATCCAAGCGTCGGGGGCATGCGGCAATACCTCGCGCCGGAAGAAGGCTTCGATGCCGCCGTCTTCGAGGAACGGTACCTGTTCGGTATCCCTGAGCTCGGTGTCAGGCTCATACTCCACGACCGACGCTTTGCCGCCAACCGTCGTGTGATAGCTGCCATACAGCGCTTCCCGCGTCGCATCCGACCCCGCCTTCGGCTTCGAGGTCTTGCGGATCACCGGTTCCGCTGCGGCATCTTTCTGGCCGAGCGCCGACATGAGCAGCTTCTGCCGCTTGGCCGTCATACGGAGGCCAAGCGAGCTGGCGACATCCTCCACCTCGGCAACGAAGGCATTGAAGTCCAAATGCGGGCCCGGACCACGGGCTTCCGCCACCGCCTCGATGGCGCGGACGAGATCGCTTTCTCCCGCTTCGGAGCACGTCTTGCGGAATCGCCGTAAGGCTCCTTCCGTCAGCTCCGCCTTCAAGCGCAAGGGACGCTCGACTGTGATCTTCCAATAGCCGAACGCCTCGTTTGGGAAGACCTTGGACGTCTCGTCTTCCTTCTGTAGGAGGAACGCGTCACAGATGCGTTTGATATCGTCAACGCCGAGTTCGCAGTTCTTTTTCCCGAGATTTTTGCGGAGCGGCTTGAACCAAGCGGTGGCGTCAATGAGCTGTACCTTGCCCTTGCGGTTCTCGGCCTTGCGATTGCTCAAGACCCAGATGTAGGTTGCGATGCCAGTGTTGTAAAAGATGTTCAGCGGCAGGGCGATGATGGCCTCGAGCCAGTCGTTTTCGATGATCCAGCGGCGGACGTTGCTTTCACCGGAACCCGCATCTCCCGTGAAAAGCGAGGACCCGTTATGGACCTCGGCGATCCGGCTCCCAAGGGGAGACGCCTTCTTCATCTTGCTGAGCATGTTGGCCAGGAACACCATCTGGCCATCGCTGGATCGGGTGATCAGGCTGAACTCAGGATCGCCTCCGTGCTCGATCACGAAGCGAGGGTCACGCAGTTCTTTTTTCCCCCCCATGCGCTCCAAGTCGGTCTTCCAAGACTTGCCGTAGGGGGGATTGGAAAGCATGAAGTCGAACTCGCGGGACGGGAACGCATCCGCTGACAACGTAGATCCGAACTTCATGTTTTCGGCCTCAACGCCTTCTCCCTTCAGGATCAGGTCGGCCTTGCTGATGGCGAATGTTTCCGGGTTGACTTCTTGTCCGTAGAGGTGAACCGAAACTTCCTTCCCGTGGTCGGTTGCCAGCTTGATCAGTGTCTCTTCGGCGACAGTGAGCATGCCGCCCGTGCCGCAAGCGCCGTCGTACACGAGGTATGTGCCCGACTGGATGTGGTCGGCGATCGGCATGAAGATGAGGTAGGCCATGAGCTCTACCACGTCGCGCGGCGTGAAGTGCTCGCCTGCCTCCTCATTGTTCTCTTCGTTGAAGCGGCGGATGAGCTCCTCGAAGATCGTGCCCATAGAATGGTTGTCGAGGCCGGGAAGCCGGACGCTCCCGTCCTGGTGGAGGACCGGCTTTGGGCTCAGGTTAACTGAGGGGTCCAGAAATTTTTCGAGCAGGAAACCGAGGACATCTGCTTCGACGAGCGTGGGAATCTGATTGCGGAACTTGAACTTATCCAGCACTTCCTGAACGTTCGGCGAGAATCCGTCGAGGTACGCCTCGAAATCGGCCTTCAGCTGCTGTCGTCGCGCTCTGGAGGTCAAATCGCGCAGGCGGAACTGAGATGTGTTGTAAAATGCCTCTCCCGATGCTTGGCACAGAGCGGCATGCTGGTTCGCGACCCCCGCCTTATCGAGCTGGGTCTTCATGGAGAGCACCGCTTCCTTCGTCGGCTCCAGCACAGCATCGAGACGACGAATAACGGTCATGGGCAGAATGACATCTCGGTACTTCCCCCGGACGTAAACGTCTCGAAGGACATCGTCGGCAATATTCCAGATGAAGTTGCTGATATTCAAATCGCTCACGTGCCGCCCCTCACGCCTTGTTCTGCGCTGCTTTTTTCTGCTGATCGATCCAGCTATCGAGGTCCGACCGCTTAAACCGCCATGCACCGGCGACCTTAAAGCCCGGCAGATCCCCGCGCTTGGCGAGCCTGTAAACGGTCTTCTCGTCGACGTTCAGGTAACCTGCCACGTCCCTTACGGTCATGGCCTGGTCAGGCGTATCCGCCATCATCCAGCCCTCACTGTTTTTCTGACCATAACAGGAGAACGCAGGGCAAACTAGTCCATTCTCGGGCACTCTGAGGTTGGCAAGGGGTAAAGTCGTAACCCAGAAATCCGTCTCGCAAGCTGAACGTCGTCTTTCCGATCCAAAGATGAGCCGAAGGAGCAAGAGGGAGACCAGTGCGACGTGAAGGTCCAGGAAAAGGGTCGGCCAACAGGGGCCGACCCTTGCTCGTCCTCGGATTGTTAGGCTTCCGCCTGCTGAGTGTGACCCGGGTCGGAGGTGCTGGAGCGGACAATCGACGTTAGCGTCCGCGCTCGTGGTGTAATTTCCGGTGTAGGCGATGGTGTATT
>NZ_JABWGQ010000044.1 GCF_014595975.1 Sphingopyxis sp. LK2115 | reverse complement strand
ATACACCATCGCCTACACCGGAAATTACACCACGAGCGCGGACGCTAACATATTCTGGCCGGAAAGGTCGTAGAGGATCGTCCGTCCGTCCTGATATTTGACCTTGTCCCAAGTGTAGCGCAGGCCCGCAGTAACGGTCAGCTTGTCCGTGACTTCGTAGCTTGCGTCGGCGTAGATCGCTTTCGACGGACGATTGATGGTATAATATTGCTCGCCCAGGATGGGGCTGAACGGTGGGGCGCCGGCCGCACGGCAGGCGGCCGAGTATGCGCCGCCAAAGCCGCCGCCGCCGCTGTTGTTGAGCGATATGTCGGTGAGCAGGGCGATCAGCGAGCGCGCGTCGAGAAACCCATCGGGCTTGACGGTAACGGGATCGCAAAAGCCCGGCGAGCTTGGGGTCAGGGCGGGATTTACCGCGAAAGCCGGTATGATGCCGATCGAATCCGGGGTGGCGATCGCAGGGTTGCTGTAGGTGCCCGGCAGACCGGCGCCAAGCAGCAGTGGACGCAGCACGCCGAAAAAGTCAGGCTGGTTGTGCGTGTATACCTTGTCCTTGCCGTAGTAGAGTCCGGCAGTGACGTTCAGCGGGCCGTCCTTGTAGGTGAAGCGGAGATCCTGATTGAAATTGGTGCTGCTGGAGAAATAGCGCAGAGAGCAAACATCGTTCGGCGATCCGTCACAGTCGAAAGGCGAATTGCGATACCGGCCATGATCGTATCCGGTGATCGAGGTGACCGTGAGATTGTCGGTCAAGTCGTATTTGATGGTAAGCGCTCCGCCGTAGGAATCGGTGAAATAGTGTCCCGACGTGTCGGAGTTGATTTCGTTGTCGCCAAGTGCTGACCCGCCATTCTGCGAAGGGTCGAAGCGCGAATAGCCCAGGTCGTCTCGCCCGCCAGCCAGCTGGCCTAGAGCAAATGGCGCTGCCGCAAGGGGATTGTCGCGGGCCCCATAGATCTTGAGGCGGACGTCGAGCCGGTCGGATGGCTTCCAGCGGATCGTCGCCCGGCCCGCGAGACTGTCGGTCGTGCCGATGTAGCGGCTTTGCGCGCGGTTGTAGAGCCAGCCGTCTCCCTTGGAATAGGTGCCTGCAACGCGAATGCCCAGTTGATCGGGAACGAGCGTCAATTCGACGGCGCCTTCCGCCGTCTTCGTGTCATAGTTGCCATAGCCCAAGGTGAGATAGCCGTTGTTCCGACCAAGGTCGGGCGCCTTGGTGAAGAAGCTGATGGCGCCGCCGGTGGTGTTCCGACCGTAAAGCGTGCCCTGAGGGCCGCGAAGAACCTCGACACGGTCCAGATCGTAAAGCTGCTGTCCGTGGCTGGCGCGGAAGCTCTGGTAAACTTCGTCGACATAGACCCCTACCGGCGAGGCGGTCGAGGCAGCGAACTCATTCGCCACCGATACGCCGCGCAGCGAGAAGTTAGGCTGGGTCTTGCCATAGGGCGTCGTGATCTGGAGGCTGGGCAGGGCGCCCATCAGATCGGTGGTATCGGTGATGCCCTTGGCTTTCAGCGCGTTGCTATCGATGGCCGACACGGCAACGGGCACGCTTTGCAGGTTCTGTGACCGCTTTTGTGCGGTGACGACGATATCGGCGATCCCGCCGTTATCCGCTATTGCGCTCTCTGACAGGTTTTGCGCTGCGGCGGGAGGCTGTGTCTCCTGCGCTGTCGCCGCTTGCGTTATGCCTAGCGAGGCAACTCCGGTTAGCAGTGCTGTCGTAGTGTTAAGTTTGATGCCCCTCATAGTCCCTCTCCTTTCAATTGGACGCAGGTCGCCGCCCGCAGAACCCTCCGTTGACGGGATTCGCGGTGTGAACTCACGTCTGAATCTTCGGTGCTTCGCCGCCGATAGCGTTTAAATGTCTGTCAGGTCGCGCTGGCCGACCATGCGTGATAGCCCTTTTCAGCCCAGGCATTCAGGATATGGCGTGCGCCGATTGCCTTTGCCGGTGACTGAAAGCCGGTGGCCAGCAACTTGCCTGCCAGAATACGGCGGCAGGCTTCGGCAGCCATCTCGCCGGTCTGCAAATACGGCGAGTTGCCACGCATCACTACGGTGACACCGGCCATATTGCCGCGCCCTATGCAGGAGATTACGGAACGATTGCGGTTCGGATCTTCCCGATCAGGTTCGACTTCGGTGATTTGCCCCCCGAGGTCGTTGGTGACTTTTTCCTGGGCATCGGCGTCCAGATTCCGGTATTTCTGCTCGAATTCGGTAAGAACGTGCAGAACTGCGCCAAACATGACCTGGTTCTTGAAGCCAACCAGCGTCGCACAGTTGCTGACCCGCGGATCGTCCTTGTACCAGATCGGCTCGCCACCGCCCCCCCAAGGCAGAGCCTTGAAGAGCCGGTTCTGATCGGGTGAACGCACGTCGTAGGCCGTGGCATAGGGCCACATCAACATTTCGTTATGCTCAAGGAAATACTGCGGCTTGGTACACATCCGCAGGAACGACTTGGTCGATGCCACGCTCGTGCTTGAATCCGCGAGATAGAGAATGTCGAGGGAGTCGACGCCCGGCGTTTCGAGGGCGATTTCGGCGGCAATATTGCCGGCCGCCCACATGTAGGACGACGCGGGCGCCAGCAGCAGCCCTTCTCCGCGAACAGTGCGCCATAATGATCGCGGCAGAACGCCATCCAGTCGGTCTCACCGGTTGTGTCGAGATAGTGACATCCGGCGTCGAGGGCCGCCTGAACGACCGGTTCGCCCAACTGCATGAACGGGCCGGTGACGTTGTAGACGATCTTTGCACCTTGGAAGAGGGTGGCCAATGACGCCCGGTCGTGTTCGACCTCGGCAATCGCATAGTCTGCCCCGGCCAGTTCCGGAACCTTGGCCATCTGCTCTTCGAGGCGGGCCTTGCTCCGGCCTGCGGCTATGAACGGAATGCCCGCCAGGGCCAGGTGCCAGACGATCAGCTTACCAGTGTAACCGCTGGCGCCATAGACAACGACGGGTGCCGTCATGATGCAATCCTTTCCTCTTTTTCCCACTGTGTTTTGCCGTTGCGATCGAACAATTCGCAATCGTTTCGCTCAAGCATCGCTATAAGGTGCCGGTCCTGGGGCTTTTCCGAAGCGGTCTTTGGAATGGCTTCTACGATCTGGAGATATGTTGGCACGTTGGCCGATCCCAGCGCGCTGGCGCAGGTGGGAATGACCGTCGCCGGATCGAAGCCTTTTTCGGGTACGATCGCGGCGATCACCTCCTTCTCGCCGGGCGTGTTGCGCGGCGTGGCCAAGCCATAGACGTAAGCATCGGCTACGCCGGGCATGGCGGCGATTGCGGTTTCGATCGCCCGGCCATCGATGAAATCACCGTTGCGCCGGATCGCTTGCCCATCGCGATGCGAGAAGAACAGCCAGCCATCGGCATCCTTCCACCCGATATCGCCCGTCCGGAACCAACCTCCCTTCGTTTTGGCTGCCGAGGCTTCGGGATTGCCGAAGTAGGTTACCGGTGCCACCGTTCCATCGGCATTGCGGAAGCAGATTTCGCCCGGTTCGCCTGGGCCAAGAATGGTCCCATCGCTGTCCAGAATCTCGCAGATTCCGCCGAGCGGTGGCTTGCCGATCGAGCCGACTGGCCCGGTTCCGGGCGGATTGAGCGAAAGACCGCCCTCCGCCGCACCGAAGAATTCGAATATATCGACTCCAAATCGTTCCTGGAACGGACGCCACATCGACGCGGGCATGCCAGCGCTCAGGACAAAGCGGACCTTATGCTGCCGATCGTATGGGCCTTCCGGCTCTGCGAAGATCGCAGTCGCCATGCCCCCCAGCAGATTGAATGTGGTGCAGCCGTAGCGGCTCAGGATTTCCCACAGCCGCGACTTCGTGAACTGCCGGCTGATGATTACCGGGAGCCCCCCCGCAAGAGCGTTTCCCAGAGTAATGAGCTGGGCATTCGCGTGGGTCAGGGACAGCCCGGTGTAGAGGCGGTCACCCGGAGCCAACCCGATGACGGGACCAAGCGAGGCGACTGCTGCAAAGCGCGCATGCGGCGCCAGGATCGCCTTTGGGTCGCCCGTCGTCCCCGAAGTGAACAGCATCTGCATGGGTGTTTCGAGCGGGCGGGGGGCAGCGTCGCTTTGGGGAACAGCGGCCCTGATCGCCGCGTCTAGCGACATTGCCTGCTCTGACTCCTGGCCGATGACCCAGACCCATTCGAGGTCCGGCACGCTAGCGCGTACGGTTGCAAGGTGCGGCAGGACCTCAGGCGAAACGATTGCGCCGCGGCATCGCGAGAATCCCAGCATATAGGCCAATTTCTGACCCCGTGTGCGGGGATCGATCGGCACGAAGACCGTGCCGACGATCTCGGACGCGACCATCGCTTCAACGAATTCCGGGTGATTGCGCATGATGATGGCAAAGGCATCGCCCTCTTCCATCCCGGTTGCCAGCAGGGCCCCCGCCATGCGTTTACCCGCGTCAAGCAGATCCGCGTAGGTTCTGGACTCCTCGCTCAATTCGCCGGCGGCATCGATATCCACGAAGGTAGCGATCGGCGTCGCCATGTTCGTGGCCACGCCATCAAGCACCATCTGCAGCAAGGTTCGGGTGGGCTCACTCATCGTGACAACACCGTCATGGCGATCGCTGCGGCATCGCGGCCGATGAACCCGCCGCCATTCTCGGCGAGCGCAACCCTGGCGCCTTCAACTTGGCGCGCACCGCAGCGGCCCCGCAATTGCTGCACCAGTTCGTGGATCTGCCCGAGACCTGTCGCGCCGATCGGGTGCCCCTTGCGAACGAGGCCGCCCGACGGATTGACCGGGACGCGCCCGCCAATCGTGGTGGCACCACTGGCGAGAAAGGCGGGTCCTTCGCCTTGACCGCACAGACCCAGCGCTTCGTAATAGATCAATTCGGCGGGTGATGTCGCGTCGTGCAGTTCGACGCAGCCGATGTCGTGCGGATCGATCCCCGCTTCTTCATAGGCTTGGCGTGAGACCGTCTCGGCCAAGCCAGGCTGGCCAGGAAGCGCGTCGAAGCCGCTCGACACGATCGAAGAGAGGACGTGTACCGGATCGGCAACGCCCAATCGTGCAGCTGCCCGCTCCGACACGATCACCGCCGCCGCCGCTCCATCACCGATGGGAGAACACATCGGCAAAGTCAGAGGAGGCGAGATCGGCTTCGCCGACAGCACGTCCTCCACGCTCAAAACCTCGCGGTACTGAGCGTTTGGATTGAGGCTGCCGTGTCGTGAATTCTTGGAAGAGACGAGCGCGAAATCGCGTTGGGTCGCGCCGCTCGCTGCCATGTAATCGCGCGCCATGCGTGCGTAGATATCCATGAACAGCGAGCGCCGGTCGCGCGGAGCCGCATCTCGTTCGGCCACGGTAAGGTCGCCGATCAGGTAATGATCGAGCTGCTCGGGCTGCTCGACATCCACGCATCCGGCATAGACCGACATCGGACGTTCCTTGTCCGCGTGGTAAAGCTTCTCCATCCCGAAGGCGAGGACCACGTCGTAGACGCCCAGCGAAACCATCGTGCAGGCCTGCTGGAAGGCCGTTGAAGACGTGGCACAAGCATTTTCCACGTTTATGACCGGGATGCCGCCAACGCCCATCTGACGCAGGACGACCTGGCCAGCTACGCAGACCTGCCCGGTCACCAACGCCCCGCCGGCATTGCCCGCCCACGCGGCCTCAACCTTGTCGAGCCCGATTCCGGCATCCGCCAGCGCTTGCTCGATCGCTTCGCGCGCAAGCCCCGCAAGGGTGCGATCGAGGTGCTTCCCGAACTGCGTGATGCCGACACCGGCTATGATCGCCTTCTGGCGCAAAGCAAATCTCCCCGTTCCGTACCTCGCATGCGGAGGCGCGGTGATGGTCGTGAACATGTGTGAACCGCGGGAAGAAAGTTCCCGTCGCGGTGTGGCGTCAGGCGGTCGGCGTCAGCCGATCAGGATCGATCATCAGCGTACCCCCCTTGATCGCGAGGATCTCGTTGCACCCGTCCTCGATCAGCGACGAACGGGCGTCACGGAAGAGCTTCTCAACCGGATATTCGCACGTCACCCCATTGCCGCCAAACATCTGCACGGCATCGCTTGCCACTTCGAGCGCATGCTGCGTGGCGGTCACCTTCGAGAACATCGCTGCCTGCAATGCAGGCATGTCGTTCGTCATGTTGAAGGTGGTAACCCGGCGCGTTATCGCCCGGGACAGTTCGACCTTGCGCGCCATGTGGAACAGGCGCTTGGCCACATCCTGGTGGCGGATGATCGGCACGCCGCCCTGCTTGCGCTCATGGGCATAAGCATAGGCATGCTCGTAAGCTGCGCGAGCACAGCCGGTGAATACCCCCCCATCAATGCGTTGGCCTCGCTGTGGATCGCGTATACACCCTTTTTATAGTCTTCTGGCGCCACCAGAAGATGGTCGATGTCCAACTCGACATTGTCGAAGAATATTTCGCCCTGAGGCAAAGCGCGCTGTCCCATCTTTTCAAGAGGCTTGCCCTTGGACACCCCAAGAGATTTCAGCGGAACGATGACGACGGCCCCACGGCGCGGGTCGACGCCGTCCTTTGTTTCCGCCGCGCAATAGAGAATTGCCAGCTCTGCGATCGGACCGTTGGACACCCACGCCGATTTCTGACCTGAAATGATGACCTTTCCGTCGGTGATCTTCGCGACGCAATTGGGCCGCCCATATTTGCCCTGCGCATGGAAGATCGCCCCGTTTGCATCGAGCGAGTCGCTGCCGTGATCGGGCTCGGTGATGCCCCAGCACCCAATCAACTCTTCCGGGTAAGCCTTGAAGACGAATTCGTTGCCGAATTTGGCCGCCATGTAATGCGGCATGAGATCTACGCCCGCAGAGATTGCGAGACCGGCGTCACCCCAGCCCAGTTCCTCGAAAAGGATGGCAAAGATATCGGGCATCAGCTCGGGCGGAAACGACGCCAGAGCTTCCATATTGATCCCGAGCGATGCGTATGCATCACGAAAGGACCAGAGCTGCGAGCCGGTTGCGATCACCTGTTCCGCAGACAGCCGGTCAAGATCACGCCCGATCGGGCGCATCACCCTGTCAGCAAAGCCGTGAACGGTCTGATGCAATTGATTGACCAAGTCGTCCATCGGCGGCTCGGCACCGAGCTGGCCAAGCCTCACGGAGGGATTTGCGTCCCAACGAGCAAACGGCCGTGGGCCGAAAGTTTCAGCGCGAGGGGGCTGCAGGACTGCCGTGTTGTTCATGATATCCTCTCTTGCCGTTCTCGGTTGAACTCCGAGTTGGTAATCAATTGCCAAAGCTTTTGCGGCAACGGAATGGCCATATCTGCCAATAATTGACTTAAACTGACATACTGCCTAGTGGATCAGGGAGGACTGAACGATGCAACTTCACCTGCTTGAAACCCTTAGGCTGTCAAATCAGAGTCTGCGCATCATGTCGGCGGCGATGCGGGAAAATGCGTTGGATCCGGCACCCTTGCTGACGCAAGCAGGCATTGAAGCGGGCGTGCTGGCCGATCCCGAAGGTCACGTTACTTGTTCGCAGGAGTTGCAGTTTCAGCAATATTTTGCTGAGCAGACCCGCCACATTCCTGGCCTCTGGATGCGCACCGGGCTACGCTACCGGGTTATGTCCTATGGCCCCCTTGGCTTGGCGGTCCTGGCTGCCAGCAATGTTGCCGAGGGACTTCAGGTGCTGGGAGCGTTCCAGGGTCTGACATTTTCGCTCATGCATTACGAACTGCAGGTGGAGGACGGTCAGGCGGTTGCATTGACCGCGCATGACAGAGATGCACCCGCCAGCCTGCGTGAGTTTCATCAGGAACGCGCATTGGGCTCGGTCACGATGTTCCTCAACGACATGCAGCCACCACGCTTTCCCTTGCGGCGCATCGAATCGGTCTTGAAGCGGCCGTCCGGATGGCAGAATTGCGATGCGCTGCTGGGCGCGCCGGTCATTTTCGGTGCCACGCAGACTCGATGGGTATTCGAACATGGTGCAGGCAACCTGTCGCTGCCAATGGCCAGCCCTTTGTTGGAAGAGACGTACAGCAGCCTTTGCAAGAAGCTGGTTGCCGCTGCTCCGGCGAAGGATGCCTTCGTCAGTCAGGTGTTTGATTTGCTGGTGCGGTCCGGACGAGGTTTTCCGTCCGCCGCAGAGGTCGCCACGCAATTGCGTGTATCCGAACGGACGCTCCACCGGCGGCTCGTCGCGGCACATACCAGCTTTGGGCAGCTGCTGGACCAGGTGCGCCATGAACGCGCACTGGACTTGCTGGATAAATCAACATTATCGATTGAACGGATCTCGGAAATGTTAGGCTTTTCCGAACCGTCGAGCTTCACCCGCGCGTTCAAACGGTGGGTCGGCCATTCGCCGCTTGCCCAGCGCGGCAAGAAATCGGTCTGACAGCAGAATACCAACCTTTGGGTGCGTTCGATGCAGCACGGGGCGACCCGCATGCTCTCGCGCCACTTGAGGGGCAGTTCAAGCACGAAGCATGGGAGTACGCCTGAATTGAGGCGGTGCATCAGGCCGTTACAGGACCGTGCTTGACCAACCTTTCGCAGGCTCGCCTGCGGCAGGCTACCGGCGACATGCTACCTAGGGAGCTACCTAGCCAACCTCCGCCTGCCCTCGATGCACGGGCAGACCTTTCTAAGAGACTGTGATAAAACAAAAATTGGTGGACGCACTAGGGCTCGAACCTAGGACCCGCTGATTAAGAGTCAGCTGCTCTACCAACTGAGCTATGCGTCCATCTGCCGGATTTCGGCTTTCACGATGCGGAGGAAATCCGCCCGCGTCGTGAAGAGAGCGGCCCGCTATCATGGCGGCGCATCCTTGGCAATGGGCTTCGACGATTTTTTTCAGTGAAAGCGGCGGGTGCCCGTCTTGCTGTCGTTCTCGATCGCGAGAATGATGCCCACGCACGTCATGATCGTGAGCATCGACGACCCGCCATAGGAAAAGAGCGGCAGAGGGATGCCGACGACGGGGGCCAGGCCCATCACCATCATCAGGTTGATCGCGATGTAGAAAAAGATCGTCATGGTGAGCCCCGCCGCAGTGAGCTGGCCGAAGCGCGTCCGTGCCTTCAGCGCCACGCGCGTCGACCAGCGCAGCAGCAGGAAAAAGCCGAACAATAACGCAAGGCCGCCGATCAGCCCCCATTCCTCGGCCATCGTTGCGAAGATGAAGTCGGTGTGTCCTTCAGGCAGATAGTCGAGGTGACTTTGCGAGCCATTGAGGAAGCCCTTGCCGCCGATACCGCCCGACCCGATCGCGATCTTCGACTGGCTGATGTGATAGCCGGAGCCGAGCGGGTCGCTTTCGGGGTCGAGGAAGATGAGCACGCGTCGCTTCTGATAATCGTGGAGGAAGGAAAAGAGGATGGGCAATGCCGCGATGCCCGCAATCGCCGTGCTGCCGAACCACCAGAGCGGCAGGCCGGCCACGAACATCACGATCACCCCGCCGATGCAGATCGACAGCGCGGTGCCGAGGTCGGGCTGCAGCATCACCAGCGCGGCGGGCAGGCCGATCATTACCAGCGCAGGCCACAGGGCGGTAAAGCTGCGCGTGCTGGCGGGCGGAAGCTGCGCATAGAAGCGCGCGAGTGCCACGACGATCGTGACCTTCATCAGCTCCGACGGCTGAAGGTTCATGAATCCGAGGTTGAGCCATCGCTGGCTGCCCCCGCCGACGAAGCCCAGCAGCTCGACCGCGAACAGCAGGATGAGCACGCCGATATAGGCAAGATAGGAAAAATCCTCGAATATTCGCAAGGGGAGGCGAGCAAGGACGAGCGCTCCGCCCAGAAAGACGAGGAACCGTACCCCCTGTTGCCACGCCCAGGGCGACCAGTTGCCGCCCGCTGCCGAATAGAGGACGAGCAGGCCGAACCCAGTGATGCCGCACAGAATGGCGATCAGCTTCCACGGGATGCGCTGGATGGCTGGCGGCACCGGAATCATTCCGGCACCCCTGGATCGGGGTCGCTCGACGCGCCCATCTTCCACGCCGCATAGTCGCGCTCCATGCGCTCGGTAATCGTGCCGCCCCAACCGGCCTCAAGCGTGTCGAGCGCCTCCATCCCTTTGTCGCGGTCGAACAGGAAGGTCATGAAATCGCGCGCGACAGGCGCGGCGGCGCGGCTGCCGCCCATGCCATGCTCGATAACGATGCCGGTGGCATAGCGCGGATTGTCGACCGGCGCGAAGCCGACGAAGAGGCCATGGTCGCGATATTTCCATGCGCCGCTCTGCCCGCGCGATCCCGACGCCAGCCCGCGCACCTGCGCGGTGCCGGTCTTGCCCGCCATGGTGATGCCGTCGAGCGGCAGGCGGCTGCGCACCGCGGTTCCCGCTCCGTTGACGACGCGGTCCATGCCGGCCCGCGCCACCGCCAGCGCTTCGGCGGAGAAGGGCAGCGGTTCGTTGGGGAACTGCCGATTGACCAGCCGCGGATACAGGCGGCGGCCCGACGCGATACGCGCGGTCATCACCGCGAGCTGAAGCGGATTGACGCTGACATAACCCTGGCCGATCACCGCGTTCAGCGAGTCCGAGGCGGTCCATTGCTGGTCATATTTGCGCAGTTTCCACGCGCTGTCGGGGATGGTGCCATAGCGCTGGTTGCTGCCCGCCAGCTGGAACTCCTCTCCCAGTCCCAGCAGCCGCGCGGTTGGCGCCATCGCGTCATAGCCGAGACGATGCGCAAGCCAGTAAAAATAGCTGTTGCAGCTTTTTTCGATCGCCGTCGGCATGTCGATGCTGCCGTGCGTGCCAAGGCAGCGGAAGAATCGGCGGCCAAGCCGATAGCCGCCAATGCAGGTGTGGCGCTCGCCAGGGTCGACGCCATGCTCGATCGCGGCGATCGCGGCCATCGGCTTCAGCGTCGATCCGGGCGGATAGAGCCCGCGCGTTGCCTTGTTGATGAGCGGCTGATGATCGTCGGCGCGCAGCCAGGCATATTCGGAATTGCTGATCCCGTCGGAAAAGCTGTTGGGGTCAAAGCTTGGCATCGACACGAACGCCAATATGTCGCCGTTGCGGCAGTCGATCACCACCGCCGCGCCCGATTCGCGTCCCATGCGCCGCGCGACATATTCCTGCAGGTCGGCGTCGATCGTCAGGTGGACGGTCTTGCCCTGCACGTCGGGCTGGGTGTCGAGGTCGCGCACCACCTTGCCGCGCGCGGTCACTTCGACGCGCCGCGCGCCGGGTTTGCCCTTCAGCATCTCCTGGAAATATTTTTCCAGCCCGTCCTTGCCGATCTTGTAGCCCGGCGTGATGTAGAGCGGATCTTTCGCCTTTTCATATTCCTCGGCATTGGGCGCGCCGACATAGCCGATCAGGTGGCCGACCGCCGCGCCGGTCGGATAGTTTCGCGCAAAGCCGCGCTGTGGTGCGACGCCCGGCAGTTCGGGCAGCCGGACGAGGATCGCGCTATATTCGGCCTCGGTCATATCCTCCTTGATCGCGACCGGTTGAAACCCCGATGCGGCCTTGAGGTCGCGGTTGATCCGCTCCATCGTGTCGCCGTCGAGCCGCAGCAGCGTTCGGAGTCGGCCTAGCACCATCTCGCGATTGTGCAGACGGTCGGGAATGATGTCGATGCGCAGGCTGACGCGATTGTTCGCCAGCGCCTTGCCGTTGCGGTCGACGATCCATCCGCGGCGCGGCGGAATGAGCGTCAGATTGACGCGATTGCTTTCCGATTCCAGCACATAGCGGTCGTTGTCGATTACCGAAATATAGGTCATGCGCGCCGCCAGCGCGACGCCCACGGCGGCCTGCGCCCCCCCGACGACAAGCGCGCGGCGGGTGAAGGTGAGACCCCTCCACGCTTCGGTGATCGGCGGCTGCTTCTTGTTGAACATCTGTGCGGTTTTATCGGCGTTTCAGGCGGAAATTGTCAAACTTGCCGGTCAGGCGCATGACCAGCGGCACCAGCAGCACCGAGATCACGATCTGTGGCACGACGAGGCCGAGCACACGCAGCGCGTCGGCTTCGGGGTGGGCGATGAGCGCGGCGAGCGACTGGATCGCGGTGATGAGCAGCGCGGCGATCAACCAGTCGTGAAAGAAGCCGCGCCAGTAGATGCGCTGTGACGAATAAGCGATGGCAATGCTGGCGAGCGTCCACAGCCCGACGGCGGTGCCGATCGGCGCCCCGCTGAACAGATCGTCCCACAGGCCGAGCGGCAGGCCAATCCACACGGGCCACATTTCCGCGCGCAGCAATTGCCAGCAGAGGAAAAAGAGCAGGCCGAGCGGCGGCAGCACCGGCGAACTGGCGATGACGGGCAGCATCAGTGGCAATGCGGAGGCGAGCATCACGCTCGCGACCGGCACGATCCGCATCCGCCACAGCGAGGCGGGTTCGCCAAGGCGCGGTCCCTTGCGGTTCACGGTGCGGGGGCGGGGGCAGAGGGGGCGGCCGGCCCCGGCCGACCCGGCGCTTCGATATTGTCGGGCGTATAGGGCCGCAGCACCGCGACCGCGTCGACCTTGCCGGGGTCGGCGAGCGGGCGGGCGAGCGCGCCATCGTCCTGTCGCCGCACGACGATCGCGACCGGGATATTCGGCGGATAAAGCCCGCCGGTGCCCGATGTGACCAGAATGTCGCCGGGCTTGAACGGGTTATTGGCGATGTTGAGCGTGCGCACGTCGAGGTCTCCGTTGCCGCGGCCGCTGGCGAGCGCGGGCAGGCCGTCGCGTGCGCGGCGCACGGGAACGATATTGTCGACGTCGGTGAGCAACAGCACCTGCGACACCGACGGCCCGGCGGTCAGCACGCGGCCGATCAGCCCGTCGGCGCCGCGCACCGGTTGGCCCGCCGCGACGCCCAGATTGCGCCCGATGCTGAGCAGCGCGATGCGTTTGCTGCTGGTTGAGGTCGAACTAAGCAGGTAGCCGTTGGCGATCGCGCTCTTGTCGGTTTCCTGGAGTTTGAGCAGCGCCTTGAGCTGGCGATTTTCTTCCTGGAGCGAGCTGGTCGCGACCAGCTGGCGCCGTGTATCGGCCAGTTCCTTGCGCAGCCGCCGATTCTGCGATCCCGCAGCGACATAGGCGCCCACCGTATCGTCAATCCCCGATATCGAGCCGATGACCGAGCGTGTTCCGCGCGCGATCGGTGCGGTAAGTTCCTGGCTTGCGATGCGAAGCTGGGCGAAGCCGACGGGATCCGCGATCGACAATATGGCAAGCAACAGCCCGGCCACCGCGCCGGTCACCGCGATGACATAGGCGACGAACAGGCTGTATTGGGCCTTTCGGGATTGCCCCGGACGCCGATGTGCCGGGCGGACCATGGTTCAGAGACCCTCGATCAGGCTTGCTGGAGCACACCGCGGAAGGCGGGGTCTTCCATTGCGCGACCGGTGCCGATCGCAACGCAGGTCAGTGGATCGTCGGCGACGGTCACCGGCAGTCCGGTCGCATCGCGCAGCAACTCATCGAGTTCGGCGATCAGCGCGCCGCCGCCGGTCAGCACGATGCCCTGGTCGACGATGTCGGCCGCGAGTTCGGGCGCGGTGTTTTCGAGTGCGATGCGCACGCCCTCGACGATCGTGCCGATCGGTTCGGACAGCGCCTCGGCAATCTGGGCCTGGTTGATCGAGATTTCCTTGGGCACGCCGTTGACGAGGTCGCGACCCTTGATGTGGATCGTCATTCCGGTGCCGTCGGCAGGGATGCGCGCGATGCCGAAATCCTTCTTGATCCGTTCGGCGGTCGATTCGCCGATCAGCAGATTATGGTGGCGGCGGACATAGGAGACGATCGCTTCGTCCATCTTGTCGCCGCCCGCGCGGACCGATGTGGTGTAGGCGAGACCACGCAGCGAAAGCACCGCGACTTCGGTGGTGCCGCCGCCGATATCGACGACCATCGACCCGATCGGTTCGGTGACCGGCATGTCGGCGCCGATCGCGGCGGCCATCGGTTCCTCGATCAGATAGACTTCGCTTGCGCCGGCATTCGACGCCGCATCGCGGATCGCGCGGCGCTCGACGCTGGTGGAGCCAGACGGCACGCAGATCACGATTTCGGGGCTGCGGAAGGCATTGGGTTTGCCGCCATGCACCTTGGTGATGAAATGCTTGATCATCTGTTCGGCCACGTCGATGTCGGCGATGACGCCGTCGCGCAGCGGGCGAATCGCCTCGATGCTGTCGGGGGTCTTGCCCATCATCAGCTTGGCGTCGTCGCCGACCGCCTTGACCCGCTTGATCCCGTTCAGCGTCTCGACCGCGACGACCGACGGTTCGTTGAGCACGATGCCCTTGCCGCGCACATAGACGACCGTGTTCGCGGTGCCAAGGTCGATGGCCATGTCCTGCGAATTGAACTTCAGAAACCGGGAAAAGAAAGACATCTATATTGCTTCCTGTCATCGGACCGACGGGAACGCAAACGACCCCGTGCCCCTGCCGCATTCTTATCCGCTCGCCGTCCGGCAACAGAACCAATCTGGGGGAGATTCCGGCTCGTCCGAAGGGCTGGCCGGATAAAATGATCAGGGCTGTGCGGGTGGGTCGCGATTTGCGTCCGACTGCGCTAGGACAGGCCCCATGTCAATACGCCGCCTGCCCGAAACGCTCGTAAATCGGATCGCGGCCGGTGAAGTGGTCGAAAGACCAGCCGCTGCGCTCAAGGAACTGGTCGAAAATGCCATCGACGCGGGCGCGACTCGCATATCGGTACGAATCGCCGAGGGGGGGCTCGCGCGGATCGAGGTCGAAGATGACGGCTGCGGCATGACCGCCGCCGACATGGCGCTCGCGCTAGAGCGTCATGCCACATCGAAGCTGCCGGATGACGCGATCGAGGCCGTGACGACGCTGGGGTTCCGCGGCGAGGCCTTGCCCTCGATCGCCAGCGTCGCCCGGCTGACGATTGAAAGCCGGACGCCGGGCGGCGACGGCTGGCGGCGGGTCGTCGACAATGGCGCGCTGGCCGGCGAAGGACCCGCGGCGCTTCGCCAGGGCACGCGCGTGGTGGTCGAGGATCTGTTCGCGCGCATCCCCGCACGGCGCAAGTTCCTGCGCAGCGCGCGCAGCGAATATGCCGCCTGCCTCGACGTCGCCCGGCGGCTTGCGATGGCGCGCCCCGATGTCGGCTTCACGCTCGAACATGACGGGCGGCGCGTGCTCGACGTGCAGGGCGGGCAGGACCGCGTCGCGCGCGTCGCCGCGCTGACCAGCCGCGACCTTGCGACGAACAGCATCGGCGTCGATCTGACACGCGGCGAGGTGCATCTGGGCGGCGTCATCAGCCTGCCAACCTACAATCGCGGTATCGCCGACCATCAATATCTGTTCGTCAACGGCCGCCCGGTAAAGGACCGGCTGCTCGTCGGCGCGCTGCGCGGTGCCTATGCCGATCTGCTTGCACGCGACCGGCACCCCGTCGTTGCGCTGTTCCTCGACGTGCCGACGAGCGAGGTCGACGTGAACGTCCATCCCGCCAAGACCGAGGTGCGCTTTCGCGACCCGCAGCTGATCCGCGGCATGATCGTCGGCGGGCTGCGCCGCGCGCTTGACGATCATGGCTTTCGCAGCGTCCAGCGCCCCGCCGAGGCGGCGCTGGCGGCGTGGCAGCAGGAACCCGTCGCGCCGCCGCCGACGACGGGCTTTCTTTTCGACCAGCGCGCCGAAACCGCCGCCCATCCTTTCGCCGCCGAAGTGTCGCTGCCCGCCGCCGACGTTGCGCGTGTCTATGACCGGCTGATGCCCTTCACCGCGCCTGCGCCGCTTGCCGGGCGCGCCGAGGTCGCAGTGACGCCGCCGCCCGCCGCCGAGGCGCATCCGCTCGGCATTGCGCGCGGGCAGATCGCCAGAACCTATATCGTTGCAGAGGCCGAGGACGGGCTGGTGATCGTCGACCAGCATGCGGCGCACGAACGGTTGGTGCTCGAAACGCTCAAGCGCGGCATGGCGGGGCAGGCGGTCCCGTCGCAGGGCCTGCTGATCCCCGAAGTCGTCGAACTCGACGAACCCGCGTGCGACCGGCTGGAGGCCGCCGCGGAACAGCTCGCCGCGCTTGGCGTCGAACTCGAACGCTTCGGTCCCGCCGCGGTGATGGTGCGCGCGACCCCGGCGATGCTGGGCGCGATCGACTGCCACAAGCTTGTCACCGACATCGCCGACGATCTGGCGGGCTATGACGCCGCGCTTGGCCTCAGCGAAAGGATCGAACTGGTCGCCGCGACGATGGCGTGCCACGGGTCGGTGCGGGCTGGACGGACCTTGAATGTCGCCGAAATGAATGCGTTGCTTCGCCAGATGGAAGTCACGCCGCATTCGGGCCAGTGCAACCACGGGCGCCCGACGTGGGTGAAGCTGGCCATGGGCGATGTCGAACGGCTGTTCGGGAGGAAATAGGATGGGCGCTGATCGTCTTGTTGCCGCACTTGCGTTGACCCTCGCGGGCGTGATTGGGCCCGCGACGGCGGCGAAGGCGCCTGCCGCCGGTTGCGCTGCGGTGCCGATCCAGCCGCCCGAACTTGCGGGCTGGGCGCGCAGTTCGTCGAACAGGACCATCTATGCCTATGGCGACGCGCGCGCCGCCGAATGGCTGCCGCTGGGAGCCGCGCGGACGCAGCTGGTGCTGCACCGCTTTGAAAGCCTGCGCTATTGGGCCGCGCCCGCGCGCCGTCCCCATTCGTTCAAATTTGGCGGCATGGTTCCTGTCGATGTCGCACGGCCCGGCCGTCTGCTCGTTGCGCTTGATCAGGGCGCGTGGATCGATCTGGTGCAGGCGGGGCAACGCGTCAAACCGGCCGCGCATCGCCACGGCCCTGCCTGTTCGGGCATCGGCAAGATCGTCGAGTTCGATGTGACGCCAGGGCGCTATCTGCTTCAGATCGTCAACGCCCCCGATCCGACGATCCGCGCGATGGCGGTGCTTCGCTAAGCCATTTTTACGCCCGGCACGCCGCGTTCGACGATGCCCGTCGCGCGTTTCGACAGCGTGTTTACCGGCGTCGTCACCTTGTCGACGACCATGAAGTGCGTCTGCCACGCCTCGCGTCCGACCTCGCAGACGAGGTAGCCGCGCTGGTCGTTGGCGAATTTGAGCTCGGGATTGCGCGCCAGCCATTCGTCGGTGCCGACGCGCTTGTCGCTTCCGTCGCCGCCGCTGGAGATCGACGTCGCGACAAACTCGGCGCCGACCAGCTTGTCCCTGAAGACCAGGTCGCCGCAGAAGTTCTGATGCTCGTCCCCGGTCAGCACGATATTATTGTCGAGCCCCGCAAAGCGCGACAGCATCCGCGTCCGCGCCGCTTCATAGCCTGCCCAGCTGTCGAGGTTCAGGATCTTCTCGGGCTCCTCCGGCCGCCGCCGCCGGTCGAGCGACATCATCGTCACCTGCTGCGCCAGCGCATTCCACGTCGTGCCGCCGCGCGCCAGGTTGCGCGCCAGCCATTCCTCCTGTGCCTTGCCAAGCACCTGCCGGTCTTTCGCGAACACGTCGGGGCACGCGGCTTTGAATCCGTCGCCGCAAGGCTGGTCGTCGCGATACTGCCGCGTGTCGAGCAACTGCATCGCCATCAGGTCGCCATAACGGAACTCGCGGTGCGCCGCGACCATGCCGCCGCGCGGCAACAACGAACGCCGCACGGGCATATGTTCGTACCACGCCTGCATCGCCGCCTGTTTCTTCAGCATGAAAACTTCGGGCGACACGGCGTCGGGATCGTCCTTGTCCAGTCCCATCTTCCAATTGTCGTGGTCGGACACCCAATTGTTGCGGATCTCGTGATCGTCAAAGCTCGACAGATGCGCGTGGACCGCGCGCACCGCCTGCTGGTCGATGTCGAGCAAGGTCTGGGCATAGGCGTTGCGGAAATCGGTAAGGTCGAACAGCGCGCGCTGCGCATATTGGCGCACGGGACGGATCGGCAGGCCGTCATCGAACAGATAATCCTGGCGATATTCATAGATGAAATCGCCGTAATGATAGACGAAGGCCAGCTCCTCGCGCGCCATGTGGCGATAGGCGCCGTAAAAGCCCGACTCGAAATGCTGGCATCCCGCGACGCCGAACTTCAGCGCATCGACGCGCGCGCCGGGCGCGGGGAGCGTGCGCGCGCGCCCGCGCAGGCTGCGCTCGCCTGCGGCGGTAAAGCGGTAATAATAAGGACGGTCGGGCTGCAACCCGGCAAGTTCGACATGGACGCTGTGCGCCAGCTCGGGCCGCGCGAGCGCGGTGCCCTTTGCCACCAGGTCGCGAAATCCGCCGTCGCTGGCGACCTCCCATTCGACGGGCACGTTGGTCAGCGGCATTCCGCCGTGACGCTCCATCGGTTCGGGAGCAAGGCGCGTCCAGATAACGAAACCGTCGCTCGACGGGTCGCCCGCCGCGACGCCTAGCTGGAAGGGGAAATCGCGGAGCAACCCCTGCGCACGGACGATCGCCGGCGCGGCAAGCCCGGCGATCGTCGCTCCGGCAAGGAAATGGCGGCGGTTGTACATGGCTTGGGCTCCGTCGGGCGAATCGATGCCCCTCGATAGCCGAGCCCTGCGTTTCATCAATGACAGTTCGGCGACATCCTCACACCCACATGCGCGCCATCCACAGCGCCATCGCGATCATCATCAGATTTTCGGTCAGCGATACGAACCCCAGCGGCACCCTGCTGCTGCCGCCGACGCACGCGCATTTGATGTCGCGCTTGTCGATATAGACCGCCTTGAACACCGACACCGCGCCGATGCCGCCGATGAACAGCGCGAGCGGGATCGAAAGCCAGGGCAGTGCGTGCGCGGTCATCAGCACGCCCGCAAGTCCTTCGGCGAATGGATAGAGGCTCGCATAGGGAACCCAGCGGCGCGCGAGCAGGTCGTAGTTCAGGAACATCGTCGCGAACCTGTCCACATCCTGCAATTTCAGCAGCGCGAGCACGATCATGCTGAACGATATGAACCACTCGGCAGTGCGCAGGGTAAAGGCATTGCCATAAGCGGCCTGACTTGCCGCCACCGCCATCAGCGCGGTCATCGCAAACAGCGCGATGACGGGGGTGTAGCTGGTGGCGTCCGGATTGGCGACCTTCAGCCCGAAATGGCGGCGCAAATCGTCATAACCGCCGATTCGCACCCCGTCGATGAAGGCCTGCGGCGTCGTCTGGACGCCATGCGCCGCCTTGAACGCATCGGTCTCCTCGCGCGTCGTCAGCCAGCGGTCGTCGACCCTGTAGCCGCGGCGTTCGAGAAGATATTTGGCTTTCAGGCCATAAGGACAGATGTGCCCAGGCATGACCATGCGATGAAGAATTGCCTGTTTTGTCATGCTTCCCGTATAGCATCCGTACCATGGTACGGAGTCAAGCGATACAGATGACGATAGGGAAACTCGCCACCGCAGGCGGCGTGGGCGTCGAAACCGTGCGCTATTATCAGCGCCGCGGGCTGATGGGCACCCCTGCTCGGAGCGGAGGCGCGGGGCGGGGCGGCGGTATCCGCCGTTATGGCGCCGACGACCTCAGGCGCCTCCGATTCATTCGTGCGGCCCAGACGGCGGGCTTTACGCTCGACGAAATATCCGAGTTGCTCGCGCTCGATCAGAGCGACGACCGCGCCCGCGTCCGCACACTCGCGCGGCGGCGCATCGCCGCGCTCGACGCAAAGATCGCACAGATGACCGAAACCCGCGCCGCGCTGGCGCGCCTTGCCGATCAATGCGCGGCGAACGAAGCCGGGCCGTGTCCGATTATCGCGGCGTTCGAGCTGTAGCGCCCGGACCATGACCTTTTGTCAAGGCCGTCCTCGATGGATCGGCTGACGATCTGGTTGCCGACGCTTCGATATCCAGTCCTTCCTTTCGGGGAAGGGGCGTCAACTGCGTCGCACGACGACCCGCCCTGGCAAAGCTGCCTCAACGCTGCGACGTTAACGCCACCGCGCGATCGTGCAGGCGCGAAACGACCGCCCGGTGAATGCCCGGCGCACATGCGATGACGCCAAAGGCCTGCGCGCGCGGGGTGTTGAATATAAGCGGCTCGCCAAAGGCGTCGCTCACCGTGGCGCCTGCTTCGCTGGCGATCAGCGCGGCGGCGGCGACGTCCCATTCAAAGCCCCAGCGCAGGGTTGCGACCAGATCGGCGCGGTCGTCGGCGACCAGCGCCATGCGCAGCGCAATGCTGTTCGGCTTGGTCACCATGATGAGGTCGCGGTCGATCCGCGGCAGGCTGTCGGCGGGAACGCGCGCACCGTCGAAGATCATCCGGCGGCTGGCGCGCAGCGTTTCGCCGTTGAGCGTCGCGCCCTTGCCCTTTTGCGCGACCCACAATTCGTCGAGCGCGGGAGCATAGAGAACGCCGAGTTCGGGCAGGCCGTCGATGATCAGTGCAACCGAAACGCACCATCCGGGGCGTCCGCGGATGAAATCGCGCGTGCCGTCGATCGGATCGACGCACCACATCGCGCGGCGCGCCAGCCGGTCTTCATTGTCGGCGGTTTCCTCCGAAAGCCAGCCCGCTTCGGGCACCATCGCGCCGAGCACCGCCTTCAGCCGCGCATCGACCGCCAGGTCGACGTCGCTGACCGGATTGTCGTGTGACTTGTGCCAGACATCGACCGGCCGCCCTTCGCCGCGCCAGCGCGCCATCGCCATGTCGCCGACCTCGCGCGTTGCGGCGATCACCGCTTCGAGATTGCAGCCGGGCATCGCGCCTCAGCTCGACGCGACGGTCATGCCGTCGATCCGCAGCGTCGGGGCATTGGTGGCGTGGCGGAAACGGAGGTCGTCGGCGGGGATCAACGCGGCGAACATGTCGATCAGATTGCCCGCGACGGTGAACTCGGCAATCGGTTCGGCAATTGTGCCGCCGCGGATCATAAAGCCCGACGCGCCGCGGCTGTAATCGCCTGTCACCGGGTTGACGCCATGCCCGATCAGTTCGGTGACATAGATGCCCTCTGCGACATCCGCCATCAGTTCGGCCGGGCTTTGCGTCCCCGCGGCAAGGTGAAGGTTGCTCGCCGCGACGCCCGATGCGCCGCCGCCGCGGCTTGCATGGCCGGTCGGGGTCAGGCCAAGCTGGCGGGCCGATGCACTGTCGAGCAGCCAGCCGGTGATCCGTCCGTCGGCCACAATATCGCGCGCCGCGGTCGGCAGGCCTTCGCCGTCAAAGGCGCGGCTGCGCAGGCCGCGCGGGCGGTGCGGTTCGTCGCGCACGACGATGCTGCTGTCGAACAACATGTCATCTTCCTTGCCGAGCAGGAAGCTCGTCCCGCGCGCGATCGCCGGCCCCGCGATCGCGGCGAGCAAATGGCCGACGATGCCGCCACTGACGCGCGGGTCGAAAAAGACGGGCAGCTTGCCGTTCGGCGCCCTGCCTGGGCCCAGCCGCGCGACCGCGCGCTTGCCCGCGCGCGCGCCAATATCCGCCGTGCTTTCAAGGTCGGAGAGGTGGTGCGCGCTGTGCCAGGCATAGTCGCGCTGCATCGCCGCGCCTTCGCCCGCGATGACGCTGGCCGACAGGCTGTGGCCGCTCGATCCATAGCCGGCGGCAAAGCCGTGGCTGGTTGCGAGCGCAAAGCGCGTGCGGCTGTGGCTCGCGCTGCCGCCTTCGCTGTTGGTCACGCCCGCGACCGCGCGTGCCGCGTCCTCGACGGCCAGCGCAGCTTCGCGCAGCGCCGCGGGGTCGGCCTCGCTTCCATCATCGAGGTCGAGGTCGGGCACCGCACCCCTGAACAGCAGTTCCTGCGGCGCGAGGCCCGCATAACGATCTTCGGGCGCTTCGCGCGCCATGGCGACGCAGCGTTCGACCAGCTTGCCAAGCTCGCCCGCGTCCATGTCGGCGGTGGAAACGCTCGCGCTGCGCTGCCCGACGAAGGCGCGCAGCGAAATATCCTGCCCCTCTGACCGCTCGACATCCTCGAGCGCGCCGAGGCGCATCGTCACCGACGTCGCGGCGTTGCAATAATAAAGCGCGTCGGCGGCGTCGGCACCCGCCTTGACGGCGGCGTCGCACAGCATCTGCGCGCGATCGAGAGCTTCGGAAACGGAAAGCATCGCCGCGCCCTATACGGCGCGCGGGCGAGGGTCAAAATCTAAGTGATTTTCGTCGCCCCCGAAAGGCGGATGTCACCCTATGGTTTGTCCGCGGTGGCGGCGTGAAACCGTTGGCAGCCCCCGCCTGTGCGGCGACGGCAATGGTTAAGGCCTTATTTGATGATCGCCGCGATCGCATTGGTCGCGGCCATCGCGCCGCTGATCCAAAGGAAGGGAAGCGTCAGCGCGGCGATCCACAGGCGGCGGACATCGCGGCGGAAACGCGCATGAAGTCCCCAGCTGGCAAGCGCCTGGCGGCTGAGATGATACCAGCGGCGCTCGGTCGCGCGTGCGACAGGGAGCGCGAGCGCAACCAACATGATCAGCGCGACGACGATATAGGCGGGCGGTGCCCCGGCGGCGACCGCGCTGGTGACGAGCCAGATCTGGATCGCGGCGAAAGCGAGGAGGGCGGCGGCGGCGTGCCAGGTCATCCGGCGACCAAGGCTCCGCGCGGGCGGAACGCTTGCAGTGGAGCGGCGCCAGAGGCGCGGTCCGAACGTCGATGCCATGTGTCAGCCTCCCCGGCCGGCGATTCCCAGAAACGCCACGATTTGCCCCAATTATTACCAAGTCAAGACAGGTTGGCAGCGTTTCGTTAATTTTTTCCTCTGTTCGGCGCGGAATCGCAACGGGATCGCGGCAAGACGAACCGATCACGCCGGTCGGCAGGCGCGCAGGCGTTTCAGGGCAGCGGAAAGCGAAGCTGGCGGCAGTGCGCTATTGCTGCGGGGGCACCGGCAGTTCGCCCGCATCGGCTTCGTCGGGCGAGGGCGAAGCGGGCGCTTCGCCGTTCGCCTGTCGCTCCAGTTCCTCGGCGGCCTTTTGCCGCTCCGCCAGCGCGCGTTCCTCGGCGACGACTGCGGCTTCGACTTCGGCGGCGGCGGCGTCGATGCCGGCCAGGCGCTTGGCGCGTTCATCGGCGATCATTGCCTGCCAGTCGGTCTTGTCGGCGGCACGCTGCTCCGCGCGCGCGCCCGCCACCAGCGCCTGTGTGCAGCCAGTGAAACCGCCAAGGCCGGTCGGCGAGCAACTGTCGGTTCCAAAGCGCCCGACACGTTCGAGCGCGACGACCTTGTTCGCCCAGGCTTCGTTGCGCGGGTCGAGCGGGTTGCCGCGCAGCATCGGCGGCACGCGATAACGCTCGCTTTCGGGCAGGCGGTTGCACACGACGATCTCGTCGGCGCTCGACGCTTCGCATTTGTCGTCGCCATACACGATGACCTGGTTGATCTTTTCGGCGTCCGCCGGGGTTTGCTGGGTGGCGGCGGGCACGGCGGCGCTTCCCGCGAGGATCAGCGCAAAGAGGAGGGGGCGGGTCATCGGATCTTCCTTTGTTACACTGGTCGAATGCCATGCATTTCCTGCATCAGCCATGAACATCTCATATCCCTTCGCATCGAGCGAAGTCGAGATGCCCATCGACCCGGCGCAATTCGGATGGGTGTCTCGACTTCGCTCGACACGAACGGGCGGGGCGTCGTTTGCTTGTCAGTCTATCAGATACGTTTCGACAGCGCGATGGCTGCACGGCACCCGGCGCGGATCGCGAGGCTGAGCAGCGGATAGCCGGGCGCGCTTTCCGCCCCGGCCTTGAGCGCGGCGTCGCGGTGTTCAAGCTCTTCGGCCCGGAAATCCGCGACCGCCGCGCTGAGTTCGGGGTCGCTGTCGCCAAGCTCGTCCAGCTGCTGCCGGTAGTGGCGGTCGATCTCGGTTTCGACCGCCGCGGTGCAGGCCATGGCGGCGCGCGGTCCCATCGTGGCGGTGGCTGCTCCCAGCGCAAAGCCCGCGACGTTCCAGAAGGGCTGGAGCGCGGTCGGACGCACGCCCCGCCGCGCGATCATCGCGTCGAAAAACTTGCGGTGGCGCTCTTCCTGTTCGGCCATATGGGCGATTTCGCGTGCCATCGGATGCCGGTCGCCCATCACGGCGAGTTGCCCGGCATAGATACGCGTCGCGCCAAACTCGCCCGCCTGGTCGACGCGGATCATCGATGCGGTGCGCCGATCACTCTTTTCACGGGCTTCGGTCATGCCGTCCATGTGCGCCTGGCGCGCAGCAAGGTCAAGACAAGGGCCGCGGCGCCGAATGAGAAGATGGCGTTGAAACCCGCCAGCGAGATGCCGAACAGCGACCATGGCACCGCGTCGCAGCGGACGAGCGGTGCATCCATGATCGATTCGAGCGTCACCGGCCCACCGCGGCCCGTCGCGCAGGTGGTAATACCTTCCCAGAAGCCATATTCCACCCCGGCGTGGAACACCCCGATCGCGCCGCTGGCAGCAATGGCGGCGGCAGCGAGCAGGGTCAGCGCGCGCATCGCCTTGTCGTTTCGGCGCAGCAGCAGGGCGAGCAGCGCCAGCACGATCGCCGCCTGGTGCGGCCAGCGCTGCCAATAGCACATTTCGCACGGATGCAGCCCGAAGCCATATTGCGACACGAGCGCGCCGCCATAGAGAAGCAGTGGCGCCGCAAGCGCGACGAGGGGCGCGGCGAGACGCGATTGGAGCATCAATACTGATCCTGACTTATCGTCATCCCGGCGCGCGCCGGGATGACGGATGGGGGAAGCATGGCGGGTGCGCGTCAGTTGCTGCGCGCAGGCTTTGCGGTCGGCTTGCCCGCTGCCGCCATGCGCGGCGTTCCGGGGCCGATCCGCCCGATCGTCTGCAACGCATAGTGAAGCTGGAAATCCTCGATTCCCTTGGCCTTCAGCTCCGCGGCGGTCGCGGTGAAGCGCGGGTCGGCCTTTTCATCCTTTTCGATGAGGCCGTTGTCGACCTTTTTCTCGTTGATGAGGTGGCGGCGCAGGTCGCTTTCGCGGAACTTGGGGCGCGACGCATAATCGGGGTCGCTGAGCTGCGGCACCTTGATGTCGGGGTCGATCCCGCCTTCCTGCACGCTGCGTCCCGACGGCGTATAGTAACGCGCCGTCGTCAATCGAAGCGCCGTAGTGTCGCTGAGCGGGAGCACGGTCTGCACCGAACCCTTGCCAAAGCTGCGTTCGCCCATGACGACCGCGCGATGCTGGTCCTGCAGCGCCCCCGCGACGATTTCGGAGGCCGAAGCCGAACCGGCGTCGATCAGCACGATGACCGGCGCACCGCCCGCAAGATCACCCGGTTCGGCGAAATAGCGTTCGATGTCGCCCTTGCGGCGGCCGCGCTGCGACACAATCTCGCCGCTTTCGAGGAAAAGGTCGCTGATTCCCACGGCTTCGTCGAGCAGCCCGCCGGGGTTCGAGCGGAGATCGAGGATCCAGCCGCGCGGTTTGCGACCGAGCGATTTTTCGACCGCCATCATCGCGGCCTTGAGGTCGGTGGTCGCGTCGGCCGAAAAGCTGGTGACGGTGAGCACGCCGACGTCGCCCCTGACTTCCCATTTGACGGGTTTAAGGTCGATGATCTCGCGCGTCAGCGTCATTTCGATCGGCTTGTCCTGACCTTCGCGCACGATGGTGATGTTGATCGGCGTGCCCGGCCGCCCGCGCATCTGTTCAACCGCCTCGTCCAGCGTCATGCCGAAGATCAGTTCATCGTTGATGTGGGTGATGAAATCGCCTGCCTTGATCCCGGCCCGGTCGGCGGGCGTGTCGGCGGTCGGCGCGATCACCTTGACCACGCCATCCTCCATCGTCACCGACAGCCCCAGCCCGCCATATTCGCCGTCGGTCTGCGTACGCAGGTTCGAGAAACCGCGCGCGTCGAGATAGCCCGAATGCGGATCGAGGCTGGCCAGCATCCCGTTGATCGCGCCCTCGATCAGCTTGGAATCCTCGACCGGTTCGACATAGTTGGACTTTACCTCCAGATAAACGTCCATGAAGCGCGCGATTTCTTCCTGCGTCTTCGAATCGACGCTCGCCATCGCGCCGGTCGCAAGCGGAACCAGCGCCAGCGTCGAAAGCGCGGCGGCGCCCTGCCACAGCGCAAAGCGACGGCGCGGCGAAGCGGTGGTTTTGGTCGAGTCGGTCATCACAATCTTTCGCTCAGGCGAGGGAAACTCGCCTTATAATCCCCGGCGCGACATCCTCCTACGCAATAATGCGGCCGTCAAGCATGGCATTGCCGTGCGGGACAGAGGGGGATTCCGTTCTGCCGCGCGTCCCCGATCGAAGGCGAGGCGCTGGTTCGAGCGAAGCGAGAAGCGAAGTGGAGCCGCGACTTCGCTCGGCGTGGCCCCTCGTCATGGCTCGGCGATGCGGAAAAAAAAGGGGACGGGTCAGCCGATCATCGCGACGATGTCGACCGGGCGGCCCGCGCGGCGCAGTTCGACGGTGATGCGGCTGTCGTCAGATCCCGCGCGGCCGACGGGTGCGCCCGCTTCCACCATATCGCCGACCCCTACCGACAGCGCGATCATCCCGGCGAGCAGCGAGATCCAGCCGCCGCCATGGTCGATGATGACGATCTTGCCATAGCCGCGATAATCGCCGGCAAAGCTGACGCGGCCGGGGGCGGGGGCGACGACCTGTCCGCCCGGCCGCGCCGCGATGGTGACGCCGCGCGACCGCACGCCGCTTTCGCTCACCTCTCCCAGCCCGGTGATGATGCGTCCGACGACGGGCAGGCGGTAGGCGCTGCTGGTGATGCCGATTTCGCGCGCGGTGGGCGGTGGGACAAGGCTCACCGGTCCGGCGGCGGGGTTGCGCGGGCGCGGCAGCGGTCCCGCGAGCTGGCCGAGTTGGGCGCGCACCAGCCCGTCGGCTTCGAGCGCGTCCATCAGTTCGACGATGTCGCGCGCCTTTTCGCCCAGCCCCAGCGCGCGGTCCGCCTCGATCCGTGCGCTGCTCATCAGCTCGCGCGAGCGCAGCCGTCCTTCGTTTTCGAGCCGCGTCAGCGCGGCGCGGCGCGCGGCGAGCTGCGCCTTGCTTGCCGCGAGCGCGTCGAGGGCGATCGCCTGTTGCCGCCGTGCGGCGTCGAGCAAGGACAATTGGCGGCGGACCCCGGCGGTGCGTCGCGCGATCACCGGCATCGCGGCGTCGATCACCGCGCGCGCATGAACCATGTCGCGAAGCGATCCCGGCTGCGCGAGCACGCTGACCGGCGGCTGGCGGCTGAGTTGCTGAAGCGCAGCGGCGAGTTCGAGCAACGGCTGCTGCTGTTCGGCGAGCCGCGCGCGCTGCGCCGACAGGCGGCGGGTCACGAGCGCGACGCGCGCTTCGCCTGCGCTGATGTCGGCTTCGGCTGACTGGATGCGTGCGGCGAGCGCAGCGCTGCGCATCTTCAACCGGTCGGCCTCATTGCTCGCCGCGGCGGCCTGTTTTTCGAGCGCAGCGCTGCGCGCCATCGCCGCCACCGATTGCTGCCGGGCGTCGGCCAGCTGCATCCGTTCGCGCGCGGCGATCGCCTGCGGGTCAAAGAGATCGCTCTGCGCGAGCGCGAAGGTGCCGCCCGCGACGGCGACGGCGACGGCGAGCGCCGCGAGCGCGCGCCTCACTGGCGCCCCTCACGGTGATAGGGGTGCCCGGCGACGATGCTGGTGGCGCGCCACAATTGTTCGGCGAGCATCGCGCGCGCCAACAGATGGGGCCAGGTCGCCCGGCCAAAGGCGATGAGCTTGTCGGCGCCTTCACGCTCTTCGGGGGTAAAGCCATCGGCGGCGCCAAGGCAGAAGCGCGCCTCGCGCACGCCGCCGTCGCGCCATTGTTCGAGCAATCGGGCGAATTCGATCGACGACATCTGCTCGCCGCCCTCGTCGAGCAGGATCGTGCGGCTATTGTCGACGGCGGCGGGCATGCGCCCACCCGTGTCGGGAAGTTCGGAAATCTTCTGCGGCCAGGTCACGCGCTTCATATAGCGCGCGACCAGCTCGGCCTCCGGCCCGCGTCCGATGCGCCCGCGCGCGATGATGTGCAGCAACATGTCCGCCGCCTAACCTTCGGGCGGCGGTCGCGTCAATTCGCGGTCGCGACCGGCGGTGCGTCGCCGAACGACCACATGCGTTCGAGGTTGTAGAAGCTGCGCACTTCCGGGCGGAACAGGTGGACGATGACGTCGCCTGCGTCGAGCAGCACCCAATCGGCGTTGGGCAGCCCTTCGACGCGGACGCTGCGGCCCGCTTCCTGCTTGATCCGCTGCGCCAGTTTTTCGGCGATCGCTGAAACGTGGCGCGTCGAACGCCCACTCGCAATGACCATATGGTCGGCGATGCTGCTTTTGCCGGCAAGCGGGATCGAGATGGTTTCCTGGGCCTGATCCTCGTCCAGCTGGCGGAGGATCAGCGCGTGGAGCGCATCCACGCTGTCGTTGGCAGGGGCGGCGTCCGGCGCGGCCCCCTGGGTGGCGGCGATCAAATGCGTCCTTTCTTGGTCGATTCCGCAATGTGCGAGCGCGTGACCGGGTCGCGCAGCGCGCGGCCTTCATAACGTTCGAACCAGCGGGGGTTGGCCTGCCGTATCGCAGTCGCGGATCGCACATCGGGCGAAAATCGCAGGAACACGAGGGCGGGCGGTCTCCAGTCTGTCCAATGCTTCTTCTGGTCTGCGGGCCGGACAAAGCGCCGCAGCCATCCCATCGCACGTCTTGCATGGGCCCGATCATTATAGCCCGGACGCGCAACAACCGCAATCGGCATCAATCGCGCAATTTCCCGCCAGTCGCGCCATTGGGGCAACTGGACCAGATTGTCGGCCCCCATGATCCAGATGAAGCGCCGATTCGGATAGCGGCGGATCAGTTTTTTCAGCGTATCGACGGTATAGCGGGTGCCGAGTTCGGTCTCGATCGCGGTGGCGCGGATCGGCGAACGCCGCGCCATGCGCCGCGCCGAGGCGAGGCGGGCGGGGAGGGGCGCCATGCCCGCCTTGGGTTTCAGAGGATTGCCGGGAGAAACGAGCCACCACAGTTCGTCGAGGCAGAGCGCGTCGATCGCGTTCAAACTGATCGCACGGTGCCCGCCATGCGCAGGGTTGAAGCTGCCGCCGAGGAGGCCGGTGGCGATCACAATAGGGTTTGCCAGTCGCTGCGAAGATGGACCACGCGAAGGATGAGGAGCCGTTCAGCATTCACATCATACAACAGGGCAAAAGGGAGCTGGCCCAAACGCCATTTTCGCAACCCATGTGCATCGACCGGCGAACCTGCGCGTGGTGCAAGCGCCAAAAAGTCGCTCGCTCGTTCCGATTCGGACAGCAAGGCGTTCGCGAGGTCGAAATCGACCAGAAAGAGGCCGTCAGCATTGTTCAGGAGGTCTTCGGTCGCTGCCTGCGACCATTGGACATTGATCACGCCGCCGCTTTATCGCGCTTTGAACGGAGTTCGGCGCGCTTCGCGGCGATCAGCCTTTTCATCTCTTCGTGCGAGATAAGCGGCTCCTCGCGGGCAGATCGCTCGCCTTCCTCGATGATCGCGAGCATCTCGGCTTCGCGCTCGACAAACTGTCGAACCGCCTGCGCAACGAGCCACGAGCGCGATCGGTCATAGCGTTCCGCAAGTCTGTCGAGCGTTTCCAAGGTTACGGCGTCAAGCCGCGTCGTGATCGGCGTCGTAGCATCCATATCGCGTATATATCACTTGTATACAAATGATTCAAGGACGTGTCTGACCGTTTCCGCGCACCAGCCATTTATACGTCGTAAGCCCTTCGAGCGCGACCGGGCCGCGCGCGTGGAGGCGGCCGGTGGCGATGCCGATTTCGGCGCCGAGGCCGAATTCGCCACCGTCGGCAAATTGGGTCGAAGCATTGTGCATGACGATCGCGCTGTCGACGCCAGCCAGGAAACGCTCGGCGGTCGCGGCATCCTCGGTCACGATCGCGTCGGTGTGGCGGCTCGAATGCGCGTCGATGTGCGCGAGCGCCCCATCGAGGCCGTCGACCATCGCGATCGAGACGATTGCGTCGAGATATTCGCTGTCCCAGTCGTTCGCCGCGGCGGGTTCGACATGCGGGCTGAACGCCGCTATATCCTTGTCACCGCGCACTTCGCAGCCCGCGGCGATCAGCGCGTCGATAATGGCGAGCGGCGCGCCATAGGTCCGGTCGATCAGGATCGTCTCGGTCGCGCCGCAAATGCCGGTGCGGCGCATCTTGGCGTTGACCGCAAGTTCGACCGCCTTCGCCGGATCGGCGGCGCCGTCGATATAGAGATGGTTGATCCCGTCGAGATGCGCGAGCACGGGCACGCGCGCTTCGTCCTGCACGCGCGCGACCAGCCCCTTGCCGCCGCGCGGAATGATGATGTCGATCAGCCCCTGCGCGCGCAGCATCGCGCCGACGGCGGCGCGGTCCTGCGTCGGGACCAGTTGCACGGCATCGGCGGGCAAACCCGCATCGACGAGACCCGCGGCAAAGGCCGCGTGGATTGCGCGGTTCGACTGCGCCGCCTCGCTGCCGCCGCGCAGGATCACCGCATTGCCCGACATCAGCCCGAGCGCCGCGGCGTCGGCGGTGACATTGGGGCGGCTTTCATAGACGATGCCAACGACGCCCAAGGGCACGCGCACGCGGCTCAGTTCCAATCCGTTGGGGCGCGTCGTGCGGTCGATCTCGCGCCCGACGGGGTCGGGCAGCGCCGCAACCGCCTCGATCGCATCGGCGATTGCCGCCAGTCGTCCTTCGTCAAGGCGCAGCCGGTCGAGCATTGCGCCCGACAGGCCGTTCGTCCGTCCAGCGGCCATGTCCTCGGCGTTGGCCGCCAGTATTTCCGCCGACTGCGCCCGGATCGCGGCCGCGGCGGCCATCAGCGCCGCTGCCTTTTCGGCGGTCGGCGTCTGCGCGAGCCGTTTCGCGGCAGCGCGCGCGCGCGCGCCCATGTCGGCGATCAGCGCGGCGGCATCGCCGGGCAGCGGGGAAGGGGCGGTGAGCGTTGTCATGGTCATGGCGACTGCCTCTATCATGTTTCGCCGACTTGCCGAAAGTCCCGTTGCGCGGTGCGGTTTGCACCTTTAGTCAAAGGCGTATGAGCGGGGATATCGAGGGTATCGGGGCGGCGGTGACCGCCGGACTGGCAGCGCGTGCGGTCGAACCGGCGCATGGCAGGGCATCGCATGGGCATACGCCGCGCTGCCTCAATTGCGGCACCAGCCTTGCCGGGTCGCATTGCCACCATTGCGGACAGCGCGCCGACGTCCACCGCAGCTTTGGCGCGATCGGGCACGACCTGGTCCACGCCATCTTCCATTTCGAGGGCAAGATATGGAACACGCTTCCGCTGCTCGCATGGCGGCCGGGCGATCTGACGCGCCGCTATATCCATGGCGAGCGCGCGCGTTTCATCTCTCCGCTCGCGCTGTTCCTCTTCGCTGTGTTTCTGACCTATGCCATACTCGCGATGATCGGCAGCGGGGGTGGATTCGGCACTGCGCTGAGCAAGGCCGCCGACGAGCAGACGCGCATCACCGCGATCAAGGACAGCATCCAGATGGAGGTCGATCGCATCGACGGCGAACTCGCGAAAGCGGGCCTTGCCGAAGAGCGGCGCCGCGCGCTCGAAGCCGAGCGCGATGTCCTCCAGCAAAGCGCCACCTATCTTGGCGTCGCACGCGCGCGCAGCCAAAGCGAGCGCGTGGCCGATCGCGCCGCCGGGCCCCCGGTGCTGGACGATCCACGCGACCAGGTGGCGACAAGCGCCGATTTCATCTCGCGCAACAGGATCGATACGGGCGTTCCCTTCATCGACAACGGCCTCAAAAAGGCGTTCGCGAACCCCGCGCTGGTGTTCTACAAGCTTCAGGCAAATGCCTATAAGTTCGCCTGGGCGCTGATCCCGCTGTCGCTGCCCTTCATGTGGCTGCTCTTTCCCTTCAGCCGGCGCTTTCATGCATATGATCATTTCGTTTTCGTCACTTATTCCATCTCGTTCATGCTGCTGCTGTTCGTCGTCGTGCGGCTTTTGAACCTGACGATCCTTGGCGAGGTCGCGACCTTTCTCGCGATGCTCTATGTGCCGTTCCACATGTATCGCCAGCTGCGCGGCGCCTATCGCTCGTCGCGCTTCGGCGCCTTTGTGCGTGCCAGTCTGCTGCTCTTTTTCAGCCTGTTCACGGTGATCTGGTTCATGCTGTTGCTCCTCGCACTCGGCATCAGTGGGTAACAATGGCCGTAACAATCGGCTGGCACAGACGCGGCAGGGGCGATTCCCGGCGAGGAGGAGGATGATGGGATGCACGCAGCATGGGGTGAGATCGACCGGCGCCTGCTGATCCGGCTGGGGACGGCGGGACTCGCGGCGCTCGCGCTGCCCGGCGCCGCGCGCGCCGCGATGGCGCAGGGCTTTACCCACGGTGTCGCGAGCGGCGAGCCCAGCGCGCATTCGGTGCTGCTGTGGACGCGCTACGCCGCGGCGAACGATAGCGTGCTCACCGCCGAACTGTCCGAAAGCGCCGACTTCGCGCGCATCGCCGGGGGCGGCAGCGTGACTGCGGCCGCCGAGCGCGATCACACCGCGAAAATCGCCATCGACGGGCTCGAACCCGGCCGCTGGTATTATTATCGCTTCATCGCGCCCGACGGGAGCAAATCTGACACCGGGCGCACGCGCACGCTGCCCGCCGGGCCGACGAGAGCCTTCACGCTGGCGCTTTTTTCCTGCTCGAACCTGCCGTTCGGCTGGTTCAACGCCTATGCGCACGCCGCGGCGCGCCAGGACATCGACCTGGTCGTCCACGCGGGCGACTATCTCTATGAATATCCGGTCGGCGATTATCCGTCGGCGAAACAGGCGCTGCCCGGCCGCGAGATCCAGCCGACGCACGAGATGGTGAGCCTTGCCGACTATCGCCTCCGCTACGCCTCCTATCGCGCCGATCCCGACCTCCAGCGGCTTCATGCGCTCTTTCCGATGATCGCGCAGTGGGACGACCATGAACTGACCAATGATGCGTGGAAGGGCGGGGCCGAAAACCATAATGAGGGCGAAGGCGAATGGGTCGCGCGGGCGGCGGTCGCCGAGCGCGTCTATCGCGAATGGATGCCCGTCGCCGACACGCGGTGGCGCGACTATCAGGTCGGCGACCTTGCGACCATCTTCCTTCCTGAAACGCGCGTCAACGGCCGCGACCGCCAGTTCGAGCTCGGCGAGATCATCGCCGGAGGCGGCGACCCGGCGGCGCGGCTCAAGACCTTTGCCGAAACCGACTATCGCGATCCCGCGCGCCAGATGCTTGGCGCCGAACAGGAAAACTGGCTGTTCGGCGGTTTTGCGCGATCCACCGCGGCGGGAACGCGCTGGCAGGTTTGCGCACAACAGGTGATGATGGGCAGCCTCTTCTCGCCGCCCGAAACGCGCGACTGGTTTGCGGGTGATCAGCCCGACTATGTCCGCCGCCGCGTCGAAATGGGCCAGCTCGCGGCAAAGGCGGGGCTGCCGCTCAACCTCGACGCCTGGGACGGCTATCCCGCCGCGCGTTCGCGCCTGCTCGCCGCCGCGCAGCGCGCCGATGCTGACCTCGTCACATTGACCGGCGACACGCACAACGCCTGGGCTTTCGACCTTGATGAGGATGGCCACCCTGCGGGCATCGAGATCGCGGGTCAAAGCGTGACCTCGCCGGGTTTCGAGGCCTATATCCCCGGCATCAGCGACGAGGTGCGCGTTGCCGCGCTCCGCCGTTCGTCGCCCCGGCTCAGATGGGCGAATACCCAGGATCGCGGCTATGTGACGGTGCAACTGACGCGCGAGCGCGTGATCGCGAACTGGCACAATATCGCGACGATCCGCACGCATAGCCCGGCGCTGAAGGCAACGCACAGCATGACGGCGGTGCGCGGGCGGCGGAGGTTCGACGCCGCCTAGCTATAGGGTGGCGTTTCCTCGAACTCGGCGAACCAGGGATAATCGTTGGCGACGCTCGCCGTAAAGCGGGGCGGGCGCTTTTCGAGGAAGCTGGTGACGCCCTCGGCGGCGTCGGGGCTGCGGCCGCGGGCAAAGATTGCCCGGCTGTCCCAGCGGTGCGCGCTCATCGGGTGCGGTGCGCCGAGCATCCGCCACAGCATGTGGCGCGTCAGCGCGACCGACACCGGCGCGCTATGTTCGGTCAGCTCGCGCGCCTTGGCGATCGCGGCGTCGACCAGTTCACCGGGCGCGTGGACCGACTGGACAAGGCCCTTTTCATGCGCTTCGTCGGCAGGGATCAGCCGACCCGAAAAACACCAGTCGACCGCGGTCTGGATGCCGACGAGGCGCGGCAGGAACCAGCTCGACGCCGCTTCGGGAACGATGCCGCGTCGCGCAAAGACAAAGCCATAGCGCGCGGTGTCGCTCGCGAGGCGTGCGTCCATCGACAGCGTCATCGTCGCGCCGATGCCGACCGCGGCGCCGTTGATCGCGCCCAGCACGGGCTTCTTGCAGTCGAAGATGCGCATCGACACGCGCCCGCCGGAATCGCGGATCAGCGGGTGCGACCAGTCGATCGTGCCGTCGGCGGCGACGGGGCTTGCCGCCGTGCCGTCGGGCAACACCGCCCGTTTGTCGGTGCGCTTGTCATAATCGAAGGTCGCCGCGCCCTGGCCCAGATCGGCACCGGCGCAATAGGCCTTATCGCCCGACCCGGTGAAGATCACCGCGCGCACCGCGTCGTCGGCGTCGCATTCGTCGAGCGCGGCGACGATCTCCAGCATCATTTCGGTGGTAAAGGCGTTCATCCGGTCGGGGCGGTGCAAGGTCAGCAGCGCGATGCCCTCGTGGCGGTCGAGGCGAATCTGGTCAAAGCTCATGTCTCTCTCCCTTGGGTTTGGGCCATCGTTGCAAGCGATGCCGACGATGGCAAGCTGTTTACGTAAACGTAAACCCACCGTCGTTTTTGCGGGGGGCGACGTGACTGATGACGCGCCGCACCTTTGCCGCTATAGGCGCCCCGACCGCCCCGGCGCCGCGTCTCCCCCGTGAGTCGTCACCGCCGGGGCCATTCATTTGGTTCCGACAGAAAGTTGACCGCCATGGCCCGTCGCCGCCAGATCTACGAAGGCAAAGCCAAGATCCTGTATGAAGGCCCCGAACCGGGCACGCTGATCCAGTATTTCAAGGACGACGCCACCGCGTTCAACGCGCAGAAGCGCGGGACGATCAACGGCAAGGGCGTGCTGAACAACCGGATTTCGGAGCATGTCTTTACCCTGCTCGGCAACATCGGCGTGCCGACGCACTTCATCCGCCGCCTGAACATGCGCGAACAGCTGATCCGCCAGGTCGAGATCGTGCCGATCGAGGTGATCGTGCGCAATGTCGCGGCCGGCACGCTGTCCAAGCGGCTGGGGATAGAGGAAGGGACGCAGCTTCCGCGCACCCTCATCGAATATTGCTACAAGGACGATGCGCTCGGCGATCCGCTCGTCGCCGAAGAGCATATCGCCTGCTTCAACTGGTGCAGCCAGGACGAACTGCACGACATTCAGGACATGGCGATCCGCATCAACGATTTCATGTCGGGCATGTTCGCCGCGGTCGGCATCCGCCTGATCGACTTCAAGCTTGAGTTCGGGCGGCTTTATGACGGCGACTTCAGCCGCATCATCCTCGCCGACGAGATCAGCCCCGACGGTTGCCGCCTGTGGGACATGTCGACGAACGAAAAGCTCGACAAGGATCGTTTCCGCCGCGACCTCGGCGGCGAGGTCGAAGCCTATCAGGAAGTCGCGCGCCGCCTTGGCCTGCTGCCCGAAGGCGGCGACAATGCCGTGCTCGACCTCGAAAGCCACCGCAAGAAAAAGGGCTGAACCGCCTCCCTTCGGTCAGCAAACACGTCGTATCCGCGCCTTCGCCGGGGCGCATGGCCTTTTTCCTTCGGACCCGTGCTCGGGCAATCCATGTCGCTCGTCGAAAAGCGTCCGCCTGCTCCCTGCCATGCCTTGACGGGCAGGGAAAGTCGGCCAGAACGACCGAATGACCAGCCCGATCCTCCGGCGCGCCGCCACCGCGCTGTCGCCCTTCGCCCTTCTTGCCGTCTGCTCGGCACCGCTGCTTGCCAAAGAAGCGGATAAGCCCGCGGCCGCCGCCGCGATCAATCCGCAAAGCGACGCCGCAAGGGCCTGGAACTTCGCCGCCAGCGACGTGCCGGTCGATCGCGAAACGATATTCGGCGTGCTCCCCAACGGCATGAAATATGCGCTGCTGAAGAACGGTACGCCCCGGAACAGCGTCGTCATCCGGATGCGCTTTGACGTCGGCAGCTTTGCCGAGGCCGACGACCAGCGCGGGCTGGCCCATTTCCTCGAACATATGGCGTTCAACGGCTCGACCAATGTGCCCGAGGGCGAGATGATCAAGCTGCTCGAGCGCAAGGGGCTGGCGTTCGGGGCCGACACCAACGCCTCGACGGGATTCGACGAGACGATCTACAAGCTCGACCTGCCGGGCGCTTCGGACGATTTGATCGACACCGGGCTGATGCTGATGCGCGAAACAGCGAGCGAGCTGACGATCGATCCCGCCGCGGTCGACCGCGAACGCGGCATCATCCTTTCCGAACGGCGCGCGCGCGACACCTATCAGCTCCGCAACCTCGTCGACCAGCTTGCTTTCCAGATGCCGGAGATGACGGTTGCGGATCGCCTGCCCATCGGCACCGAAGAGGTGATCCGCACGGCGCCTGCATCGCGCCTGCGCGACCTTTACGAACGCTATTACCGCCCTGAGCGCGCGACATTGGTGATGGTCGGCGATTTCGACCCGGCGGCGGTCGAGGCGAAGATCAGGGCACGCTTTGCCGACTGGACGGGCAAGGGCGCGGCAGGCGCCGATCCCGACATCGGGACAATAGATTATGCGCGCCCCGTCGCCGCCGACGATTTCGTCGATCCCGCGATCCAGGATTCGGTGACGATCGCCGCCTTCCGGCCCTGGATCGACGAGCCCGATTCCCGGGCAAAGCGTGCACGGCAGCTTGCCGAACATATCGGCGAGGCGATCGTCAGCCGCCGCCTCGCCAGGATCGCGCTGCGCGAAGACTCGCCGATCCTCGGCGGTGCGCTGTCGGACGCGAACGGATGGAAGGTGTTCGATCAGGTGACGATCAGCGCGGCCGCAAAGGAAGGTGCGTGGCGGGAAGCGCTTGCCCTCGTCGAGCAGGAGCGCCGGCGCGCAATCGAACATGGCTTTACCGCGGCCGAGGTCGCCGAACAGCTCGCCAATCAGCGCACCGCGCTGCTGAATGCGGTCGCCGGTGCCGCGACGCGGCGCAGCGACGCGCTGGCCGACGCGCTGGTCGTCGCGGCGAAGGGCGAGGCGGTCTTCACCCACCCCGAAACGCGCCTGGCGCTGTTCGAGGCGGTGGCGCCCTCGCTCGATGCCGCCGCCGTCACCGCCGCGTTCCGCAAACGGATGGCGGGGCTGAGCGCACCGCTCGTCCGCGTGACCGCGAAGGCACCGATCGCGGGCGGTGCCGACGCGATCCTCGCCAGCCTGCAATCCTCGATGCAGGTCGCGGTTGCGCCGCCCGCCGAGGTTGCGAGCACCGCCTTTGCCTATGATGATTTCGGCGCGCCGGGCGCGATCGTCGCCGACGACCGGATCGAGGATCTGGGCATCCGCCGCGTCCGCTTTGCCAATAATGTGATGCTGAACATCAAGACGACCGATTTCCAGAAGGATCGCGTGCTGCTGTCGCTGCGCGTCGATGGCGGGACACTGCTCGCGACGCGCGACGATCCGACGCGCGTGGCGCTTGCCAATTCGTTCATGCTGGGCGGGCTGGAAGCGCATAGCGTCGACGACCTGCGCTCGGTGCTCGCGGGGCGGACGGTCAGCCCTGCCTTCGGTGCCGCGATCGACGCCTTTGGCGGCACGGCAACGACCTCGCCCAGGGACTTCATGCTCCAGGCGCAGCTGCTCGCCGCATATCTCACGCATCCCGGCTATCGCCCCGACGGCCTCGCGCTGATCCGCCGCGTGCTGCCGCAGCAATATGCCGCGAACGACGCGACCCCGGCGGCGGTGATCGCGCGCGATGCGGGCGGCATCCTTGCCAACGACGATCCGCGCGCGCAGACCCCGCCGCTCGAAAAACTGATGGCGCTCGACTGGGCGCAGCTGAAACCCGTGATCGCCGACAGCCTGGCGCATGGGGCAATCGAGATCGGCGTCGTCGGCGACATAAGCGAGCAGGCGGCGATCGACGCCATCGCGGCGACCTTTGGCGCGTTGCCGCCGCGCCGCGCCGCCTTCGACCCACGCACCGACGCGCGCATCCGCGACTATGCCGCCGACCGCAGCGAGCGCACGCTGATCCACAAGGGGGCCGCCGAACAGGCGGAACTGCGCGTCTATTGGCCCACGCGCGACGACAGCGATCTGGCCGAAGCGATGCGGCTAAACCTGCTGGCGCGCGTGATGCAGCTGAGGCTGACCGAGGAATTGCGCGAGCGGCTCGGCGAAAGCTACAGCCCCGGTGCCGCCGCCAGCCTGTCGGATGAGTTTCCAGGCTATGGCCATCTCTTTGCCGCGAGCAATGTCGATTACAAGGATCTGGCGACGACGCGCGCGGCGATCTTTGCCATCGCCAGGGAATTGCGCGCCGCGCCCGTCGACGCCGATCTTCTCGACCGTGCGCGGCGACCGCTGGTCGAGGCGATGACCAAAGCGCGGCGCGAAAACGGCTATTGGCTGAACTATGTCGCCGAAGCGACGAGCCGCGCCGACCGCCTCGACCGCAGCCGCAAGGGCATCGCCGCGGTCGAGGCGGCGACGCCCGCCGAGTTGCAGGCGCTGGCCCAGCGCTATCTGACCGACGACAAGGCGCTGGTGATCAAGGCGGTGAGCGACAAGGCAGAGCAGTAGGCGAGGGTCGGTTTTCGGTCGAAAGGCGACGTTACCCTTCCCGGCCCGTTCGTATCGAGCGAAGCAGCGCTGCCCCTGGGGCCGGGTCTGACACCGATGGGTGTCCCGACCTCGCGCGACATGAAGGGAATATGGGAGCGTCGGCTTCCCACCCCAACAAACGCGGCCTAAACCCGCCCCGGTGCCTGCGCGCGGAGGAAGTTCTCCAACGCCGTGAACAGCATTTCGCGTGCGTCGCTGCCCAGCATTTCGGCGGTTCGCCAGTCGAAATCGACGCGGTCGCCGCGCGATGCCGCGCCGACGATTGCCGCGAGCAGCGCCTCGTCGAAGCTGAGCCGCGGGCAGCAGGGCGGCGCCACCGCAAAGGGGTCGGGCCAGACATGGGCGATTGCCTCGACCACCAGGCGAAAGCGGCGTGCCGCCAGAATATTGCCCCAGCGCCGCTCAAGCTCGGGCATCGGGTCGCGGCCGCTGCGGCGGCAGAGGATCGAATAACGCAGGGCCAGCACCGCCTGCGCGGCCTCCGCCGACAGGCCGCGCACGAGCGGCTGTTCGGTAAGCTGGCGGATCAATATGCGGCTTTGCATGGCATCCTCTCTCCCGGCCCGGTGCAATCCGCCGGTCCGCTGCATCGCAGCGGAAAAAGATGCCGGCCGCCTTGTCGCAGCTTGAAGATGCAGCGGCCGGCAGGAGGGGACTGCCTGACTATGCTATTGCGACTTAATCGCAATTACAAGCAAAAAAGGAGGCGCCTGAAAACACCCATGAAAACCATCAATACCGTATCCGCTTCGGGGGAGGGCCAGCGAGACCTGGCGCGCCTCTTTCCGGGCCTTTAGCCGAACGGGGTGGGGGCCATCGGCCCTGCGCCAGACGGCCGACACCCATCCGCTGCGCCCCCGATCAAGTCCGCGGCTCGTCGCCCTCCGCTGAAAGGGAGGGCGAAGATCGCGTCAATCGTCGCCGGCCGGCTTCGACTGGAGCTGGATATAATTTTCGATGCCCATGCGCTCGATCATCTCGAACTGCTTTTCCAGTTCGTCGACATGATGCTCCTCGCTTTCGAGGATGGCGGCGAACAGATCGCGGCTCACATAGTCACGCACGCCTTCCGAATGGGCGATCGCATCCTTGAGCAGCGGGATCGCCTCTTCCTCGAGCGCGAGGTCGGCCTTCAGTATTTCCTCGACCGTCTCGCCGACGCGCAGGCGGCCAAGCAGCTGGAAATTGGGAAGCCCGCCCAGAAAGAGGATGCGGTCGGCGAGCTTGTCGGCGTGCTTCATCTCGTCGATCGACTCTTCGCGCTCGAAATGCGCCAGCCGCGCGACGCCCCAATTGTCGAGCATCCGGTAATGCAGCCAATATTGGTTGATCGCGGTCAGCTCGTTCTTGAGCGCTTCGTTGAGGAAGTCGATGACCTTTTCGTCGCCCTTCATGGTGTCAGTCCTGTCATTTTCTGCTGTGTGGCAATGGCGGCATTATACCGCCCCGGACCCTGCCAGGCCAAGGGTGAAAATGGCAGAAATCTGGGAAAAATCAGGCGGCTGCGGTCGCGTCGCTGATGATATTGCGAGCGAATGACAGGCACTGGCCGCACTTGGGTTTGCGACCCAATTGCGCATAGGCCGCCTTGGCGCACCGCAATCCGCCATTCCGCGCGACGTCGCGCAGCTGGCTTTCCCTTATTGCGTTGCAGACACAGACGACCATGTGCGAATCCTTCTCAACAACCCTGATTTAGGGATAGTGCGACAGATTCGCAACAAGAAAGATGCGAGTGGTTCGCAGTCCGGATAAGCATATTTTCGCCGACACCGCCCTTGCCCGAAAAGCGATTCGCGGGCATAGGCGCGCGCATCCTTACCCCCTCCCACGCGCAAAGGTCCGCTCCCATGAAAGTGAATGTCTATGTGACGCTCAAGCCGGGGGTGCTCGATCCGCAGGGCAAGGCGATCCATCATGCGCTCGAGGGGCTGGGCTTTACGGGCGTCGCCGACGTCCGCGCGGGCCGCTTCATCGAACTCGACGTTGCCGACGGCACGAGCGATGCCGACCTTGACGCGATGTGCGCCAGGCTGCTTGCGAACACGGTGATCGAAAACTACCGCATCGAACGTGCCTGATCCGCGCCAGGGAGCTGCCTCATGAAGACCGCCGTCATCGTCTTTCCCGGCTCCAACTGTGACCGCGACATGGCGGTCGCGCTTGAAACGATCACGGGCAAGGCCCCCGCGATGGTCTGGCATCGCGAGAGCGAGCTGCCCGCCGGCACCGATTTCATCGCGTTGCCCGGCGGCTTTTCCTATGGCGACTACCTGCGCTCGGGCGCGATGGCGGCGCGCTCGCCGATCCTGCGCGCGGTCGCCGCGGCTGCGGGCCGCGGCGTGCCGGTGCTCGGCGTCTGCAACGGCTTTCAGGTGCTGACCGAAGCGGGGCTGCTCCCCGGCGCGCTGATGCGCAACGCGGGCCTCAACTTCGTCTGTCGCACGGTGCCGCTCAAGGTCGAGAACAGCCAGTCGCTGTTCACCGCCAGCTACAGTTCGGATGAGGAAATCCGCATTCCGGTTGCGCACCATGACGGCAATTATTTCGCCGACGAAGACACGCTCGACCGAATCGAGGGCGAAGGCCGCGTCGCCTTTCGCTATCTGGACAGCGTCAACGGGTCGGCGCGCGACATTGCGGGCGTGCTGAGCGATGCGGGCAATGTGCTCGGCATGATGCCGCACCCCGAACGCGCGATCGACCGCGCGCACGGCGGCACCGACGGGCTACGCCTGTTCGAGGCGGCGCTGGGCGCCCTGGCCTGACGCCGCATCGGGTCGCGGCAGCCAGCGCCCGACGAGCGCCAGCACCGTCGGCCAGAACATCGTGTTCCAGATGTCGTGCCAGTGCGCGTCGTCGGGCTGGACCTTGGCCGTGCCATGTTCGACGACCAGGTCGAGAAGCTCGCCGCCGCACGCCATCGCCAGCGCCGCAAGCCACGCGGCGATCCAGCCGCCGCGGCCGCGCCACGCAAGACGCACGAGCAGAAACAGCGCCAGCCCGAAATAGATGTGCAGCGCATCCTTGCTGAGATCGGTCGTGGCCACGATCCACGTCTTTCGCTCGACGAACAATGCGGCAATCTCGATCAGCGTCATGCGGGGTCAGACCTTGGCGGCAAAAGGGGTAAAATCGGTGCCTTCGTCGAACAGGTCGACACCTTCGCGCCGCTTTAACGCGCCAACCACGACATAGGTGACCGGCGTCAACGCCGCTTCCCACAAAGTCTTGATCAACCATTGCGACAGCACGACCTGATAAAGCTGTTCGGGCGGCCAGCCGGCAAGGCCGTAAAAGGCGAGCGGATAGAAAATCAGGCTGTCAAGACCCTGACCCACCACGGTCGAACCAATGGTGCGCATCCACAGGAAGCGTCCGCGGGTCCACAGCTTCATTCGCGCCAGGACATAGGCGTTGGCGAATTCGCCGACCCAGAAGGCGGTCATCGAGGCGAGCACGATACGCCAGCTGTTGCCGAACACGAACTCATAGGCTTCCTGGCCCGGCCAGCCGTCGGCGGGCGGCAGCGACACGACCGCCCACGCCATGAACGCCATGAACGCCAGCGCGGCAAAGCCCGTCCAGATCACCCGCCGCGCGCGGGCATAGCCATAGACTTCGGTCAGCACGTCGCCGATGATGTAGCTGATCGGAAAGAAGAGCACCCCGGCGCCGAATGCCCATTCGCTGCCGTCTGGCAGCACGACATAGCTTGGTTTCGAGGCGCCGATGATGTTCGACAACAGCAGGATGGCGACAAAGGCCGCCATCAACAGGTCGTAATAGCGGAAATGGCGGACGCTCGCGGCGTTCGCATGAACGGGCGGGGGCGGGCGGAAGGGCGTGTCGTTCATCGACGCGCTGCTTAACCTGCTTTGCAGTCCGCGCAAACCACGCTATTCGCGCAGCCGTCAACACCCGGCTCTGCGCGCCCGTAGCTCAGCTGGATAGAGCACCCGCCTTCTAAGCGGGTGGCCGCAGGTTCGAATCCTGCCGGGCGCGCCAGCTTCGGCTTCGCGTGAGGCGACGACTTTCTTCGACCGCGTGATGCAGCCAGCTTGGCGTCGCCGAACCTGAGGATTGGCGTGCAAACCTCGTCAGTGCATCATTGATAATGATTTGCAGTATTAATATATTCGTTCCAGATCGGGCGAGCGATTCGCTGTGGTTTCCGGTTTCAGCAGCGCAAGCAATTCTGCTTGGACCTGGCGCCGCGATTCCGCTCTGGGAAAGCCCGGATGCCGGCGCGTGGTTTGATGTCGCGCAGTCGGCGCGAAAACCGTCAAGAAAGCCAAGATGATGAGTGACCGTATTGCTGCCGCCGCCAAGCTGGCCCCCTCCGCCTCGCTGACTGTCGAGCAGGTGCGCGCGGTGCGGCACTGGAACGCGCATCTGTTCAGTTTCACGATCACGCGCCCGCCGAGCTTTCGCTTCCGGTCGGGCGAGTTTGTGATGATCGGCCTGCCGGGCGAGGGGCGGCCGCTGCTGCGCGCCTATTCGATCGCCAGCCCCGCCTATGCCGACGAGCTGGAGTTTCTGTCCATCAAGGTGCCTGACGGGCCGCTGACGTCGCGGCTTCAGAAAATCCAGCCGGGCGATCCGGTCTATCTTGGCCGAAAGCCGACGGGAACGCTTGTTGCCGACGCGCTGCTTCCCGGTCAGCGGCTGTTCCTGTTGTCGACGGGAACGGGGCTGGCGCCCTTTCTGAGCCTGGTGCGCGATCCCGACATTTACGAGCGATTCAGCCAGATCCAGCTCGTCCATTGCGTGCGGCAGGTGAGCGATCTGGCCTTTCGCGACGCGCTGGAAAGCCAGCTTGCGGGAGATCCGCTGGTTCAGGATCAGGCGCTGCTGCAATTCCATTACCTGCCGACGGTGACGCGCGAGCCGTTCCGCACCACGGGGCGCATCGACGCGCTGATCGATGGCGGGCGGCTGTTCGGCCATCCGCTGACCGGCCCCGCGCATTTCGACCCTGCGACCGACCGCGTGATGATGTGCGGCAGCATGGCGATGATCCGCGACCTCCAGGCCCGGTTCGAGGCGCTGGGGTTCAAGGAAGGGTCGAACGCCGCGCCGGGCGATTTCGTCATCGAACGGGCGTTCGTCGGATAAAACCGCCCACGCCTGGCCCCCTTGCGTCGGGCGCGGCTTTCGCGCAATCCGGCGTCGGGAGAGGAGCGGGCGTGACAAGGATTGACGACAATCCGCCGGGGCTGGCGGCGCGCGCGGTGCGCCGCCTGTTGCTGATGCTCTATCGCGCGCGCGGGTGGAAAGCGGTGGGCGTGGTGCCCGAGCCGCGGCGCTTCATCATTATCGCGGCGCCGCACACGAGCAATTGGGATTTCGTCAACTTTCTGGGGCTGACCGCCGACCTCAAGGTCCGGCCCTTTTTCATGGCGAAGCTGTCGTTGTTCCGCTGGCCGATCGGCGGGTTCATTCGCCAGATGGGCGGGGTGCCCGTCGACCGGCGCGGCGGCGGCGATGTCGTCGCGCAGATGATCGCCGAGTTCGCGCGGCGGGAGGAGTTCATGCTGACCGTCGCGCCCGAAGGCACACGCGGCAAAACGGCAAGATGGCGCACCGGATTTTATCAGATAGCGCTGGGCGCCAAGGTGCCGCTGGTCGTCGGGTTGATGGATTATGGCACCAAGACCGGCGGGCTGGGGCCGCTGATCTGGCCGACGGGCGATTTTCGCGCCGACATGCAAAAGCTGTTCGACATCTATAAAAGCTGTATCCCGAAATATCCCGAGCGCGCGGTGCGTTCGATCGACGATATTGTCGGGACGGCCGCAGACGGAGAGAAGCCGGTATGACCGAGATAGCGGGGCTTTTGGCGGTCAATTTCGCGGGGCTGCTGGCGGTGATCCTGCTGCTCTGGTCCTTTGCCGTGACCATCCGCGACGTTTCGTTCATCGACGCCTTCTGGGCGTTCGGCATGGTGCTGCTGGCGTGGGGGAGCGCGGCGCAGGCGGGGATAGGGGGCGCGCATGCCGGGTTGCTGCTGGGGCTGACGTCGCTGTGGGGGCTGCGGCTCGCCATCCATCTGGCGTGGCGCTGGGTGCGCGAGGGCGAAGACCCGCGCTATGCCCGAATCCTGGCGAAAACGATGGAGGCGCGCGGATGGAGCTGGGCGCGGGCGTCACTGCTGACCGTGTTTCTGACGCAGGCTCCGCTGCTGTTCATCACCTGCCTGCCCGCACAGGTCGGCATCTGGGCCAGCGCGGGCGGCGGCGTCGGCATCCTAGGCTGGATCGGCGCGGCGGCGGCGCTGACGGGCATCGCGTTCGAGAGCATCGGCGACGCGCAGCTTCACGTCTTTCGCCGGAATCCGGCGAACAAGGGGCGGGTGCTCGACACGGGGCTGTGGCGCTATACGCGCCATCCCAATTATTTCGGCGACGCGCTGAGCTGGTGGGGCATCTGGATCGTCGTGCTCGACATCGGCTGGCAACCAGCCTTGGCAAGCCTGATCGGTCCGGTCTTTCTGACCTTCACGCTCACCAGATGGTCGGGCAAGGCGCTGCTCGAAAAAGGGCTGCACAAGACGCGGCCAGATTATGCAGCCTATGTCGAGCGCACGTCGGGGTTCGTGCCATGGCCGCCAAAGACGAAGGCCTAGGCGGCGCGGTCGCCGCCGACGACGCGGGGGTGCTGGGCGATGCGCCGCGCATCCGCGCGATCCTGACCGATGCGGCGCGCGCGGGGCGCAGCGTCAGCTATTCCGAACTGCTTGGCGATCTGGGGTTCCGCTTCACGCGGCCCAAGATGCGCGCGCTGTGCAAAACGCTGGCCGAGGTCGACCGGCTGTGTGCGTTCGACGGCCAACCCGACCTTGCGGTGCTGGTGGTGCGCGAGAGCGACCGGCTGCCGGGGCAGGGGTGGTGGACCGGCGGGACGGCGCTGCTGCTCGGTTACGACGGGCCATGGGAAGGCGCGGCGGCTGCGCGCTTCATTCGCACGCAGCAGCAGGCGGTGTTCGATTACTGGGCAAGGCGCTGAAACGGCGCAAAAAAGGGGCCGGAAAACCGGCCCCAGTCTGTCATTCCGGTAACCGAAAGGAAGTTTACCAGAAGAAATCATAGATCACGTCGACCACCTCGCCGGTGTAGGTATCGACAAGCAGCGCATCGTTATAATAGCGGATCCAGCGATAGCCCCCATAGGCGGGCGGCAGGCGATAGTAGCTGGGGTTGTTGATCCAGTAGCGCGGGCTGTAGAACAGCGAGCCAAGCGTGAAGCCGATGCTGAAGCGCGTGTAGCCATAGCCGCGATAGGGGTTGTAGTAGCGCGGCATCCGGTAATAGCTGCGATAGCGATCGCGATAGCTGCGCCAGTCGTAGCGGCGGTCGTGGCGCCAGTCGCGGTTCCAGCGATTGTGATCCCGGTCCCAGCGGTCGTGGCGCCCGTCGCGATAGCGGCGATCGGCATAGCCGTTGCCATTGCGGTCCCAACGGCGATCGACACGGTTGTCGTTATCGCGATCCCAGCGGCGATCGAGGTTTCCGTCACGGTTGCGATCCCAGCGGCGATCGACGCGTCCGTTGTCGTTGCGGTCCCAGCGACGGTCAACCTCGCCATTGCGATTGCGATCCCAGCGGCGATCAATGTGGCCGTCGCGATTGCGATCATAGGCGTTGCCGCGATTACGCTCGGCCTGACGCGCTTCGCGCTGCTGCTGCCAGTGCTGGCGCTGCTGGTCGCTTCGTCCCTGCCATTGCTGGCGCTGTTCGCCGTGGCGCTCGGCCCGCATTTCGCTGCGTGGCTGACGCTGCGGACGGGTTTCGCCATCGCGGTATCCGCCGCGGCGAACCTCTGGACCGCGCGGTCCGCGGTCGTCGCGGTCGCCGCGCTGCGCGATCTGGATACGTTCGCCCGATGCCTGCGCGGCGGCGGGCGCGATCGGGGTCAGCATCGTCGCAGCGATCAGCACCCCTCCTAACATCTTTCTCATCTCGCCATTCTCCAACTCATGTCCCGTTCGCTGGAGACGCCAGCCGGGATGATGAATCGATATTTACCAGCGGCAAGATGATCGATGCCTGACCGTGCCGTTGCCTGCGGTTCAGCTTTCGGGGCGCAGCGCGGGCACGGCGCGCGCGGCATCGTCCGCGCGGATGCCCGGCGGCGGCGCGGCGGCGATACGTTCCTCGCCGCGCATCACCCGCGCGGCGAGACGGATCGCGCTGCGGATGCGCGGATAAGTGCCGCAGCGGCAGATATTGGTCATGGCTGCATCAACCTCGGCATCGCTGGGGTTGTTGTTCCTGCGGAGCAGCGCGGCGGCGGCCATGATCATTCCCGACTGGCAGAAACCGCATTGCGGCACCTGTTCGGCGACCCACGCCTGTTGAACGGGGTGGCTGCGGTCGCGCGAAAGTCCTTCGATCGTCGTCACGAAACGGCCTTCGCATTCGGCAATGGTGACCAGGCAGCTGCGGATCGCTTCGCCATCGATGTCGACGGTGCAGGCGCCGCAATCGCCCGTGCCGCAGCCATATTTGGTGCCGGTGAGGTTCGACGCATCGCGCAGCGCCCACAGCAGCGGCGTGTCGGGCTCCATGCGATATTCGACCGGGCGGTCGTTGACCGAGAATCGCGTCATGCCGCCTCTGTTAGCGCCCTTTGCCGATTAGTCACGCCAGCTTGTGTCGATCTTGTCGACCTTGCGCACCATGGCGTCGAACTCGGCCTTGCCCGACTGGCCGGGGATGGCGGCCATATGGAGGTCGCGCTGGTGGACCTTGATGACGTCGTCGCTTACCAGGATCGGTTTGCCCATGCTCATCGTCGCGAGCTGGATTTCGCACGCGCGCTGAAGCGCCCAATATTTGATGAAGGCGTCGGTAAGCGACTTGCCCATCACGACCGGGCCGTGGTTGCGCAGCATCAGGATGCGCTTGTCGCCAAGGTTCCTGACCAGCCGCTCGCCCTCTTCCTCGCGCACCGTCACGCCCTCGAAATCGTGATAGGCAAGCTGGCCGATGAAGTTGCAGGCATAGAAATTGGTCGGTTGCAGCCCGCCTTCGAGCCCGCAAACCGCCATCGTCGCGGTGGTGTGGGTGTGGATGATCGCGTGCGCATCGGGCAGGACGCGGTGGAACAGGCTGTGCTGGACGAAGCCCGCCTTGTTGACGTGCCAGGGATTATCCGCGTCGAGCTTGTTGCCGTCGATGTCGATCTTGATAAGGTTCGAAGCGCAAACCTCGCTGAAATGCAGGCCATAGGGGTTGATGAGAAAGGCGCCGTCCTGGTCGGGCACCTTCACCGTGATATGGTTGAAGATCATCTCGTCCCAACCCATCATCGCGAAAATGCGGTAACATGCGGCGAGCTCCTGCCGCGCTGTCCATTCGGCTTCGCTATATTTGCTGTTCCGCTTGAGCTGGGTCGCCATGTTCCTGTCCCCTGGATGATTGGTTTCGTCCTGCTACCTATGCCACAAGGCGCATGGCGCGCACAATCCCGCGTGCGGTTAAGGCGTCGACCGTGGGGGCAGCGCGCTTCGCCGCCTTTATGCTTGCATTTCGGGGCGAATCCCTCTAGTTGGCGTTCAACCGGAACGTCGCGTTTTCGCGGCGCTCTTTTTATTGCCCGAATATCGGCGGTTTGCGGCGGACCGGATGACCCGGTGGCCCGGACTGTTTTGACGAACAGGAGACGACACGGTTTATGCAGATCATCGTTCGCGACAATAATGTCGACCAGGCCCTTCGCGCGCTCAAGAAGAAGCTGCAGCGTGAGGGCGTGTATCGCGAAATGAAGCTGCGCCGTCATTACGAAAAGCCCAGCGAAAAGCGCGCTCGCGAGCGCGCCGCCGCTGTTCGCCGCGCCCGCAAGATGGAGCGCAAGCGGATGGAGCGCGACGGGATCAAGTAAGGCCCGTTCCCGTTCGGGATCCTGATCGAAAAAGGGGCGCTGCGGCAACGCGGCGCCCTTTTTTGTTTGCTGATCAAGCGATCGTGACGAGCGGGCGGCTGCCCACATTCACCTCATTCTCCCCTCGCGGTCATCGCGAGCGAAGCGACGCAATCCAGGGCGGTTTACGCTGCTCCGGACTTGCTTCGCTTCGCTCGACCCGAACGGAATTGCAGCGTTGCCGATTTGGCGCACAACGCTCGATGGGGATGGCCGCCTATTTTTTCAGCCCGATTTCGCGCAGGCGTTCCTGCAGATAATCGTCGGCGGTGATTGGCGTCGGGTAAAGATTGGGGTGGTCGGCGTCGATGCAGTTGTCCAGCGTTTCGATCAAATAGTCCGAACGGAAATGCAGGAAGAAGGGCATCGAATAGCGTGCGATGCTGGCGCGGCCTTCGTCGGGGTTGCGGACGCGGTGCGTCGTCGAGGGGAGGCGGTTGTTGGTCAGCCGCTGGAGCATGTCGCCGACATTGACCGCCATCGCGCCGGGCGGCGGCGAGACGGGAAGCCAGCTGCCGTCCTTGTCGAGTATTTCGAGCCCCGCTTCCTCGGCGCCCAACAGCAGGGTGATGGTGTTGATGTCCTCATGCGCTTCGGCGCGGATACCCTTGGCGGGCGCTTCGACAGGGGGGTAGTGGAGCAGGCGCATCACGCTGTTCCCGTCCTTCACCGGGTCGTCGAAGAAATCGGGGGCGAGGCCGAGATAGCGCGCGATTCCCGACAGGAGCTGACCGCCGACACGGTCGAACTCGGCGAAAAGCTTGTCGTAAACGGCGCGGAATCCCTCGATCTCCGTTGGCCAGACATTGTTCGGCTGCTGCGCGGCGAGCGGGTGGCCGGGCGGCAGGTCGCGCCCGACGTGCCAGAACTCCTTGAGATCGACCTCTTTGGCGCCCTTGGCGATTTCGGTGCCGAACGGCGTGTAACCGCGCGCGCCGCCGCCGCCGGGAATGTGATAGGCGCGCTTGACCGCTTCGGGCAGCGCGAAAAACGCCTTGGCTTTCGCCCAGGCTTCGTCGACCAGCGCGGCGTCGATGCCGTGATCGGTGATCATCGCAAAGCCGAAACGCTCGAACGACGCCCCGAAATCGCGCGCGAACTGGTCGGCGGGAAGGGCCATGGAAATGACGGGGACGGCAGCGGTCATCATTACATCCGTAGTGAGGGGTATGGAGATCGCCTGTTTAGCCAAGATTTCCCTTGTGTCGAGCGAAGTCGAAACGCGGTTTGACGCCGCGTCGCCCCACGGCGCATCCCGATTTCGCCCGATGCCAGAAGTGCAGCTTGCGCGCGCCAGGGCAGGGCGACGATGACGGAAAACAATCCTGCGCTCTTTTCACGGCCGGGCAGGTTGATAAGAGAGCGGCATGGCAAAACAATATTGGCTGATGAAATCCGAACCCGACGCCTATGCGTGGGGCCAGCTCGTCCAGGATGGCACCGGCATCTGGGACGGTGTGCGCAATCACACCGCGAAGCTGAATCTGATGGCGATGAAAAAGGGCGACGAAGCGCTTTTTTATCATAGCAATATCGGCAAGGAATGCGTGGGGATCATGGAGATCGTCGAGGAGAGCTTCCCCGACCCGACCGCCGAAGAAGGATCGCCCTGGGTTGTGGTGCGCGTGGCGCCCGTGCGCGCGCTGGCGCATCCCGTGACGCTGGCGGCGATCAAGGCCGAGCCGCGGCTTGCCGGCATGGATCTGATCCGCCAGTCGCGCCTGTCGGTCGGGCGCGTGACGCCGGCCGAATGGAAGCTGATTCTGCAGATGTCGGAGACGGCCGCGGGTTGAATCGCCGACATGTCGCTGCGGTGTTCGCGGTTCATTCCCCGCCGCCGTCATGGCGAGAGAATGGATGCCGACCATGCTCCCGATGGTCTTGCCGTCGCCCGCCTCGACGTCAACGCAGCTTGATTTGCAGATGCCTGGCGACCGACGGGTGGAGCGGGCAGACGAACTCGCAACCATAATCATTGCCGTCGGCGCGGCGAACGATCGCTTCGAGCGGCTGGAGGCCGGGCAGGCTTACCCAGATATGTTTGCCAAGCTGCGGCCGGAAAAAGGTGACCATGCGAAAGCCGGTCGAGGAAAGATCGAACAATTCGACGTCGAAGGGGTTGAGCCCCGGTTCCCGGTAGCGTGCGCGGCCGCGAACCGGCGCGCGCTCGGCGCCGCGTGCTCTTTTGAGCGCCGATCCGGTTTCGATGCTGTGGTATCCCAACACGGCCATGACCCCCGCCTGTCTCTGTCTGACGGACAGGATATGATCGTGTTGGTTACCCCGAAATGAAGCGATATGGTGAAGACGCGCGCGTCCTTGTCCCATAACGGGTCGGATCGTGGGCGGTCTCGGCAGGTCAGTGCCATCCGGTTCCGAGGAAAATCAAGCCGCTCGCTTGATGGAGGCTCGGGGCGAAGCGCGATAGCGGACTAGTCCGGCGCGCGCACGCGGCCGCGCCCGGCCTTGATTGCGCCCCGCGCCTTCTTGCCATCGACGCGCCGCGCTTTTGCGGCCTTGCTCGGCCTGGTCTTGATGCGGCGTTCGGGGCGGACGAGCGCGGCGTCGATCAGTTCCGAGAGGCGCGCGCGCGCGTCGGTGCGGTTCGCTTCCTGCGTGCGGAAGCGGCGTGCGAGGATGACGAGTTCGCCGTCGCTGGTGAGCCTGCTGCCCGCAAGCACCTTTAGCCGCCGGAAGGCATCGGGGGCGAGACCGAGCGCGTAGACGTCGACGCGAAGCTGGCACGCGGTCGCGACCTTGTTGACATTCTGTCCGCCCGGCCCCGAGCCGGCGAGAAACTTCTCGCGGATCGCATGTTCCGGGATGTCAGCCACGGGTCGGTGCAGCCCCTTCGGGCACGGCGAACCCCAGCGCGGCGAAAGCGTCGGGAAAGGGCGCCTCGGCAATTATGGACGGCTTGACGTCACGTTTTACCACCAGTCGTTCGGCGTGGAGCAATGTGCGGTCCTTCGCACCGCCGCTGCCATAGACGGGGTCGCCCGCGAGCGGAAAACCAAGTCCTTCAAGCGCGTGGACGCGCAGTTGGTGCGTGCGGCCGGTTTCGGGACGGAAGCGCAGCAGCGCGCGGCCGTCCACGACGGCAAGCTTTTGCCAATGTGAGAGCGCGGGCTTTCCGGCGGGATTGACGACCATCCGCCATCCTGCCTCGGCGGTCGAGGTTTTGGCGAGCGGCAGGTCGATGGTGCCGCCGTCGTCCGCGGGCACGCCGTCAAGGATGGCGAGATATTGTTTTTCGACCGCGCGCTCCTCGAACGCGCGGGTGAAGCGGCCGTGCGCCCTGGGATTGCGCGCGAGGAGCAGACAGCCCGATGTGTCGCGGTCGAGCCGGTGAACGGGCATCGGCCAGCGCTTGAATCCGAAGCGCAGCGAGTCGAGATGGTTCTCGATGCTGAGGCTGCCGTCGCGCGGGGCGTCGACGGGAAGCCCGGCCGGCTTGTCGATGACGAGCGCTTCGCCGTCGAGGAAAAGGACGCGGTCGGAAAGGAGCATGGTGCGCTATAGGGCGCGGCGCGCGCGGGTGGAAGCCCCCAAGCCTGCTCGCCCTGCCTTCCTGTCGGGCCATCCCGGCCTTCGCCGCGACGACGGGGTAAGGGATTCGGCCCTAGCGCTTCATGCACTGGCGCGCGTCGTCGCGCCTGTATTCGGCGCAGTTCCACAGCGCCTTTTCAAACCCCGCCTTGTCGTCGCGGAGATAGGAAAAGCTCATCGCCGCGCGCTGCGTGTCGGACATCGCGTCGCTGTCGGGTTTGAGCACCGGATTGGTCCAGCCCATGAATTTGCAATAGGGCTGGTCGCCGCAGAGGCGAAGCGCGGTGGTGACGAAGCTTTCGGGCGCGGCGCGGCGATCGAGCTGGACATAGATGGTGTCGCGCCCCGCAGCGTCGCCAAGACCCGGCACGACGCGTGCCGCGCCGACGGCGGCATTGGCGTCCGTGGGGGCGGTGTCGGCGGGCAGGCCCAGCGCGGCAGCATGGAGCGACGAAATGGCGGCGAGCTTGGCGACTGGCCCGTCGCCGCCCGACACCATGCCGCGAAAGGCGCCCGGCGTGCCCCAATAGCCGGGCCAACGGAAAAAGAGGTGCGTATCGACGATGGCGATCTTCTCGAGGCTGTCACTCCAATATGGGCGCACCCAGTCGGTGTGATAATGGGTTGCGAGTCCGACCGGCGGATAGGTGCCGCCCGACAGCATCAGATCGGCATTGTCGCGCGCGCGCTGCCATGCTGCGTCCGAATAGCGACGGTTGAGAGCCCCGTCGCAGGTGAAGGTGAACTGACAGCCGGTCGCGCGTTCGGACCCCTGAAAGACAACGCCGCAGATCGATTTGGGAAAGGCGGGGTGGCGCGCCCGATTGATGACGACCTGTCCCACCGCCTGCTGCCCGCGCGCATCGTCGCCCGCTTCGTAGAGCATCGCGGCGGCGAGGCAGTCGCGGGCGCGGGCGCGGGCGTCACCGTTGCCGGCATAGACGAAAGGACGCGGGGCGACGAAGCCCCTGGTGACAAGCGCAATCGCGGCATTCTGCGCGCGCGCGTCGGCCTCGGTCACCGGCGCAAAGACCATCGGCGGCACCTGCGGCACGACATCGGCGGGCGGCGCGACGGGATGCGGGCGCGGGCCGCGGGTGTCGCGGTTGCCGCTCGCATCGAGGACGGCCCCGACGGCGAGCGCCGCGAGCAGGACGAACAGCCAGCCCGTCCAGTCGCGCCGTGGCGGCACCGGCCGATCGCTTGTCGCGTTCATGGCGAAAGGTCAGATTTCCGGCAGGAAGTCGGGCACCGACAGGTAGCGTTCGCCGGTGTCGTAGTTGAAACCGAGCACGCGGCTGCCCGGCGGCAGGTCGGCAAGTTTTTGCCGGATCGCGGCGAGCGTGGCGCCCGACGAGATTCCGACGAGCATCCCTTCCTCAATCGCGGCGCGGCGCGCCATGTCCTTTGCCGCGGCGGCATCGACCTTGATCACCCCGTCAAGCAGGTCGGTGTGGAGATTGCGCGGAATGAATCCGGCGCCGATGCCCTGGATCGGGTGGGGTGCGGGCTGGCCGCCCGATATCACCGGCGAGGCTTCGGGTTCGACCGCAAAGACTTTCAGGTTCGGCCAATGCGCTTTCAGGAACTGCGCGCAGCCGGTGATGTGGCCGCCGGTGCCGACGCCGGTGATCAGCACGTCGATCGGCGTATCCTTGAAATCGGCAAGGATTTCGGGTCCGGTGGTGCGGACATGGACGTCGATGTTCGCTTCATTTTCGAACTGCTGCGGCATCCATGCGCCGGGGGTGGTCTCGACCAGCTCGATCGCGCGCTCGATCGCGCCCTTCATTCCCTTTTCGCGCGGGGTGAGGTCGAAGGTCGCGCCATAGGCCAGCATCAGGCGGCGGCGTTCGAGCGACATCGATTCGGGCATGACGAGCACGAGCCTGTAGCCCTTTACCGCCGCGGCCATCGCCAGGCCTATGCCAGTGTTGCCCGATGTCGGCTCGACGATCGTGCCGCCCTCTTTCAGGCTGCCGTCGCGCTCGGCCGCCTCGATCATCGCCAGGCCGATGCGGTCCTTGATCGATCCGCCCGGATTGCTGCGTTCGGACTTCACCCAGACTTCGGCATCGGGGAAAAGCTTGGCCATGCGAATGTGCGGCGTGTTGCCGATCGTATCGAGGATGGAATTGGCTTTCATGTCGATCCTGCCTTGAATTGGGGTTCAAAGGTACGCGCCCGGCGCAGTTCGGGGAATATCCATGCCCATAGCGCCGTCACGCCGATCGCGCCAGCGCCGCCGATCACCACCGCGCCGACCGGACCCAGGGCCGCGGCCATCGCGCCCGCGCGCATTTCGCCGAGCTCGTTCGATGCCGATATGGCGAGGCCCGATGCGGCGCTGACGCGGCCGCGCATATGATCGGGCGTGTTGAGCTGGATCAAGGTGCCACGCACGAAGACCGAGAACATGTCGGCGCCGCCCATGACGACGAGCAGGCCAAGAGACAGGAGGAGGCTGGTCGAAAAGCCAAAGGCGACGGTCGTCGCGCCGAACACCGCGACCGCCCACAGCATCTTGACCCCGACATTGCGCTCGATCGGGCGGACGGCGAGACCCACAGCGACCGCGACCGAGCCAAGGGCGACGGCGGCGCGCATCAATCCGGCTCCTTCCGGTCCCGCATCCAGGATGTCGCGCGCAAAGACCGGGAACATCGCGGTCGCGCCGGCAAGCAGCACGGCGAACAGGTCGAGCGTGATCGTCCCCAGAAGGAAGCGTTCGACCCAGACGAATCGCAGACCGTCGACCATTTCGCGCAGCGGATGGCGGCGCACTTCGGCGGGCGGGGGTTGCACGGGCCGCACGCGGCTGAGGGTGAAGGCCGAGGCGGCGAGGAGGATGGCAGCGAAGACATAGACGGCGGCGGGATGCGCGGCATAGATGAGGCCGCCAGCGGCGGGGCCGATGACCGACGCCGACTGCCACGCGATGCTGCTCATCGCGATGGCGCGCGGCAGCACCGCGGGCGGCACGATGTTCGGTGCGATCGCGCTCATCGCGGGGCCCGAAAAGACGCGTGCGACGCCGTGCAGGGCGGCGAGTGCAAAGAGCAGCCAGAGCGTCAGTCCGTCGGTCCAGGTGAACCAGCCGAGCGTTGCGGCGATGAGGAGGTCGATGAGGTTCGAGAAGATGGCGACGCGCCGCCGCTCGAAGCGATCGGCCGCCCAGCCCGCGACAGGGGTGAGCACCGCAAGCGGGACGAACTGGAACAGGCCGAGCAGCCCAAGCTGGAACGACGCCTCCTTGATCGACATGCCATAATCGCTGCGCGCCGTGTCATAGAGCTGGTAGCCGATGACGACGACCATCGCGATCGTCGCCATTACCGCGGTGAAACGCGCGAGCCAGAAATAACGGAAATCGGGAAAGCTGAGCGGCGACTGCGCTTTGGGCGCCGCCTCCGGCATGACCGGATCTTCGCCTTCGGGGGGAGGGATCGTCGCCATCGCGCCTCACCTAAACAGCTTTTCGCGACTGTCCAGACGGCTTGGTGAACAGCGCGCGCCGAGATGCTGGCGAATCGGGGGCGGCGCGGCTAGCCTTGTGCGCGAGGGGGGGCGCGCCCATGGTCGATGTCTTCATTTCCTATTCGCGCGACAACAAGGCGCGGGTGGCCGATATTGCCGCAGCGGTGACTGCGGCGGGATATGACGTGTGGTGGGACGCCGAATTGCCGCCGCACCGCTCCTATGGCGACGTCATCACCGAAAAGATCGGCAGCGCGAAGGCCGCGATCGTCGTCTGGTCGCAGGCATCGGCACAGTCCGAATGGGTGCGCGCCGAAGCCGATGTCGCGCGCAACCAGAAGAAGCTGGTCCAGACGGCGATCGACGACGTCATGCCGCCGCTGCCGTTCAACCAGATCCAGTTTGCCGACCTCAGCGACTGGACGGGGGATCCGGCGCACAGCGGATGGCGCAAGGTGCTGATGAGTCTGGAAGAGTTGTGCGGGCGCGAGGCGGCGTCAGTGCCGCCGCCAAGACCCATCCCGGCCGCGCCGCCGCCGATGCCGCCGTTCGCTGACCCCGGCGCCGCGACGCCGCCCAGATCCTCCTTTCTGCCCTGGGTTTTGCTGGGGGTGGCGGTGGTCGCCGTCGCGCTGCTCGCATGGAAGCTGACGCAGCCCGCGCCGGTGGCGCCCGATGCGCCGCCGGTCGTGGCGGAGAAAGAAGGCGATGCCGCCGCAAGGCCAAGCGCTGCGGCAGGCGCGCCGACGGCGAGCGCGCCTGCCGAGGCTTTCACCCTTGCCGCGGTGATCGACGATCCCGACGGCTTTACCAACATTCGCGCGGGTCGCGGGACCAGACACGCGATCATCGGCAAGGTGCTGGAGGGCGAGACGTTTCTGACTTACCGGCAACCGGGCGCCTGGTGGCGCGTGCGCAAGGCCGACGGCACGACGGGTTTCATGTACCGAAAATATATCCGCCTGATCGAAGACGCGGCGGCGCCTGCGGTCGTGGACGTTCCGGCCGGGGTTGGCGGCAGCGGCGTGGTCATCCCCGATTCGTCGGAGCGGCTGCTCTCCCCGGACGAGCTGAGAGGGCTGAGCGCGGGCGAGCTGCGGATCGCGCGCAACGAGATTTTCGCGCGGCACGGGTTCCGTTTCAGCGACCCGGCGTTGCGCGCGCATTTCGGGCGGTTCGACTGGTATCGCCCGGCGAGCGTGACCGTGGAGTTGTCGGACGTCGAAAAGGCCAATGTCGCGCTGCTCAGATCGGCCGAAGCCGCAGCGCGGTGATCGCGGCCGACGACCCGGTGGCGGCGGTCGAGGCCGAGGTCGCGTGGCGGCTGGAGCGCGGCGATGCGCTGACCGCGTTCGACCGCGCGGCGGCGGCGCACCGCGACGGGCTCGACAGCGCGCGGCTGTGCTATCTGATGGTGCGCGCGCTCGCAGCGTCGGGCGACAGCATGGGCGCGATGGCGCTGTACGAACGGCTGGGACTCGCGGCGTCGGACGACGTCGATTGCGTCGCGCTTGCCGGGCGGATCTGGAAGGACGCCGCCTTCGACCACGCGGGCGCGCGCCGCACCGAATTGCTGGCGCGCGCCGCCGCGGCCTATGAGCGGGCCTTTGCGCTGTCGGGTGCGGCTTTTCCGGCGATCAATGCCGCTAGCCTGTGCGCGCTGCTCGGCGATCGTGCGCGGGTCGCGGCATTGGCGCGGCCGATTGCGATGGCGGGCGCGGGTGAGGATTATTGGGAGCAGGCGACGCTCGCCGAGGCGCTGCTGCTGACGGGGCGCGGCGCCGAGGCGCGGCAGGCCGCCGAAGCGGCGTGTGCGGTCGCTGCCCGGCGGATCGGCGATCGCGCCGCGACCTGCCGCCAGATCGCGCGGCTTGCGGCGGCGGGTGCGATCGACGGCGACGGTGCCGCGGCGGTGATCGAGGTGCTGCGTCCGCCGCCGGTCGGGGTCTATTGCGGGCGGATGTTCCGCGCGGGCGGGGCGGGCGAAGCCAGCGCCCGCGCCGCGATCGCCGCTGCGCTCGACGCACAGCCGCTGTCGGCGCTGATCGGCCCGCTGGCGTGCGGTGCCGACATTCTTTTTGCCGAAGAAGCGATGGCGCGCGATATCGACCTGTCGGTGGTGCTGCCCTTTGCCGAAGAGGATTTTATCGCCCAGTCGGTCGTATCGGGCGGCGCCGACTGGTTGCCGCGATATGAGGCGTGCCGCGCCGGGGCGGCCACGGTCCATCTGGCGAGCGGCGCGCGCTATGTCGGGGACGATGGCTAGTTCGTGCTGGGGGCGCAGACGATGATGGGGTTGGCGCGGCTGCGCGCGCGCGAGCTGGAAACCGAGGCGATGCAGTTTGCGGTGATCGACGGCGATGCGCGGTCTGTTGATGCGATGGCGGGAACCGATGCTGATGTCGCGCTGTGGCAGCGCTGCGGCGGGCGGACCGTCGGGCTTGTCGCCAAGGGGTTGGACCGCGCGCTCGACTTTCCGGCGGCGCCAACCGTGCCCGATGGAGCGCGGCGGGGACTTTACGCGATATTGTTCGCCGATTTCGCGGGCTTTTCCCGGCTGGGAGAGGCGGAACTGCCGGTTTTCGCGCGTGAGGTGATGGGCGGTGTCGGCCGCGTTCTCGACAGGTTTGGCGAGGCGGTGCTGTTCCGCAACACCTGGGGCGATGCGGTTTATGCGGTGATCGACGCGCCGACGACTGCGGCGCGGATTGCGCTGGCGATGCAGGATGCGCTGCGAGTGCTGCCCGCGGGGCTGGGGCTGGAAGGGACGCGCGCGGGAATGCGTATCGGCGTTCATTTCGGCCCGATTTATCGCGGCATCGACCCCATAGTCGGCGGTGAGCTGTGGTATGGGACCGAGGTTACGCGCACCGCGCGGATCGAGCCGGTGACGCTGGTCGGGCAGGTCTATTGCACACAGCCGCTGGCGGCGATGCTGGCGCTGGACGATGTGGGCGATTTCGCGTGCGACTATGTCGGCAAGGTGCGGCTCGCCAAGGATTATGGCGAACTGGCGCTGTATCGCCTGTCGCGGCGGTCAGACTGACGGCGCACGAACGCGCGCGATGAAAAAGCCGTCGAGGCCGCCGGCGTCGGCAAGCTGGCCGGGAAGCGTGCGGACGAAGCCGTTGGCGTCGGGCACGATTCCGGCGGGAAGCTCGTCCGCGCGCGCAGGCTCGATTGTCCAGCGCGTATTGGCCTCGACGAAGGCGGCGATCTGATCCTCGCCCTCGGCACGTTCGAGCGAGCAGGTCGCGTAGACGAGCGTGCCGCCCGGTTTGACCCAATCCGCCGCGCGCGCAAGAAGTTCAGATTGCAGCACCGCCATCTCTGCGATCTGGCGCGGCTCGATGCGGTGGAGGACGTCGGGGTGGCGGCGGAAGATGCCCGTCGCCGAACAGGGAGCGTCGAGCAGCACGGCATCGGCCGCGGAACCGGGCGCCCAGCTGCGGATGTCGCCCTGCACCACCTCGGCCGCGAGGCCGGTGCGCGCAAGGTTGGCGCGCAGCCGTTCGAGGCGTCGGGCGCTGGCATCGACCGCAGTGACCGCCCATCCGGCGGCCGCAAGCTGCATCGTCTTGCCGCCCGGCGCAGCGCAGAGGTCGAGAATGGTCCGCCCGTCGCCCGCACCGAGGAGGCGGGCGGGCAGGCTTGCGGCGAGATCCTGTACCCACCAGCCGCCTTCGGCAAAACCGGGCATGGCTTCGACCGCCTGCCCGCGCGGCAGACGGCGGTGGCGCGGTGCGAGCGCCACCGCATCGGGCCATTCGTCGGAACCGGGTTCGGCGGCAAAGCTGAGGTCGATCGGCGGCGGGGCGCTCCAGCTTGCGGCGGCCGCGTCGACCATGGGTGCGCCCCATATCGCAGCCCAGCGCGCGGCGGCAGGGGACGGCAAGGTCGCGTGCTCCGGCAGTTCCCAATTTTCCTGCTGCGCGCGCGACAGGATCGCGTGGACGAGGCGGCGCGGGCCGCCGTCGACGAGCGGCAGTGCGGTCGCGACAACGGCGTGGGCGGGACTTTTGAGCACGAGCAGCTGCGCCAGCGCGATCCTGAGCACCGCGCGCGATTTCACGTCGTCGGGCAAGGACTGCGCGGTCGCGCCGTCGATCAGCGCATCGATGTCGGTCATCCAGCGCAGCGCCTCCGACGCGATGGCGACGGCAAAGGCGCGGTCGGCGCCGGCCAGCCCCTGCGCCGCGGCATGCATCGCGATGTCGAGCGGATCGCCGCGGCGCAGAATCGCGTCGAGCAGCCGCAGCGCCGCGCGCCGCGGCGCAAGGCCCGGCGGATCGACCTCGCCGCGCGGCCGTTTGCGCCGGGCAGGGCGGCGATCAGCCATGACGGGCCAGGGCATGGTTGGCGGCAGGCATCGATGATCCTATATGGCGGGCATGACCGACATCAGTGACGATGCGACCATCGGCGGAACGCCACGCGCTGTAAAGCGCCCGCAGCATGTGAAGCCGCCCGCAGGCTGGACGAACAGCCCGTTGCCATCGCCCGCACCGATCCGCGAGGATCGCGCCGAGGATCAGCCGGGCGGCCGCAATCCGGTGCGCTATGGCGATTGGGAGCTGAACGGGATTGTGGTCGACTTCTGACCGCCGCTGCAAAAAACCGCCCCCGTGCAGTGCGGAGGCGGCTTTTTTGTTACAGGTCAGACCGTCGGCGCTTCGCTGACAAGCTGCATCTTGCCGCTCTTTACCTGTTCGGCGAAAACCTCGCGCATCAGTTGCAGCGAGAAGAGGTGCGCGAAGATGAGGCCGAGAATGCCGTTCTGCATCAGCTTGCGCAGCACGTCACCGCGCAGTTCGCGCAGCTTGTTCTCGTCGACCATCTGGAAACCGCGATAGATATAGGGCTTGTCATGGCCTTCCTGCTGGATCGCGACTTCGCCGTCCATAAGGAGGTCGGCCTTCTTCAGCTCTTCCATGAACATGCCGGTGCGCTGACCGGCTTCCTCGAAATTCTTGCAGAACTCCAGCACCGCCTTGACCTGGTCCGACGGCTGGCCGTCGACGAACAGCGCGTCGCCCTCGTCGAACTTGCCGATCGCGCCCGATGTCGGGTCGAAACAGAGCGACAGCTCTTCGGTGTTGGGCTGAAGCTTGGCGAGGAGGAAGGGGTAGCGGCGGATATAGGCCGGGACATAAACCGGATTGATGAGCTTGCCCTGGTCGTCGACGAAGGTGTTGATCCCTTCGTTGAGACCCATCAGCGCAAGCGGAACGGGATTGTCGCCGGCCGAAAAGACGATCGGGTAAAAGCGGCACGCCGACACGAATTCGTCCGAGGTCAGCGGGACCGCGTGCTGGCCGACGAGGAACTCCGCGCTGTCGAGCGGGCGCGCGTGGAAATCGGCGTGATCGACGCTCGAAAGCGGGGTGAGGTCTTTGTAGAACAGCGGCAGGTTGGCAGGTGCGGGCGCGGTGGCCATGATCGAACTCCGGTAAGATGTCCCGCGCGGGCGGGCACGCAAAAAGATAAGGCGCCTTATTGGCCCGGCGCGTGCGGCGCAAGGGGGCGATGACGCAAGGCGGGTGAAGTGTCAGGCGATCAGCTTGCCCGGATTGAAGATACCCGCGGGGTCCAGCCCGCGCTTGACGCCGCGCAATGCCGCGAGCCGCGCCGGACTGTCGAGCTCGGCAAGGATATCGCGCTTCATCTGGCCGATGCCATGTTCGGCCGAAATCGACCCGCCGAGCTCGATCACATGGGTGTAGACGAGGCGGCTGACGTCGGAGCCGTGCGCGGCGATCCACGCCGCCCCGTCGCCACCGCGCGGCGGCTGGACATGATGATGGACATTGCCGTCGCCCAGATGGCCGAAGGAGAGGGTCCGCACGCCGGGGAAGGCGGCGGCGATACGGGCAGGGTTGTCGGCGATGAAGGCGGGCATCAGGTCGACGGGAACGCTGACGTCGTGCTGAAGCGCCGGGCCGTCGACGCGCTCAGCCTCTGAAATCGAGTCGCGCAGCCGCCAGAAATCCTCGCTCTCGCGGTCATTCTTGGCGAGCGCGACGTCGCGGACGAGCCCCGCGTCGAACGCGGCGGCGAGCTGCCCTTCAAACGCGTCGCCGAGCGCCGCATCATCGGCGCCGACCAGTTCGGCGAGCACATGCCAGGGATGCGTGGCGGCAAGCGGCGCGCGCGTGCCGGGGATATGGCGCAGCACCGCGTCGAGGCAGGCGTGCGGGATCAGCTCGAACCCCTCGAGCGCGCGGCCCATCGCGGCATCGAGGCGGCGGAGAAGCACCAGGGCGACGTCGGGCGATTCGACGCCGATCCACGCGGTGCGCCGCGCCGCCGCCGCGGGGACGAGATGCAGCGCCGCGGCGGTGACGACGCCGAGCGTGCCTTCGGCGCCGCACAAGAGGTGCTTGAGGTCGTAACCGCGATTGTCCTTCTTGAGCGGCGCGAGGCCGTCGAAGATGCCGCCGTCGGGCAGCACGGCCTCGATCCCCGCGACGAGCGCGCGCATCGTGCCGTGCCGCAGCACCTGCGTCCCCCCCGCATTGGTCGAAACCAGCCCGCCGATCGTCGCCGATCCCTTGCCGCCGAGCGTCAGCGGGAAGCGCAAGCCGTGCGCGAGCACGGCGTCATGGAAGGCCTGGAGGATCACGCCCGCCTCGGCGACTGCGATCCGGGCCTTGACGTCGATCCGGCGGACGCGGTTCATGCGGCGGAGGCTGAGCAGCAGCTGGTTGCCGCTGGCGTCGGGGGTGGCGCCGCCGACCATGCCGCTGTTCCCGCCCTGCGGCACGATCGCGACGCCCGCTTCGGCGCAGAGCCGCACCACGGCGGCGACCTCTTCGGTGGTGGCGGGCGACAGCATCGCCGCAGCTTGGCCACGATATTTGCCGCGCCAGTCGGTGAGCCATGGCGCCATCGCGTCGGCGTCGGCGCTGAACCCTTTGGCGCCCAGCAGATCGGCGAGCGCCCGGAGCAGCGAAGGGGAAGGGGGGCGCGTCATGTCGTTCGGTTCGGCCTTGTCCGGGTTCGCGGCCGACCCGGCCGCGTGTTGCAGTTCATGGGTTGTTCAATCATGGACGGTAAAGCTGCGATGGACAAATAATGTCTTTACGTCCAGCGGGGATGGGCGCGGGAGTGACGAGTGAGCGGCGATATGAGTGACGATGCGCGAACGGCGGTGGCGCGGCGGTGCTGACGGCAGCTTTCCTGTGGATCATGGCCGCGCCCGCGGCCGATGTGGCGTCGCCCGTTCCGGTTCCAGAGGCGTTGATGCCTGCCCCGCCCCCGGCGCCCGATGCACCGCTGTCCTTCTGGCAGATGGTGATCGAACGACAGCTGATCATCCGCGTGCCCGCGCAGCGTTCGCAACTCAACAATTTTGCCGCCCCGCCGCCGCCGCGCATCGCCGATGTTCCCATTGTATGGAAAGAAAAAAAGGCTCCGAAATGCGTGGCCATGCGCAATATCGTGGGGATGAGCGCGGCGCAGCGCGACAGCATCGACCTGATCACGCGGCAGAAGCAGCGATTGCGCGCGCAGCTCAACCGCGGGTGCCGGGCGCTCGATTTCTACGCCGGTTTTTACATGGAAGGCAGCAAGGACGGAAAGCTTTGCGAGGACCGCGACGAAATCCATGCGCGCACGGGCGCGAAGTGCGAGGTCGACAAGTTTCGCCTGCTGGTTCCGGTCCGCGACGACGATTGAGCGTCTTTTTCACCGGTATTCCTTGACTTTTTGCCGCGATTTGCCCAATGGCCGCGGCATCGCTCGCCTGCGTGGGCGGCTGGGCGAAGCCTCTCTTTTTCCGGACATGATACCACATGAAATTTGCCGATCTCGGCCTTTCCGACGAACTTTTGCGCGCGATCGACGAGTCGGGCTATAGCGAACCGACGGCGATCCAGGCGGGGGCGATCCCGTCGGTGCTGATGATGCGCGACATAATCGGCATTGCACAGACGGGGACGGGCAAAACGGCGTCCTTTGTGCTGCCGATGATCGACATATTGGCGCATGGTCGCGCCCGCGCCCTGATGCCGCGCTCGCTGATCCTGGAGCCGACGCGCGAACTGGCCGCGCAAGTCGCTGAAAACTTTGAAAAATACGGCAAATATCACAAGCTGTCGATGGCGCTGCTGATCGGCGGGGTGCAGATGGGCGATCAGGTCAAGGCGCTGGAAAAGGGCGTCGACGTGTTGATCGCGACGCCGGGCCGACTGATGGACCTGTTCGAGCGCGGCAAGATTTTGCTCACCGGCTGCAACCTGTTGGTAATCGACGAGGCCGACCGGATGCTCGACATGGGATTCATTCCCGACATCGAGAATATCTGCACCAAGCTGCCCGCGAATCGGCAGACCTTGCTCTTTTCGGCAACAATGCCGCCGCCGATCAAGAAACTCGCCGACAAGTTCCTGTCGAACCCCAAGACGATCGAGGTTGCGCGTCCGGCGAGCCGCAACGAGAATATCGAGCAGTTCGTGGTCAAGACCAGCGAAAGGGGCAAGCGCGACACGCTGCGCGGGCTGATCGAGGCCGAGGATATGGCGACCGCGATCATCTTCTGCAACCGCAAGACGACCGTGCGCGAACTGGCGAAATCGCTTCAGCGCCACGGCTACAAGGCAGGCGAGATTCATGGCGACATGGACCAGTCGAGCCGCATCGCCGAACTCGATCGCTTCAAGGCGGGAACGATCAATATATTGGTGGCGTCGGACGTCGCGGCGCGCGGGCTCGACGTCAAGGGCGTCAGTCATGTGTTCAATTTCGACGCGCCCTGGCACCCCGACGATTATGTTCACCGCATCGGCCGCACGGGCCGCGCGGGAGCGAAGGGGCGCGCCTTCACATTGGTCACGCCGTCGGATGACGAGGCGATCGACAATATCGAGAAGCTGACGGGCTATAAGATCCCGGTGCATGGTGGCGGCGCGGCGAACCCGGCTTCGGCCCCGGAAAGCGACAAGGACGCGCGCGAACCGCGCCGCAGCGCACGCCGCGCGGAACCGAAAGCCGCGCGAGGGGCGAAGCGTGCCGCTGAAAAGCCGCGCGAGGCTCCGAAGAAGGACGCCGGACGCAGACCGGCGCCACAGGCCCGGCCCGACGATGACGATGGCGCCGATGATGGCTGGAACGGCCCGATGCCGAGCTTCCTGTCGGTTGGCTTCGGGACCTGAATCGAACCGGTCGGACGAAATCCGGTCGGATATGAAGGCCGCTTCGGGCTGGGAAGCGACCATGGCCAATTCCCCTGCGGCAAGGGGCGGGGAACCGCCGCGAAACGGTGGTGAACGGGGCGGGACGGTGCATCGCGGCGAGAGGTTCTGAGTTTCCGTCAGCCCTGCGTGCTGCCACCTTCCCGTTCCAGAAAATAACCGGAGCCTCGGCAACCGCGGGTTAGCCGCTGCCGCCGGACATTTTTACAACCGCACCAGCATCTTGCCGATATTCGCGCCCGAAAACAGGCCAAGGAAGGCGTCGGGCGCCGCCTCGATCCCGTCATGCACCGTTTCGCGGATCGTTACCGCGCCGCTGGCGAGCAGCCCGCTCATGTCGGCGTAGAACTCCTCCATGCAGTCGAAAAACTGGTCGGTGTAGATAAAGCCTTCCATGCGGATGCGCGCGGGGATGGTGCGGATGAGATATTTCATCTCCTGCGGCTTTGCGTCGTTATAGACGTCGATCATCCCGCAGATCGCGAAGCGCGCAAAATCATTGGCGGTCGCAAAAGCGGCGTCGAGATGTTCGCCGCCGACATTGTCGAAATAGATGTCGATTCCATTCTTGCCGAGCCGTTCCAGCGCGGCGGAGAGCTGGGGCAGCACCGGCCCCGCCTTGTAATCGACCACTTCATCGGCGCCGAGTTCGGCGACCCATGCGCATTTTTCGGCGCCGCCGGCCGAACCGATCACGGTCATCTCGCGTGCCTTCGCGATCTGCACAACCGCCGATCCGACCGCCCCTGCGGCCGCCGAGACGAAGACGGTATCGCCGGGTTTCGCCGCCGCGACGCGGAGCAGGCCGATCCACGCGGTGCCGCCGGTGAGGCCCATATTGTGCAGGAAAGTCTGCGGCGGCAGGCCCGCGTCGAGCAGCGCGGTCGGCAACTTGTTCGGCATCATGTCGAGGCCGATCACGCCGCCTTCGCGCCAGCCGCCCATGTGGAGGATCAGGTCGCCGGGGGCAAAGCCGTCCATCCGGCTTTCGATGACTTCGCCGATCGCGCCGCCGGTCATCGGCTGGTCGAGCCGGAAACTCGCGGCATAGCTTTTGGCGTCGTTCATCCGCCCGCGCATATAGGGATCGACCGAGAGCCAGCGGTTGCGCACGCGGAGCTGATCTTTTTCGAGCGGCGCGTCGGGCAGGTCGCGAAGCGCGAAATTGTCGATTGTCGGCAGCCCCTGCGGACGACTGGTCAAATGCCAGGCTTTCATCGGAATCCCCCCGTTCCCCAAAAAAACTTCCTGGCGACGGCAAAGGTCAGAAAAGCCGTTGCCACTGCCGGACTGTGCCGTTAAGACGCCGCCGGTCGCGGGGCCGTAGCTCAGATGGGAGAGCGCTGCAATCGCACTGCAGAGGTCAGGGGTTCGATTCCCCTCGGCTCCACCAGCGATCCTTTTTCCCTACATCCCAAACCTCTGCCCGCTGTGCGGCCGGAATCCTGGCATATCGTGATGGCGAGCGGAGCGGAACAATCCCGAGCGGTTGTCGCCAGCAGCCGGATTGCCGCGTCGCCACGCTGCTCACGATGACGGTTTGCGGAATGTCAGCCCAGCCTATCCCGCATAATCGCGAATCATATTCTTTGCGATCACTAGCTGCTGGATCTGCGTCGTCCCTTCATAAATGCGGTAAATGCGGCAGTCGCGATAGAAGCGTTCGGCCAGATATTCCTTAAGATAGCCCGCTCCGCCATGGATTTGCACCACGCGGTCGGCGACGCGTCCGCACATTTCGCTGGCGAACATCTTGGTCGCGGCGGCTTCGACGAGGATTTGCTCGCCGCGATCGGCGCGCGCACAGGCGTCGTTCAACATGCAGTCGGCGGCATAGATTTCGGCCTTGCTGTCGGCGAGCATCGCCTGGATCAGCTGGAAATTGGCGATGGGTTCACCGAACGCCTTGCGCTCCATCGCATATTTGAGCCCCGCGTCGAGCATCCGCCTGGCATAGCCGACGCTGGCCGCGGCAACCGACAGGCGGCCATTGTCGAGGCTCTGCATCGCGGCGCGGAAACCGATGCCTTCCTCGCCGCCGAGCAGCGCGTCCCCGTCGACATGCACATCCTCGAGGATCACGTCGGCGATCTGCGATCCCGCCTGACCCATCTTGCCGTCAGGCTTGCCGATCGACACGCCCGGCGTGTCGCGCGGCACGAGGAAGGCGCTGACATGCGCATTCTTGGGCAGCGCCTCGGCATTGGTGCGCGCCATCACCAGGATCACGTCGGCGAAGGGGGCGTTGGTGATATAGCGCTTCGTCCCGTTCAGCACATAGCCGTTGCCGTCGCGCACCGCGCGCGTCTTCATCGCCGCGCTGTCCGATCCGCTGTCCGGCTCGGTAAGGCCGAAGGCGGCGATGCTGCCGCTTGCCAGTTTGGGCAGCCAATGCGCCTTTTGCTGCTCGGTCCCGAAACCGAGGATCGATTTGCATACCATGCCGATGTTGATCGACACGATCGAACGATAGGCGGGCGCGGCATAGGCGAGTTCGCGGATGAAGCCGACATATTGGCTGATATTCATGCCCGCGCCGCCATATTGCTCGGGCATCGTCACTCCGAACAGACCCATGTCGCGCATTTCGGCCAGAATATCATCGGGAACGCGGCCAAGCTCCTCAAGCCGGTCTTCGGCGGGGATCAGCCGCTCGCGGACATAGCGTTGCAGCTGTTCGATGAAAGCATCGTAGATGTCGGCGTCCATTCCCGCATTGCTCATCGTTTCTGTGTCCCCTGGTCTATTGTTCGCCATATGTGTCGATCGCAGAGAAGATGCGCGTCAATTGGTCCCGCTCGTCGGCGTCGATGTCGGGGCGCCAGATTTCGAACAACAGGATGGTGCGGTCGCTCGTGCCGCGGTTCCACGCCTCATGCTCGAAACTGTCGTCGAAAATCAGCAGCTCGCCCTCGCGCCACGCACGCGTTTCGGCACCGACGCGCAGCCCGCACCCATCGGGAACGATCAGGGGCAGGTGGCAGATAAGCCGCGTGTTGAGCATGCCGTGATGCGGCTGGATATGCGTGCCGGGGGTAAGGCGCGAAAAGAGCGCGATCGGCGCGCGGTTCGGAATGACGGGCTGTGGTGCCAGTTCGAGCGCGGCAAGGGTTGCGGGGCACAGCCGGTCCATGCCGTCGGCCACCGCGCCGTCTTTCCACAGCCAGGCGGCCGCCCAGTCGGACTTGTCGAGCAGCGGATTATTCGGCGGCGGGCGGTCGGCGCTGGCGCTGACATAGGGGGTGAAGCGGTCGGCCGCCTGTTCGATCAAGGCCTGAAGCTCGGCACGGATCATGTCGGTCGCCGCCTCGATCGCTTCCGCCCAGGCGAAACTGGAACGCTCGAAGAAGGGCTGCTGCGCGAGGCCGGGAAAATAGAACATGCTGGGTTGCTGAAGGTAGAGCGGCTGTTCGCCCGCAAGAATATGGAGCGCCTGGGCGACGCGCGGCGGGGCGGTGCCCCGGTCGATGCCCGCTGCGGCGAGTTGCGCAAGCAAATGGTCAGCGAAAGCGCGCTCGGTCGCGGCGATGAACGCTTCGGCGCGCTGGAGGCCGGCATGGAGCGCGGCCGGGACGCTGCGCGCCTGCGCCGCAGTGGCCAGCGCGAGGCGATAGAAGCTGCCCGCCGCGCGTTCGTCGGCAAGCCGCCGCTTGAGTTCGGCCATCGCCAGCAATGCGGGGATATTGCCGCGGTCGGCACGGATCGCGCCGTCGAGCGCCGCCGTCTCTGCCGCGACGTCACCGCGGCGGTGGGCGTCGCGCGCCTGATCGAGCCATGTTGCGGGTGCCGTCATCGCCCTTGCCATAACGCGCGACCCGGGCTTTGCAAGCGAGCGCCCCGATGTTTCAGGCCGCGCGGACGAAGCTGTCGAGCACGCGCTTGGTTCCGGCCTGGTCGAACTCGACCTCCAGCTTGTTGCCGTCGATGTCGATGATCTCGCCATAACCGAATTTTTCGTGAAAGACGCGAAGCCCGATCGCAAGGTCGGCGCGCGGCTTGGCACCGACCGCCGCGGCGGGACCGCGTTCGGAAGGCGCGGGCGCGCGGGTGACGGTGTTCGATGCCGCCATGGCGCGCTGCCAGGCGGGGCCGCGCGTCATGATGCGCGACGGCTGGCGTTCGGCGACATGCGCGAAAGGATCGCCCTGCGCGGACCAGTTGGCGCGCCACAGGCTCTGCCCGCCGCCGAAGCTGTTTTCGCTCTCCACATGCTCGGGCGGGATCTCGGCGATGAAGCGACTGGGGATGCTGCTCATCCACTGGCCATAGATGCGGCGGTTCGCGGCGTGATAGATGCTCGCGCGCTGGCGGGCGCGGGTGATCGCGACATAGGCGAGGCGGCGTTCCTCCTCCAGGCTGGCGGTGCCGCCCTCGTCCATCGCGCGCTGCGACGGAAAGACGCCGTCCTCCCACCCGGCGAGAAAGACATGGTCGAACTCCAGTCCCTTGGCGGCATGGATCGTCATGATCGTCACCGTTTCGGTCTGGTCCTCATTGTCGCGGTCCATGACAAGGCTGACATGGTCGAGGAAGGCTTCGAGCGATTCATATTCCTCCATCGCGCGGACGAGTTCGGACAGGTTTTCGAGGCGGCCTGCGGCCTCGGCGCTGCGGTCGGCCTGGAGCATCGCGGTATAGCCTGATTCGTCGAGAATGAGCTGCGTCAGTTCGGGGTGTGGCAGCTGGCTTGCCTTTGCCTGCCAGCCGCGCATCATCGCGATGAAACTGGCGAGCTGGCGGCGCGCCTGCGGCGTCAGCTCGTCGGTTTCGGTGATGCGCGAGGCGGCGTGGAACAGCGGGGCGCGTTCGGCCCGCGCGAACCGGTGGATGCGTTGCAGCGCCTTGTCGCCGAGCCCGCGCTTGGGGACGTTGACGATGCGCTCGAACGCCAGGTCGTCGGCGGCCGACTGGACGAGGCGGAGATAGGCCAGTGCATCGCGGACCTCGGCGCGTTCATAAAAGCGGAAGCCGCCGACGATGCGGTAAGGCATGCCGATCGCGATGAAGCGGTCCTCGAACTCGCGCGTCTGGAACTGCGCGCGGACGAGGATCGCGGCGCGGTCGAGGCTGATGCCGCGATGCTGGAGCGTTTCCAGCTCCTCGCCGATCCGTCGCGCTTCTTCGGGTCCGTCCCACACGCCGACGACCCGCAGCTTGTCGCCCGCATCGAGCTCGGTCCAGAGCGTCTTGCCGAGCCGGTCGCTGTTTTGCGCGATCAGTGCCGATGCGGCGGCAAGGATCTGCGGCGTCGAGCGGTAATTTTGTTCGAGACGGATGACCGTCGCGCCCGGAAAATCCTTTTCAAAGCGCAGGATGTTCGCGACCTCCGCGCCGCGCCACGAATAGATCGCCTGGTCGTCGTCGCCGACGCAGCAGATATTTTTGCGCGCCTGTGCCAGCAGGCGGAGCCAGAGATACTGGCTGGCGTTGGTGTCCTGATATTCGTCGACGAGGATATATTTGAATCGCGCCTGATAGTGTCCGAGCACGTCGCGGTGCGACTTCAGGATGACGAGCATGTGGAGCAAGAGGTCGCCGAAATCGCAGGCGTTGAGCGTTTTCAGCCGCGCCTGATAGAGCGCGTAGAAATGCTGGCCCTTGCCGTCCGCATAAGCCTCCTTGTCGGCGGCATCGAGGTCGGCGGGGCTTAGCCCGCGGTTCTTCCACTTGTCGATCAGCCCGGCGAGCTGGCGCGCGGGCCAGCGCTTTTCGTCCAGCCCTTCGGCCTGGATAAGCTGTTTGAGGACGCGAAGCTGGTCGTCGGTGTCAAGGATGGTGAAATTGCTCTGCAGCCCCACCAGCTCGGCGTGGCGGCGGAGCATCTTTGCCGCGATGCTGTGAAAGGTGCCGAGCCATGGCATGCCTTCGACCGCGTCGCCGATCATCCGCCCGATCCGCTCGCGCATCTCGCGCGCGGCCTTGTTCGTGAAGGTGACGGCGAGAATCTCCGAAGGCCAGGCGCGCCGCGTCGCGATGATGTGCGCGAGGCGCGCAGTGAGCGCAGCGGTCTTGCCCGTGCCCGCGCCCGCGAGCATGAGCACGGGGCCCTCGGTCGTCAGCACCGCCTGCCGCTGCGGGCCATTCAATCCGCGCAGATAGGGCGGGTCCGAGGGGTCGGCACGGGTCAGGTCGGGCATCGAGGCGGGGGTATCGTTCACGCGCGAACGATTAGGGAACGGGGCACGGGCTGTCCAGTGCGGGCGGGGGGGGGGCGGCCAGCGGTCGTGGCATTGGTCATAAGTTCTCCCCATTGCAAATGATGGGGAGGATTATCGAAGGCGCCCTTCCGCCCCGTCCGGGCCTCTCCAGACTTTATCTCGCCATTCCGGCCCTATAGAATCGGTTTATGCAGCAATCGTCGACAATCCGGGCGTCGGGCAGCGCGCTGATCCTTCTGGCGCTATCCGCCTGCGCCGGGGGCAATTACCGCCCGGTCGCCGACACGCCGGTGCGAATCGGGCCCGCCTATACGATCCGCGGCACCACCTATGTCCCCGCCGCCGCGCCCGCCTATGACGCCGTCGGTTATGCGAGCTGGTATGGGAGCGAGTCGGGCAACCGGACCGCGAATGGCGAGAAGTTCCGGCCCGGCTGGATCACCGCTGCGCACACCACGCTGCCGCTGCCGACCTATGTTGAGGTGACCGCGCTTGACACCGGTCGGCGGATCATCGTGCGGGTCAACGATCGCGGCCCTTTTGCGCGCGGGCGGATCATCGACCTGTCGCGCGGCGCGGCCGAGGCGCTGGGGATGCGCGCCGAGGGCCATGCGCCGGTGCGCGTGCGACGCGTCGAACCGTCGGAGAAGGACCGCAAGCGGCTGCGCGAGGGCAAGGCCGCCGCTGCGCTGGCGCCGGTGCCCGCGGACGAATTGCAGCGTTTGCGCGCGCGGCTGCGCTAAACCGGGCGCAGCAGCGTGAGTTTCGCCTTGCCGACCTTGCGCTCGGCGTCGATCTCGAAGCCCGCGACCTCTACCGTTTCGCGCTCGCCCGTTTCGATCGAGATCCAGCTTTCGGGGCCGATCCAGCCGAGGCGGGCGAGCTTGTCGAGCGCGACACTGCCCGCGCCGGTGGCGTAGGGCGCGTCGAACAGCAGCAGGTCGCAGGTCCGCCGTGCGGGGCCGAGCGCGAGCACCGACCCGGCGCGGACGTCGGCGCGCGGGCTTGCTCCCAGCGCGGCGAGATTCCTGCGGAGAGCATCGAGCGCGTCGCGATCCTGTTCGGCGAAGAGGCAATGTTCGGCGCCGCGCGACAAGGCCTCGATCCCCAGCGCGCCCGATCCGGCGAAGAGGTCGGCGACAAAAAGCCCCTCGAAACTGCCGAGGCGGCTTGCGAGCATCGAGAAGAGCGTTTCGCGCGTGCGGTCGGCGGTCGGGCGGGTGGCGTCGTTTCTGGGGGCAAGCAGCTTGCGGCCGCGCCATTCGCCGGCGATCACGCGCATCAGCCGAGATGCCGCCGGAACCTGAACAATTCGTCGCGCGGCACGACCTCGACCGCCCCCATGTCGAGCCCGGCGAGGGTGAACGCGCCATAGCGGGTGCGGATCAGTCGGCTGACCTGAAGCCCCAGATGTTCGAGCACGCGGCGCACTTCGCGATTCTTCCCCTCGGTCAGCGTCATTTCGATCCACTGGTTGCGCCCGGTGCGGCGTTCGAGATTGGCGTCGATCTTGCCATAGCGAATCCCGTCGATCTCGATCCCCAGCACCAGTTCCTCGAGCTGCGCCTGGCTGATGTCGCCAAAGGCGCGCGCGCGATAGGTGCGCTCTACCCCGCTTGCGGGCAGTTCGAGCTGGCGCTTGAACGCGCCGTCGTTGGTGAGCAGCAGCAGCCCCTCGGTATTATAGTCGAGGCGGCCGACGGGCATCAGTCGCGGCAGCCCCTTGGGCAGCACGTCATAGATCGTCTTGCGCCCCCTGGGATCGCGCGCGGCGGTAAGGCATCCGGCGGGCTTGTGAAAGCGATAGAGGCGGGTCGAGACAGGCTTTGCCACCGGATTGCCGTCGACCGTCAACCCGTCGAGCGAGGTGAGGAGCGGCGCGGGCTGTGCGATCACCTCGCCGTTCAGCGCGATGCGGCCATCCTCGATCATGCGTTCGACGTCGCGGCGCGAGCCGACCCCGGCGCGCGCGAGCAGCTTGGCAATGCGTTGCGGCCCGTCCTCGCGTTCGGCTTCGGCCGGAAGCTTGCGCGGCGGCGCGTCGGCGCGCGCGGCGCGGCGGCCGCGCGGGCCCGCCGCGGCGGCGTTGCGATCGGCGGCAGGGCGCGGGGCGGTGCGGGGCGGGCGGCGGGTGGTCATCGGAACGGATGCGGCTTTCTTGTCGTTATGCGGGAAATAGTGTGGCGTCGTGGCCACGCTCATAGCCGGAAAAGTGTCGCTTCGTCGATGGCAAGCAGAAGCGATATTGCACGAAGGCGCGGAGCGAGTCATGGCCATCGAAAGGGAGATTGCATGCTCTTTGGTCCGCGCCCTTCGTGCATCAAGCGCCTGCTGGTCATCGAGGATGACCCGCTGACAGCGTTCGACAATGAACATACCTTGAAGCAAGCGGGCTATGATGTTGTCGCGACGGTCGATTCGGGCGAGGCGGCGGTGCGCTTTATCGCGGCGGAACCGATCGATGCGCTGGTGCTCGACCTTGGCCTTGCGGGGCATATGAGCGGGCGCGAAGTCGCCCGTCTGGCGCGTGACCGCGGCATCGCGGTGCTGCTGGTGACCGGCCAATGCCCCGAGGATGCGAGCGACATCGCCATGGCCTGCCTTGACAAGCCGCACAGCCCGTCCGCGCTGGTGGCCGCGCTGAAAGCGCTTGAAACCATGATTTGCAAGAACCAGGCGCCGCGCAAGGTCGCTGGCCTGACGACCTGGTGGCGCCCCGCCGCGGCCTGAGCACGGCGGACCGGCGCGCCGGTCAATTACCCGCTTCCATTTTGGCAGGGAGGCTTTAGGCCCTGTGCGATAAGCGCCGCGGGCGGGGAAAGGACATCATATGCAACTTGGGCTGGACACGGCGGTGCTGATCGCGGTGATCGCGCTGGTGATTGGCCTGGCGTTCGTGATCCCCAGCTTTTCGCCCTATCGCAAGCCGATGCCGATCGTTGCGTTCCTTCTTGGCATTTCAAGCGGCTTTCCGCTGACCCTGCTGCTCGGAACGATGACATTCTGGCTGTCAAAGGTCGGGATCGACAAATCGACCATCGGCTTTGCGATCGGGCTTACGACGCCCTACACGCTCAAGTTTCTGTGGGCACCGCTCGTCGATCGCCTGCCGCTGCCCTTTTTGACCAAAGCCTTTGGACAGCGGCGCGGCTGGCTGTTCTTCATTCAGGCGCTGCTTGTGATCGCGATCTGGAATCTCGGCACAAGCAACCCGACGAACGACAATTTGGCACCTTTCGCCTTCTGGGCGATCGCGGTCGCCTTTCTGTCGGCGACACAGGACATCGTCATCGACGCCTATCGCATCGAAATCCTGTCGGATGCCGAATTGCCGCATGGCACCGCGATGAATCAGTTCGGGTATCGCACCGGCAATCTGATTGCGGGTGTCGGCACCATCGCGCTGGCATCGCCAGAGGGCTTTAATCTGGGGTGGGCAGCGGCATATGGTTTTACCGGACTGGCGGTCCTCCCGGCCTTCCTCGGCGCACTATACGCCGGATCGGGGCGCTTCGATCCCACTCGCGCCAATGCAATGGCTGAAGGTTTCGCCGCGTGGCTGAAAGACACGGTTGTCAATCCGTTCCGCGAGTTTCTGGGCCGTAATGGCGCCGTGCTGATCCTTTTGTTCGTGCTCGTCTACAAGGTCGGCGATGCCATGGGGCAGGGGATGCTCAATCCGATGATTGTCGAACTGGGCTTTACCGATACCGAGTTCGTCGCGATCAACAAGGGCGTCGGTTTTGTGGCGCTGATTGTCGGTTCGGCCTGCGGTGCGCCCTTCATCGCATGGCTTGGCATGGGCCGCGCGTTGCTCATATCCGGACTGCTGATGATGTTCAGCAATTTTCTGTTCGCCGTTCTGGCGGCGGTCGGCCATTCGCCGCTGATGCTCGCGATCGCGGTTGGGACCGAAAACTTTACCAGCGGGATCGGTCTGACCGTTTTCGTTACCTATTTGTCGGGGCTTTCAAGCCTGGCTTATACCGCGACGCAGTTTGCGCTGCTGTCGTCCTTTGCCGCCGTGGGGCGTACCTGGCTGGCAACGCCTGGCGGTTATATTGCCGAAGGGCTGGGCTGGGTCGGTTTCTGGATCGTGACCGTGGTCATCGCGGCGCCCGGAATGCTGCTGCTTTGGGTGCTGTGGCGCAAGGGCTTCGTCGTTCAGACCGTCAGGCAGCCGAGCACAGAGGATGACGGGCACGAACGCCCACGCCGCGAGGAGAACCGGCCCGCGCCGGCGCGAACCTAGTCAGGAAACTCGCCGTTCGCGGCGAGCACTTCGCCCGCGAGATAGAGTGAGCCGCAGATGAGGACGTCGCCCGGCGCATCCGCGAGTTGGCGCAGCGCGGCGAGCACATTGTCGCATGCGCGGGCATCGACGATACCAAGCCCGTCCTGCAACCGCTGGCACAGATCCTTGGGAGCATGATGGTCGTGGCCGGGGATCGGCACGGCACGGAACGAGGCGATACGGTCGGCGAAAGGGCGGAGAAAGCCCATCGCGTCCTTGTTCGCCAGCAGGCCGCAGACGATGTGGAGCGGCGGCATGTCGCGCAGCGCTGCGGCAAGCGCAACGCCCGCGTCGGGATTGTGGCCGCCGTCAAGCCAAACCGCCGTTCCCGGCGGTAGCAGGGCGGTGAGCGGTCCGGCGCCGAGCCGCTGCATCCGCGCGGGCCAGGTCGCGCGCGTCATGGCGGCGGCGAGCGCGGCGTCGTCGACTGAAACAGCGGCCTGATGGCGCAGCATTGCGATCGCCAGCGCGGCATTGTCGGCCTGATGCGCGCCCGCCATCGCCGGCAGCGGCAGGTCGAGCGTGCCGCGCGCGTCGCGATAGTTCAGGCGGCCGTCGGCGATATCCGCGTTCCACGCTGCGCCGCGATCGACGAGCGGCGCGCCGACGGCGGCGGCGCGCGCCGCGATCACCGCGCGCATCGACGCGGGATAGGCCTGTGTCACCAGCGGCGCGCCGGGCTTGGCGATTCCGGCCTTTTCAAAGGCGATGCGGTCGTGCGGCACCGTGGGCACATCGGCTTCGGGCGCGAGCAGGAATGCCTCGTGGTCGATGCCGAGCGACGCGATGCCGCAGACGGTCGGCGCGGCCATAATGTTGGTCGCGTCAAGTCGCCCGCCGAGCCCGACCTCGACGATACAGGCGTCGGCGGGGGTGCGCGCGAAGGCGAGGAAGGCGGCGGCGGTCGTCACTTCAAAGAAGCTGGCTTGCAGGTCGTGCGCAACGTCGAGCACTTCGGCGAGCAGCGCGGCGAGGCGCGCGTCGTCGATCAGCGCACCGGCGATGCGAATGCGCTCGTTGAAGCGGACGAGGTGCGGGCTGGAATAGACATGCGCGGTCAGGCCCCGCGCCTCGATCGCGGCGCGCAGGAAGGCGCAGGTCGATCCCTTGCCGTTGGTCCCGGCAACATGGAACACAGGCGGCAGGCGGTGCTGCGGATCGCCGAGGCGACGGCAGAGCTGGGCGATGCGTTCAAGGCCAAGGATGTCGCGGCCCGGCGACAGCGCGGTCAGGCGATCGAGCTGGGCCTGGACGGCGGGGTCGGTGCTGCGGGCGTGGTCGGGCACATCGTCTCCCTCTGCCCCTTCAGGGCAGAGGACCGGGGAGAGGGGGCGTCTCCGAAACCGGCCTTTGGTCGGGCAAAGCGAAGAGAGTCCCCCTCTCCCCAACCCTCTCCCCCGAAGGGGAGAGGGGGTTCACGCCGCCTTTTCCGGCGCCAGATAGCCGATCAGCCGGCCGAGCGTCTCTGGCAAGTCCTTGCGATGCACGACCATGTCGATCATCCCGTGATCGAGCAGATATTCGGCGCGCTGGAAGCCTTCGGGCAGCTTTTCGCGGATCGTGTTCTCGATCACGCGCTGGCCGGCGAAGCCGATCAGCGCCTTGGGCTCGCTGATCTGCACGTCGCCGAGCATGGCGTAGCTGGCGGTGACGCCGCCGGTGGTCGGGTCGGTCAGCAGCACGATATAGGGCAGCCCGGCGCGGCGCAGGCGGGCCAGGGCCACCGTCGCGCGCGGCATCTGCATCAGCGACAGCGTGCCTTCCTGCATCCGCGCGCCGCCCGCGGCGGTGATCGCGATATAGGGCACGCCGCGCTTGATCGCCTGTTCGACCCCGGCGACAAAGGCTTCGCCGACCGCAACGCCCATCGACCCCCCCATGAAGGCGAAATCCTGCACGCCGATCACGACACCCTGGCCCGAAATGCGGCCGAAGGCGTTCTGATAGGCGTCGCGGTCGCCGGTCTGTGCGCGCGCGGCCTTGATGCGGTCGACATATTTCTTGGTGTCGCGGAACTTCAGCGGGTCTTCGGGCGCGGCGGGCGCGGCGATCAGCTCGTGCAGCCCGCCGTCGAACAGCTGGGCAAAACGTTGCTTGGCGCCGATGCGGTCGTGATGGTCGCAGCGCGGGCAGACGTTCAGATTGTCCTCCCACTCCTTGACGAACACCATCTGATGACACTGGCGGCATTTGTGCCACAGATTATCGGCGGTATCGCGCTTGGCGCCAAAGGGCAGGGCGTTGCGGACGCGGTCGAGCCAGCTCATGCGGCGATCTCCTTGGCGCTATGGATAGCATCGGCGAGGGTGCGGGTGAAAGCCTCGACATGGGGCGCTGCGGCGTCGCCATGCCGGGCAATGATGTCGACGAACGCCGAACCGACGACGACGCCGTCGGCAACGCGCGCAATCTGCGCGGCCTGTTCGGCGGTGCGAACGCCGAAACCCACCGCGACGGGCAGGTCGGTGGCGGCCTTGAGCCGCGCGACGGCTTCGTCGATGCTTGCCTGCGCGGCCTGTTGCTGGCCGGTGATGCCGGCGACCGAGACATAATAGAGGAAACCGCCCGCGCCATCGAGCACGGCGGGCAGGCGCGCGGTGTCGGTCGTCGGGGTGGCGAGGCGGATCAAATCGACCCCGGCGGCGCGGAGCGCGGGGCCGAGTTCACCATCCTCCTCGGCGGGAAGGTCGACGCAGATGACGCCGTCGACGCCGGCACGCCCGCATTCGGCCGCGAACCAGTCACCGCCGCGGATCGTCATCGGGTTGGCGTAACCCATCAGCACGAGCGGGGTGTCGGGGTGGCGCTGGCGGAACGCGGCGGCGATGGCGAAAATGTCGGCGGTGGTCGTGCCCTTGGCAAGGCTGCGCAGATTGGCCGCCTGGATCGCCGGCCCATCGGCCATCGGATCGGTGAAGGGCATACCGAGTTCGATCACATCGGCGCCCCCCGCGACGAGCGCGTCGAGGTTCGCGGCGGTATCGCCATCGCCGCCGGTGATGAAGGCGACGAGGGCGCGGTGCGGCTTTGCAAAGGCAGTAGCGAAGCGGGTCACAATGCCACCCCCAGCGCCTCGGCCACGGTAAAGATGTCCTTGTCCCCCCGCCCTGAGCAATTGACGATGATAATCTTGTCCTTGCCCAAGGTCGGCGCGATGCGTTCGGCGGCAGCAATTGCGTGCGCGCTTTCGAGCGCGGGGATGATGCCTTCGAGCTTGGTCAGCTTCTGGAAGCTTGCCAGCGCCTCTTCGTCGGTGACCGGTTCGTAGCGGACGCGGCCGATGTCGTGGAGCCAGCTGTGTTCGGGACCGATCCCCGGATAGTCGAGCCCCGCCGAAATGCTGTGCGCCTCGGTGATCTGGCCGTCCGCGTCCTGCAGCAGATAGGTCTTGTTGCCATGGAGGATGCCGGGCTTGCCACCCGCAAGGCTCGCGGCGTGCTTGCCGTCCAGCCCTTCGCCCGCGGCTTCGACGCCGACGATCTCGACGTCCATGTCGTCGAGGAAGGGATGGAACAGGCCGATGGCATTCGATCCGCCACCAACGGGCGCGATCAGCATGTCGGGCAGGCGTCCTTCGGCTTCCAAAATCTGTTCGCGCGCTTCGTCGCCGATCACCGACTGGAAATCGCGGACAAGCTGCGGATAGGGGTGCGGACCCGCAACCGTGCCGATGATGTAGAAAGTGTCGTGGACGTTCGCGACCCAGTGGCGCAGCGCCTCGTTCATCGCATCCTTCAGCGTCTTTGCGCCGCTTTCGACCGCGACGACTTCGGCGCCAAGCAATTTCATGCGAAACACATTGGGCTGTTGCCGCGCAACATCGACCGCGCCCATGAAGATGGTGCAGGGCAGGCCGAACAGCGCGGCGACGGTCGCGGTCGCGACGCCGTGCTGGCCGGCGCCGGTTTCGGCGATGATCTTCGTCTTGCCCATGCGTTTCGCGAGCAGGATCTGGCCGATGCAATTGTTGATCTTGTGCGCACCGGTGTGGTTCAGATCTTCGCGCTTCAGGTAAATCTTTGCGCCGCCGAGATGCTCGGTCAGCCGCTGCGCCAGCCACAGCGGGCTGGGGCGCCCGACATAATTTTTCAGCAACTCGTCGAACTCGGCCTTGAACGCCGGGTCGGCTCGCGCGGCGCGATAATGGCGTTCAAGGTCGAGGATCAGCGGCATCAGCGTTTCGGCGACATAGCGGCCGCCGAACGGTCCGAAATGGCCGCGCGAGTCCGGCTGTTGTCGCAGGCTGTTAGCCTGCGTGGCGGGGCCGGAGCGAAGGCTGTTGGGCAGGGTCGAAGCGTCGGTCATCGTCATTTCCATCGGTTACGGGTGGGCATTCACTTGAAGACAGGTCTCAAGCGATCAGCGCCATCGTTTCCCGATGCGCAGGACGAAGGTTTGCAGCGTCGTCATCGGCCGACCGCTTTAAGGAAAGCGGCGATCTTGTCCATATCCTTGACGCCCGGCGCGCTTTCGACGCCCGAAGAGACATCGACGAGCGGCGCGCCCGTTGCGGCGATCGCCTCTGCGACATTGTCGGGGGTCAGCCCGCCAGCGATGCCCCAGTCCATTGTATGCCGGTGATTTTTGAGCAGCGACCAGTCAAAGCGCGTGCCCGTCCCGCCGGGCAGCGCGGCGGCGGGCGCATCGAACAGAATGCGGTCGGCGATCCCGTGATATTTCTGCATCCGGGTGAGCGTTTCGGCATCCTTGAGCCCGACCGCCTTCCAGATTTCAGCAGGAACGAGCCTCTTGACGACCGCGAGCCATTCGGGTGTCTCGCTGCCATGAAACTGGACGATGTCGGGGCGCACCATGCCGAGCGCCTCGCCGGTCAGTTTCTGCGAGGCGTTGACGAGCAGAAGTGCAACCTTGACGTGCGACCCCGCGCGCTTGCGAAGCTCGGCCGCGGTCCTGAGGTCGACGTGCCGCTGGCTCGGCTCGTAATGGACCAGGCCGATGTGCGTGGCGCCGAGGCGGATGGCGGCGTCTATGCCTTCGGGCGTCGAGATGCCGCAGATTTTGACGAGTGGGGGCATGGAAAGCCTTTGTTGGCCCGTTCGCATCGAGCGAAGCCGAGATGCCCCTCGAACTTGCGCTGTCCCGATGGGTGTCTCGACTTCGCTCGACACGAACGGTTATGGAAAGCGGTGTCTTAGAGCGTCGCTTCGATCTCGCGCGCGGCAAGGTCGGGATCGGGCGACTGGCTGATCGGGCGGCCGACGACGAGGATCGACGCGCCGTCCGACATCGCCTGAGCGGGCGTGACGATGCGTTTCTGGTCGCCGGTCCGGCCGTTCGCGGGGCGGACGCCGGGGACGACGAAGAAGCCGCCGGGCCACGCCTTGCGCGCCGATTTCACTTCCTGTCCCGAACAGACGATGCCGTCGAGCCCGGCTTCGCGGGCGAGTGCGGCGAGGCGGACGACCTGGTCGTGCGGGGTGCCCGCGACGCCGATGTCGTCAAGGTCGGGCGCGTCTAGGCTGGTCAGCACGGTGACGGCGATGACCCTGGTGTTCTTGCCCGCAACCGCCTTTGCCTCCTCCAGCATCGCACGGCCGCCCGCGGCGTGAACGGTCAGGATCGCGGGTTCAAGCGGGCGCAGCGCCTGGATCGCCTTTGCCACCGTGTTCGGAATATCGTGAAGCTTCAGATCGAGGAAAATCGGCAAGCCGAGCCTGGCCATTTCGTGCACGCCATGATGGCCGTTGGCGCAAAAAAACTCGAGCCCCAGCTTCAGCCCGCCAACATGGTGCCGGACCTTTTGCGCGAGTGTCAGCGCGGCGTCGAGATGCGGCGTGTCGATGGCGAGATAAATGGGCGACGTCATGGCTTGTCCGGGGCGAAAAGGTCCGTGGGAGCAGGGGGCGCGTCGTTGACGGGCGCGGGGGCGGGAGCCGGTTCGACGGGGCGATGCGCGAGCGCGCGCAGGTCGGCGGCCTGCCGCTCGCTGGCGTCGAGGCGGCGCTTCAGCGACCAGCGCGTCGTGCGCAGCGCGATCCACATGGGCAGCGCGCCGATCAGGAAGGCGGCGAGGATGACGACGGGCAGCTTGGTCTCGGCCTCCCAGCCTGGCCAGATGGTGACGGTGACGACCTGCCAGTTCGCCATCGCAAAGATGACCAGAACCGCGGTCAGCACCACCCAGATGATCGTTCGCAGGATGCCCACGTCGTCTTGCTCCCTCTGTCGGTCCGGCGTGGACACTATGACAGATTGCCCGGCGATTCCAGCCCGGACGCCACCGTCTTCATCATCATCCCGGCCTTTGCCGGGATGATGGAATGGATCGGGTGGCGCGCGGGTTCAGCCGAACACCCGGTCGAAGATCGTGTCCACATGCTTCATATGATAATCGAGGTCGAAAAGTTCCGTCAGCTGATCGGCCGAAAGGCGCGCGGTGACGTCGGCGTCGGCTTTGAGCAGTTCGAGCAGCGACAGCTGGCCGTCGCTTTCCCACACTTTCATCGCGTTGCGCTGGACGAGCGCATAGCTGTCCTCGCGGCTTGCCCCCGCCTGCGTCAGCGCGAGCAGCACGCGCTGTGAATGGACCAGCCCGCCCATGCGGTCGAGGTTCTTCTGCATCCGCGCCGGATAGACCAGCAGCTTGTCGATCACGCCGGTAAGCCGTGCGAGCGCAAAGTCGAGCGTGATCGTCGCGTCGGGACCGATGAAGCGCTCGACCGACGAATGGCTGATGTCGCGTTCGTGCCACAGCGCGACATTTTCCATCGCGGGAACGGCGGCGCTGCGCACGATGCGGGCAAGGCCCGTCAGATTTTCGGTCAGCACGGGGTTGCGCTTGTGCGGCATCGCCGACGACCCCTTCTGCCCCGGCGAGAAATATTCCTCGGCCTCCAGCACTTCCGTGCGCTGAAGGTGGCGGACCTCGACCGCCAGCCGCTCGATCGACGAGGCGATGACGCCGAGCGTCGCAAAGAACATCGCGTGGCGGTCGCGCGGGATCACCTGCGTCGAGACGGGTTCGACCGCAAGGCCCAGCTTCGCCGCGACATGCGCCTCGACGCGCGGGTCGATATTCGCGAAGGTGCCGACCGCGCCCGAAATGGCGCAGGTCGCGATTTCGGCGCGCGCCGCCTGAAGCCGTGCCTTGCAGCGCGAAAACTCGGCATAGGCTTCGGCCATTTTCAGGCCGAAGGTGACGGGTTCGGCGTGGATGCCGTGGCTGCGCCCGATCGTCGGCGTGAACTTGTGCTCGAAAGCGCGGCGCTTGATCGCGTCGAGCAGCGCGTCGAGGTCCGCGAGCAATATGTCGGCGGCCTGAGCCAGTTGCACCGCCAGGCAGGTGTCGAGCACGTCGCTGCTCGTCATCCCCTGGTGCATGAAGCGCGCTTCGTCGCCGACATTTTCGGCGACCCAGGTCAGAAAGGCGATCACGTCATGCTTGGTCACCGCCTCGATCGCGTCGATTGCGGCGACGTCGATGACGGGCCGCGTCGCCCACCAGTCCCACAGCGCCTTCGCCGCCGAATGCGGAACGATGCCCAGTTCGGCAAGCGCGTCGGTCGCGTGCGCTTCGATCTCGAACCAGATGGAATAGCGATTCTCGGCCGACCAGATCGCCGTCATTTCCGGCCGTGCATAACGCGGAACCATTGAATTTCCTTCCTTATCGGGCGCCTTGTCGCAAAATCCCGGCGGAGCCGCGACGGGGCGCCCCCTAGCAGGGACGGGACGTTTCGCCAAATGCCGCGGCGCCGCAACCTGGCGAAATGCGGCGGGTTGCCTTGGTGCCCCCATCACCAAGGCGACAGGTCGCAAACCGTTCAACGTCGCCGCAGAGGAGAATGATTGTGCTGAAACAACTGCTTTTGATCGGTGCCGCCGCTGTCGCCGTCCCGGCGTTCGCGCAGGCGACCCCGCCGACCAGCGATCCCGCCAACGCGCCGACGACCATGGAGCCGGCCACCCCCGCGCCAATGCCCGATACGACCAGCCCCGCCCCGGCGCCCGACGCCTCGGCGCCGCCGGACGCAAGCGAACCCGCATCGTCGGGGACGGCGGCGACCCCCGCGCAGATCGCCGGGATCGTCGATCAGGAGTTTCCGACCTATGACGGCGACGGTAATGGCGAGTTGAGCGATGCCGAGTTCGCCGCGTGGATGAAAAAGCTGCGCGCCGCGACCGACCCCGGCGTCGATCCCGAATCGGCTGAAGTAAAGGCTTGGATCGGACAGGCCTATGCCGCCGCCGACACCGACAAGTCGGGCGGAGTGAACAAGGCGGAGCTGACCGCCTTCCTGTCGCGCGGCAATTAATCCCCTTGCGCGGGTTGCCGCCCGCGCAGCCGGAATGCAGCCGCCGGAGCGATCCGGCGGCTGCCTTGTTTCGTGCCTAGGATTGAAGCGGGCTGCTGCGGTTACAACAGCCCCATGGCGCGGAAGCTGCGATAATCGGACCCCGCGATGATGATATGGTCATGCAGCACGATGCCCAGCCGCGTTCCCGCCTCGGCGATCTCGCGCGTGATCGCAATGTCCTGTCGGCTCGGTTCGGGGCTGCCGCTGGGATGGTTATGAACGATGATGATCGCCGAGGCGCCGAGTTCGAGCGCGCGTCGGATCACTTCGCGCACATAGATGGCGGACTGGTCGACCGATCCTTCGCTCGCCAGTTCGTCGCGGATCAGCATGTTGCGCGCGTTGAGATAGAGGATGCGCACGCGCTCGACGTCGATCGGCCCCATGTCGGCGCGCAACCAGTCGAGCAGCGCGTCCCAGTTGGAAAGCAACGGCTTGTCGCGGAACGCGCCCTTGAGCAAGCGCAGGCTGGCAGCCTGGACGATTTTCAGTGCGGCAATGCCGGTATCGCCCAGCCCGTCGACGCGGCGCAGCGATTCGGGATCGGCGCTGACGAGCTGCGCCAGCGAGCCGAATTCGCGCAGCAGCGCCTTGGCAAGCGGCTTGGTGTCGCGGCGCGGCACCGCAAGCGCGAGGAGATATTCGACCAGCTCGTAATCGGCGAGCCCGTCGGGATCGTCGAGCAAACGGCTGCGCAACCGGCCGCGGTGGCCCAGATGGTCGAGTGTGTCCCTGTCCCCCATGGCGCCGGGAATAACCGCCTTGTTCGGTGCACTCAACGGCAATAGGACGAAAGGATGGCAAGGCGGACCAATTTGCTGGAGCGAAACGCGATTTCCGGCGTTGCTATCCTGCACAGGCCGGGGCCGAGGGACGATGTTTCGCACGCCATGACGGCATTCGACGCCTTTTCGATCCGGCAAGCGCCCGATATTCCGCGAGCGACGGCGTGACCGGGGACGGCGGTGCAATAAGGCGGGGATGGCGTTCCCGAAAACTGTTCTTTCGGAAGCGCTGGATGACCGCGGGTGCGGTCGCCGCGCTGGTGGCGGGGACGTGGCTGGCGCGCGAGCCGATCGCCGACGAGTTCATCCGCGGCCAGCTCGAAAACCGCGGCGTGCCCGCGCAATATCGCATCGACGCGATCGGATTGCGCAGCGAACGGCTGTCGGACATCGTCATCGGCGACCCGGAACGGCCTGACCTCACCGCCAAAAAGGTCGAGGTCTTGCTCGGCTATGGCTTCACCGGCCCCTATGTATCGCAGATCCGCGCCGAAGGCGTGCGCCTCTATGGCCGTTTCGTCGATGGCCGCCTGTCGTTCGGCGCGCTCGACAGGTTCCGCGATCCCGAAAGCACCGATCCCTTTGCCTTGCCCGACCTCGCAGTGATGCTGCGCGATGCCCGCGCGCGCGTCGAAACGCCGTGGGGCGATGTCGGCGCCGCGTTGAACGGTTCGGGCAATTTGCGCGACAATTTCGCGGGCAAGCTTGCCCTCGTCGCCCCGGAGCTGGCCGTGGCGGGATGCAGCGCGCGCGGGGTCAGCTTTTACGGCGATCTGCGCGTGCGCGGCGTGCGTCCCGCCTTGGCGGGGCCGCTGCGCGGGCAGTCGCTGGCTTGCGATAATGGCGCGGTGCGAGCCGCGTCCGCCGAAGTCGCCGTCAACCTTACTTTGTCAGAGGATCTGCGCCAGTGGCGCGGCAGCGCGGACGCGGGCATCGCGTCGCTTGCAGCCGCGTCGCTGCGCGCCGACCGCCTTGGCGTGCTCGCGCGCTTCGATGGCGGCGCGGCGCAAACCAGAATCGAACTTGATGCGGCAATGGCGCGGCTACGCGGCGCCGATTTCACCGCCGATAGGGTGCGAATTGCGGCGGCGGGCAGCGTCGGCAGCGCGGCGCCGCGGTTCGACGGGACGATCGATTTTGCGCGTGCCAGCCTGAGCGCGGCGGCGCGGCGCGCAATCGTCGACAGTGCGCGCCGGGTCGAAGCGACGCCGCTCGGTCCGCTCGCGGCGAAAGCAGCGGCAGCCACGGCGCGCGCGCTGGCGAGCGTGAACGGCGGCGCCGGTTTCCAGTTCGCGGGCGAGGGGGCGTTGGCGCGCGTCGACCTGATCGCGCCGCGCCTGACGAGCACGAGCGGCGCGCGCTTCACCGGCAACGCCGAGAGCCGCATCGGCTATCTTTACGGCGCCGAACAGCCGACGTGGCTGGTGGCGGGCGAATGGAGTCTGGGTGGCGGCGACCTGCCCGCGGCGAGGCTCCGCCTTGACCGGCGCGCCGATGGAACGCTGCGCGGAGAGGCGCGATTCGCCGCCTATGAAGCCCGCTCCAGTCGGCTTGCGCTCGATCCGGTGCGTTTTTCAAGCCGCCCCGGCGGCGCGTTGCGCTTTGCCACCACGGCGTTGCTGTCGGGGCCGCTGGGCGATGGGCGGGTCGAAGGACTGCGTGTTCCGCTCGCCGGGGTGCTGAGCCCGACCGGTGCGTTCGCGCTCGACGGCGGATGCCGCCGCGTCGGCGCCGACCGGATCGCGGTCGGCGGCGTCCGGATTGCCGGGAGTGCGCTCGACCTGTGCAGCCAAGCAGGCGCGCCGCTGCTGAGCGTCGGGCCGGGCGGCGTGCGCGGCGCTGTTCGCGTGCCGCGCATCGCGCTCGCCGGAACCAGCGGCGAATCGCCGCTGCGAATCGCAAGCGGGCCCGCGACCATCGACCTGGCCACGCTGCGCTGGTCGCTGTCAGGTGCCGACGTCCGGCTGGGCGAGGGCGAGAGCGTGACGCGCTTCAGCGTCGAGCGGCTCACCGGACGCGCGTCGGGCCGGGGCATGGCGGGTGAGCTTGTCGGCGCGGCGGGCAAGATCGGCGCCGTTCCCCTTGACATGAGCGCGATCGCAGGCGCGTGGCGCTGGGCGGATGGCGCGCTGACATTGGAAGGCGGCCTCACGCTCACCGACGGTGCCGCGCCCGACGCCCGCTTCTATCCGCTCGTCAGCCGCGATGCCGTGCTGCGCTTTGCCGATGGCGCGATCGAGGCGACTGCGGGCTTTGCCGAACGGACGACCGGGACGAAAATCCTCGATACCGTTATCCGCCACCGCTTCGCTGACGGCAGCGGCGCGGCCGACCTGAAGGTGCGCGAATTGCGCTTCGACGATGCCTTCCAGCCCGACCAGCTCACCTATCTCGCCAAGGGTGTCATCGCCAACGTGCGGGGATCGGTCGTCGGCGACGGCCGGGTCGAATGGGACGCCGCGGGCGTCACCAGCAACGGCACCTTTGCGACCGCCGACGCCGACCTTGCCGCCGCCTTCGGCCCGGTAACGGGCCTGACCGCGACGCTCCGCTTCGACGACCTGATCGGCCTTCGCTCGGCGCCGGGGCAGATTGCGCGGATCGACGAAGTTAACCCCGGCATTCCGGTGCGTGAAGGGGAGATCGAGTATCGGCTGCTCGGCGACAATCGCGTGCGGATCGAAGGCGGGCGCTGGCCCTTTGCGGGTGGCGAACTGCTGCTCCATCCTGCGACGCTGAACTTTGCCGCCGACCAGCCGCGGCGGATGACCTTCGACGTGGTGGGGGTCGATGCGGCGGTGTTCCTCCAAAGCTTCGGGTTCGAGAATATCAATGCGACGGGCAAGTTCGACGGCACGCTGCCGGTCGAGTTCGACGGGCTGGGTGGACGGATCGTCGGCGGGCGTATCGATTCGCGCGACGGCGGCGGCACGCTCGCCTATGTCGGCGAACTGTCGAACCGCAACCTCGGCGTGATGGCCAATTTTGCCTTTGGCGCGCTGCGCAGCCTGAAATATGACGATCTGACAATCATTCTGAACGGGGACCTCGACGGCGAAATGGTGACCGATATCCGCTTTGGCGGCGTGGGGCAGGGCGCGGGCGCCACGCGCAATTTCCTGACCGATCAGATCGCGAAGCTGCCGTTCGTCTTCAACGTAAAGATCACCGCGCCCTTCCGCCAGTTGCTTACCTCGGCGAAAGGCTTTTACGACCCGTCGCTGCTGATCGAACAGAATCTGCCGGCGCTGATGCGTGCGCAGCAGGACGCCGAAGCCGCCGCGCGCGGCGCCGCCACCCCCGTTCAGCCCCCAGAAAGCGAGCCTGTGCAATGACGACGTCCAATATCGGAGCAAGGAGGCTGGCCATCACGGCGCGCTGTCTGGCGATAATGATCGCGATCCCGGCCCTTGCGGGCTGCGTTCAGATCGAAACGCCCGACAAGCCGATCGAAATCAACCTGAATATCAATATCCGTCAGGAAGTGGTGTACAGGCTTGATGGCGATGCCAAAAAGCTCATCGAGCAGAATAGCGAGATATTCTGATGACAGGGAAGCATATGATGCGTTTGAAAATGGACACACCGACCGGGCTGGCGCTGGCGGCTATTGCCGCGACGGCGGCGGTTGCGTTCGCCGTGCCGTCGGCGATGGCGCAGCGCGACCCGGCCTATGCCGCCGCGCGCGCCGCGGGACAGATCGGCGAGCAGCCCGACGGCTATCTGGGGTTCGTCACCGCGCCGACCCCGGCGATCCGCGCGCTGGTGCAGGACATCAACATCAAGCGCAAGGCCGCCTATACCGAGCGCGCCCAGGCGACGGGCAGCACCGTCGAGCAGTTCGCCTTCACCAGCGGCTGCAACCTGATCGCAAGCACCAAGCCGGGCGAGAAATATATGACGCCCGGCGGCGCGTGGAAAACGCGCGATGCGAGCCCGCCCGAGCGGGACGCGCGCTGTCCGTAAGCCATATGACGCATAACGGGGTCCTGCGGGGCCCTTCAGATGCCGCCGCGCCCCTAAACGCGGCGGCATTTTTGCGAGCGCAAGCACAAGCATTGACTTCACCGGGCGTCATTCCTAAACGGGCCGCGCCTTAGGGGTGTCCCGATTTTTCGGGCCTTTTTTCGCAGGCGGAATCGAAGTTTTCCGGTTTCGTTTCAGAAGGATGGCGAGGGAATGACGGGCAAGGGCAGCGATCCGGAACTTGGCTCGGAGGATTCGCGCCTGGTCTCGCTCGAAGAGCGGTTGGACCGGGCCGAGGCCGCAGCGGCGAAGCGGACCGCAGCGAACGCCGGGCCGGAATCCGATGCCAATTACCGGCTCGGCAACCGGGTGCTGGCCGAGCTGCTGGGCGGATTGATCGGCGGCGGCCTGTTCGGCTGGCTGATCGATCGGGTCGCGGGCACCGAACCCTGGGGGCTGTTGGGCATGTTGTGCATGGGGATCGTCGTGGCGTTCCGCAACATCATTCGCCTGACAACAACGCCCGGCAAATAGCGGGGCCCAAAGGATATTATTGGCGGGACGGCCGGGTGCGCCGCCCCGCATTGCGCGTGGAGTGAAGAGTGGCGGCGGAATCCGGCAAGATCGACCCGATGCACCAGTTCGAGGTGACCCCGCTCGGCGGCGGTTTCAACCTCGGCGGACAGGAGATTCTGTTCACCAACAGCGCGCTGTGGATGGTGGTTGCCGCGATCGCGCTCGGCCTGTTCATGTGGGGTGGCATGCGTCGTCAGCTTGTCCCCGGCCGCTGGCAGGTCGCGGTGGAAGGCTTCACCGGCTTCATTTCCAGCATGATGATGGCGAATATCGGCAGCGAAGGCCGCAAATATACGCCCTATGTCTTTTCGCTCTTCATGTTCATCCTCTTCTGCAACCTGCTTGGCATGTTGCCGCTGGGCGTGCTGGGGCTGCACCCCTTTACCGTCACCAGCCATATCGCGATCACCGGCGTTCTGGCGCTGATCAGCTTCGCGATCGTCCTTGTCGTCGGTTTCTGGCGTCATGGCCTGCATTTCTTCTCGCTCTTCGTGCCGCACGGCACGCCGCTGCCGATGATCCCGATCATCGCGCCGATCGAGTTCGTGTCGTTCATGGTCCGCCCGTTCAGCCTCGGCCTGCGCCTCTTTGTCGCGATGACCGCGGGCCATGTGCTGCTCAAGGTGTTGTCGGGCTTTGTCATCAACGGTTTCAATGCCGAAACGCTGTGGCTTGGCTCGATCGTGTCGGTGCTCAGCTTCACGCTGATGATCGGCATCAGCGCGCTCGAGCTGCTCGTCGCCGGCATCCAGGCCTATGTTTTCGCCCTGTTGACCTCGCTCTATATCAACGACGCGGTCAACCTTCACTAATCCCGTTTATAACAAACGTTTATACCAAGGAGTTACGATAATGGACGCAGAAGCAGCAAAGCTGATCGGTGCCGGTCTCGCGGCGATTGGCGCCGGCATGGCCGCCATCGGGGTGGGTAATGTGTTCGGCAGCTTCCTCGAAAGCGCGCTGCGCAACCCGGCTGCGGCCGACGGCCAGCAGGGCCGCCTGTTCATCGGCTTCGCCGCTGCCGAGCTTCTCGGCCTGCTGGCGTTCGTCGTTGCGATGATCCTGCTCTTCGTCGTCTGATTCCGGGCGATCGGTGATGCCGGTCCTGCGGGGTCGGCGTCGCCGGCAGCAGCTTTCCAAGATTTCAGGGTTCGCCTTTCATGCCCCAGATAGCCCAGCTCACCGCTGACAATTGGTATCTTGCTTCGCAGCTGTTCTGGCTGCTGGTCGTGTTCGCCGGCATTTATGTCGTGATCGGCCGCGGCATGCTGCCCAAGATCGAAGCGACGGTGGACGCTCGTGATCGCAAGGTCGCCGACGATCTGGCGGCGGCGAAAGCGGCACATGCCGCCGCCGATGCGCTGGAGGAACGCTATCGCCAGCAAGGCGAGGCAAGTCGCGGCGCCGCGCAGAAAGCGGTGACCGAAGCCAAGGACAAGGCCGCGAAGGACGCCGAGAAGCGTTTGGCCAAGGTCGATGCCGAACTCGCTGCCAAGCTGGCGGCGGCCGAGGCCGATGTCGCGGCGGCGCGCAGCTCGGCGATGGCCGAGATCGAAGCCGTGGCGGCCGAAGCGGCGGGTGACCTCGTCGCCAAGCTGTCGGGCGTAAAAATTGCCGCGGCGGATGCCAGGGCGGCGGTAAAGGCGGTTCTGAAATGACTGATTTGACGCTGATCCTTGCCGAAGGCGCGGCCGAACCGACGGCTTTCGGCCTTAACGCGACCGTCTGGGTCTCGATCGCGATGCTCGTATTTCTGGGCATCCTGGTCTGGAAGGGCGTGCCCGGCGCGATCGCGGCGATGCTCGACAAACGCATCGCCGACATTTCCAAGCAGCTGAACGAAGCCGAACAACTGCGCCTCGACGCCGAATCGCTCAAGGCCGAATATGAAGCGAAGCTCGCCGACGCGGCAAAGGAAGCCGAGGAGATGCGCGCCCGCGCCGACGCCGAGGCCGAGGCGCTCGTCGCCAAGGCGAAGGCCGACGCGACCGCGCTGATCGCGCGCCGCAAGCAGATGGCCGAGGAACGGATCGCCGCCGCCGAAGCCAATGCGCTCGCCGAAGTCCGCACCGCCGCCGCGAAGGCCGCAACCGAAGCCGCGGCGAAGCTGATCGCCGACAAGCATGACGCTGCCGCCGACAAGGCGCTGATCGACCAGGCGATCGCGAGCGTCGCCAAGGGGTGATCGCACCGGCATGGATGAAACAGGACGCCCGCGGATTTCCGCGGGCGTTTTGCCGTGCGGGTGGGTTCGCCGGGACGCCATGGCTGAAAGCGACCGGACGTGGTCATAGCGGCTCGCTTGCTTTTCGGGGAAGCGACAGGCAGGATTGCCCGCTTGCGGCTGGCCGGAGTTGAGAGGCGACTGTCGGTGTCCCCTCATCAAGCTTCGCCGGCCCGTGGCGGAGCAAGTCGCGCCACCCTCTGCCCTGAAGGGGAAGGGCTATGGCCGCCTCCCATCCCAACGCCGCCGTTCGAACGGATAATTGCCCCGTCGCGTCAGAACCGGATCATGATCCGCCGCGCCAGCGCGGGCGAGATGCTGTGCACCAGCTGGAGCATCTTCACCATGCCCACGTTCACCTCGCTTTTTCCGGTGCGGATGCCGTGGACGATTTCGGCGGCACAGGCGTGGGCGCTCATCTTCTTGCCGCCGCGGCCCGCGGTCATATTGGTGTCGACCACCGGCGGCAGCGCCTCGATCACGCGGACATTGCTGTCCTTCAGCAGGTGACGGATGGCCTGGGTGTAGCTGCGCAGCCCCGCCTTCGTCGCGCAATAGATCGCGCCGCCCGCGCGCGGCGCAATGGCAAGGCCCGACGTCACATTGACGATCGCCGCCTCATCCTGCGCGCGGAGCAGGGGGAGCAGGCGCGTGCAGAGCGCGATGGGGGCGTCGAGATTGGTGCGGACGCAATGTGCCGCGCTTTCGAGCGTTTCGGGCCTGCCGAGGTCGTAATCGCTGCCGACCCCGGCGTTGTTGACGAGCAGCGCGAGCGGCCTGTCGGCGACCCCCTGCACCACCGCGTCGACACCGTCTGCTGTCGACAGGTCGCCGGCGATCGTTCCGAAGCCGAGCGCGGCCATCGCCCGCAGCTTGTCGGGTGCCCTGCCGGTGACGATCACATCGGCGCCCGCGGCTTGCAGTTGCAGCGCGATCTCGCGGCCGATGCCGTCGCTGCCGCCGGTGACCAGCGCGAGTTTTCCACGTAATTTCATGCGACCCCTCCCATGCGCTTTTACGTCACGCACTATGGCGGCTCGCATCGCCTTCGCCTACATGCAAATCATGGTTCGCCCCAACGCTCCCGATCGGTTCAACGAAGAAAAGGCCACCTATGTCGTCCGCGGCGGCGGTGAAGAGGGCGACAGGCCCGACCTCGACCGCGGCGCCGAGGTGATCCGCAGCGTGGTGCGCAAATTGCCCGCGCGTCCGGGCGTATACCGGATGCTCGATGCGCGCGGCGACGTGCTCTATGTGGGAAAGGCGCGCGCGCTCAAGCATCGCGTGACCAACTATACGCAGGTCGCGCGGCTGCCGCAGCGGTTGCAACGCATGGTCGCGCAGACGCGCGCGATGGAGATCGTCACCACGACGAGCGAGGCCGAGGCGCTGTTGCTGGAAGCGCAGCTCATCAAGCGATACCGTCCGCCGTACAATGTGCTGCTGCGCGACGACAAGAGCTTTCCCTTCATCCTGCTGCGCACCGACCATGATTTTCCGCGCGTGCAGAAACACCGCGGCGCGCGGCGTGCCAAGGGGCGCTATTATGGCCCCTTCGCGAGCGCGGGGTCGGTCGGGCGGACGCTCAATGCCTTGCAAAAGACGTTTCTGCTGCGCAGCTGCACCGACAGCTTCTTCGCCAATCGCTCGCGTCCATGCCTGCTCTATCAGATCCGCCGTTGTTCGGCGCCGTGCGTCGACCGCATATCCAGGGCGGATTATGCCGCGTTGGTGAGCGACGCGCAGGACTTCCTCGAAGGACGGTCGACCGTGGTGCAGAAGCGCTTGGGCGAAGCCATGACGAAAGCCGCCGATGCGATGGATTTCGAGCAGGCGGCGGTGCTGCGCGACCGGCTGAAGGCGCTGACCTTCATCCAGGGCAGCCAGTCGGTCCACGCCGGCGGGCTGGGCGATGCCGACGTGTTCGCCCTGGCGGCGAAGGGCGGGCAGCTGTGCATCGCGGGCTTCTTTATCCGTGGCGGCCAGAATTGGGGGCATCGCAGCTTTTTTCCCGCGCATGTCGCGGGGGTGCCAGAGGAGGAGGTGATGGCGAGCTTCCTGGTGCAATTTTACGAGGGGGTGCCGCCGCCGAAGCTTATCCTCGTCGATCGCGAGCCGGAGGACGCTATGCTGCTCGCCGAGGCGCTGGGCGAGACGGCGGGGCGCAAGGTCGAGATCAGCGTGCCGCAGCGCGGCAACCGCAAGCGGCTGCTCGAACAGGCGGTGCGCAACGCGGGCGAGGAGCTTGACCGGCGGCTTGCCGAAAGCAGCAGCCAGGCGAAGCTGGGGCGCGAGCTTGCCGAGCTCCTGGACCTCGATGCGCCGCCGCAGCGCATCGAGATTTACGACAACAGCCATATCCAGGGGACCAACGCGCTGGGCGCGATGGTCGTCGCGGGACCGGACGGCTGGATCAAGGGCGCCTATCGCAAGTTCAACATCAAACGCGCCGAAACGCAGCCGGGCGATGATTTCGCGATGATGCGCGAGGTGTTCCGGCGCCGTTTCGCGCGCGCGATCGAGGAGGATCCAGAGCGGACCAGGGGCGAATGGCCCGACCTGGTGCTGATCGACGGCGGCAAGGGGCAGGTGTCGGCGGCGGGCGCGGTGCTTGCCGAACTGGGTATCGACGATATTCCCTATGTCGGCGTCGCCAAGGGGCCCGACCGCAATGCCGGGCGCGAAACCTTCTATTTGCCCGATGGACGCGAATTCACGCTGCCGACGAACAATGCGGTGCTTTTCTATATCCAGCGGCTGCGCGACGAGGCGCACCGTTTCGCGATCGGCGCGCACCGCGCGAAGCGCGCGAAGACGATGGGAAGTTCGCCGCTCGACGAGGTTCCGGGCATCGGTCCGGCGCGCAAGAAGGCGCTGTTGATGCATTTCGGCACCGCGCGCGCGATCAAGGGGGCAAGCCTGGAGGATTTGCAGAAGGCGCCGGGGGTGAGCGCTGCCGTGGCGCAGGCCGTGTATGATTTCTACAATCCGGGGGGTTGAGCATTGTTCATCGTCATCCCGGCGAATGCCGGAATCTCACCCTGTCGTGCGGACGCAGCGGCGCGACGCCGACCTTTACCGAGTTGATCGAACAGGAGAATCCATATGAACTTCGCCGCCACCATGCCGCTTGCGGGCACGCTCGGCGTGACGATCGACGAGGCCAGCAAGGATCGCGTCGCGGGAAAGCTTCCCGTGCGCCCCGAAATCTGCACCGCAGGGCATATCGTGCACGGGGGCGCGATCATGGCCTTTGCCGATTGTCTCGGCGCGGTCGGTGCTTTCATGGCCTTGCCTGATGGTGCCAGCGGCACGACGACGATCGAGAGCAAGACCAGTTTTCTCGGCGGCGGGCCGGTGGGCGCGGTGCTGGTCGGTGAAGCAACTCCGGTAAAGATCGGCAAGCGCCTGTCGGTGTGGCAGACGCGCATTCGCACCGAAGAGGGCGCCGACGTCGCACTGGTGACGCAGACGCAGCTGGTGCTTTGGCCAGCCTGAGCGCCGATGCCATCGTTTGCGCCGTGCGCGCGCATGGCGAGCATGGCGCGATCCTGCGCGCGCTGACGCACGATGCGGGGCTGGTCGCAGGCTATGTTCGCGGCGGGCGGTCGCGGCGGCTGCGGCCGATACTGGTGCCGGGCAATCGCGTCGCGCTGGAGCTGCGTTCGCGCACCGAGGCGCAGCTTGGCGGCGCGACCGTGGAACTGCTGGAAAGCCGCGCGCCCTTGCTTGCCGAACCGCTGGCGGCGGCGGCGATCGACTGGGTGACCAGCCTGACCGCGGCGACCTTGCCCGAAGGACAGCCCTATCCCGCGCTTTACACGGTGCTGTCGGCGGTGCTGGAGGCGATTGGCGTTGCACCCTCGGCGCGCCAATGGGCGCTCGCACTTGGCCGTTACGAGCTGCTGTTGCTCGCCGAACTGGGGTTCGGGCTGGAAAGCAGGCCGATGGTGGCGGCCGGTTCCTCCATGGCCGACGTGCTCCATCTCCTGTCGGTCACCGGCTATTTCATCGACCGCGATCTGCTCGACGGACGCAACCGGGCCTTGGCAGGCGTAAGGCAAAGATTGACCGACCGGCTGGGCAGGGCGGTTGCGTGAACCGATGCCGCTGTCTAAGCGGCGGGCGAGATACGAAAGGGTGACGCGTTGAAAATCCTGCTGCTGGCTGGCGACGGTATCGGTCCGGAAATCATGGCGGAGGCCGAGAAGCTGCTCGCCGCGCTTGAACTGCCGGTGACGCTCGACCGCGCGCTTGTCGGCGGCGCGGCCTATGCGGCGAACGGCCACCCGTTGCCCGCGGAAACGCTGGCCAGGGCGAAGGACGCCGATGCGATATTGTTCGGCGCGGTCGGCGATCCGCGCTTTGATGCGGTCGAACGGCATTTGCGGCCGGAGCAGGCGATCCTGGGTTTGCGGGCCGAGCTGGGCCTGTTCGCCAACCTTCGCCCGGCCAAGCTGTTCGCGGGTCTGGAAGACAGCTCGGCGCTGCGCCCCGAAGTCGCCTCGGCGATCGACCTCCTCATCGTCCGCGAACTCAATGGCGATGTCTATTTCGGCGAGAAAGGCACGCGCACGACGGCCAGCGGCGAGCGCGAAGGTTATGACGTCATGTCATACAGCGAAAGCGAGGTGCGGCGCATCGCGCATGTCGCGTTCAGGGCCGCGCGAGGACGGAAGAAACGGCTTTGCTCGGTCGACAAGGCGAATGTGCTTGAAACCTCTCAGCTGTGGCGCGACGTGATGGTCGAGGTGGCCGCCGACTATCCCGACGTCGCGCTGACCCACATGTATGTCGACAATGCCGCGATGCAGCTGGTGCGCAATCCGGGGCAGTTCGACGTCGTCGTCACCGGCAATCTGTTCGGCGACATCCTGTCCGATCAGGCGTCGATGTGCGTCGGTTCGATCGGGCTGCTCGCGTCGGCGTCGCTGGGCGCGGGGACGCGGGGACTGTACGAGCCGATCCACGGCAGCGCCCCCGACATCGCGGGCAAGGGCATCGCCAACCCGCTTGCGATGATATTGTCGCTCGCGATGCTGCTGCGCCATTCGGGCGGCGACGAGGCCAATGCGGCGCGGATCGAGGCGGCGGTGGCGCGCGTGCTCGCCGACGGCTGCCGCGGCGCCGACCTGGGCGGGACGATGGGCACGGCGGCATTGGGCGATGCCGTTGTGGCGGCTTTGAATGGACAGGGCAGATGAAGAAAAACACGGGTCTCGACCGCAGCAAGACGAAGAACTGGCATCCCGCGACGCAGGCGGTGCGCGGCGGGACGTGGCGCAGCGAGCATGGCGAGACGTCGGAGGCGCTCTTCCTGACCTCGGGCTATACCTATGACAGCGCCGAAGAGGTCGCCGCGCGCTTTGCGGGCGAGGCGCAGGGCATGACCTATTCGCGGCTCCAGAACCCGACCGTTGCGATGCTGGAAGAACGCATTGCGTTGATGGAGGGGGCCGAGGCCTGCCGGACGCAGGCGACCGGCATGGCGGCGATGACCGCCGCGCTGCTCTGTCAATTGTCGGCGGGCGACCATATCGTCGCGGCCAAGGCGGCGTTCGGATCGTGCCGCTGGCTGATCGACCATCTCTGTCCGCGCTTCGGCATCGAAACCAGCGTCGTCGACGGCCGCGACAATGATGCGTGGGAACGCGCGATCAGGGCGAACACCAGGGTATTCTTCTTTGAAACCCCGGCCAATCCCACGATGGACATCGTCGATATGCGGCATGTGTGCGCGCTGGCCAGGGCGCATGGCATCACCACCGTGGTCGATAATGCCTTTGCGACAAGCGCGCTTCAGCGGCCGATGGATTTCGGCGCCGATGTGGTCGCCTATTCGGCGACCAAGTTGATGGAGGGGCAGGGGCGCGTGCTCGCGGGCGCGGTGTGCGGATCCGACAAGTTCATCAACGAGCTGCTGTTACCCTTTCAGCGCAACACCGGGCCGAATCTGTCGCCCTTCAATGCGTGGGTCGTGCTGAAGGGGCTGGAGACGCTCGACCTGCGTGCGCGGCGCCAGTCGGAAAATGCGCTTGCCGTCGGCAAGTTCGTCGAGAGCCGCGTGCCGCATATTCTTCACCCTGGGTTGCCCAGCCACCCGCAGCATAATCTGGCGAAAAGCCAGATGGCCGATTGCGGGCCGATCTTTTCCTTCATCCTCGACGGGCGCGAACAGGCGATGGCGTTGCTTAACGCGCTCGAACTCGTCGATATTTCGAACAATATCGGCGATTCGCGCAGCCTTTGCTGCCACCCGGCATCAACCACGCATTATGGGATCAGCGCCGAAGCGCGCGCCGATATGGGCGTGGTCGAAGGAATGCTGCGCATCAACATCGGGCTGGAAGACCCGCGCGACATCATCGCCGATCTGGACCAGGCATTGACCCAGGCCGGGCTTTAGGGGAATCTGGCGCCGCGATGATCGACTCCTTTTTCCCCTTTTCGGCGACGACCGGACCGGTCACCGTGCGTGTGGCGGTAAGCTATCTGCCCGAACAGTCGCACCCGGCGCTCGGCCGCTGGTTCTGGGCCTATCACGTCCGCGTCGAAAATCACGGCGACAGTGCGGTGCAGTTGCTTTCGCGCCACTGGCGGATCAGCGATGCGCGCGGGCAGGTGAGCGAGGTCGAGGGTGAGGGCGTCGTCGGCGAACAGCCGCTGATCGGCGCGGGCGGCGCCTATGACTATGTCTCCGGCTGTCCGCTGCCGACCCCCGAAGGGTCGATGGTCGGCAGCTATACAATGGAAATGAGCGACGGTTCGCAGATGCTCGTCGCGATCCCGCATTTCCCGCTGGTGGCGCCCGCGACCGCATCATGAAACGCACGCACCTGCCCCTCAACGCGCTCCGCGTCTTCGATGCCGCTGCCCGGCATTTAAGCTTCACGCGCGCCGCCGACGAACTGGCGGTGACGCCCGCGGCGGTGGGGCAACAGATTCGCGCGCTGGAAGATATGCTGGGCGTCGTGCTGTTCCGCCGCACGCCCAAGGGGCTGGAACTGACGGGCGAGGCGCAGGCGGGGCTTGATGCGCTGCGGCAGGGTTTTTTGCAGTTCGAGGAATCGGTGCGCGCGATGCAGGCGGGGCAATCGTCGCAATCGCTGACGATCGCCGCGCCGCGCGACCTGACTGCAAAATGGCTCGCACCGCGGCTTGCACGCTACAGCCAGCAGGCGCCCGACGTGCGCTTTACGCTCGTTTCGGCCGACACGGGGATCGATTTCACCGAAGCGAACCTCGACCTGGCGATCTTCTGGACCGACAGTGCGGGCGAGCATGAGGGCGTGGCGTTGTCGGAACCGCTGATGGTCACCGTCGCGGGGCCTGGCGCAGGCAGCGACACGCGTATTGCCTGGCCCGGCTGTCCGGTCGCCGACGGCGAGCCGGCGCTGCGACTGGGCGACGCGGGGCTGGCGATCGATGCGGCGGCGAACGGGCTGGGCCAGGCCAATGTTCCCGCGATGCTGGCCGAGGCCGACATCGCCGCGGGCCGCGTGCGACAGGTGGGTGATCCGGTAGAGGTCAAGCGCGGTTACTGGCTCGTCGCGCCGACGCCGCAATGGCGGCAAGCGAAGGTCAAGGCGCTGGTCGCGGCGTTGACGGCTTAGCTTTGCTATCGCCCCTGTGGAGGCGACGCGCTGGATCGGTTCGCCGCCAGCACAAGCAGCCGCGTGACCAGATCGACCAGCGTTTCGGTGGCGACCGGCGCGTCGGGATTGTTCCAGCTTGCGGTGACAACGACCCATTTGCCGTCCGATTTGCGTTGCCCCAGCAGGCTCATCGAAATCACCCCCAGTTCGGACCCACCCTTGTAGCCGAGCCAGGACCAGTCCTTGACCGCTCCGGGGTTGACGCCCGGATTGATGGCCATCGCCGCCATGGCTGCCGGCGATTGTCGGTTGCGCAGGTCGATCATCACCCTGGCGACGTCATTGGGGCTGGCAAACCATTCGAGCCTGTCGATAAAGCGCGGTCCCCCGGTAAAGCTGACGCCGTCGACATTGGCGAGGGTCAGTCGATCGCGATTGGCATCGAGCAGCCGACGCTGCGCCGCGTCCTCGCTCGCAACGAACGCTTCACGTTCGGCGGCAAAATTATTGCCCTTGAGCGCGAAGGCTTCGACCGTGGTCAGGAAGGGGATGTTGCGCGACGGGTCGCTATGCCCCGCGGCGCGCATTCGCGCTTCGATCCTGTCGCGGCCGAGCAGGTGGATCAGCGTATCGGCCGCGCTGTTGTCGCTGACCGAAATCATCCAGTTGGCCAGGCTTTGCAGCGTCACCGGCGTATCCGTGGGCCAGTTTGCGGTGTCCGCCGACGAAAAGCTGGGGTGCGACAACGGCACGACGTCCGACCATTGACGCTCACCCGCCGTGACCTGGGCCGCCAGTTCGTCGAGAATATAGAGCTTGAACGTTGAACCGACGGCAAATTGCCGGTCGGCATTTGCCGAGGCGAGCGGGCGGATGCTGTCGCCGTCGAGTTCGGCGACGAGGAAGCCCGCCATTCCGGGGAGTGCGGCCATTTCCGCGGCCACCTTGTCGAAGCTGTCGTTCGCCATCTGAAAGCCGGTCAGGCGCAGGCCGATCACGCGCGCATCGGCGGCTGCGCCGACGTCGAGCCGAACCGCGGCGACGCCTTTTTCAAAACGCAGCGACAGCGACCCCGATCGGCCGTCGCTCGACGCCGCGTTTTCGACCGCGATCGGCCGACCATATTGGGCGATCAGGCCGGCGGTCGTCGCCTTGAACTGCGCTTCGGGCAGTGCGGCCTGAAAGGCCGGGTCGAAATAGTCGGCAAAGGCGATTTCGCCGTTGAGCAGCGCGACAAGCTGCGCCGCGCGTCGCTCGAACGCGGTCGAAGTCTGACTTTCGGGTGACTGCGCCGCGACGGTTGCGACCGGAAGCGACAGGGCGAGCAGGAGCGCGCCGAGGACGGACTTGCGGATCATTAATGTCCCCTGGATCAATGAACCGGCACGTGGTTACGCGTCGATCGCGGCCTCGTCGAGGCTGGCGGCATTCGCCTGAATGAACTGGAAGCGATGTTCGGGATGTTTGCCCATCAGCCGGTCGACCAGATCCTTGACCTGATGACGCTCCTCATATTCCTGCGGCAGCGTCACGCGCAACAGGCTGCGCGTGGCGGGGTCCATCGTCGTTTCCCTCAGCTGATTCGGGTTCATTTCGCCCAGACCCTTGAAACGTCCGACTTCGACCTTCTTGCCCTTGAACAGCGTCGCCTCCAACTCGGCGCGATGCGCGTCGTCGCGTGCATAGGCCGAAGTTGCGCCCGCGGTCAGGCGATAGAGCGGCGGCTGCGCCAGATAGACATGCCCGTTGCGCACGATGTCGGGCATTTCCTGAAAGAAAAAGGTCATCAACAGGGTCGCGATATGCGCGCCGTCGACGTCGGCGTCGGTCATAATGACGATTTTCTCGTAGCGCAGCCGGTCGGCGTCGCAATCCTTGCGCATCCCGCAACCCAGCGCGAGCGCGAGGTCGGCGATTTCCTGATTGGCGCGGATCTTGTCGGCGCTCGCGCTCGCGACGTTCAGAATCTTGCCGCGGATGGGCAGGATCGCCTGCGTCCTGCGGTCGCGCGCCTGTTTGGCGCTGCCGCCCGCGCTGTCGCCTTCGACGATAAATAATTCCGTGCCTTCGGGACCGTCGTTCGCGCAGTCGGTAAGCTTGCCGGGAAGGCGCAGCTTGCGGCCGCTCGTCGCCGTCTTGCGCTTGACCTCGCGCTCCGCCTTGCGCTTCAGCCGCTCGTCCATGCGGTCGAGAACAAGGCCGAGGAGCGCGCGGCCGCGGTCCATATTGTCCGACAGGAAATGGTCGAAATGGTCGCGCACGGCATTTTCGGTCAGGCGCGCCGCTTCGGGGCTCGACAGGCGGTCCTTGGTCTGGCTCTGGAACTGCGGATCACGGATGAACACCGACAGCATCATCTCGCCGCCGTTGAACACGTCTTCGGCGGTGATCTGCGCCGCCTTCTTTTGCCCGATCAGCTCGCCGAACGCGCGCAGCCCCTTGGTCAGCGCCGCGCGCAGCCCCGCCTCGTGCGTCCCCCCCGCGGGCGTGGGAATCGTGTTGCAATACCAGCTGTACGAGCCGTCCGACCAGAGCGGCCAGGCGATCGCCCATTCTGCGCGGCCCTGATCGCCCGGAAAATCCTGGCGTCCGACAAAAGGTTCGGCGGTCGCGCATTCGCGCGTGCCGATCTGTTCCTTCAAATGGTCGGCCAAGCCGCCGGGGAACTGGAACACCGCGTCAGCGGGCGTGTCGTCGCCGATCAGCTCGGGTGCGCATTTCCAACGGATTTCGACGCCCGCGAACAGATAGGCCTTCGAGCGCGCCATGCGATAAAGGCGCTGCGGTTTGAAGCGGCCATGTTCGCCGAAGATTTCGGGGTCAGGGACGAAGGATACGCTTGTGCCGCGGCGGTTGGGGGTCGGCCCCAGCTCTTCGAGCGGGCCGAGCGGCACGCCGCGCGCGAAGCGCTGGCGATAGAGTTGCTTCGCCCGCGCGACCTCGATCTCGGTCTCCATCGACAGCGCGTTGACGACGCTGACGCCGACGCCGTGGAGGCCGCCCGATGTCGCATAGGCCTTGCCCTCGAACTTGCCGCCCGAATGAAGCATGGTCATGATGACCTCAAGCGCCGACTTGTCCGGAAACTTGGGATGCGGATCGACGGGCATCCCGCGCCCATTGTCGATAATGGTCAGCCGGTTGCCGACGTCCAGCGTCACCTCGATGCGCGTTGCGTGGCCCGCGACGGCTTCGTCCATGCTGTTGTCGATCACTTCGGCAGCAAGGTGGTGCAGCGCGCGCTCGTCGGTGCCGCCGATATACATGCCGGGACGGCGGCGGACGGGTTCGAGCCCCTCCAGCACCTCGATCTGCGAAGCATTGTAACTGTCGGAAGCGGGGGTCGCGGCGTCGAACAAATCGTGACTCATGGCGTGGCTATACGGGGCGGGAAAGGCCGCTGGCAAGCGCGGTTTTGGCGGGCATCATCCGGCCTGCGGCGGGGGCGCTTCACCGCATTGCGACGGGTCAGCGGAACCTTTGACAGCCCCAAGAGTTTGGAGGGCGACTGTAAGGTCATCAAAAAGTGGAGTAAAACAATGAAACTCGCAGCTCTCCTCGCCGCCACGGCGGCATCCGTGCTGGCTGTTCCTGCCGTTGCACAGGACAACCGCGACCCGTCGCAGGACTTCGACGGTCCCTATATCTCGATCGGCGGCGGCGCGACGCTTCAGGGAAGCGACCGTGGCGAAACGCTGGTGTTCGACACCAACCGCGATGGCAGCTATGGCGACACCGTCACCACAGTGAGCGGAGCCAATGCTTTCTCGCCGGGCTTCTGTAACGGCGCGGCCACAAGTACCGCCAATATCGGCTGCCGCAACGACAAGGACGGTCCAGAGTTTTTCGGGCGCCTCGGCTATGACAAGCGTATGGGCAATTTCGTCCTCGGCGCGGTGGTCGAGGGCGGTCACAGCGTCGCGCGCGACAGCGTGAGCGGTTTTTCGACCACGCCGGCAAGCTACACGATGAGCCGCGAGGCCGATTATCAGGCGAATGCCCGCCTGCGCGCGGGTTACACGCCGGGCGGCGGCGCGCTCTTCTATGTCACCGGCGGCGGCGCTTATGCGCGGCTCGACAACAAGTTCACGACGACGAACACCGCAAACAGCTTTGCCGATAATGGCAAGACGAATGCGTGGGGTTACACCGTCGGTGGCGGCGCCGAGCTGATGCTGACGAACAATATCGGCATCGGGCTGGAATATCTCTACACCGACGTCAAGGACAATGACTATGTCGTCAATGTCGGGCCGGGGACCGCGCCTGCAACCAACCCGTTCCTGCTGAACGGCGGCGGCACCGACATCCGCCGCAGCGACCCGCATTTCCGCACCCACAGCGTGCGCGGGACGCTGAGCTTTCGTTTCTGATCCATCAGGAACGGAAAAAGAGGGGCGCCGGATCGATAATCCGGCGCCCTTTTTTCTGGCTTTCCCTGACCGCTATTCCATTATCGCCGCCCTGGCGGAATGGCGGGCGAAACAGGTTGGGCTAATTCCTTGGCGCCGGAAAAATGGCGAAATTGCCGTTGGCGCTCGCGACGAGCCGGTCGTGCTGAAACAAACGGGCGTCGATATTGGCCACGCGCTTGCCCTTGTGGAGCACGCTGGCCTCGCAAGTCAGGCGGCCTTCGCGCACCCCGACGTGATAGTTGAACTTGATCTCCAGCGTCGCGCACCACAGCCCCTCGTCGAGCGTGCTGAACAGCGCCCCGCCCATCGCGGTGTCGGCGAGCGAATAGGCGACGCCGCCGTGCGCGACGCCCTGCGGATTGAAATGCCGTTCACGCTCGATGTCGATCGCCATCGTGCAGCATCCGTCGCCGCGCGCGACCATTTGCAGGCCGAGCGCGCGCGCGAACTCAAAATCCTGGCCGAACGGCCTCACCGGGCGCGCTTAACGAACGCGCGGGCCGCCAAAGGGCGGGGGTGGGGGCGGACGCCGCGTGCCGCGCGGCAGCTGTGCCTGATAGGCGCGGCCGCAATGTTCGACGCAATAGGGGAAGCCGGGGTTCACCGCTTCGCCACAGAAATGGAAGTCAGGCTCGCCCGGATGCCCCATCGGCCAGCGACAGATGCGATCGTTGAGGTCGAGCAGGCTTGTCTTGTCGGCAATTTCCGGGCTCGGCTTGGCGGGCACCAGGCGACGCGGCGGCGCGGGCGGGATCGGCGCCTGCTGGTCGCCGGGGCCTTGACGGATAAAGCCGCCGGGGCCGATCGAAACGATGCGCGGCGCATCGGGTTTCGGCGCGGCGTCGCTGCTCGTTTCGCGCGGGGCTTCGGCCGCAGGCTTGGGTTCGGGGCGTGCGGAAACCGGCTCCGGGCGCGGCGCGGCAGGGGTGGCCGGACGCGCCGTGGCCGCGGCGAGTGCGGGTTTCGGAGCGGCGGGCGCCGCGGGCTTGGCTGGCTTTGCAGTCTTTTCGGTCGCCTTGACGGGTGACGGGCGCGATTTCAGTCCCAGTCGGTGCGCCTTGCCGATGACGGCGTTGCGGCTGACGCCGCCCAGTTCGTCGGCGATCTGGCTGGCGGTCAGGCCCTTTTCCCACATGCTGCGCAATTGTTCGATGCGCTCATCGGTCCACGACATAATCATTCCTCATCATTGCCCGCCGCGGGCCATGGCCGGTGCCTGGCGATCCTTTCGGGATCGAGGTCGCGACGGCCCAGCTTGCGGTAAGATCGGGGAGGCGATAGGCGAGAACGCCATGAACGGCCAGCCCCAAAATTCGAACCCCGACTCAGCGAATAACCGCTCCGGTCCGGCTTTTGCCGAACCCGGCGTCCCGCACATCCGCGCGCTCAACGTGCCGGGCATGCAGGCGCTATATGTCAAGGAGGTGCGGCGCTTTTTCAAGGTCCAGCTGCAAACAATCTGGGCGCCGGCGATCACGACGCTCCTTTTCCTTGTCATTTTTACCGTGGCGCTTGGCGGGGCCGGGCGCACCGTCATCGGCGTCCCCTTCGCCGATTTCATCGCGCCCGGCCTCATCATGATGGCGATGTTGCAGAACAGCTTCGCCAATTCCAGCTTTTCGCTGCTTGTGGGCAAAATCCAGGGCACGATCGTCGACTATCTGATGCCGCCGCTTGCGGTCGGCGAACTGGTTATCGCGCTGGTCGGCGCCGCGATCACGCGCGCGATCCTTGTCGGTTTCGCACTCTGGATCGCGATGCTGTTCTGGCCCGGCGTCGATGTCGGCGCCGATCATCTGTGGGCGGTCGCGGTCTTTGGCGTGCTGGGGGCGATGATGCTGGGCTTCCTTGGGCTCATCACGTCGGTCTGGGCCGAAAAATTCGATCATGCCGCGGCAGTGACCAACTTTGTCGTAACCCCGCTCGCGCTCCTGTCGGGCACTTTCTATTCGGTCGACCTGCTCGCACCCTGGTTTCAGGGGATCGCCCACGCGAACCCCGTCTATTATGCGATCATGGGCTTTCGTTACGGCTTTATCGGAACGGTCGATGCGACAATCGCCAATCCCGTGCCGACCGCGGTGCTGGTGCTCGTCGCGGTCAATGTCGTGTTGGGATTTGTGACCTATCGCCTGCTGGCCTCGGGCTGGAAGCTCAAGGCCTGACGCGCCGCGCCCCGGCGCCCATTACCTAGTGGCGGTGGATCGCGCGAAGGCGGTAACGGCCATGCTCCAGCCCGTCGAACATCGTTTCGATCTGCGGATGGTCGATCGGGCCGCCGTCGCCGTCGGCGACCAGATTCTGCTGGCTGACATAGGCGATATAGGATGAATCGCCATTTTCGGCGAGCAGATGGTAATAGGGCTGCTCCTTTGCCGGGCGGATTTCCTCGGGGATCGCTTCATACCATTCGTCGCTGTTCGCAAAGACCGGGTCGATGTCGAAAACGACGCCGCGAAAGCCGAACAGGCGGTGGCGCACGATGTCGCCGGGCGCAAAGCGCGCGCGGCCGACCAGCGGCGCCACGGGTCTGTTCGGGGTTTCGGAGGCGGATTTGGGTATCATGCCGTCAATCTATGGCGGTTTACGACTGTTTCAAGTGCGTTACATTCCCGGGAGCCGCGGTTTGCCGAATCGGTTGCGATCGGGGTTGCAGATGCGTTGGTCATCGGGGCTGAACATTCCCCGTGGCTTTTGCATGTCCCGATCGGGTTGCGGGCCGCATCCTAGCAGGGGAGACGCATGATGGCTGATTTACCACCCAATGGTTCCGGCCCCGCCGCGGGCATCGTCCAGCGCGCCAAGGATATATTGCTGAAACCCAAAGAAACCTGGCCCGTGATCGCGGCCGAACCGGCGACGACGAAGTCGATCTACGTCCCCTATGTCGTCGCCCTGGCGGCGATCGGGCCGTTCGCCTCGCTGGTCGGCGGCCAGCTCATCGGGTTCCAGGCGCTTGGCATGACCTGGCATCCGCCGATCGGCGCCGCGCTGACCTCGGCGATTCTGTCTTATGGGCTGACCCTGGCGACCGTTTTTGTCCTGGCGCTCGTCATCGACGGACTGGCACCCGGTTTCGGCGGTCAGAAGGACCAGATCCAGGCGTTGAAGGTTGCCGCCTATTCGGGCACCGCGGCGTGGGTTGGCGGCATTTTCGGGCTGATCCCGATGCTCGGCCTGATCGGGCTGCTGTTCGCGCTCTATGGCCTCTATATCCTCTATCTGGGCCTGCCGGTGCTGATGAAGGTGCCGCAGGACAAGGCAGCGGCTTACACGGCCATTGTCGTGATCGTTGCGATCGTGCTGTTCCTCATCATCGGCGCCGTGGTCTCCTCCGTTACCGCGCCGTCGCTGCTCGGCGCCCAGCGATGATCCATGCGGCCGTCCTCCGTCGGGGGGGGGCGGCCGTCGATCCGGGGAAGGCGCAGGAACGATCGGAAAGGGCGAGGATATCCGGCAACGCCCGGTCATCCATAGCGGCCCCGAAAGTCGACCTTCGAGTCGATTACCCGATATCATCCATCAGCTCCGATCGTGAGCGATCCAGGCCCGCCCTTTCGATGCTCAAAGGGTCGATCCTTTGGCGCCGCGATCGTCCTTCGGATGCGCGCCCTGCGCGACCCGTTTTTCCGGCGAATTTCCAGCGACGATTCAGTGGCTTCAGGCTTTACGCAAAGCCATTTCCATGCGAGCGACGGGACCTATGGATAATCTGACACACAGCCTTGTCGGCGCATTGCTGGGACAGATGGGGCTCAAGAAAAAGACAGGACTGGCGATTCCGACGCTGGTTGTGGCGGCGAACCTGCCGGATATCGATGCGGCCTGCCTGTTCTGGCTCGACGGGGTGCAGCATCTGGGTTTTCGGCGCGGGATTACCCATGGGCCGGTGGCCATGCTGGTGCTGCCGATCATCCTCTGGGTGCTGATGATGGCCTTTGACCGCTGGCAGGAAAGGCGCGGAAAACGGCCCGCCGATCGCCTTCCGATCCATCGCGGGTGGCTGCTTGCAATCGCGTTCATCGGGTGTCTCAGCCATCCGGCGCTCGACTGGCTCAACAATTACGGCATCCGCCTGCTCGAACCCTTCTCGTCACAATGGTTCTATGGCGACAGCATCTTCATCATCGACCTGTGGATCTGGATCGCGCTGGCGGTTTCGCTCTGGCTGTCGTTCCGGCGTGAACGGCGCGGCGCGCCGAATTGGCGGCGCCCGGCGTGGATCGGTTTTGCGGCCGTTTCAGCCTATATCTTCGCGAATGGGCTGATCACCGGCGCGGCGGAACGGATGGCGTCGGGCGCGCTGGCCGCGGGCGGCAAGGCGGACGCGCTTGTCGTCGCGAGCCCGCCGCCGCTCGCCTTCTGGCGGCGCGACATTTTCTGGCGCACCGCCGACCGTTATGGCACGGCAAGCTTCACGCCCGGCGTCGGGGGAGCCGTCGATCTGACCGGTGCGCCGACGGGGATGAACGATCCGCGGCTCGCTATCTGGGTCAAGGGCGATCCCGATGCACGCGCCTTTCTGTTCTGGGCGCGGATGCCGGTGGCCGAGCGCGAAGGCGATGCGCTGGTGCTGCGCGACCAGCGTTTCATGCACCCGTTGGCGGAAGAGCGTTTCCAGGTCCGGCTGACCGCTCCCGATACCGCGAGCGCGCCCGAATAGACATCGCGTGTGTGACGTCATGGCGACAGGCGTTTCAGGCGATTGTCAGCCGCGCGCCTTTGGGGCAGGAAGGGGCTTGTGAACACCTATGTCAGCCCCCGCCGCGGCAAGGAACTGCTCCGCGCCGACCGCGCCTATCGTGCGGGCGGGGTGATGGCGCGGCTGATCGCCCTTGCGCCATCAGTGCTGTTCCATCGCCTGCTCGACCGGATCGACGCCGGGTTGCTTGCGGGGACGATCGAGGGGCATCTGCCCGACGGCAGCGTGCGATTGCTCGGCGGCCGCGGCAAGGGGCCCACCGCGATTGTTCACCTGCACAGCTGGGCGGCGCTGGCGCGGCTCGCCCTGTCGGGCTCGGTCGGATGGTATCGTGCGTGGGAGAAGGGCGAATGGGCGTCGCCCGACCCGGTTCCGCTGTTCGACCTGTTCATGCGCAACGGCGAAGCGCTGGGCGATGCGGGGCGCGCGCACGGCCCGTCGCGCTGGCTCAATCGCGCGATCCACGCACTCCACCGCAACGACCGCCGCGGCGCGCGGCGGAACATTCATGCCCATTATGATTTGGGCAATGATTTCTATCGCTTGTGGCTCGATTCTTCGATGAATTATTCGAGCGCGCTGTTCGCCGATCCGGGGCAGTCGCTGGAAGAGGCGCAGGCGGCAAAGGTCGATGCGATCCTCGACCGGCTCGATCTCCGGTCGGGGTGTCGGCTGCTCGAAATCGGCTGCGGCTGGGGGGCGCTTGCCGAGCGCGCGGTCGAACGACATGATGTGATCTACACCGGCATCACCCTGTCGCCCGCGCAGGCCGAAGTCGCCGATGCGCGGCTTGCGGCGGTCGATCTGTCGGGACGCTCGCGGATCGATCTTTGTGATTATCGCGACGTCCAGGGGCCGTATGACGCGATCGCCAGCGTCGAAATGGTCGAAGCGGTGGGTCAGGCCTATTGGCCCGCCTACCTGGGCGCGATCGCGCGATTGCTGCGGCCTGGCGGCAAGGCGGCGATCCAGTATATCGCGATCAACGATGCGCTGTTCGAGCGTTATGCGGCGAGCAGCGATTTCATCCAGGCCTATATCTTTCCCGGCGGTTGTCTGCTGTCCGAAAGCCGTTTTCGCGCGCTTGCCGAGGAAAGGGGACTCGTCTGGCGCGATGTCCGTCGGTTTGGCGGCGACTATGCCGAAACACTGCGCCAGTGGCGCGAGCGTTTCGACGCCGCGGTCGCCGCCGATCGCCTGCCCTCCGGTTTCGACGCGCGTTTTGTCGGGCTATGGCGCTATTATCTTCAATATTGCGAGGGGGGCTTTCGCGGCGGCGGCATCGACGTTGCGCAGGTCACGCTTGAAAAACCAGCCTGAAAACAGGGGAGGAGCGATGATGCGAAGACTCTTGGCGGCGGTGCTGCTCGGCACCGCGGCGGCGTGCAGTGCGCCCGCGACGACGCAAACCACCGACCAGTTGCCAAAGGATCTGAACGTGCTTTTCTGGACCCAGGACCAACGCGACCTTGCTTTCCGCACAATGGAAACGGTGCCCAAGGTCGTCGTCAACACGATCGAGGCGGGCGACGGCGTCTATCCCTTGCCGCAGGGCGAGCCGATCGACCTCGGCATCGACGTCGACGCCCATATGGCGACACAGCGCAACGCGGGGCTGATCATCGTGCAGGACGGCAAGGTCCGGCTGGAGAAATATGCGCTCGGTTATGGCGCCGCGGGTCGCTGGACGAGCTTTTCGGTCGCCAAGAGCTTTACGTCGACGCTGGTTGGGGCGGCGGTGAAGGACGGTTATATCAAGAGCCTCGACGACAAGGTCACCGCCTATATCCCCGGTCTCAAGGGATCGGCCTATGACGATGTCAGCGTGCGGGCGCTGCTGACGATGACGTCGGGTGTCAAATGGAACGAGGATTATACCGATCCCAAGTCCGACGTCGCGCAGTTCAACCTGCAACGGCCGGTCGCGGGCGAGGACATAACCGTCAGCTATATGAAGCGCTTGCCGCGCGAAGCGCCCGCTGGATCGAAGTGGGTGTACAAGACTGGCGAGACCAATTTGATCGGCGTGCTCGTGTCGAGCGCAACGGGCAAGACGCTGTCCGAATATCTGTCGGAAAAGGTCTGGAAACCCTTTGGCATGGAGCAGGACGCGGTGTGGATGCTCGGTCCGACGGGGCATGAGATCAGCGGCTGCTGCATATCGGCGAGCCTTAAGGATTATGCGCGCTTCGGCCAGTTCATCCTGAACGGCGGCGTCGCGGGCGGCGTGAAGGTGCTGCCCGACGACTGGCTGGCGTCGGCGACGACGAAGCAGGCGGGAATCGACATACCGGGTCGCGGCTATGGCTATCAATGGTGGACGAACGACGACGGCAGTTTCGCCGCACAGGGCATTTTCGGGCAGGGCATCTTCATTGATCCCAAGCGCAGGCTGGTGATTGCGTCGAACGGCAACTGGCCGACGGCCACCGATCCCGAAGGTGTCGGCGCGGCGCGCGAGGCCTTTTACAAAAGCGTGCAGGCGGCGGTGGACCGGGAGGCAGCCAACAAATAGCGTCACCCCGGCCCTTCGCCCGAATGACGTTTTGAGGTCAGTCGGCGGCGGTGCCGACGGCCCGCTGCGCGAGCCACGCCGCGGCGAGCGGGACGGCAACGCCGAGCGCCATGATCCACCAGGTGTCGGCAAAGTCGATGGCGGAATAGAGGGCGGCGCCGATCACGGCGCCCGCGACGACCCATCCGGCGCCGGTCCCGCCGGAAGCGCGCATCGCAAGCCAGCCGCCGCCAAAGGTCGCGATGAACCAGCCGATGATCAGCGCGATGGTGGAGGCAATCGGGATCAGGATTTCGCCCGTCGCCGGATCATATTCGGCCGGCGCAATTTCGCTGCCGGCATATTGCGCCAGCCAGATCAGCCCGAAGGCAACCGCGATGCCGACCACCGCGGAAATCGCCGATCGCAGAATAGTCCTGGTCATTCACGCCCCCGCCAACCCGATTTGCGCGAATCTTAGCGCAGGAAAGCGCGGATGGCGTCAAGCTTTTTCCATGACCTTGGGCAGGGCGTGGAAGGCGGTGCTGTCAAAACCTTCGACCATCAGCTTCGCGACATATTCGCCGACCGCGGCCGGTTCCTTGATGCTCTGCGGATCTTCGCCGGGATAGGCGCGCGCGCGCATCTGGGTGCGCGTGCCGCCGGGGTCGAGGATTGCGGTGCGGACGCCCGAGATGTTGCGCATTTCGGCGCCATAGCTGGTGACGAGCACCTCGAACGCCGCCTTCGACGCGGCGTAGGCGCCCCAATAGGCGCGCGGGGTCCGCGCGACGCCAGAGGATAGTGCGAGCAGCCGACCGTTGGCGGCGCGGCGGAGCAGCGGATCGAAATTGGCGATCAGCGCCTGCTGCGCGATCAGATTGAGCGTCAGCGTCTTGTTGAACTCCTTGCCGTCGATCGCGGCAACGGGGGTCAGCGTGCCGAGCATCGCGGCGTTGAGCACCAGCATGTCGAGATGCTGCCAGCGTTCGGCCATCGCGCTGGCGAGACGAGCGATGCTGTCGCCGTCGGTAAGGTCGAGCGGCGCGATCGTCGCGGTGCCGCCCGCGGCGTGGATGCGATCCTCCAGCGCTTCGAGTCCGCCAGCAGTGCGCGCGGTGATGACGACATGCGCGCCGCGCGCCGCAAGCGCCTCGGCGATCGCTTCACCGATGCCGCGACTCGCCCCGGTGACGAGCGCTATCTGGCCCGCCAGTTCTTCAGACCTTGTAACCATTATGTCAGACAACCCGTTCGGCAAGCAGCGAAAATTGATCGTCCAGCCCGTGCTCGTCAAAGTCGGTGAGCGTGGTCGGATAATCGCCGGTGAAGCAGGCGTCGCAATATTGCGGCGCGTCCTGCTGGCGGTCGGCCTCGCCCAGCGCGCGATAGAGGCCGTCGATCGTCAGGAAGGCGAGGCTGTCGGCGTTGATGAAATTCGCCATCTGGCCGACCGTCATCTGCGCCGCGAGCAGCTTCGCGCGTTCGGGCGTGTCGACGCCATAGAAGCAGCTGTGCGACGTCGGGGGGCTTGCAATGCGCATATGCACCTCGGCGGCGCCCGCGTCGCGCATCATCTGCACGATCTTGAGGCTGGTCGTGCCGCGGACGATCGAATCGTCGATCAGCACGATGCGCTTGCCCGCGATCAGCGCGCGGTTGGCGTTGTGCTTCAATTTGACGCCAAGGTGCCGCACCTTGTCGCCCGGCTGGATGAAGGTGCGCCCGACATAGTGCGACCGGATGATGCCGAGTTCGAACGGAATGCCCGATTCCTGCGCATAGCCGATGGCCGCAGGCGTGCCCGAGTCGGGGACCGGGATGACGAGGTCGGCGTCGACCGGATTTTCGCGCGCCAGTTCGGCGCCGATCGCCTTGCGCACCGAATAGACGCTGGTTCCGTCGACGATCGAATCGGGGCGCGAGAAATAGACATATTCAAAAATGCACGGCCGCGCCGACCGCTGCGCAAAGGGGCGGTGCGATGTCAGTTGGCCGTCGCGGACGATGACGAGCTCGCCGGGCTCGACCGAGCGCAGGAACTCGGCGCCGACGACGTCGAGCGCCACCGTTTCGGATGCCAGGATATGCGCATTGCCAAGCTTGCCGATCACCAGCGGGCGGATGCCGAGCGGGTCGCGGCAGCCGATCATGCCTTCGGCGGTGAGGCAGATCAGCGAATAGGCGCCTTCGACCTGTTTCAGCGCGTCGATGAAGCGGTCGAGCAAGGAGCGATAATTGGATGTCGCGACGAGGTGGATGATGACCTCGGTATCGCTGGTCGACTGAAAGATCGAACCGCGGCGCACGAGCAGCTTGCGGAGCGCCGCGGCGTTCGAGATGTTGCCGTTGTGCGCCACCGCAAAGCCGCCGGTCGACAGGTCGGCGAACAAAGGCTGGACATTGCGCAGCGCGGTTTCGCCCGTCGTCGAATAGCGCACATGGCCAACCGCCGACGCGCCGCCCAGTTGGCGGATGATCTCGTCGCGGTCGAAATTGCCCGCGACATGGCCCATTGCGCGGTGGGTGTGAAACTCCTTGCCGTCGAACGCGGTGATGCCCGCGGCTTCCTGTCCGCGGTGCTGCAGCGCGTGCAGCCCCAGCGCAACGACGGCGGATGCGCTGTCCGCGCCATGAATGCCAAAGACGCCGCACTCCTCGCGGAGCTTGTCGTCGTCGAAAGGATGGGTCGTCAGCATGGCGTTCCAGCGGCAGGGGGCAGTGACTGCGGCGCATATAGGGAGGGGAAAGCCGATTGTCGCCCCCCTAATCACGATATTGTCACATCGGTCGCACCGTGCGGGGTGACAGCGGCTTCGATCCTGCTCTAAAGCGTCGGACATGGACAATCAGCGCGACACGACCGACCGATTTCTCCCGCGTTTCGACGCCGCCGGACTGGTGATCGCGATCGTCGTCGATGCGGATACGCAGGCGCTGCTGATGGTCGCGCATATGAACGAAGAGGCGATCGAGGCGACGCGCGCGACGGGACAGGCGCATTTCTGGTCGCGCTCGCGCGGCGCGCTGTGGCGCAAGGGCGAGACGTCGGGCAACGGCTTGACGTTGGTCGAGATGCGCGTCGATTGCGATCAGGACGCGCTGTTGTTGCGCGTCAAACCCGCCGGACCGGCGTGCCACACGGGGCGCCGGTCGTGCTTTTATCGCCGCGTCGAGGGCGACGGCCGCCTGACCTTTCTTGCGGACGATGCACAGCAGGGCTAGCACCGTCGTTGCGCTGGCAGGGCTGCTGCTCGCGGGATGCGAGCGGACGGCGGGCGGCGACCAGGGGGTCGATGCGGGGAATCCGCTGGAGATAGCGGCACGCGAACGCGGCGTCGTGCGGCCCGATGCTGAAACGCCGGTCGGCGTTTTCGAGCGAGCGCACGATCTGGGCCGCGATGCGATGTGCGTCGTTCCCGACGGCGCGGGGCAGTGGCGCTTTGCGGTGACCGCGGCTTTCGGTGCCACCCTCGCCTGCACGGCGCGCGGGACGATCGTGCGCGAGGGCCATGAGTGGCGGATGCGCTTTGCGGGAGCGGAGGGCTGCGCCGTCCTGGTCCGCGAGGAAAATGACGAGCTGCGCCTGCCGGGAAGCCTGCCGTCGCAATGCGCGCAGCTGTGCCCGAACCGCGCGTCGCTGTCGGGGCTGCGGCTGCCGCGCGCGAGCTGGTCGGTCGACGACGCAAGGGGCTTGCGGATCGGCGACGGGCGCGGCAATGTCGTTCAGCCCTGCGCCGGTTGAATCGCCCCGAATCGGGGCGCTCTGGCGCTATTGACGTTCACGTCAACGGAAACTAGTTTCGTCGGCATGACCGAACCATACGGCCACTCGCACATCGATACGCCCGACCATCTGGGGCGCGAACAGTTCAGCATCACCGACTTGTCGACCGAGTTCGGCGTCACCGCCCGCGCGCTGCGCTTTTATGAAGATGAAGGGTTGATCAGCCCGTCGCGCAAGGGGCTGTCGCGCATTTATTCCAAGCGCGACCGCGCGCGGCTGGCCTGGATCCTGCGTGCGAAACGCACCGGCTTCAGCCTGGCCGATATCCGCGAGATGATCGACCTCTATGACGTCGGCGACGGTCGCAAGTTGCAGCGACAGGTGACGATCGAGAAGTGCGAGCAACGCATCGCGTTGCTCCGCCGTCAGCGTGACGATATTGACAGCGCTGTAGATGAATTGTCACGTTTCATCGAAATGGTGAAAAAGGTCGACGCCGACAAGAAATAGTCGGCTTGCCCCCCATGCTGCCTCTCCCCAGGCAAGTTGGACCCGATCAACTGCTTATCAGAAGGATTTTCCATGCCCGTCTATCGCGCCCCCGTGCAGGACAGCCTGTTCCTCCTCAACGAGGTGCTTGGCGTCGAACGCTATGCGAACCTGCCCGGATTTGCCAACGCGACCCCCGACATGATCGAAGCGGTGCTGACCGAAGCGGGGAAGTTTTGCGAAGAGGTGCTGTTCCCGATCAATCAGCCCGGCGACCTCGAAGGTTGCACGCGCCACGACGACGGCTCGGTGACGACGCCCAAGGGGTTCAAGGAAGCCTATAAGGCCTATTGCGACGCCGGCTGGACGCTGCTGACGCAGCCCGAAGCATTCGGCGGCCAGGGCCTGCCGCACGTCGTTGGTTTTCCGGTTGAGGAATATCGCATGGCGGCGAACCAGGCGTTTGCAATGTATCCCGGCCTGACGCAGGCGGCCGTCGCGGCGATCCTGGTCAAAGGATCGGATGAACAGAAGGCGCTTTACGTCCCGAAGATGGTGTCGGGCGAATGGGGCGGGACGATGAACCTGACCGAGCCGCACTGCGGCACCGACCTCGGCCTCATCCGTACGCGTGCGGTGCCCAATGGCGACGGCAGCTATGACATCACGGGCACCAAGATCTTCATCTCGTCGGGCGAGCATGACCTGACCGAAAACATCATCCACCTCGTCCTGGCCAAGACCCCCGACGCGCCCGACAGCGTCAAGGGCATTTCGCTGTTCATCGTGCCCAAGTTCCTTGTCCATCAGGACGGCTCGCTGGGCGAGCGCAACGCGCTGCAATGCGGGTCGATCGAGCACAAGATGGGCATCCACGCCAATTCGACCTGCGTGATGAACTATGACGGCGCGAAGGGCTGGATGGTCGGCGAGGAGAACAAGGGCCTTGCCGCCATGTTCGTGATGATGAACGCCGCGCGCCTTGGCGTCGGGATTCAGGGGTTGGGGCAGGCCGACATCGCTTTTCAGAATGCCGTGGCCTATGCGCAGGATCGCCGCCAGGGCCGCGCGCTGACCGGGCCGCAAGACCCCCAGGAAAAGGCCGATCCGCTGTTCGTTCACCCCGATGTCCGCCGGATGCTGATGGACGCCAAGGCGACGGTCGAAGGGCTGCGCGCGCTGTGCCTGTGGGGCGCGCTCCAGGTCGATCTGGCGCATGTTGCGGAGACCGAGGAGGAGCGGCAGCTTGCCGACGACCTCGTCAGCCTGCTTACCCCCGTGATCAAGGGCTATGGCACCGACAAGGGCTATGAGGTCGCAACCAATGCGCAGCAGGTGTTCGGCGGCCATGGATACATCGAGGAACATGGCATGAGCCAATATGTTCGCGATGCCCGCATCACGATGATTTACGAAGGCGCGAACGGTGTGCAGGCGATGGACCTCGTCGGCCGCAAGCTGGCGCAGAACGGCGGCCGGGCGATCCAGACGCTGTTCGCCATCGTCGATGCCGAATGCGCGGCCGCGAAAGAAAAGCCCGCGCTTGCCGATTTCGCCGAGCGGCTGGAAAAGGCAAATGGCGAGCTGAAGGCCGCGACGATGTGGTTCATGCAGAACGGCATGACCAACCCGAACCATGTCGGCGCCGGCGCGCATCATTATATGCACATCACCGGCATCGTCGCGCTGGGGCTGATGTGGTTGCGCATGGCCGAAGCGGCGCAAAAGGCGCTCGACGAAGGGCGGGGGGCCAAGGAGTTCCTTGACGCCAAGATCGTCACCGCGCGCCATTTCGGCGAACGCTTCCTGCCCGACGCCGGATCGCTGCGCCGCAAGATCGAGGCGGGCAGCGACACGATGATGGCGCTGACCCCCGAACAATTCTTCGCGGCCTGAAGTCGTGCCGGTGCAACCATCGCCGCCGCCAAGCGTGTCGGCGGCGATGGGGAGCGATCCGGATCCGATTGTCGTCGAAGGCCGCAACTGCTGGCGGATCGAACGCGCCGACAAGGCGCGGATGATCGTCGATGCCGCCGAATATTTCCGACTGCTGAAAGAGCTGATGGCGGGCGCCAGGGAGCGTATCCTGCTGATCGGCTGGGACTTTGATCCACGCATTGCGCTGGAGCCCGACGCCCTCGGCAAAGGCGAGTCGCTCGGTCATTATCTTCTGACTCTTGCGCGCGCAAAGCCCGACCGCGACATCGACATATTGCGCTGGAACTTCGGCGGCCTGAAACATTTTCTGGTGCCGCGCATCGTCGCGATGATCCTGCGCTGGAAAGCGACGCGCTCGATCAGCTTTCGCCTCGATGGCGCGCATCCGGCAGGGTGCAGCCATCATCAGAAGGTGGCCGTGTTCGACGATCATCTGGCGGTGTGCGGCGGCATCGACGTCGCCGCGTCGCGCTGGGACACGCGCGGCCACAAGGACGGTGACACGCGGCGGACCAACCCCGACGGCAAAATCTATATGCCATGGCATGATTCGACGATGATCCTTGCGGGGGACGTCGGCCGCGCGCTCGCCGACCTGGGCAATGAGCGCTGGCAACGCGCGACGAAAAAGGCGCTGCGCGACGTCAAAGGCGATGGCGAGGTCTGGCCCGCCGCGCTTGAACCCGACTTCACCGATGTCGATGTCGCTATTTCGCGTTCGCGCGCCGAATATGACGGCTATCCCGGCGTGCGCGAAATCGAGCAGCTTTATCTCGACATGATCGCGGCGGCGAAGCGCTTCATCTATTTCGAAAATCAGTATTTCACGAGCGGCAAGATCGCTGCCGCGATCGCCGCGCGTCTCGAAGAGGAGGACGCGCCCGAATTCGTCATGGTGATGCCCGAAACCGCCGACGGCTGGCTGGAGCAGATGGCGATGGACGCGGCGCGGGTGAAGCTGGTGCGCGCGATCGCCAAGGCGAAACATGGCGACCGGCTGCGAATCTATGTGCCGCATACGGCGGGCGGCGATCCCATCTATGTCCACGCCAAAACCGCCATCGTCGACGACCGGCTGCTGCGCGTGGGATCGTCGAACATGAACAACCGATCGATGGGACTCGACAGCGAATGCGACGTCACGATCGACGCGGCACTGCCTGCAAATCGCGGCGCCGGGCCGATGATCCGCAGACTGCGCGAATCGCTGATCGGCGAGCATCTGGACGTCGATCCGGCAAAGGTTGCGCGCGCCTTTGAAGCGTCGGGGTCGCTGATCGCCGCGATCGAAGCACTGCGCGGGCCGGGGCGTTCGCTCGAACTGCTCGACCTGGTGGCGCCGGGTCCGTTGGACGATTTCATCGCCGACAATGAATTGCTCGACCCGACAAGCCCCGATGCAATGTTCGAAAGTTTCGCCGAGCGCGGCCTCAGGAAAAGCTGGCGCCGCGGCAAAAGCTGGATGAAGCGGCACCGGCCGTTTCGGCGTCGCGGGCGCTAACCGCCCCCATCCCTGCGCCCTGATGCACCGGCGCGACCCCGGCTTTCGCCGGGATGACGGGTCTCAGTCCGCCAGCGACAGGATATGCCGGGCCTGTTTCAGATGCGGCGCGTCGACCATTTTTCCGTCGACCTGCAGCACCCCGGCGCCGGGATTGGCGGCAAAGGCATCGACGATCGCCTGCGCGCGCGCCGCTTCCTCGGCACTGGGGGTGAAGGCGGCGTTGATCGGTTCGACCTGTGACGGGTGGATCGCCATCATGCCGGTAAAGCCGTCGCGCCGCGCGCGGGCGGCATAGGCGGCAAGGCCCGATTCGTCCTTGATCGCCGGGAACACCGTATCGATAGCGGCCGCGCCGGCGGCGTGCGCGGCGAACAGGGTGAGCGCGCGCGCGACACGATAGGGTTCGGTATAGCCGCCGTCCTCCTCGCGGCTCGTCGTCGCACCGATCGCGGCGGGCAGATCCTCGGCGCCCCAGGTCAGGCCGAGCAGCCGATCCTTGACTTCGCGGTAGCTGCCGAGCGCGAAGATCGCCGCGGGCGTTTCGGTGGCAATCGGCAGGATCGCGGGCAGTGACGCGTCATCCGCCGCCTCGCTGCGCAGGATGGTGTCGAGTTGCTGGATGCTCGGCGCCCCTTCGGCCTTGGGGAGCATGATCGCGTCGGGGCGTGCGCCGACCACCGCGGCGACATCGGCGGCGGTCATATGGCCATCGAGCGGATTGACGCGCACCAGCGTCACGACTTCGCGTGTCCCCGCAAGATAATCGGCGATCGCGGCGCGCGCCGCGTCCTTGTTCGCGGGCGACACCGAATCCTCGAGGTCGAGGATGATCGCATCGGCGCCCGACGCTGCGGCCTTGGCAAAGCGTTCGGGGCGGTCGCCGGGGACGAAGAGAAGCGAGCGGAGGCGCATCAGGCATCCTTCTTTTTGAGCAGTGCCGATCGTTCGCACTGGCAAACGATTTCGTCGCGCTGGTTGATGCAGCGGTGCAGGAAGGTGACGATACCCGCATTGGGCCGCGATTTCGACTCCTTGAGGGCGATGACTTCGCTTGTTGCGCGCAGCGTGTCGCCGATGAACACCGGTTTGGGCATGACGAGCTTGTCATAGCCGAGGTTCGCAACGAGCGTGCCCAGCGTCGTGTCGCCGACCGACAGTCCGACCATCAGGCTGAAGGTGAAGGTGCCGTTGACGAGGATCTGCCCGAACTCCGACGCCTTCGCCGCCTCGATGTCGAGGTGCAGGGGCTGCGGATTGTGCGTCATCGTGGTGAAGAGCAGATTGTCGGTCTCGGTCACGGTGCGGCGGATCTCGTGCGTCAGCGTGTCGCCGATGGTCCATTCGTCGAAATATTTACCCGCCATCCCGTCTCTCCATTATTCGTCATGCTGACCATGTTTTCGTACCCATGACCTGTTCCTGCGTCTGGCGCGGCGCCGGTGTGGACATCGGGCCATGGACCGCGAAACAGGTTCAGGGTGACGAAGCGCAGGATTTATTCGGTCTCCGCGTCGATCCGCGCCAGCAACGCCTCGACCTGCACTTGCGCGCCCGCTGAGGCGTTGAGTTCGGCGACAACGCCATCGAAAGGCGCGGTCAGGCTGTGTTCCATCTTCATCGCTTCGAGCGTCAGCAGCTTTTGCCCCTTGGACACCATGTCGCCCACAGACACATCGACCGCGATAATCTTGCCCGGCATCGGCGACAGGATCGCGCCGTCACCCGCCGCGCCGCCCGCGCTGCCTTGCGCACGCCAAGGCATGAGTTGCCACACCGCGCCGCTTTCGGCGACGAGCATGGCCGGTGCCGGTTCCGCGGCGCCCGGCCCATGCAGCCGCACATCGACGCGCCTGCCGTCCAGCAGAAAGGGGGCGCTGCGCACGGCGGGCGCGTTGAGGCGGAACCCCGACTGCAACGAACGGGGGAGCATCGCCATTGCGGCGTTGGTGAGCGCCTGTTCGGACGGCATCGGTTCGGCGGTCATGCTGTCGCCGTCGCGGCCGATCAATCCGGTATCGAGGCTGCCCGCGACGAAATCGGGATGATTAAGCGCGGCGATCAGAAAGGCCGAATTGGTTTTGACCGGCCAGATAGCGCTGTCGTCCAGCATGTCCGTCAGCATCGCACGCGCTTCGTCGCGGTCCTCGCCCCAGGCGATGACCTTGGCGATCATCGGGTCGTAGAAGGGCGACACCTCGGCGCCTTCACAGACGCCGGTGTCGATGCGGCCGAGTTGTTCGGGAAGCTGGAAAAGCTCGAGCGTCCCGATGCTCGGCAGAAAGCCCCTGGCAGGGTCTTCCGCATAAAGGCGGGCTTCCATCGCCCAGCCGTTGATCGCCAGCTGGTCTTGCGTCAGCGGCAACGCTTCGCCCGACGCGATGCGCAATTGCCATTCGACCAGGTCCACCCCGGTGATCTCCTCGGTCACCGGATGCTCGACCTGCAGGCGCGTATTCATTTCCATGAACCAGATGCGATCGGCGCGCAGGCCCTCGCTGGCGTCGGCGATGAACTCGATCGTCCCCGCGCCGACATAATCGACCGCCTTTGCGGCGCGGACGGCGGCGGCGCAAAGCTCGGCGCGCGTCGCTTCGTCCATGCCGGGGGCCGGGGCTTCCTCGATCACCTTCTGGTGTCGGCGCTGGAGCGAGCAGTCGCGTTCGAACAGGTGGACGACATTGCCGTGGGTGTCGCCGAAGACCTGCACCTCGATATGGCGCGGGGTCAGGATATATTTTTCGATCAGCACATGGTCGTTGCCGAACGACGCGGCCGCCTCGCGCTGGCACGAGGCGAGCGCATCGGCGAAATCCGCCGCGCTGTCCACCTTGCGCATCCCCTTGCCGCCGCCGCCCGCGACCGCCTTGATCAGCACCGGATAGCCGATCTGCGCAGCCTGTTCGGCGAGGAAGGCCGGGTCCTGATTCTCGCCCATATAGCCCGGCGTCACCGGCACCCCGGCATCGGCCATCAGCTTCTTCGCGGCATCCTTGAGGCCCATCGCCTTGATCGACGATGGCTTCGGCCCGACCCATATCAGCCCCGCGTCGGCGACTGCCTGCGCAAACCCGGCGTTTTCGGACAGGAATCCATAGCCCGGATGGATCGCCTCGGCGCCGGTCGCCTTTGCCGCGGCGATGATCTTCTCGCCGACCAGATAGGATTCGCGCGCCGGCGACGGCCCGATATGCACGGCCTCGTCAGCCTCGCGCACGTGCAGCGCCTTCGCGTCGGCGTCCGAATAGACCGCAACGGTGCGAATGCCCATATCGCGCGCCGTGCGGATGATACGGCAGGCAATTTCTCCGCGATTGGCGATGAGGAGGGACTGGATCATGGTCATCACATCCTGAACACGCCGAAGCCGCGGTCCTCGACCGGAGCATTCAGCGTTGCGGCGAAGGCGAGGCCCAGCACGTCGCGCGTCTGCGCGGGGTCGATTATGCCATCGTCCCACAGGCGCGCGGTCGCGTGATAGGGGTTGCCCTCATCCTCATATTTCTGGCGGATCGGGGCCTTGAAGGCTTCGGCTTCCTCGGGTGTCCATTTGTCGGCGTCGCGGTGAACGGTCGCCAGCACCGATGCCGCCTGTTCGCCGCCCATCACCGAAATCCGCGCATTGGGCCACGTAAACAGAAACCGTGGCGAATAGGCGCGGCCGCACATGCCGTAATTGCCCGCGCCGAAGCTGCCGCCGATCAGCACGGTGATCTTCGGCACCGTAGCCGTGGCAACCGCCGTCACCAGCTTGGCACCATGCTTGGCGATGCCTTCGCCCTCATATTTGCCGCCGACCATGAAGCCGCTGATATTCTGGAGGAAGAGCAGGGGAATGCGCCGCTGCTGTGCCAGTTCGATGAAATGCGCGCCCTTGACGGCGCTTTCGCTGAACAGCACGCCATTGTTGGCGAGGATCGCGACCGGAATGCCCCAGATATGCGCAAAGCCGCACACGAGCGTGCTGCCATATTGCGCCTTGAATTCGTGAAACTCGCTGCCGTCGACGATGCGCGCGATGACTTCGTGGACGTCATAGGGGGCGCGGACGTCCTGCGGGATGATGCCGTAGAGGTCTTCGGCATCATATTTGGGCGGGCGCGGCTCCTTTACGTCGACCTTGAACCCTTCATCGGCGCCAAGGTGCGACATGATGTCGCGCACGATCGTCAGCGCATGTTCGTCATTCTCGGCCAGGTGATCGACGACGCCCGACTTCCTTGCGTGAAGGTCGCCGCCGCCCAGATCTTCGGCGCTGATCTCTTCGCCGGTCGCCGCCTTCACGAGCGGCGGGCCGGCGAGGAAGATCGTGCCTTGTCCCCGCACGATCACCGTTTCGTCGCTCATCGCAGGCACGTAAGCGCCGCCCGCGGTGCAGCTTCCCATCACGCACGCGATTTGCGGGATGCGCCGCGCGCTCATATTCGCCTGGTTGAAGAAGATGCGCCCGAAATGGTCGCGGTCGGGAAAGACCTGATCCTGATGCGGCAGGTTCGCGCCGCCCGAATCGACGAGGTAGATGCACGGCAGGCGGTTCTCCTGCGCGATTTCCTGCGCGCGCAGATGCTTTTTGACCGTCATCGGATAATAGGTGCCGCCCTTGACCGTCGCGTCGTTGCAGACGATCATCGCCTGTCGCCCCGACACGCGGCCGATGCCGGCGATCATCCCGGCGCCCGGAACCTCACCGCCATAGAGGTCGCACGCCGCAAGCTGGCCGATTTCGAGGAAAGGTGAGCCGGGGTCGAGCAATCGCTCGACGCGCTCGCGCGGGAGCAGCTTGCCGCGGCTAACATGGCGTTCGCGCGACTTTTCGTTGCCGCCCAGCGCCGCCTGCGCGACGCGCGCGTACAGTTCGTCGCGCAGCGCGCGGTTGTGCGCCGCATTGGCGCGGAATGCGTCGCCGTCGCGATCGACCATCGTTCCCAGGACCGGAGCGCTCACCTTGCCGAACCTCCCATTAAACATGTCATGTCGCTATTCCTGCGTGGCCGCCGGGTCGCCCGCCTTTTTGCGGATAAGGTGGCGATAGACGCCGACGCAATTGATACCGAGCAGCGCGATATTCTGCCACCCGATGCCTTCGCTGTCGGACTGGAGGAAACCCCAGGCGATCAGCGCGAGGCTGCTGGTCACGAAAATGACGAAGGCCCAGCCGGTCCACCGCTCGCCCAGGTTGAGCGAGACGATCAGCGCGGCAAAGGTCGCCGCCGCGGCGCCATAATATTGAAGCGCGTCGAGCAGGGCCTGGTTCATGTGGCCCCCAGCAGCGCGAAGGCCCCCGATGCGGCAAGGAAGGGCCAGCCGATATGGCGTCCGCGCGTATAAATGGCGTCGAAAAGGCCGGTCGCGAGCCACGCCGCGCCGATCAGCAGGATCAGCCCGCGCGGGGTGCCCGGCCAGACGACCGACACCGCTGATACGAGCATGAGCAGTGACAGCGCGTGCCAGGCGAGGCGAAAGACGCGCCGCGCAAGGTCGACGCCCATGATGCCCTGATCGAGCGTCATCAGCGGCCCCATCAGCCGCCGCTCGCCAAGAATCGCGTGGATTGCGGCCGTCGTCGTCATCAACGCTGCCGACAGCCACAGCCAGATCACGCGCCGGCGCCGATCAGTTCGCGGCCGATCAGCATCCGGCGGATCTCGTTGGTGCCCGCGCCGATGTCGAGCAGCTTGGCGTCGCGCCAATAGCGTTCGACCGGCCAGTCCTTGGTGTAACCGGCGCCGCCGAGCGCCTGAATCGCCTCGCCCGCGACCTTCACCGCGCTCTCGCTCGCGAGCAGGATCGCGCCCGCGGCGTCGAAACGCGTGGTCTGTCCGGCGTCGCAAGCCCTGGCGACGTTGTAGACATAGGAGCGCGCCGACTGGAGCATGACATACATGTCGGCAACCTTCGCCTGCATCAGCTGGAACGATCCGATCGGCTTGCCGAACTGCTTGCGTTCGCGCACATAAGGAATGACCGTGTCGAGGCACGCCTGCATGATGCCGAGCTGGAGCCCGGCGAGCACGACGCGTTCATAATCGAGCCCCGACATCAGCACGCCGACGCCCCCATTTTCGGGGCCCATGACCTGTTCTTCGGACACTTCGCAGTCGGTGAACACCAGCTCGGCGGTGGGGCTGCCGCGCATGCCGACCTTGTCGATCTTTTGCCCGATGCTGAACCCCGGCATGTCCTTTTCGATCAGGAAGGCGGTGATTCCGCGCGATCCCGCCTCGGGCGACGTCTTGGCATAGACGACCAGCGTGTCGGCATGGCTCGCGTTGGTGATCCAGAACTTCGTGCCGTTCAGCACATAGCCGCCCTGAACCTTGTCGGCCTTGAGCTTCATCGACACCACATCGCTGCCCGCACCCGCTTCGGACATGGCAAGGCTGCCGACATGTTCGCCCGAAATCAGCCTGGGCAGATATTTTGCCTTTTGCTCGGCATTGCCCCAGCGGCGAATCTGGTTGACGCAAAGGTTGGAGTGCGCGCCGTAGGACAGGCCGATCGCCGCGCTGGCCCGGCTGACTTCTTCGATCGCGATCACATGTTCAAGATAGCCGAGGCCCAGCCCGCCCCATTCCTCTTCAACGGTGATGCCGTGCAGGCCGAGCGCGCCCATCGCCGTCCACAGTTCATCGCGCGGAAACCAGTCGTCGGCGTCGGCCCTGGCGGCCAGCGGCGCGATCCGTTCGTCGGCGAAGCGGGCGGTGGTTTCGCGGATCATGTCGGCGGTTTCGCCGAGGGCGAAGTCGAAATCGGGGGTGGCGCGCATGGAATACCTGTCGATCGAGGGCCGGATGGTCCGGCAATGTGCATCAAAATCCTAATATATGGAAATTGAAAGAGGTCGCATTTCGGCATAAGGAAAATCTATGATAAAGCGCGCGCATATCCGGCAGTTCCTTGCCGTTGTCGATGCCGGCGGCTTTACCCAGGCGGCTTTGCGCATCCGCGTTACCCAACCGGCGCTGTCAGCGGGGATCGCCGAACTGGAACGGCTGGTCGGGACGCGGCTGTTCCTGCGCAACCGGCGGCAGATACGCCTCACCGAAGCGGGGGGGCGCTTTCTGCCGATTGCGCGCGATATCGACCGTGGTTTTCGCGCCGCGGACGATTTCGGTCGTACCGGCGAACGGCCCGCGGCCGAGCTGAAGCTGGGTGTGATCCGATCGGTGCCCGGCGAGTTGTTGCAGGCGATCGTCGCGGCGCTGCGCCCCGGTTTTGCGATCGAGATCGTCGAAAACGGCGATACCGAGCTTCGCGCCGCACTGGGCAGCGCGCGCATCCATATGGCGCTGGCCGGGCTGCGTCCGGGCGAGCGCGGCGACCATATCATCCCGCTCTATGACGAGCCGCTGACGATGTTCATCGCCGCCGACCATCCGCTGGTCGGCCGGATCGAAGTCACGCCCGACGAACTGGCCGCCGAAACGATGATCGCACGCCGATCGTGCGAGTTTCTGGAGGCGACGAGCCGCTTTTTCACGCGCCATGGTGTGCGCCCGCGCTTTGCTTTGCGCAGCGAAAGCGACGAGCGATGTCTCCGCATGGTTGCCGCGGGCATCGGCATCACCACGGCGCCGGTATCGCTCGCGATCGACGGCATCGTGCCGCTGAAGGTCACGGGTTACGACTTTCGCCGCGAACTGGGCCTGATTGTCGATCCCGCCTGGGCCGCCTTGCCCGAAATTGGCGCGCGGCTGGCGCATGCGCGCGAGACGATCGGCGCGATCGGTGCCGAGTGGCGGCAGGCAAAGGTCGATGCCGCGCCGTGACCACCGGCCTTACAAGCCTGGCTTGCAGCGCCAAAAGGCCATACAGCTTGATCGGTTTTCGGAGGGGCGGCAAGGGCGAGGCATGACCGATACGCTGACCCATCTCGACCGGCTGGAGGCCGAGAGCATCCATATCATGCGCGAAGTGATGGCTGACGCGGCGAAGCCCGTGATGCTCTATAGCGTGGGCAAGGACAGCGCGGTGATGCTGCATCTCGCGCGCAAGGCCTTTTACCCGTCGCCGCCGCCATTCCCGTTGCTCCATGTCGATACGACATGGAAGTTCAAGGCGATGTACGAGCTTCGCGATCGCATGGCCGCGGAAAGCGGCATGGAGCTGATCGTCCATCAGAACCCGGAGGCGAAGGCGCGCGGGATCAACCCGTTCGATCATGGCCCCTTGCACACCGACATGTGGAAGACCGAGGGGCTGAAACAGGCGCTCGACCTCCATGGCTTCGACGTCGCCTTTGGGGGGGCGCGCCGTGACGAGGAAAAGAGCCGCGCCAAGGAGCGCATTTTTTCTTTCCGCACCGCGAGCCACGGCTGGGATCCCAAAAAGCAGCGTCCAGAGCTTTGGAACCTCTATAACGCGCGCAAGGCGAAGGGAGAGAGCATCCGCGTCTTTCCGATCTCGAACTGGACCGAGCTCGACATCTGGCAATATATCGCGCGCGAAAATATCCCCATTGTCCCGCTCTATTTCGCGGCGCGGCGGCCGACGGTGGAACGCGACGGGTTGCTGCTGATGGTCGATGACGAGCGTTTCCCGCTCAAGGAAGGCGAGGTGCCGACCCTCCGCTCGGTGCGTTTCCGCACGCTCGGCTGCTATCCGCTTACCGGTGCGGTGGAGAGCGAGGCGGCGACGCTGAGCGAGGTCATTCAGGAGATGCTGCTGACGACGACCAGCGAGCGGCAGGGGCGCATCATCGACAAGGACGGCGGCGATGCGTCGATGGAGAAGAAGAAGCAGGAGGGCTATTTCTGATGACCGATCCTGTTTACGTCACCGACGCGCTGATTGCCGAGGACATCGACGCTTATCTCGCGGGCCACGAAAAGAAATCGCTGCTGCGCTTCATCACCTGCGGATCGGTCGACGACGGTAAATCGACGCTGATCGGTCGCCTGCTGTATGACAGCAAGATGATCTTCGAGGATCAGCTTGCCGCGCTCGAGGCCGACAGCAAGCGCGTCGGCACCCAGGGGCAGGAAATCGACTTCGCGCTGCTCGTCGACGGCCTTGCCGCCGAACGCGAGCAGGGGATCACGATCGACGTCGCCTATCGCTTTTTCACGACAGAGAAGCGGAAGTTCATCGTCGCCGACACGCCGGGGCACGAACAATATACGCGCAACATGATCACCGGCGCCTCGACCGCCGACCTTGCGGTGATCCTGATCGACGCACGCAAGGGGGTGCTCACCCAGACGCGGCGGCACAGCTTCCTCGCGCATCTGATCGGCATCCGCCACATCGTGCTCGCGGTGAACAAGATGGATCTTGTCGGTTACGACAAGGCGGTTTTCGAGCGCATCCTGCTGAGCTACCGCGCCTTTGCAAGCGAGATTGGCATCACCCATTTTACCGCGATCCCCATTTCGGGCTTCAAGGGCGACAATATCACCGCGCTGTCAGCGAACATGCCCTGGTTCACGGGGCCGACCCTGATCGAGCATCTCGAAAATGTCGAGATCGGCGCCGCCGCCGACGAAGCCAGGCCTTTCCGCATGCCGGTGCAATGGGTCAACCGCCCGAACCTCGACTTCCGGGGCTTCTCCGGCCAGCTTGCGGGCGGCAAGGTCAGGCCGGGCGACGCGGTGCGCATCCTGCCCAGCGGCAAGACGACGACCGTGGACCGCATCGTCACCCTCGACGGCGACCTGGACGAAGCCGCCGCGGGCCAGTCGGTGACGCTGACACTTGCCGACGAGGTTGATTGTTCGCGCGGCGACGTGATCGCGGCGGCGGACAATCCGCCCGAGGCCGCCGACCGGTTCGAGGCGACACTGGTGTGGATGGCCGACGAGGCAATGATCCCTGGCCGCGCCTATTGGCTGAAGCTCGCGACGCAAAGCGTGTCGGCGACGGTGCAGGCCCCCAAATATGAGATCAACGTCAACACGCTCGACCATCTGGCGGCCAAGACGCTGGAACTGAACGGCATCGGCGTCGTCGAACTGGCGACCGACAGGCCGATTGTGTTCGAGGCCTATGCCGACAACCGGACGCTGGGCGGTTTCATCCTGATCGACAAGCTGACCAATGCGACGGTCGCGGCGGGGATGCTGCATTTCAGCCTGCGCCGCGCGCAGAATGTCCATTGGCAGGCCAGCGACATCAGCCGCGAAATGCGCGCGAACCTGAAAAATCAGAAGCCGGCGCTCTTGTGGTTCACAGGACTGTCGGGGTCGGGCAAGTCGACCATCGCCAATCTGGTGGAAAAGAAGCTGCACCGGATGAACCGGCACAGTTTCCTGCTCGACGGCGACAATGTGCGCCACGGGCTCAGCAGGGATCTGGGTTTCACCGAGGCCGACCGGATCGAGAATATCCGCCGCGTCGGCGAAGTCGCAAAGCTGATGACCGACGCGGGGCTGATCGTCATCACCGCCTTCATCTCGCCGTTCCGGGCGGAGCGCGAAATGGTGCGGTCGATGCTGCCCGAAGGGGAGTTCATCGAGGTCTTCATCGACACGCCGCTGGAGGAGGCGGAGCGCCGCGACGTCAAGGGTCTCTACAAAAAGGCGCGCGCGGGGCAGCTCAAGAACTTCACCGGGATCGACAGCCCCTATGAAGCGCCCGAAAATCCCGAAATCCGCATTGACACGACCGCCATGTCACCCGAATCTGCGGCCGACCTGATCGTCGAGCGCCTGCTCGGATGAGCGAGACCGACGACCAGCTTGCCGAGCGACTCGCGGCGGCGGCGGGGGCGATCCTGCTCGACCTTCGCGCGCGCGGCGACCTTGACGGCAAGGCGCTGGGGCAGGCGGGCGACGAAGCCGCGAACGCGATGCTTTGCCGCGAAATCCGCGCGGCGCGGCCCGACGATGCCCTGCTCTCCGAAGAAGAGAAGGACAATGTCGCGCGCTGCGCCCGATCGCGCGTGTGGATCGTCGATCCGCTGGACGGCACGCGTGAATATGGCGAGGGGCGGAGCGACTGGGCGGTGCATGTCGCGCTGGCGATCGACGGCGTTGCCGCGGTCGGCGCGGTCGCGCTGCCGGGGCTGGGGGTGACGCTGACGTCGGCGTCGCCGCCGCCGCTCGCACCGCCGAACGACCCGCCGAAGATGCTGGTCAGCCGATCGCGCCCCGCCGCCGAAGCGCTGTTCGTCGCCGACCATCTGGGCGCCGAGCTTGTCGCCATGGGGTCGGCCGGCGCGAAAGCCATGGCGGTCGTGCGCGGCGAAGCCGATATCTATCTGCACAGCGGCGGGCAGTATGAATGGGACAATTGCGCCCCCGCCGCCGTCGCCGCGGCGGCCGGTCTGCATGTGAGCCGCGCCGACGGGTCGCCGCTGCGCTACAACAATGCCGACACCTATCTTCCCGACCTGCTGATCTGCCGCAAGGAACTGGCGGAGGCGGTGTTGCGGCTGGCGCGGGAGTTTGGCGCCGGGGGGTGAGGGTTTTCAGGCGATGGTCGTTACAACGACGGACATCGACCGCAGCGGACATCGAAGTTCGTCCCCGGAAGAGGGTAGAAGGACCGCCGGAGGCGGTGGAAAGGGCCGGCAGCCCAAAGCCCGCTGTGTGTAAGGATGCGAACCCCCACCGTCAGCGCTCCGCGCGGCCGATGACCCGCAAGCGGCGAGGATTTTGGAAGGTTTCGATGTCACCCCCAAGCCGAAGCCGTGCGCAGGCGGCGTCGCCTGTCCCGCTTATTGCAGGGCCTCGACCTCTTCCGCCAGCGCCAGCCAGCGATCCTCGGCTGCGGCCTTTTCGGTGCGCAGGGTGTCGAGTTTGGCCGTCAGCGCGTTGAAACGGGCATGATCGCGCGTGAACAGCGCGGCATCCGACAATTCGGCTTCGATGGCCGCCATCTCGGCTTCGATCGCCTCGATCCGGGCGGGGAGGAGGTCATAGTCGCGCTGGTCCTTGTAGGAGAGTTTTCGACGCGGCTGCGGAGGTGGGGGTGGCTTTGCGTCGCTGGCGGCGGATTTTCTTTTGGTGGCTACCGCCTTTGCGCGCTTGGCTTCCCAGTCGGCATAGCCGCCCGCAACGATGTCGACCTTGCCCGACCCGTCGAGGCCGAGCGTGACGGTGACGGTACGGTCGAGAAAGTCGCGGTCGTGACTGACGAGGAGCACGGTGCCGGCATAGTCGGCGATGACTTCCTGCAAAAGATCGAGCGTTTCGAGGTCGAGGTCGTTGGTCGGCTCGTCGAGCACGAGCAGGTTCGATTCGCGGGCAAACTCGCGCGCGAGGAGCAGCCGCGAACGTTCACCGCCCGACAGCGCGCCGACGCTTGCTTCGGCGACGCCGGGGTCAAAGAGAAACTCTTTCAAATAGCCCTGGATATGCTTTTTCACCCCGCGCACCTCGACCCAGTCGCCGCCGTCGGCAAGCACGTCGCGCACCCGCTTTTCGGGCGCCATCAGGCTGCGCTGCTGGTCGATGACGATGCCGTCAAGCGTCGGGGCGAGAGTGACGCTGCCGCTATCCGGTTGCAGCTCTCCGGTAAGCAGTTTGAGCAGGGTCGACTTGCCCGCGCCATTGGCGCCGACGATGCCGATGCGATCGCCGCGCTGGACGCGGAAATCGAAGTTCCTGATGATCGTGCGGTCGCCAAAGCTTTTCGAGATATTCTCTGCAACGATCACCGATTTCGACCGGACATCGTCATTTGCGAGGCCAAGTTTGGCAACGCCCGGCCCGCCGATCATCGCGGCGCGGGTCGCGCGCATTTCCTTCAGTTTTTCAAGCCGCCCCTGATTGCGCTTGCGGCGCGCGGTGACGCCGCGTTGGAGCCAATGCGTTTCGAGCCGCAGCCTGGAATCAAGCTTTTGCGCGGCGCGTGCTTCCTCGGCGGCGACGGCGTCGCTCCATTCGTCGAAGCCGCCGAAGCCGATTTCCTTGCGGCGGATGCTGCCGCGGTCGAGCCACAAGGTCTGGCGCGTCAGCCGCGTCAGGAAGGTGCGATCATGGCTGATGACGACGAATGCGCCGGTGTAGCGCGCGAGCCAGCCTTCAAGCCAGTCGATCGCGGCAAGGTCGAGGTGGTTGGTCGGTTCGTCGAGCAGCAGCACGTCGGGATTTTGCGCCAGCGCGCGCGCAAGCGCGGCGCGGCGGCGCTCGCCCCCCGACGCGCTGGCGGCGGCACGGTTCATGTCGATGCCGAGCTGGTCGGCGATCGCCGCGACGTCATGGCTTGCGGGGCCGTCGGCGCCCGCCACCGCAAAATCCATCAGCGTTGCAAAGGGACGGAAATCGGGTTCCTGTTCGAGCATCACGACATGCGTGCCGGGAACGATCGTGCGCTGGCCCTTGTCGGGTTCGATGCGCCCCGCGAGCAGTTTGAGCAAGGTCGTCTTGCCCGCGCCATTGCGGCCGATCAGCGCGAGCCGGTCGCGCGGCCCGACATAGATGTCGAGGTCCCGGAACAGCCAGCCGCTGCCCTGCACAAGGCCGAGGCCTTCATATGATAAGATCGGTGCCGCCATGATGAACGGCTCGCTACTGACGCGTTCAGCATCATGCAAGCGCCGTCCGCACAAAGGCGGGAACGGGTCCGCTCCGTCGACGTTACGGGGTGGAAATGGCAAATGACCGCAAGCCCGGTTCACAGGAGAAAGAAATGACGAAAAAAATGCTTGCCGCTATGGCATCCGGACTGGCCCTGATCGCGGCGGTGCCCGCCATCGCACAGCAAGGAGGATCGCCGATGACGGCAGCGACGACGCAGGGTCCGATCCTGAGCTTCAGCGTCAGCGAAGAGGTGCGTTCGCGTCCCGATCAGGCGACCGTCGGCGCCGGAGTGACCACCACCGCGCCCACCGCGGTGGAGGCGATGCGCGCCAATGCCGCAGCGATGGACCGGCTGATCGCCGCGGCCAAGGCGCGCGGGATCAAGGCAGAGGACATCCAGACGAGCGGCATCAACCTGTCGCCGCAATATGACTACAGCAACCGCACCGACGGCCAGCCGCCGCGCTTTCTGGGCTATCAGGTCAGCAACACGGTGCGCGCGACGACGGGCAGGATCGACGACATCGGCCCGCTGCTCGATGCGCTGGTCGCTGCGGGCGGCACCAATATCGAAGGGCCGTGGTTCGGCATGAAGGATCCCGATGCGCAACTGGTCGGCGCGCGCGGCGCGGCGATCAAGGCGGCCGAGGCCAAGGCGGCGGACTATGCGCGGCTGGCGGGCTATCGCGGCGCCGAACTGGTGTCGATCAGCGAGGGCGGCTTTGCCGGTCCGCAACCGCCGATGCCCTATGTGCGGATGGAAATGGCGGCCGATGCCAAATCGACGCCGATCGAACCGGGGCGGGTGTCGAATACGCTGACGCTGAACGTCCAGTATCGGCTGGTGCGGTAATTCCAACGGGGTCGGCGCATGCCGGCCCCTGTTTCCGTTCGTGTCGAACCCTTCGGCCGCCCTGGCCGGCGCTCAGGATAAATTGCCGGCCGCACCGGACGTCGAGGCACCCATGGGAGCGCGCGGCATCTAGGCGTCTCGCCTTCGCTCGACACGAACGGTTTTTGAGGTGGTCGTTACCCCAACTCCCCCTCTGCCCATGGCCACGGCCGTTCGCGGAACCATTTGGTGATGATATATTTGCGCCCCTTGCGCACCTTCATCCCGTGATGGAGCGTGTCGGGGTTGGTGGTGCCGTCGGGGCGGACATTGTTCCAGGCGAGAAGCTTGCCGACTTCGGGCTGGTGCATCTTGCCGGTGGCGAGGAAGCGCGTCGCGCCGCCCGCGGCGGGCTGGTTGAGGTAGATCATCAAGGTCCAGCTCCGCTGGCCGGGCACCGCGCAATAGATGTCCCAGTCGGCGCCGTGCGGGTCGAAATAGTCGGTGTGCGCCTTGAACTCCTCGCCGACGTCATAGCGCTGGCCCTGCAAGGGCTCGCCATATTCGAGCGGGATGCCGGTCAGATCGTGGAGCCTTTTGTTCACGGCGGTCACGAGCGGAAGGCGGTGGTCAAGGTCGCAGGTCGAACTGGTGCGGAACGCATCGTCGCCATTGGGGTCGGCGATCGTCGAGGGACGCGCATCGCCGTCGATCAGTTCGATCAGCGCGGCGCAGCTTTCGCCATCGAGGAAGCGCGGCAGCACGAACTGTTCAAGCTTGGGCGTCGGCGCGCGGCGCATGCCGGGGACGGCCGCCAGCCGCGCGGCGGTGCGGTCGGCGCCCGAAGCGGCCATGTCGACATGAATGTTGCCAGCCATGGCGCGCTTTTACTGTTGTCGACCGACGCGAACAATGCTTGACGAAGGGGGAGGTCGCGCCTATCGCCGCGCGCTGTCGCAGGCGGGTTCGCGCGGCGTGTGGCGATCATAGCTCAGTTGGTTAGAGCGCCGGTTTGTGGTACCGGAGGTCACGGGTTCGAGCCCCGTTGGTCGCCCCATTTTTTGCTTTCATGGCCGACCGGCGCTTTTGGGGTGACTCGTCGCTCCTGTTTCATTATTACATCTTCTCGTAATTTTTTAACGTGAGGAAGTTACCATGGCCGCTGTCTGGGATTTCGCCGATTTCGACGATCACGAACATGTCCACATGTTCCGCGATCGCGCCAGCGGCCTGACCGCGGTGATCGCCGTTCATTCGACGCACCTCGGTCCGGGTGCCGGCGGCGTGCGATACTGGCATTATCCGCAGCGCGCGGCGGCGATCACCGACGCGCTCCGCCTGTCGCGCGGCATGAGCTATAAAAATGCGATGGCGGGGCTGCCGATGGGCGGCGGCAAGGGCGTGATCCTGGCCGACGAAGGGCAGGCGAAGACCCCCGAACTGCTCGCGGCATTCGGCCGCGCGGTCGATTCGCTCGGCGGCGCCTATGTGACCGCCGAGGATGTCGGCATCACCGACGCCGACATGGTCGAAATTGCCAAGCAGACCAGGCATGTCAGCGGGCTGCCCGTGGCAAGCGGTGCGGCGGGCGGCGATCCGGGGCCATTCACGGCGCTGGGCGTGTATCTGGGCATCAAGGCGGCGATTCGCGAAGGGCTGGGGACCGACAGCGCCAAAGACGTGCGCGTCGCGATCCAGGGCGTCGGCAGCGTCGGCGGTGGCGTCGCGCGGCGGTTGGCGGCCGAAGGCGCAAAGCTGACCCTTGCCGACGTCAATCTGGCGCGCGCAAAGGCGCTGGCCGAGGAACTGGGCGCCGAGCTGGCCGATTCGGCGGCGATCATGGAGGTCGAGGCCGACGTGCTCAGCCCCAACGCGCTGGGCGCGATCTTGACCGAGGCGAGCATCGCCAAGCTGAAGGTCCAAATCGTCGCGGGCGGTGCGAACAACCAGCTCGCAACCGCGCTCGATGGTCAGCGGATTCATGATCGCGGTATTGTCTATGCCCCGGACTATGTCATCAACGCGGGCGGAATCATCAATGTCGCGCTCGAATATCTGGGGCAAGGCAGCCAGGAAGAGGTCGAAAGCCGCATCCGGCTGATTCCCGGCCGACTCGCCGAAATCTGGGCCGAAAGCAAGGCGAGCGGCACCCCGGCGTCGGTCGTCGCCGACCGGATGGCGCAAAAGCTGATCGGGCGCGGGTAATCGTCGCCCGCGCGGAGGCGGCGTCGCCACCGGCGCGGCGCAAGGCCCGACGGCGGCCCATGCCCGCACGGCGCCGACGGTAAGCGCATGGCGTCGGGGAGAAAAGACGCTAAGCCATCGCGGATGAAACGGCATCTCTATCTGGTCGCGGGCTGGTTGTCGCTCGGCCTGGGGGCGATCGGCGCAGTGCTGCCGTTGCTGCCGACGGTGCCGTTCGTCATCCTTGCCGCCTTCTGCTTCGCGCGTTCGTCGCCGCGGCTGGAGGCGTGGCTGCTGACGCATCGAACCTTTGGACCCCATATCGTCGCGTGGCGTGACCATGGTGCGATCAGCCGCAAGGCCAAGGTCGCCGCGTCGCTTGCCTTCGTTGCGAGCATTGTGCTTGCACTGGCGTTTGCGCCGTGGCCTTGGGCGATGGCGCCGGTGGTCGCTGCGGTCGTGACCGGCAGTTGGATCTGGACGCGGCCGGAACGGTGAATCCCGGCGCCTTTGCTCGGCAAATTGCTGGACCGCAGGCGCCGCCTCACCTAAGGACGACGCGAAACCGATGCACGCTTATGCCAATCCGACCCGTTTTCTGGCGATTGCCAGGCCGCTGACGCCTTGGTTGCTTGGCCTTGGCCTGTTGCTGGTGCTCGCTGGGGGGCTGGCCGGGCTGGCGCTGGTGCCGGGCGATTACAAACAGGGCGAAACCGCGCGTATCCTTTATGTCCATGTGCCGTCGGCGTGGCTCGGCATGGGGGGGTGGACATCGCTGGCAATCGCCGGGTTGGTCCAGCTGGTATGGCGGCATCCGCTGGCGGGCATCGCCGCGCGCGCGATCGCGGTGCCGGGTATGCTGTTCACGGCGCTGTGCCTCGCCACCGGGTCGATCTGGGGCAAGCCGACCTGGGGCACCTGGTGGGAATGGGACGGGCGGATGACCTCGATGCTCGTGCTCCTTTTTCTTTATGCTGGTTTTATCGCGCTCACGAACGGCGACGATGCGCAGCGGCAGGGCGGGGCGCTGTCGCGCGGCGCGGCGATCTATGCGCTGGTGGGCGCGATCAACATCCCGATCATCAACCGCAGCGTCATATGGTGGAACAGCCTGCATCAGGGACCGAGCATCACGCTGGGCGGATCGAGCATCGACGGCGCACTGCTGTGGCCGCTGGGCTTGACCTTGGCGGGCTTTTCGCTGCTATTCGGGGCTATCGTGCTGATGCGGATGCGGCGGATCATCGCCGACAACCGCGTCGCGGCGCGGCTGCGGCGGCTGGCCGATGAGGAGGAATAAGACGTGGCGGGGGTCATCAGCGGCGGCGATCAATGGGCCTATGTGGCCGCGGCCTATGGCCTGACGGTCGCGCTGACCGCCGCAGTGCTCTGGTCGAGCTGGCGCGCGATGGTGCGGGCCGAGAAGCGCAGCCACGCGCTGCGAAAGGATCGCCGGTGAAGGCAAAGCATCAACGGCTGGTCCTGGCGGTCGTCGCGCTATGTGGTGTCGTCGGCGCGGGCGTGCTCGCGGCGAGCGCGCTCCGCGACGAGGCCGCCTATTTCCGCACGCCTGACGAAGTCGCGGGCGGTAAGGCGGCGGTCGGCGAAGCGATGCGGCTGGGCGGCATGGTCGCGAAAGGCAGCATCGTGCGGCAGGCCGACGGGCTGACGATCCGTTTCGTCGCGACCGACGGCAAGGCATCGGTACCTGTCGAATATAAGGGCATCGTCCCCGACCTGTTCGGCGAGGAAAGCGGCATGGTTGCCGACGGGCGGATGCGCGCCGACGGCACCTTTGTTGCCGACCGTATTCTGGCGAAGCATGACGAACGCTATATGCCGCCGCAGATGGGCGACATGCCAAAGGATATGAAGGCGGCGGTGAAGGGATGAACGACCTTCCTTGCACCGTCATTCCGGCAAAGGCCGGGATTTCACCGGCGCGCGCGAAAGCCAAGGGCGCAATCGCGGCCTTCGCCGGGATGACCTTTGGTGGGGTGGTGGCGTTGTGATCGCCGAACTTGGCCTTGCGCTGCTGTGGATCGCCGCGTCGCTCGCCTGCCTGTCGCTCGTCGCGGGAACCTTGTTCCTGCGCGGCGGGCCGAAGGATCTGGCGGCGCTCGTCCGGCCGGCAAGCGTCGCGCAGGGCGTGCTCACCGCCGCTGCCTTCGGCTTGCTGATCGCGCTTTTCGTGCGTTCCGACATGTCGGTCGATCTGGTTGCGCGCAACAGCAACAGCCTGAAACCGATGATCTTCAAGATCGCGGGAACGTGGGGCAATCACGAAGGGTCGATGTTGCTGTGGCTGATGATTCTGTCGCTGTCGGGGGCGCTGATCGCGCTGTTCGAGAAACGGCTGCGCGAGGATACGCTGGTCGCGACGCTGACCGCACAGGCGGCATTGAGCCTGGGCTTTTTCGCTTTCCTGCTGTTCTCCTCCAACCCGTTCAAGCGGTTGCCGGTGGCGCCGCCCGACGGGCAGGGGCTCAATCCGCTGCTTCAGGACATCGGCCTGGCCTTCCACCCGCCGACGCTATACGTCGGCTATGTCGGGCTGTCGGTCGCGTTCAGCTTTGCCGTCGGCGCGCTGATCACGCGCGAAATCGGCCCCGCCTTTGCGCGCGCGATGCGGCCCTGGGTGCTCGGCAGCTGGATCTTCCTGACCCTGGGCATCACCGCAGGCAGCTATTGGGCCTATTATGAGCTTGGCTGGGGCGGCTGGTGGTTCTGGGATCCGGTCGAAAATGTCTCGCTCGTCCCGTGGCTTGCGGGGGCGGCGCTGCTCCATTCGGTCGCCGTGACGGCGACGCGCAACGCGCTGCGCGCCTGGACGGTGATGCTCGCGGTGATCGGCTTTTCGATGTCGATGGTCGGCACCTTCATCGTGCGGTCGGGATTGCTCACGAGCGTCCACAGCTTTGCGGTCGATCCCGAACGCGGCACCTTTCTGCTCGTGCTGATGGCGATCTATATCGGCGGCGCGCTCACCCTGTTCGCGCTGCGCGCCGGGGCGGTTGCGGAGGGCAAGAAGTTCGCGCTGCTCAGCCGCGAGGGCGCGCTCGTCATCAACAATCTGCTGCTGACGACAATTCTCGCGCTCGTGCTGCTCGGCACGCTCTATCCGATCGTCGCCGAAGCGATGGGCGAGAAGATTTCGGTCGGGCCACCCTATTATAATCGCGTCGCGGGGCCGCTGGCGTTGATCCTTTGCCTCGTCATGGTCGCGGGGCCGTTGCTCAGCTGGCGCAAGGATGACGGCAAGAGATTGTGGTCGCGCCTGCCCGCATCGGCCTTTGCGGGGGCGGCGGTGCTCTTCGCGCTGATCCTGTTCGGCGGCGCCGTGGGGATATTGCCGCTGCTCGGCATGACCGTTGCGGCTGTCGTGGCGGTGGCGAGCCTGGCACCGCTGTGGGGACGCACGCTTCGCCGCGTGCCCTTGCCGACCTGGGGCATGGTTGTGGCGCATTTCGGCGTCGCGGTGTGTCTCGCCGGCATGGGCGCCGAAAGCGCCTTCATCAAGGAGCGGCTGGTCGCGGCCGCGCCGGGCGAGACCATCCGCATCGCCGATTTTTCGGTAAAGTTCGTGGGAGTGAAGCCCGTGGCCGGGCCGAACTATACCGCCATCGAGGGCTCGCTGATCGCGACAACCGCATCGGGCGGCCGCTTTACGATGAAACCCGAAGCGCGCACTTTTCCGGGACTGATGGGCACCGCACCGACCGAAACCAACGAAGCCGCGCTGCTGACGCGGCCGGGGGGGCAGCTTTACGCGGTGCTTGGCCAGCCGGTGCCGGGCGATGACGGCCGTGCCGACCGTTATCAGATTCGCCTGTGGTGGAAACCTTTGGTGTGGTGGATATGGCTGGGCGGTGGACTGATTGCGCTCGGCGCGACGCTGTCGCTGCTCGGCCGTGCGCAACTGCCCGCCATGTGGCGCGCGCGCCGGCACCGCAAAACACAGGAGCGTTTTGCGCCATGAAGAACCGCTGGGTCTTGTTTGTGCCGCTGGCCATCATGGGATTATTGTTCGGCGCCTTCATCTATCGGCTGGTCACGCCCGCCGAAACGCTGATCCAGTCCCAATGGATCGACAAGCCGATGCCGCTGTTCGACCTGCCGCCCGCGACCGCGGGGGTGCCGGGGCTGAAGAGCAGCGATCTTGCCGACGGGCGACCGCGGCTCGTCAACGTGTTCGCCAGCTGGTGCATCCCGTGCCGGGCCGAGGCGCCGCAACTCGAGGCGCTCAAGGCCGCGGGCGTGCCGATCGACGGCATCGCGATCCGCGACCGGCCGGAGGATGTCGCCCGGTTCCTGAGCGAATATGGCAATCCTTTCGATCGCATCGGGGCCGACATGCAGAGCAGCGTCCAGATTGCGCTGGGATCGTCGGGGGTGCCCGAAACCTTCCTTGTCGACGGCAAGGGCATCATCCGCGAGCAGATCCAGGGCGTCATCCTGGCCGATCAGGTGCCCGAAATCGTCGCGAAGATCGAGGCGATGAAATGAGCCTGCGGCTGGTTCTCCTTTGCCTGCTCGGCGCGCTCGCCTTGCCGGTGGCGGCCCAGGACCGGCTGCCGCCCGCGCCCTATGCCTATCAGCAATTGAACGACCCGGCGAAGGAAGCGCGCGCCAAGGCCTTGATGGAGGAGCTGCGCTGCCTCGTCTGTCAGGGCCAGTCGATTGCCGACAGCGACGCGCCGCTGGCAGGCGACATGCGGCACGAGGTGCGCAGCAAGATCGCCGCCGGCGAAAGTCCCGATGAAATCAAGGCGTGGCTCGTCGCGCGCTACGGCAATTGGGTGACCTATGATCCGCCGTTTGACGCGGCGACGGCGCTGCTTTGGCTTGGGCCGTTGCTGTTTCTTGCGATCGGCGGATGGCTGGCGTTCGGCCGCTTTCGCCGCGGCGATGGCGATGCGGAGGACAAGGCGTGACCTGGCTGTGGGTGATGCTCGCCGCGATGCTGACGATCGGCGGCATTTTCTGGCTTGGCCGAATCCCCGTCGCCGCGCGTCCGCTGGCAGGGGCGGCGGTGATGCTGGGCCTGACAGGTTATGCGCTTCAGGGAAGCCCGGCGCTGCCCGGAAAACCCGTCGCCATGCCCGCGGAGCCCGAAGGGTTCGGCGACGCGATTACCGACCGGCGGCAGGGCATGGCCGAACGCTTTGGACCGGCCGCGCAATGGCTGGGCATGTCCGATGGCTTCGCGCGCACGGGCAAGACCGAACTCGCGGCCAGGACGCTGGAAAAGGGACTGGAGAAATACCCCGACAATGTCGACCTGTGGGTCGGCCTTGGCAATGCGCTCGCCGCGCATGGCGGCGGGATGATGTCGCCCGCCGCGGCGCTGGCGTTCGATGAGGCGGCGCGGCGCGACCCGTCGCATCCCGCGCCGCCCTTTTTCGCCGGGCTGGCGCTGGCGCAGGGCGGCGACCTTAAAGGCGCGGAGGCGGTGTGGAGCGAATTGCTCGCGCGCAGTCCTGCCGATGCGCCATGGCGGGCGGACCTCGAAATGCGGTTGGCACAGCTTCGACGGGCGATGGGGCCAGTGCCGCCGGACGCGAACGACGAAGCCACCGCGAGCGTCCCGAATTGAAACCTGTTCCAAAATCGCAGGCTCGTCTAAAGGCGCGCGATGACTGCTGAGTCGCAAGAGACGGCCGAGGGCGTGGCAACCGCTATCGAAGCCGCCGCCGAAACCGGCCATCACGGCCACGGGCATCATGGCGATGGCAAGCTGAAGCTTGCCGTCGGCGCGATCGGCGTCGTCTTTGGCGACATCGGCACCAGCCCGCTTTACGCCTTTCGCGAAACCTTTGCCGGTCATCACCCGATCGAGCCCGACCGGCTGCATATCTATGGCGTTCTGAGCCTGGTCTTCTGGTCGATGATGCTCGTCGTCACCTTCAAATATGTGATGACGATCATGCGCGCCGACAACAAGGGCGAGGGCGGCAGCCTCGCGCTGCTCGCGCTGATCAGCCGGTCGTCGGAGGGCAAGCGCTGGACGTGGCCGATCGTCCTGCTGGGCGTGTTCGCGACCGCGCTCTTTTATGGCGACAGCATGATTACCCCGGCAATGTCGGTGCTGTCGGCGACCGAGGGCCTGTCCTATGTCGACGAGGGGTTCGAGCCTTATATCGTGCCGATCGCGCTCGCGATCCTGATCGGCCTGTTTGCGATCCAGGCGCGCGGGACGGCCAAGGTCGGCGCGCTGTTCGGCCCGATCATGCTGCTCTATTTCCTCATGCTCGCGGGGCTTGGCATCCTGCATATCAGCCATAATCCGTGGATTATCGTCGAGACGCTCAATCCGGTGAACGCGCTGCGCTTTTTCTATCTCGACGGCTTCACCGCCTTCATAGCCCTGGGCGCGGTCGTGCTCGCCGTGACCGGGGCGGAGGCGCTCTATGCCGACATGGGGCATTTCGGGCGCGGGCCGATCGGGCTGTCGTGGCTCAGTTTCGTGCTCCCCGCGCTGATGCTCAACTATATGGGACAGGGGGCGATGGTCCTCGCGGCCGAAGCGGGGCCACGCGCCGAGCTGATTTCCGACCCCTTTTTCCAGATGATGCCGCAGTTCCTGGAGCTGCCCGTCGTCATACTTGCGCTGCTCGCGACGATCATCGCCAGCCAGGCGGTGATTTCGGGCGCCTTCTCGCTGACGCAGCAGGCGATCCAGCTGGGCTTCATGCCGCGCCTGCGCGTCGAGCACACCAGCGCGTCGGCCGCGGGTCAGATTTATATTCCGATCGTCAACTGGGGGTTGATGATCATGGTGATCCTGCTCGTCCTGGGCTTCGGTTCGTCGAGCAACCTTGCCGCGGCCTATGGTATCGCGGTGACCGGCGCGATGTTCATCGACACCTGCCTGATGAGCGTCGTTCTCTTTACCTTGTGGAAATGGCCCGCGTGGAAGGCGCTGCCGGTGCTCGCGGTCTTCTTCATCGTCGATATTGCCTATTTCGGCGCCAATCTGATCAAGGTGCCCGATGGCGGCTGGGTGCCGCTGGCGATCGGCCTGGTGATCTTTACCTTGCTGACCACCTGGTCGCGCGGGCGCAAACTGATGCAGCAGGAAATGGCCGAAGGCGCGATGCCGATCCCGATTTTCGTGAAATCGGCCGCGAACAGCGCGACGCGCGTGCCCGGCACCGCGGTGTTCATGACGTCGAGCAGCGATGGCGTGCCGCACGCGCTGCTTCACAATCTGAAGCACAACAAGGTGCTGCACGAGCGCATCATCCTGCTGACGATCAAGATTGCCGACGTGCCTTTCGTTCCCGAAAGCAAGCTCTGCCAACTCGAAGATCTGGGTCAGGGGTTCCACCGGCTCGTGCTCAATTACGGTTTCATGCAGCCGATCGACGTGCCCGAAGCGCTGAGCCGCGTGTCGAGCTGTGGCGGCGAGTTCAAGATGCTGGAAACCAGCTTTTTCCTGTCGCGCCAGACGCTGATCGCGGCGAAAAAGCCCGGAATGCCGATCTGGCGCGAAAAACTGTTCGCGTGGATGCTCCGCAATTCGGAAAGTGCGATGGAGTATTTCCGCCTGCCGACCAACCGCGTTGTCGAGCTGGGGAGTCAGGTCGCGATCTGACCGGCGCGATCAGCCTTTAGTCATGCGGGGAACAGGCGCTGGGATGTGGCGTCTGGTCTTGCGACGCACGGCGTAAGCCCCTTCAGCGGCGCAACCTGTCGACCTTGCTGGTCACGACGGTCGCATCCTGCCGACGATGGTGGAATCCAGCGCAGGATCCAGCGGCCATCGATATTCCGCTCTGGCGGTCTGAAACTGGCTCCCTGCCGCGCTTGCGGTGCTGAGGCGCAAACAAGCACGCCGCGCTCCGGGGCGCGGAAAACCACCGTCATGTCCTGCGGTCGTGTTCGGTTCCGAATCGCCAGCTTCCGTGCGTCGATCGGCCATGGCGTGGCGAACCGCAAATATGATCCGTTGGTCCTGCGCGGCTCGATGCCTGTCCTGCTCGCCGCGTTAAAGCCGGACCTTTGCCGCCAGTTCGTCGCGCGCAGCAAGATATTGCTGTTCCAGTTCGGCGACAAACTCGGCGACGGGGCGCACCGCAGATACGGCGCCGATCCCCTGGCCCGATCCCCATATGTCCTTCCACGCCTTGGCCTTGGTGTTGCCTCCCGACCCGAAATTCATTGTCTTGAGGTCGCCTTCGGGCAGATTGTCGGGGTCCATGCCCGCCGCGACGATCGACTGGCGAAGATAGTTGCCGTGAACGCCGGTAAAGAGATTCGAATAGACGATGTCGGCGGCGCACCCCTCGACGATGCCGTTCTTATAGCCTTCGTCGGCATTTGCTTCGGCGGTCGCGATAAAGGCGCTGCCGATATAGGCGAGGTCGGCGCCGCACGCCTGCGCGGCTAGGATCGAGCGGCCGTGGCCGATCGCTCCCGACAGGGCGACGGGGCCGTCGAACCATTCGCGGATTTCCTGCACGAGTGCGAAGGGCGATTGTCGTCCGGCATGGCCGCCCGCGCCGGCGGCGACGGGGATCAGCCCGTCGGCGCCCTTTTCGATCGCCTTGCGCGCGAAACGATCGTCGATGACGTCGTGCAGCGTGATCCCGCCCCAACTGTGAACCGCCTGGTTGAGTTCTTCACGCGCGCCGAGCGAAGTGATCGTGATCGGCACTTTCCATTTGGCGCAGGTTGCGATGTCCGCTTCCAGCCGGTCGTTCGATTTGTGGACGATCTGGTTGACCGCATAGGGCGCCGAGGGGCGGTCGGGATTGTCGCGGTCCCACGCTGCCAGTTCTTCGGTGATGCGGTGCAGCCATTCGTCGAGCAGCGATTGCGGACGCGCGTTCAGCGCGGGAAAGCTGCCGACGATGCCCGCCTTGCACTGCGCGATGACAAGATCGGGCCCCGACACGATGAACAGCGGCGATCCGATGACGGGCAGGCGCAGGCGGTCGAAAATCGGGGGAAGGGCCATGAATCACTCTCCGGTTGCGGTTTGAAACTGACCTTAACGTAAACGGAAAGTCGTGCAAGAGGGAACGCCGCCGCGCGGCCCCGGTCACCGTATCCGCTGACCGCCCTTCCAGATCATCGTCGCGCGGCCCTGTACCGGCATGCCATCGAAGGGCGTGTTGCCCGCCCACGCCGCCATCTTCTTGGCGTCGACCTGCCACGGCGTATCGGGATCGACGAGGATGAGATCGGCTTCCTTGCCGATGGCAAGCCTGCCGACATCGACACCGAGCAGGCGGGCGGGGGTGGTCGCGAGCATCTCGAACAGGCGACCCGGCGTAATATGTCCATCGCGAACGAGGTTCAGGCCCATGGCGAGCAGGGTTTCGGCGCCCGCCATGCCGGGCAGCGCCTCGGCGAAGGGCAGGCGCTTGTCTTCCGGCCCTCGCGGGTCGTGCCCTGACGACAATATGTCGATCGTGCCGTCGGCCACCGCGGCAAGGCAGGCCTGCCGGTCGTCTTCGCTGCGCAGCGGCGGCGACAGGCGCGCAAAGGTGCGGAAATCGCCGATCGCGGTGTCGGAAAGAAACAGATGCGCGGGGGTGATGCCGCACAGGACGGGCATCCCCCTGGCCTTGGCGACGCGGATCAGGTCAAGCCCGCGCGCGGTCGTGACCTGGCGGAAATGCACGGGCGCGCCGGTTTCCTCGACGAGCGCCAGGTCGCGCGCGATCGCCATCGCTTCGGCGATTGCGGGGGCAGACGACAGGCCGAGCCGTGTCGCCATTTCGCCGTCGGTCGCGACGGCACCGGCGGTGAGTCCCTCATCCTCGGCATGAATGATCGTGACAAGGCCGAGCGAAGCGGCATAGGCGAGCACGCGGCGCATCACCCCGCTGTCGGCGATGCGGCCGCGGCCGGTGGCGACGGCGCGCGCGCCCGCCGCCTTCATCAAGCCGATTTCGGCGAGTTCACGGCCTTCCAGGCCTTTGGTCGCCGCGGCGATCGGGTGGACCCACAGGTCGGGCTTGCCGCCCTTGGCCGCGCGCTCGACGAGGCCCGCGCCGTCGAGCGGGCCCGTGTCGGGCATCAACGCGGCGCGGGTAATGCCGCCGAAGTGAAAGGCGGGTTTGTCGGTCGCAAAAACGCCCAGGTCGATGATGCCGGGGGCGAGCCACTGGCCCCTGGCATCGACGGTCTCCGCGCCTTCGGGGATGTCGGTCGGGTCGATCGCGGCGATGCGGCCATCGACCGCGAGCAGACTGCCCGCGCGCGGCGCGGCGCCATCGACCAGCAGCGCATTGACGATATGCAGCGGCCTCAGTTCCATCCCGGCACTCCCCGCTGGCGGCGCGTCAATATGTCGAGGCATGCCATGCGCACCGCGACCCCCATTTCGACCTGCTCGGTGATCGTCGAGCGCGCGGGATCGTCGGCGATGCTGCTGTCGATCTCCACCCCGCGGTTCATCGGGCCGGGGTGCATGACGATGGCGTCCGGCTTCGCCTTTTCGAGCCGCTGGGGCGTCAGGCCGTAAAGCGCATGATATTCGCGCGCCGAGGGCAGGTAGGCGCCGTCCATGCGTTCGTTCTGGAGGCGCAGCATCATCACGACGTCGGCGTCCTTCAGCCCTTCGTCCATGTCGGTGAAGGTGGCGACGTGCATCCGTTCCATTGCGGGCGGGGTCAGCGTCGCGGGGGCAATGACGCGCACCTCGTTGCCGAGCAGCGTCAATGCCAGAATGTTCGAGCGCGCAACGCGGCTGTGAAGAACGTCGCCGCAGATCGCGATGGTGAGCCCTTCGACCTTGCCAAGGCGGCGGCGGATGGTCAGCGCGTCGAGCAGCGCCTGTGTCGGGTGCTCGTGGCGGCCGTCGCCCGCGTTGAGGACGGGGCAATCGACCTTGTCGGCGATGAGTTGCACCGCGCCCGATGCCGAGTGGCGAATGACGATGGCGTCGGCGCGCATCGCGTTAAGCGTCATCGCGGTGTCGATCAGCGTCTCGCCCTTCTTCACGCTCGACTGCGCGGCGTGCATGTTGACGACGTCAGCGCCGAGCCGTTTCCCGGCGATCTCGAACGAAAGAAGCGTGCGGGTGGAGTTTTCGAAAAAGGCGTTGATGATGGTCAGCCCCGCGAGCCGATCGTCATGCTTCGCCGCGCCGCTGCGATTGAGTTCGACCCATTGTTCGGCGGCGTCCAATATATAGGAAATCTCCCATGGGGTGAGCTGGGCGATGCCGGTAAGGTGGCGATGGCGAAAGGCATCGCCGCCGGGCGGATAGTCGCTGGCGGGTCGGGTGGTGGCGTTTGTCATTAAAGGGGAGCGTTTAGGGGCGAGAAGCGGAAATCGCAAGTGATCCGTAACAGAACCCCGGCTCTCTTTCGGGGGGCACGGCTCGTCCTGACGTTGCGCTATCGCACCATCGCGTCGATCGCACCCTGCAGGATGAACGCCGCCGCTGCGCTGTCGACACGTTCCGCGCGTTTGGCACGGCTGACATCGGCAGCGATCATCGCGCGTTCGACCGCGGCGGTCGACCAGCGTTCGTCCCACAGCAGGACAGGCAGGCCGAGCGGCGCGAGGTTGCGCGCAAAGGCGCGCGTGCTCTGGGTGCGCGGGCTGTCGCTGCCGTCCATGTTGAGCGGCAGGCCGACGACCAGCCCGACGACCGATTGCGCGGCGACGAGCGCCCTCAGCGTGTCGAGGTCGGCGGCGAATTTCTTGCGGGTAATCGTCTTGTCTGGCGTTGCAAAGGACCAGCCCGCATCACACAGCGCAACGCCTATCGTCCTGGTGCCGACATCGAGCCCCGCAAGGCGGCCGCCGTTCGGCAAGGCGGCGGCAAAGTCGGCGGCGGCGGTGGTGATCATTGCGGCGCCGCCTGTTTCTCCAGCAATGGCTTGAGATACTGCCCGGTGAAGCTGCGTTTTTCCTTCACCACCTGTTCGGGCGTGCCGCATGCAACGATTTCGCCGCCCTTCACCCCGCCCTCCGGGCCGAGATCGAGGATATAGTCGGCGGTCTTGATGACATCGAGGTTATGCTCGATCACGATCACGCTGTTGCCCTGTTCGACAAGCGCCTGCAGCACTTCGAGCAGCTTCCTCACATCCTCGAAATGCAGCCCCGTCGTCGGCTCGTCGAGGATATAGAGCGTCTGCCCGGTCGAGCGCCGCGACAATTCCTTGGCAAGCTTTACCCGCTGCGCTTCGCCGCCCGACAGCGTCGTCGCCTGTTGCCCGACCTTGATATAGCCAAGCCCGACGCGGACGAGCATAGCCATCTTGTCGCGGATCGCGGGCACCGCCTTGAAGAACTCGGCCGCATCCTCGACGGTCATGTCGAGCACGTCGGCGATACTCATCCCCTTGAACTTCACCTCCAGCGTTTCGCGGTTGTAGCGTTTGCCGTGGCATGTCTCGCACGTCACATAGACGTCGGGCAGGAAATGCATCTCGATCTTGATCAGCCCGTCGCCGGTGCAGGTTTCGCACCGCCCGCCCTTGACGTTGAAGCTGAAGCGACCGGGTTTGTAGCCGCGCGCCTGGCTTTCGGGCAGGCCCGCGAACCAGTCGCGGATGACCGTGAAGGCCCCGGTATAAGTTGCAGGGTTGCTGCGCGGCGTGCGGCCGATCGGTGACTGGTCGATATCGATGACCTTGTCGCAATGTTCGAGGCCGGTGAGGCTTTCGTGCGGCCCCGCGACAAGCCGCGCTCCGTTCAGCGTGCGCGCCGCCGCGGCATAGAGCGTGTCGATGATCAGGCTCGACTTGCCGCTGCCGCTGAGGCCGGTGACACAGGTGAAGGTGCCGAGCGGGATCCTTGCGGTGACATTCTGAAGATTGTTCGCGCGCGCGCCCTTGAGCACCAGGTCGAAGCCGTTGCCGGGGCGGCGGTGCGTTGGCACCTCGATCTTCTTTGCGCCGGTCAGATACGCCGCGGTCAGGCTTTTCGTGTTCGTCAGCACCTCATCGAGCGTGCCCTCGGCGACGATTTCGCCGCCGTGGACGCCCGCGCCGGGGCCCATGTCGACAATATGATCGGCGTGGCGGATCGCATCTTCGTCATGCTCGACGACGATCACGGTGTTGCCGAGATCGCGCAGGCGCTTCAGCGTTGCCAGCAGCCGGTCGTTGTCGCGCTGGTGCAGGCCGATGCTCGGCTCGTCGAGCACATAGAGCACGCCGGAAAGTCCGCTGCCGATCTGGCTTGCCAGGCGGATGCGCTGGCTTTCGCCGCCCGACAGCGTGCCCGACGTGCGGTTGAGGTTGAGATAGTCGAGCCCGACATTGTTGAGGAAGCCCAGCCGTTCGTTGATTTCCTTCAGGATCGCCCTGGCGATCTGGCGCTGCTGCTCGGTCAGCTTTTCGTCGAGCGTCGAAAACCATCGGAGCGCGTCGGCAACCGACCGCTGCGCCGACATGCTGATATTCTCGCCCGCAATCTTCACGGCGAGCGGTTCGGGGCGCAGCCGCGCGCCGTGACACGTCTCGCACGGCTGTGCCGTCTGATATTTGCCCAGCTCCTCGCGCATCCACGCGCTTTCGGTCTGGAGCATCCGGCGGTTGAGGTTGCCGATTACCCCCTCGAACGCCTTGTGCGTCGTATAGCTGCGCTTGCCGTCCTTGAAGGTCAGTTCGACGGGCTTGCCGCCGGTGCCGTAGAGGATGATCAGCTGCACCTCGCCGGGCAGATCCTGCCATGGCGTGTCGAGCGAGAAGCCATAGGCTTTGCCGAGGCTTTCGAGCACCTGCATATAATAGGGCGACGGCGGGTTCGATTTCGCCCATGGCACCACCGCGCCCTTTCTGAGGCTGAGCGCATGGTTCGGGACCACCAGCTCGGGGTCGAACTCCAGCCGCTCGCCAAGCCCGTCGCACGCCGGGCAGGCACCCTGTGGCGCGTTGAAGCTGAACAGCCGGGGTTCGATCTCGGCGATGGTGAAGCCGCTGACGGGACAGGCGAATTTTTCAGAGAAAATCAGGCGGTTGGCGGGGATGCCTGCGCCCTTCATCGCCCCGCCGCTATCCGCGTCCTCGCGCCCCGGCACCGGACCGTCGGCAAGGTCGACGTAAGCGAGTCCCTCGGCCAGCTTCAGCGCGGTCTCGAAGCTGTCGGCAAGCCGCGTCTCGATGCCTTCGCGCACGACGATGCGATCGACGACGACCTCGATGTCATGCTTATACTTCTTGTCGAGCGCCGGGGCGTCCTCGATCTCGAAATATTCACCGTCGATGCGGACGCGGGTGAAGCCCTCTTTCTGCCACTGTGCGAGTTCTTTCCTATACTCGCCCTTGCGTCCGCGCACCACCGGCGCGAGCAGATAGGCGCGCGTGCCATCCGGAAGCTGCATTACGCGGTCGACCATCTGGCTGACCGTCTGCGCGCTGATCGGTTCGCCGGTTGCAGGCGAATAGGGAATACCGACACGCGCCCACAGCAGCCGCATATAGTCATAGATTTCGGTGACGGTCGCGACGGTCGAGCGCGGATTGCGGCTGGTCGTTTTCTGCTCGATGCTGATCGCGGGCGAGAGGCCGTCGATATGCTCGACATCGGGCTTTTGCATCATTTCGAGGAACTGGCGTGCATAGGCCGACAGCGACTCGACATAGCGCCGCTGCCCCTCCGCATAGATGGTGTCGAAGGCGAGCGACGATTTCCCCGACCCCGAAAGCCCGGTGATGACGATCAGCGCATCGCGCGGAAGATCGACGTCGACGCCCTTCAGATTATGCTCGCGCGCACCGCGCACGGAAATGTGGGTGAGACTCATGGATGGGCATGTTCCAGATTTGTTCTAAAGACGCAAGGGTCGTCTATACCGCTTCGCCGCGTGGATAGGACGGGCGCCGCGCGGCGGCAATGGCCCCTTGGGTCAGCGATCCATCGTGGCAACGGCCCGTCGGCGTCCCGTTGCTACGATCGCCGTGCCCTGCCACAGGCTGAACAGTATTGCGGCGCGCAGGATCGCGAGCGGGTCGATAAGGACCGGTTGAGTGGATATTTCATCGGGCTCGCAAATGCGGGTCCGATTGCGCGGAAAGGATGGGCCAAGCACGACGACTGGCCGACGCGAGGTTAAAAGCGACCGGAACGCGGCGCGAGATGGCGCGTTGGAGCAAGGCTGTGGATCGAAGGAGAAGTCTCGATGACCCGGACAATATGGACCGCTTCATTTGCCCTGGCGCTGCTGGCCGCCGGTCAGGCCGCCGCGCAGCAGGCAGCCGACACGCCGCCTGTGGCCCAAAAGAAATTGCCCGATGGCACCACGGCCGAAGAGCGGGCCAACACCGCACGTCTCAACGCCGAGCAGGCGGCGCGGGCGCGGAGCGATAACCTCCTCTATATGCAGGAAGTTTCTGCGGCGGCACAGCAGGTTGCGCACGACCAGCAAGTCTTTGCCGAGGAAACTGCTGCCTATGAAGCCGAAAAGGCGCGCCTTGCCGCAATGTCTGCCGAGGAGCGGATGAAATGGGAAGCCGACGTCGCTGCATGCAAGGCGGGTGACACGACGCGCTGCGCGCCGCCGGTCAAGACGCCTCCGCAATAGAATCGGGCGGATCGGTTCGGGCGGGGCGTTCCGCATCCCGATCCGTCTCGCCATCCGGTGTCGAGGTGGGCCTTTCGATGGCTGACGCGGGCGATCGCGGTGCAAGATCAGGAAAACTGCCGCCATACTGATAATTTTCCTCGGCCTCGGCGTCGTCGACATTCGGTTCGACGGCCCCCAGCGCGCGGAACAGGTCGTCCGCGCGATCTTCCCGGTCAGCGCGGAGCCGCGCGGCGACGCCATAGCTGTCGGGGCAAGCGCGGCAAGGGTCGGGTTCGATCAAGGGATTCGCGGCCGCATCGGGGTTGGCGCTGAGCGCTGTGTAGGACATTGGGATGTCGGCCGTGTCAGCGTTCAACCGCTTTCCTGCGGCCATGTCGCCCAGAAGCGCGCCGCACAGGACACCGACGCCGACCAGCAGCACGCCGCGGAGCAGTGCGCTTTCGATCTTCCGACTCGCTTGGCAAGATAATTTCTTCACGATGACAAAAAGTGGGCGTTCTGACACCGAGACGCAAGAATTGTGTCACGAAATTACTGCGCCGTCGGCCATTCGTCGATGATTGGATGCCATTGGTCGGTCTGATCGACGTGCCCGCCGATCCGGTCGAACCTGGGGTGATCGAACGGAGCAAATCCGCCATTCCAACGCTGCGGGATGCGGAGGGCCTCGGTCTCCCCGGTCCGGGCGCTTCGTATCCCGCATCCGATCCCCTGCGAGAGGACTCCCCCATGGCGAACCTTAATTTCATCCTGCTGGCGGCACCGATGGCGCTGACCGGCCTTGCGGTCCCCGCGGCCGCTGCCGTCGACGAAGAAGGCGAACGGCGAACGACTATCGTGCGCTACGATGACCTCAACCTTGCAACCGAAGACGGCCGCGAATCGCTGACAACGCGGGTCAAATATGCGGTGCAGAAGGTGTGCGGCAGTCGGCCGCATTATCGTCAGCCGCTCCACGAGCGCGCCATCGCGATCCGTTGCGAAAAATCGGCGCTGGCTGACGCGGAGATCAAGCTGGCCGAACTTTTCAACGGTAATGGCGCGCGCTATGCCGAGGCTGGCCGGCTCGTGATCGCCGCCGCGCCCTGATCGTGTCCCTTGCGATCATTTGTGAAGGCGGTCATGCCCTGGCGGCATGGCCGCTTTTTCATGCGTGCATGATCGCCTTTACATCGTGCAGATAGGTGCGGCCGATGCGGTGCACGCCGCCTTCGCCCAGGTCGACGCTCCACGCGCCGTCGCCATGATGTTTCAGCCCGACGATGCCGTCCCGCCGGATCATCTTCGACCGGTGGATACGCATGAACTGATCGGGGTTCATCCGTGCTTCCAACGATTTGATCGTCTGGTGAATCAGCCAGCTGCGCGCGCCGACGTGCAGGCGCATATAATCGCGTTCGGCTTCGATCAGATCGACCTGCGCCGCGTCGATGCGCAGCATCTCGCCGCGGTTCTGGACCCAGAATTCGGTGATCCACTTGCTCTTCTGCGCCGGAGCGCGCTCGGCTGCGCGCCATTCGCGTACGCGCGACAAGGCGCGCGCCAGCCTGTCGGGGGCAACGGGTTTCAGCAGATAGTCGACCGCCGCGACCTCGAACGCGGCAACGGCGTAGCGATCGAAGGCGGTGACGAAGACGATCGCGGGCGGATTGTCGAGCCGCTCGATCGCCGCTGCCACCTCCAGCCCGTTGAGGTCGGGCATCGCGATGTCGCAGAGCAGCAGGTCGGGGGCGAGCGCATCGACCATGCGCAGCGCCGAGGCGCCGTCGCTGGCGGTGCCGACGAGCGAAATCCCATCCTGTTGCCCGGCAAGGATCTGAAGCCGCTCGATCGCAAGCGGCTCGTCATCGACGATCAATGTGCGCAAGGTCTGAAGCATCAGCAAGCCTCCCGTGCCAGCGGCAGCCATAGCGAAACGACAAAGCCGCCATCGTCCGATTTGCCCCATTCGCACCCAGCCGCGGGGCCATAGCGGGTCAGCAAGCGCTCGCGAACATTGCCGAGGCCAAGGCCGGTTCCGGACGCCGGCACCGGCGCCTTGGGGTCGATGTCATTTTCGATGCGCAAGACGAGCAGGCCATATTCGGCGCTGGCTTGCAGGCGAATCGCGATTTTGCCCTTGCTGGGCGACACGCCATATTTGATCGCATTTTCGATGATCGGTTGCAGGATGAGCACCGGCACGCACGCATGTTTGAGCTCGTCGGGCATCGACACCTCGACTTGCAACCGGTCAGGAAAGCGCGCTTGCTCGATGTCCAGATAAAGGCGCTGGAGCGCGATTTCCTCGTCGAGACTGACGAGCTGCTCGGGATCGACCGCAAGGCTTGAGCGCAGGAAGGACGACAGGTTCATGATCATCGTCTCGGCCTCGCTCTTCGAGCCCTTGAGCACGAGCGTCGAGAGCGAGTTCAGCGTGTTGAACAGGAAATGCGGATTGACCTGGTAATGGAGCGCGCGGAGCTGCGCATTCTTGGCCTCCATACGGAAATGATTGGCGCGGCGTTCGACCGCGCGCATCTCGTTCGCATAGCCGAAAGCGACATAAAGCGCCGCCCACACGGCAAAAAAGAAATACCAGCGGATCGAACTGTCGAGGATCAGCACCATTTCCCACGCCACCGGGAACTTCGACTGCACCTCTTCGATGATCTTCGCGGTGTCGGGCGCCGGGAACCAATAGAAGAAAACGAACAGGTTGATGCTCGCATAGAGGATCACGAGCGGCACCGCCGCGCCGAGCGCCGCGGCGAGCCGCGCACCGAAGCTGCGCGGCTGCACGCGCTGGAGCAATTGATAGAGCACGAAGGTGCACAGGATGCCCGCGACCACGACGATCGCGCGGCGCCCGGCATAGGACCATTGTTCGCTCGCGCCGGTCAGCATGGCGAGGCCGGTGGTGATGAGGAAATAGATCAGCCACATGGCGAGGATCGACCCGATCGCGACGCGCGGATTGACGCGCGCGTCGGACGCGCGCCAGTCAGGCGCCGCCGCGAGCATTTTCGCGCGCTGGTCGCGCAGCGCGTCTTTGCGGAGATTGGCGTTCATTATCCCCGCTTCTAGCGCCAATACCCGCCCGCTGACCAGTGCGCAGCGGGCCGCCAGTCGAAGCCGCCCGCGCCTTGGTCGAAAGCTGCGCCGCGCGCCGATTAACCCAGGCGCGCGAGCGCGGCGGCCAGGCGGTCGGCCTCCGCTTCCTTGGCGGCATGGTCGGCGCGTGCCTTTTCAACGGCTTCGGGCTTCGCGCGCTCGACGAAAGAGGGGTTATTGAGCCGCCCCGCGAGGCTGTCGCGCTCCTTCGTTGCGGCGGCGAGTGCCCTGGTCAGCCGATCGCGTTCCGCGGCGATGTCGATCACGCCTTCAAGCGGAACCGTGATCGTCTCGCCTTCGACGACGAGCTGCGCCGAAGCGCCTGCGGGGGCAGGGTCGAAGCGGATGGTTTCGAGGCGCGCAAGGCGGTCGAGCTGTGCCTTGAGCTTGTCGGCGCGAGCGTTGAGCGACGGCGGAAAATGCGCGGTCAGGCGCGCTCCGGGGGGCAGGCCGAGTTCGGCCTTGGCCGCGCGCAATTCGCTCACCAGCTTGATCAGCCAGTCGATGTCGGCGCTGGCGTCTGCGTCGCGCGCCGCATTCGGTGCGGGCCATTTGGCCGTAATCAGCGGATAATCCGCGCGCTCGCCAAGCCCCGTCCACAGCTCTTCGGTGATGAAGGGCATAAAGGGGTGGAGCATGACAAGGATCTGGTCGAGCACCCAGCCCGCGACCACTCTGGTCTCGTCGTCGATATTTCCCTTGATCAGCTCCAGATACCAGTCGCAGAAGCGGTCCCAGGCAAAGCTGTAGATGGCGTTCGCGGCTTCGTCGAAGCGATAGGCGGCGAAGGCGGTCTCCATCGCGGCGACGGTGTCCGCGACCTCGCCGATGATCCAGCGATTGACCGGCAGCATCGCCGCGGGGGCGTCAAGGCTGGTCGAGGCCGAAATGCCATTGGCTTCGCAGAAGCGCGCGGCGTTCCACAGCTTCGTCGCAAAATTGCGATAGCCTGCCAGGCGCGCGTCATCCATCTTGATGTCGCGGCCCTGGGTTTCCATCGCTGCCATGAAAAAGCGCAGCGCGTCGGCGCCATATTGGTCGATCAGCCCGATCGGATCGACGACATTGCCCTTTGACTTCGACATTTTCGCGCCGTCGGGCGCGCGGACGAGGCCATGGAGATAGAGCGTCCGCCACGGGACTTCCCCCATGAACTCCATCCCCATCATCGCCATGCGGGCATCCCAGAAAAAGAGGATGTCGAAGCCCGAGATAAGGACGTCGTTGGGGTAGTGGCGGTTGAGGAGATCGCTATTTTCGGGCCAGCCGAGCGTCGCGAAGGGCCAGAGCGCCGAGGAGAACCAGGTGTCGAGGACGTCCTCGTCGCGCGTGAGCGTAACGCCTGCGCCCGCTTCGGCCTGTGCTTCCTGTTCGGTCTCGGCGACAAAGATGCGGCCGTCGTCGGCATACCAGGCCGGAATCCGGTGGCCCCACCACAATTGCCGCGAGACGCACCAGGGCTGGATATTCTCCATCCAGTTGAAGAAAGTCTTTTCCCACGTCTTTGGCACGATCTGGATGCGCCCGTCGCGTACCGCCCGCATCGGCGGCTCTGCGAGTTTTTCGGCGTCGACATACCATTGGTCGGTCAGCCAGGGTTCGATCACCACGCCGCCGCGGTCGCCGAAGGGAGTCTGGATCGCGCGCGGCTCGGCATCATGTTCGCCCCCATCCTTGTCGATGTGCGGGATCAGGAAGCCGGCTTCCTTCATCCGCCGCACCACCAGTTCGCGCGCGCCATCGACACCGTCGCGCCGAAAACGGTGAAGGCCGAGATATTCCTGCGGGATCAGCCCGTCGGCGGTCTGGATGACGTTCGCGTCGCCGTCGAGCATGTTCAGCATTTCGCCGGGCTTGAAACCAGCGCGCTTGCCGACTTCGAAGTCGTTGAAATCATGCCCCGGCGTGATCTTCACCGCGCCGCTGCCCAGTTCGGGGTCGGCATGCTCGTCGGCGACGACCGGCACAAGGCGGCCCGTAATCGGCAGCTTGACCAGCTTGCCGATCACGCTCCTGTAGCGTTCGTCGCCCGGATGCACGGCGACCGCCATGTCGGCAAGCATCGTTTCGGGCCGCGTTGTCGCGACCACGATATGGTCGCGCCCGTCATCGAGCGTCACGCCGTCGGCGAGCGGATATTTGAAATGCCAGAATCCGCCCTGCACCTCGTGCGTTTCGACTTCGAGGTCGGATATTGCGGTCTTGAGCTTGGGGTCCCAGTTCACCAGCCGCTTGTCGCGGTAGATCAGGCCCTTCTTGTGCAGGTCGACGAAAACCTTGACCACCGCCTTGGTGAAATGCGGGTCCATCGTGAACTGTTCGCGGCTCCAGTCCATCGAGCAGCCGAGGCGGCGAAGCTGGCGGGTGATCTGGCCGCCGCTCTCCGCCTTCCATTCCCACACCTTGTCGACGAACTCGTCGCGGGTGAAATCGGTGCGCTTCTGCTGGCGTTCATTGAGCTGGCGCTCAACGACCATCTGCGTCGCGATGCCGGCATGGTCGGTGCCGACGACCCACAGCGCATCCTTGCCGCGCAGCCGTTCGTAACGGATCAGCACGTCCTGCAACGTATTGTCGAGCGCGTGGCCGATGTGCAGCGCGCCGGTGACATTGGGCGGTGGGTTGACGATCGTGAAGGGGGTGGCGTCGGGGCGGTGCGGACGGAACAGCCCGCGGCTTTCCCACGCATGGGCCCATTTCGCTTCAATGGCGGCGGGATCAAAGGTTTTTTCCATCGGCATAGCGGGGCGCCTTTGCCAGCCGGGCGGCGAGGCGGCAAGGGGGAAGCTGTCCGGCGGACGTTACCGCTGTTCCGTTCGCATCGAGCGAAGTCGAGGCGCCCGTCGATGGCGCCCGGCCTCGCGGTGTATCGACTTCGACCAACGATCGACGCTTATCCTGAGCGCCTGCAAGGCCGTCGAAGCGCTCGACACGAACGGAATCGGAGCGGTCGTTATTTCTTCAAATAGCTATCCAGCCAATTGAACACTGTCTGGTGCCACTGGACGCTGTTCGCGCCCTTCAGCACCCAATGGTTTTCGTCGGGAAAGACGAGCAGCTGCGACGGCACGCCGCGGCGCTGGAGCGCGGTGAAGGCGGCGAGGCCCTGGCTGTAGGGGATGCGGAAATCCTTTTCGCCGGTGATGACGAGCATCGGGGTTTTCCACTTGTCGACATGATTGACCGGGTTCCACTTTTCGGGGTCGGTGCGTTCCCACCAGGGGCCGCCATGATCCCATTCGTCGAACCATAGTTCCTCGGTCTCGAACGCCATGGCGCGCAGATCAAATACGCCGTCGTGCTGGACGAGGCATTTGAAGCCGTCGGTCCACTGACCGGCGATCCAGTTCATCATATAGCCGCCATAGGAGGCGCCGAGCGCGCAGGCGTTGGCGACGTCGAGCTGCGCATCCTGCTGGCCCGCCGCGGCAAGGCCGAGTTTCAGGTCTTCGAGCGGCTTGCCGCCCCAATCCCGGTTGATGCTGTCGGTGAAGGCCTGACCATAGCCCGTCGAACCGTGGAAATCGACGGTAACGACACCATAGCCCTGCTGCGCGAACAGACGCGGGTTCCAGCGCGTCGACCAGCTGTTGCCAAAGCTGCTCTGCGGGCCGCCATGGACGATGAAGGCAACCGGAAGCTTCGCCGTGCTGTTCGCGGGTTTCAGGATCATGCCCCAGACGGTGTCGCCGTTCGCCCCCGCGAAGCGGATCTTTTCGAGCTTGACCGGATCGAACTCGGCAAGGCGATCGGCATTCACATTGGTGAGCTGTCGGACCTTGCCCCTGGCATCGCGCACGAACAGGTCGGTCGGCGCGAGCGCGCTGTTGCGCGAATAAAGAAGCGCGCCGCCGGAAAGCGGTGTGACGTCGCCGATATTGCCCTCCAGCGCCTCGGGCGATGCCTTCAGCCGCTCGACCCTGCCCGTTGCAACATCGACGCGGAACATGGGATGTTCAAGCACATCCTGCGCAGTCACATAGAGCGACTTGCCGTCGGGCGCCCAGGCGATCGAACCGACCGAGCGATCCCATGCGTCGGTGAGTTTCCGGGTCTTTCCGCTTTCGAGGTCGCGGAGCATCAGCACCAGCCGGTCGGCCTCATAACCCGGCCGCGCCATCGCGGCATAGGCAAGCCATTTCCCATCGGGCGAAGGCGTGGGCAGCGTGTCGGTGGCCTGATTGTCCGCCGTCAGGTTGACCGGCATCATCCGGCTGTCGACAAGCCAGCGATAGATGTCGAGGTTGGTCGACATCGGTTCGTTCCGGTCGGCCTTGCGCATCGTGAAAAAGACGGTGCGGCTGTCGGCACCCCAGGCGAGTTCCTCGCCGCCGCCAAAGGGTTTGGTCGGCGTGTCGCCGATCAGCCCGGCATCGGCGGGGCGGGCGGCGGTCGCCTTGCCGCCGTCCAGGTTGAAGATGAAGGGGCGGCTGTAGGTGCCCGGCGTTTCCCATTCGTCCCAGTGGCGGACGAAGCCGACGCCATCCTTGTAAAGTCGGCCGCTGCCAGGGCCGACGAGCGCGCCCTTGTCTTTCGCTTCGCAACCGAAGTCGGTGCATTCCTTGGGAATGTCGCCCCAGGCAAGCAGCTTCGTCGCGTCAGGCGAAATCTTGAAACCCGCGACGTCGGCCCTGGTGTCGGTGACCTGCATCGCGGCGCCCCCGACTTTGGGATCGGTCCGCCACACCTCGCTTTTGCCCGACGCGTTCGACAGGAAATAGAGGATGCCGTTCCTGTCAAAAGCAGGGGCGCTTTCGTTTTTGCCAACACTGTCCGCGATCGGAATCGGCTTGGCGCCTTTGGCATGACGATCAACGAGCCAGAGGCCGGTCGAACGCTTGTAGGTGCCCGCCTCGGTCTCGGTCATCTGGAATACCACCCAGCGCCCGTCGGGCGATGCGGCGGGCGCGGCGACGCGCTTCAATGTTGCAAGGTCCACCTCGGTCATCGGCCGGGCCATGGCGGGGGACGAAAGGGCGGCGGCGAGCGCGAGCGCGCTGGTCAGGAGAAGGTTACGCATGAAAATGGTTTAGCGACGACGCGAGCGCGTTCAAGCGCGTTCGTCGCGGACGCGCGGCTTTCGGTCAGCGCGTCCGCATGGCCCGCCGCGGCGATCACCCGGATATTCTGCACCGAACGCCGCCTTTCGACGGGCTCGCTAACCTTCCTTTAACCAGTCAACCCCAACAAAAGCTCATGCCCATTTACGGACATTTCCTCCCCCTGGCGCCGAATGGCGACAAACGCCAGGACGTGCGCCGCAAACTGAGCCTGCTTGCCCGTGGCGTGAAGCATGACGGGACGGGCATCGCGGTCCAGATCCACAATATATCGGGAACGGGGCTGCTGTTTGAAAGCGACATCCAGCTGGAACCCTGTGACCGGATCGAAATCGAGCTTCCCCATGCGGGGGGCATCACCGCGGTCGTCATCTGGGCGAGCGGACGGCTATTCGGCTGCCAGTTCGAAGGCCCGGTATCTTCGGCGACGCTGAGCGCGGTGGAGTTGAAAAGCGCCCCCGCCCCGGCGCCCGAGGCAATTGACCCAGTGACGCCTGCATCCAGCGTTCGCGTGGCACGCCCGGAACCCGCGCTCGACGAATCGCGTGGCGATACCGAACCCGAATCCTTTCAGGACGTGATCGACCGCAGCCGCGAACAGATCGCCCGCGCCGCGGGGCTTGGCATCGACCGGGTCCGCATCATCGTCGAATATTAGAGCGGCGCGCGTTTCATCAGGGCCGTATTCCCGCTGGCGTCTCGACCTGGCTCGACACAAACGGAACAGGGGCGTTGCCGCTTTGGTGCATGGCGTTGTCGCCTGACCATCGAAGGTCAGGCAAAGCTGCGCCTCCTAACGCACCAGCACACCGCCCTTCATCACATGGTCGATTTTCTCAAGAACCGTGATGTCGGCGAGCGGGTCGGCCTTTACCGCTATGAAATCGGCAAAGCGGCCGGGGACGATCGCGCCGACGTCGGTGCGGCCCATTTCCTCCGCCGCGCGGCCCGTTGCCGACTGGATCGCCTGCATCGGCGTCATCCCATATTGGACCATATTGCGAAACTGTCGCGCGTTAAGCCCGTGCGGATAGACGCCGGCGTCGGTTGCATAGCCGATCTTGACGCCCAGTTCGACCGCGCGGCGAAAGGCGGCGCGCTGCGCGTCGGTGGTTTCGCGATTCTTGCGCAGATATTCGGCGGGCCAGCCCTGTTTCGTGCCTTCCTCGTCGATCCAGCTGCCGTTGTAGATGTCCATCGCAAGCCAGGTGCCGTGCCGTTTCGCGAGGTGCAACGCCTCTTCGTCGGCAAGGCTGGCGTGTTCAATGCTGTCGACCCCGGCACGGATGGCGTTCTTGATCCCCTCTGCGCCGTGGGCGTGCGCGGTAACTTTTTTGCCGCGGGCATGGGCGACCTGCACCACCGCGCGGAGTTGATCGACCGTCAGTTCGGGCGCGCCTGGCTCGGTTCCGATCGCGAGCACCGCGCCGGTGGCGATCGCCTTGATGAAATCGGCGCCATGGTCGAGCAGCCAGGCCGCTTTCGCCCCGGCTTCCTCTGCCGTCGCGGCGACGCCGAGGCGCATATCGGATGGCAATTGTTCGTTCGGGACGACGCCGTTCAGTTCGCCGCCACCCCTGGGGACAGTGATATAGGCGCCCGCGACCCACATGCGCGGTCCCGGCACGTCGCCGCGGTCGATCGCATTGCGCAAGGCGACGTCGGTGAGTCCGCGATAGGTGCCGACATCGCGCACGCTGGTGAATCCGGCTTCCAGCGTCACGCGTGCATTGCGCGCGCCGACGAGCGCGGTTTCGGCGGGCGACGCCTTGATCGGCGCGGCGAGGTCGGCGCTCTGGCCAAGGTCGGCGAGGTGGGTGTGGAGGTCGATCAGGCCGGGCAGGACGGTGAAGGCGGACCAGTCGAGCCGCTTCGCGCCATCGGGCGTCGGCCCGCATGGACCGACCGCCTCGATGCGCTCGGCCCCGACGGTGATGCACTGGCCGGTGCGGACTTCGCTGGAGATACCATCGATCAATCGTCCGGCTTCGATATAAAGATTTTCGGCCGACGTCGGCGATGCCGCCAAAAGACCCGCCGCGAGCGCGGCGCTCAGATGGCGGCGTCGAAGGTATTGCACTGGCGCGGATCCCCGGTTTGCAGGCCGCGGCGCAGCCAGGCCATGCGTTGTTCGCTCGTCCCGTGGGTAAAGCTTTCGGGCACCGGGCGCTGTCCCGCCGAGCGCATCAGCGTGTCGTCGCCGATCGCATTGGCGGCGCGCATGGCTTCTTCCATGTCGCCCGGTTCCATCACGGGCTGACCCGCGCTGTTGCGCGCGCGCGCCGCCCAGACACCGGCGTAGCAATCGGCCTGAAGTTCCATGCGGACCTGAAGCTGATTGCCTTCCGCCTGCGAGCTGCGCGCCTGCGCCTGGCGCACCTGATTCGCGATGCCGCTGATCGTCTGGATATGATGGCCGACCTCGTGCGCCACGACATAGGCCTGCGCGGCGTCGCCCGCCGCGCCGAACCGCTGTTCAAGCTCGCGGAAGAAGCTGGTGTCGAGGTAGATGCCCTGATCGGCGGGGCAATAGAAGGGCCCCATTGCAGCCTGCGCCGCGCCGCAGGCGGACTGGTTCTGGTCGGTGAAGAAATTGAGCGTTGGCCGTTGATAGCCGTTGATAAGGTCGCCCCATATCTGATGCGTCGAACCAAAAACGTTGCACGCGAAACGCTCGGCTTCCGTATCGCAGGCGACGCCTTGCGGGGCGCCGCGGCTGTCCGCCATCGGATCGGCGGTGCCGCCGCCCATGCTCAGCATGTTGGCGCCGGGTCCGAGCAGGAAAAAGGCGACCGCGCCGAGCAGCAGGATCGTCCCGCACCCCATCTTGCGGCCGAGCAGCATCGGCAGAAAGCCGATAAGCAGCCCGCCAAGGCCGCCGCCTCCGCCTCCGCCGAACCCGCCGCCGCCCCGGCCCAGGTCGCGAATATCGTCTCCGGGATCATAATCGTCGAGGCGCATCGGGCTTCTCCACCGGCAAGGGTCGTTTCAGCCGGAGTGTTACAGCAGCGATGGGCAATTGGAAGGGGCTTCGCAGCGGGCAAGCCATTGCAATAGGGCGTGTTGCGGTGCACAAATCATCCGTCCGCAACCCGAGGATCGCGAGTCCATGCCCCGCCGAGCCGCCCGCGCCGCGCTTCCGCTTCCCGATCTGGTCGTGCTCGTCCTGCAGGGCGGGGGCGCGCTCGGCGCATTTCAGGCCGGCGTTTACGAGGCGCTGATCGAGCTTGGCGTCGAGCTCGACTGGGTCGCGGGCATCTCGATCGGCGCGGTCAATGCCGCGATCATCGCCGGGAACGAGCGCGACCAGGCGGTCGGCAAGATGCGCGCCTTTTGGGAAGGCGTGTCGTCGGCGCTGCCGTCGCTGCCGATCGCCGACAATGACTGGGCGCGCGAATGGTCGCATATGGCTGCGGCCGGGCAGGTGATGGCCTTTGGCGTGCCGGGCTTTTTCACGCCGCGCTTTCCGCCGCCCGCCTTTGCCGAGCGGCAAACGCCCGAGGCAATCAGCTTTTATGACACCGCGCCGCTGGCCCAGACGCTGAACCGGCTGGTCGACTGGGACCGGGTGAACAATGGCAAGGTCCGGCTTTCGGTCGGCGCCGTGGCGGTCGAGACGGGCAATTTCCGTTATTTCGACACGACGACCGATACAATTGATGCGCGGCATATTCTGGCGTCGGGTGCCTTGCCGCCCGGCCTGCCGCCGGTCGAGATCGACGGCCACTGGTATTGGGACGGGGGGCTGGTGTCGAACACCCCGCTCGAACATGTGGTCGCGGCGGCGCATGAGGATATGCTGGTGTTTCAGGTCGACCTGTTTCCCGCCCGCGGGACGCGCCCGCACGATCTGGAAGAGGCCTGGTCGCGTGAGAAGGACATTCGTTATTCCAGCCGCACGCGGCGGATTTCGGACGGGCTGGTGCGGCGCCGCAAGGAGCATCGTCTGATCGACCGGATGCTCGCGAAATTGCCCGAAGACCTCGCCAATCTGCCGGAGGTGAAGGCGGTGCGGCGGATGGTCGACTGCAAGGCGCTCAACGTCGTTCAGCTCATCCACGAACCGCCCGTCTGGCAGACCGGCGCGCGCGATTTCGAGTTTTCGCGCCCGACGATGGAGGTCAACTGGGCGCTCGGCCGCGATGCGGTCGAGGCGGCGATGAAGGACGGCCACCTGCTCGCCGAAAGCATCGCCGAAGGACGGTCGGACAGCTTTGCGGTGCAGGCCGACGGGCTGAGGCCTAAGGCCGACAAGGAAATTCGCTGATTCTCCCCCACCGAAAGGACAAGGACATGCACCTTAAGGGCAAGACCGCGCTCGTCACCGGATCGACTTCGGGCATCGGGCTCGGCATCGCCAAGGCCTTTGCCGCCGATGGCGCGAACATCATCCTCAACGGCTTTGGCGACGTCGACGCGATCGAGGCCGAGCGCAAGGCGTTGGAGGCGACGAGCGGGGGAAAGGCCGCCTATGACGACGCCGACCTTACCAAGCCCGACGCGATTGCGGCGATGTTCGCGCGTGCGGAGGCGGATTTCGGCGGGGTCGACATCCTCGTCAACAATGCGGGGATGCAGTTCGTCTCGCCGGTCGAGGATTTTCCGGTCGAAAAATGGGACATGATCATCGCGCTCAACCTGACCGCGGCGTTCCACACGATCCGTCATGCGGTGCCGGGGATGCGCAAGAAGAAGTGGGGACGGATCATCGGCACCGCATCGGCGCATTCGCTCGTCGCCTCGCCGTTCAAATCGGCCTATGTCACCGCGAAGCACGGGCTGGCGGGGCTTACCAAGACGGTCGCGCTCGAAGTGGCCGACGCCGGGATCACGGTCAATTGCATCAGTCCAGGCTATGTCTGGACGCCGCTCGTCGAAAACCAGATCCCCGACACGATGAAGGCGCGCCGCATGACGCGCGAGCAGGTGATCAACGATGTGCTGCTCGCCGGACAGCCGACCAAACAGTTCGTCACCGTCGAGCAGGTCGCGGCGCTCGCCGCTTTCCTGACCCGCGACGAGGCGGCAAACATCACCGGCGCGAACCTCAGCGTCGATGGCGGCTGGACCGCAGCGTAACGGCAATCCTCTCCCGGCGGGAGAGGGTAGAGTTGCTTGAGCATTCCTTTTCTCTCTCCTAAGGTTAACCAAAGGGGTCGGGGAGAAACGGAGAATCATGGGTCGCACCAATCGGGTTCTGGCGGTGGCGCTGGGCGTCACCCTTGGCGCGTGTCAGACGGTCGTGCCGACGATGCCACCGTCGGCGGCCGACGCGCCGGAGGTGAACGGAACGTGGCGCGCAACGGCGACCGACGCCGACAAGCAGCGCATTCGCGACTGGTACAGGAGCTGGCAGGCCGCGCTCGCCGATGCGCGCGCGAAAGGGCATGGTGTCGAAATCGACCGCGAGGGAGCATTGCTCCAGCCGACGGCCGCGTTGCCCAACGCGCATCTGCCGGCGGGGGACTATCGCTGCCGGACGATCAAGGTCGGCGCGAAGGGACGCGGCGGGCTAGGCTATATCGCCTATGGCTGGTTCCGCTGCCGCGTCGCGGCCGAGCAGGGGTTGTCAAGCCTCACCAAACTCACCGGGTCGCAGCGCCCCGTCGGGCTGATCTTTCCCGACAATCTGAAGCGCCAGATTTTCCTTGGCACGCTCGAACTCGGCGATGAAAAAATGGCGGTCAATTACGGCAGCGACAGGATGCGCGACATGGCGGGGCTGATCGAACGGATCGACGACAATCGCTGGCGGCTGGTGCTGCCCGCTCCGGCCTATGAATCGCTGCTCGACGTGATCGAACTGGTTCCGGCGGACTGACAAGGGGGATGGGACAATGCGCACTTTCTGGATGAGCGCCGCGGCGCTGGCATTGGCAGCGCCCGCGTCGGCACAGACGCTGCGCGGCGAGGTTCAGGCGCAGATGCCGTCGCTGATGGCGATTTACGACGATCTGCACGCCAATCCCGAACTCAGCTTCATGGAAGTGCGCTCGGCGGGCATATTGGCCGCCGAGGCGCGCAAGCTGGGGTTCGAGGTCACCGAAAAGGTGGGCGGCACCGGCGTCGTCGCGGTGATGAAGAACGGTCCCGGCCCGGTCGTGATGGTACGCGCCGACATGGACGGCCTGCCGGTCACCGAACAGACGGGGCTGCCCGGCGCGTCGAAGGTGCGGGTTACGACCGCCGAGGGCGTCGAAACAGGTGTGATGCACGCCTGCGGCCACGATACGCATATGACCGCCTGGGTCGGCGTCGCACGGCTGATGGCGGCGAACAGGGACAAATGGTCGGGGACGCTGGTGATGATCGGCCAGCCTGCCGAGGAACGCGGGGCGGGCGCGCGCATGATGCTGGAAGACGGCCTCTATACACGCTTTCCAAAGCCCGAATATGTGCTGGCGTTCCATGACGCAGCGCAGTTTCCCGCGGGCATGATCGGCTATGCGCCGGGCTATGCGCTCGCCAATGTCGACAGCGTCGACATATTGGTGAAGGGCGTCGGCGGGCATGGCGCCTATCCGCAGACGACCAAGGATCCGATCGTGCTGGCGAGCCGCATCGTCGGCGCGCTGCAAACGCTGGTGTCGCGTGAGATCAGTCCCCTCGATAGCGCGGTGGTGACGGTCGGCAGCTTCCACGCCGGCGCCAAGCACAATATCATTTCGGATGAGGCGCGGCTGCAACTGACCGTGCGCAGCTACACCGACGCGGTGCGCGATCATCTGCTGGACGGCATCGCGCGCATTGCGAAAGGCGAGGCGATCGCGGCGGGGATGCCCGAAGACCGAATGCCCGTGGTGACGGTGCAGAAGGACGAATATACGCCGGCGACCTTCAACACGCCTGAGTTCACCGAAGAGATGGCGGCCTTTCTGAAAAGCAGCTTTGGCGAAGCGCGCGTCGTCAAGGTTCCCCCCGTGATGGGCGGCGAGGATTTTGGCCGCTTCGCGCGCGCGGACAAGGATATCAAGAGCCTGATCATCTGGGTGGGCGGCGTCCCGCAGGCCGAGTTTGACGCAGCCAGGAAGGAAGGCCGGACTCTGCCCAGTCTCCATTCGCCCTTCTGGGCGCCCGACGCGCCCGCGGTGATCTCGACCGCCACCGAGGCGCTGACGGCGATGACGATGAAGCTGATGGCGAAGCGTTAGTCGCATCGGCTTGATTGGGCTGGTTGCGGACGTTTAACTCCTCCCCGTTCCAGGGAAAACGGGCCATGTCCGCTCGCCACGCCTCAGCCGTCTTTCCGGCTTGGCGTGGTCGAACTTGCGCCGCCTCCCGCGTCTGCGCGCAGCGGCGCGCCCCCCCCCGCGAGGGTTTCGTGGGCAAGCGCTACTCTGAGGTCCATATCCCGTTGTCGGCCCACAGTTGTGGGTCGTTCTCCACCTCGTCGGCGGCGGGCGTGGGGCAGGGGACTTGCAAGCCGCACGGCCGCCCCCTAAATAGCAGGCGTGCGGGCCGGGCCCCTCTGGCGTCGGCGGGATATATCCCGCTACGTGATGTCGGACCGCATCGGGTGACACCGATGCTTGCGGCCCTGCCTCCCCCCCTGTTCGGGGCGCGGCGTCGGCGTCATCTGCTTGATTTTTCAATCAGGAGGCCCTTTTCGATGCGTTTTCGTCGCAATTTCTATCGTTTGTCCCAGCTTCACCGTCGGCTTGACGAAGCCGAGCGCCGCGAAGTGCGGCGCCACGACGCCGATCCGTTCCGGCTCTTGCGGCTCAAGGCGCTGAAGCTTGCTGTCAAACGGCGGCTCGCGGCACTCGTGTCCCGCCCGGCGTTCGTCCGCTAAATCATCCGATAATCGAAAGCTGCGCGCGCGGGCCAAAAGCCGCGCGCGCGGCATGTTCAGGGAAAAGCCATCATGGAGTTTCTGTTTGCCGACTGGCTTGGCACGCCGGCCTGGTTCTGGCTGGCCTTTATCGCGATCGTCGTTGCGCTAACCGCGTTCGACCTTGGTATTCTCAACAGGGAAAACAAGGAAATGGGGATCGGCGAGAGCCTCAAGCTTTCGGCGTTCTACATCGGCATCGCGCTCGCATTCGGCGCGTGGGTGTGGAGCGCGAAGGGCGGCGAGGCCGGCCTGCAATATTACACCGGCTTCTTTATCGAGAAAGCGCTGTCGATCGACAATATCTTTGTCATTTCGCTTATTTTCACGACCTTTGCGATCCCGCCGCGATACCAGTATCGCGCGCTGCTGTGGGGTATCGTCGCGGTCATCGTGCTGCGCGGCATCATGATCGCCGGCGGCGCAGCGCTGGTCAGCGAATATGGCTGGCTGCTCTATGTCTTTGCCGCCTTCCTGATCTTCACGGGCGTCAAGATGCTGTTTGTTGGCGAAAAGCCGATGGACGTTGCGGGTAATCCCGTCGTCAGATGGTTGTCGCGCCACATCCCGATCACCAGCGATCTCCATGGCGAGCGTTTCTTCGTTCGCATAGCCGACGGCAAGACGGGCAGGCAGGTGCTTGCGGCGACGCCGCTGTTCCTGGCACTCGTTGTCATCAACCTTGCCGACCTTGTGTTCGCGGTCGACAGCGTGCCGGCCATCTTTGCGATCACCACCGACACCTTCATCGTCTACACCTCGAACATCATGGCGATCCTGGGTCTGCGCGCGCTGTATTTTGCGCTTTCGGCGATGGTTCATCGCTTCCACTATCTCAAATATGCGCTTGCACTGGTGCTTGTGTTCATCGGTTCGAAAATCTTTATCGCCGATTTCATCCTCGGTAGCGACAAGTTCCCGCCGCTGGTCAGCCTGGGCGTAACCGTCGCGCTGATCGCAGGCGGCGTCATCTGGTCGCTTATCAGGACGCGCAACGAGGACGCCGGCATGCCGCAATAAGCAAAAAAATGTCCGCCGGAGGCCTTGGGGGGCTTCCGGCGGACAGGCTTTCCTCCCCAGGAAAGCTCGGGAGGCGCGGGACGGTTGTGCAAGGCGTCCCGCGCCGAGAGGGTTGGCGCGAGGGGGTGCAACGGAACCCCTCGCGCCTAGCTCGGTCAAGCGGCGAACTGATTCATCGTATTGTCCTTGCCCGCGGCCTTGAGGGCTGCTTCGCCCGCGAAATATTCCTTGTGATCGTCACCGATGTCGCTTCCGCTCATATTCTGGTGCTTCACGCAGGCGATGCCCTCGCGGATTTCCTTGCGCTGGACGCCCTTGACGTAACCGAGCATCGCCTCGTCGCCGAAATATTCCCTGGCGAGATTGTCGGTGCTGAGCGCCGCGGTGTGATAGGTCGGCAGCGTGATGAGGTGGTGGAAGATGCCTGCCCGCTTGGCCGCATCGCGTTGGAAACTGCGGATGCGGTTGTCGGCCTCCCTCGAAAGCTCGCTGTCGTCATAATCGGCGCTCATCAGCTTGGTGCGGTCATATGCCGACAGGTCGCGGCCCTCTTCCGCCCAGCTGTCATAAACCTGCTGGCGGAAGTTGAGCGTCCAGTTGAAGCTAGGCGAATTATTGTAGGCAAGTTTCGCATTGGGCACGACTTCGCGGATGCGGTCCACCATGGCTGCGATCTGCTCGATGTGCGGCTTTTCGGTCTCGATCCAGATAAGGTCGGCGCCGTTCTGGAGCGAGGTTATGCAATCCAGCACGCAGCGGTCCTCGCCGGTTCCCGGACGAAACTGATAGAGGTTCGAAGGCAGACGCTTCGGGCGCATCAGCTTGCCATCGCGGTTGATGAGCACGTCGCCGGGGTTGCCAGCGCCCTCGACCTCTTCACAGTCAAGGAAGCTGTTATAGCGGTCGCCAAGGTCGCCCGCTTCCTTCGAATAGGCGATCTGCTTGGTCAGGCCGGCGCCAAGGCTGTCGGTGCGCGCAACGATGATGCCGTCTTCGACGCCCAGTTCCATGAAGGCGTAACGAATCGCGCGGATCTTCTGAAGGAAATCTTCGTGCGGCACGGTGACCTTGCCGTCCTGATGACCGCACTGCTTTTCGTCCGAGACCTGGTTCTCGATCTGGAGGGCGCAGGCGCCGGCCTCGATCATCTTCTTGGCGAGCAGATAGGTCGCTTCGGCATTGCCGAAGCCCGCGTCGATGTCGGCGATGATCGGCACGACGTGCGTTTCATGATTGTCGATCGCCGCCTGGATCTGTTTGGCCTTGAGTTCGTCGCCTTCGGCGCGTGCGGCGTCGAGATCGCGGAACAGCAGCCCAAGTTCGCGCGCGTCGGCCTGACGCAGGAAGGTGTAGATTTCCTCGATCAGCGCGGGAACGCTGGTCTTTTCGTGCATCGACTGGTCGGGCAGCGGGCCGAACTCGCTGCGCAGCGCGGCGATCATCCAGCCCGAAAGATAGATGTAACGGCCCTTGGTGGTGCCGAAATGTTTTTTGATCGCGATCATCTTCTGCTGCGCGATGAAGCCGTGCCAGCAGCCGAGCGACTGCGTATAGTTGGCGGGATCGGCGTCATAGGCGGCCATGTCGGCGCGCATGATGCGCGCGGTGTAGCGGGCGATGTCGAGGCCGGTCCTGAACCTGTTCTGGGCGCGCATGCGGGCGACGCTTTCGCCGCTGATGCCGTCCCACGTGCCGTCATGATCGCGGATAAGGCGGCCAGCCTGCGCCATGTCTTCCTGATAACCCATCGTCTTTGTCCTTGTGCGGAGATGATGAGCGAATGTTGGCGAAGTTGCCGCGGAAAGTGAAAAGATTTGTCAATAATTATTGTAAATATAGACGAACTGGTGATAATGATGATGTGACTTAGTAAAGAAAGTTACATGCATGAACGGGCGGCGGGTGTTTGCGGGACCGGCGGTGCGACGGGTGCGGCGCGAGGCGGGCATGACGCAGGCGGCCATGGCCGACGCGCTCGACATTTCGCCGAGTTACCTCAATTTGATCGAAAATGGCCAGCGGCCGCTTTCCGCGACGGTGCTGGTCAGGCTGGCCGAACGCTTTGCGTTCGACGCCGCCACGCTGGGTGGCGACGAGGTGCCGGGGGGGGTGGCGGGGCTGCGGCGGCGTCTTGCCGACCCGCGTTTCGCCGACCTGGGGATCGGTGCCGAGGAGGTCGAGGAGTGGCTTCAGACCGCCCCCGCGACCGCCGCGGCCTTTGCGCGGCTGTTCGACGCGGCGCCCGAAACGGCAACCGAAGGCGATGGCGATGCGCCCGAAGTGGCCACGGTGCGCCGCGCGATCGAGAAATGGCGCAATCATTTCCCCGACCTCGACGCACGCGCCGAGGAACTGGCCGACGAGCTGCGGCTCGCGGGCGGTGACCTTTATGGCACGATTGCCGAGCGTTTGCGCGCACGCCACCAACTCGGCATCCGCATCTTGCCCGCCGACGTGATGCCCGATCGCCTCCGCTGGCTCGACTGGCACGCGCGGCAACTGATGCTCAGCGAACTGTTGCGTCCCGCCTCGCGGACGTTTCAGGCGGCGGCGACGCTGGCGCAGATCGAGGCGAAGGGCGAGATTGACGCGCTGGTCGCGGGCGCGGGGTTTGCCGAGGTCGCCGCGGCGCGCCTGTTCGAACGGCATCTGGTTCATTATTTCGCCGCGGCGCTGATGATGCCTTATGGCCGCTTCCTGCGCGCCTGCGATGCGACGGGCTATGACCTGCTGCTGCTCCAGCGGCGCTTCGGCGCGAGCTTTGAACAGGTCGCGCACCGATTGACGACGCTCCAGCGCGTCGGTGCGCGCGGGCTGCCCTTTTTCATGCTGCGCATCGACCGCGCCGGGCAGGGGAGCAAGCGTTACGCCGGGGCGAGCCAGTCGCCGCTGACCGATGGCGATGCCCGTTGCCCGCTGTGGGGCATCCACGAAGCCTTTGCGCGGCCGGGCGAAGTGATCGCCGACCTTGTCGAGCTGGACGATGGGTCGCGCTGGTTCACCCAGTCGCGCTCGGTCGCGGCGCCCGGTGCAACGGGGAGCGGGACTCCTGCGCGCTTTGCGGTGTGCGTCGGGGTCGACGCCAAGGTCGCGGCGCCATTGATCGCGGCGCGCGGTATCGACCTGATGCGATCGCCCGCAACGCCGATCGGGCTGGGATGCAGGCGCTGCACGCGCACGGGCTGCGTGCAACGGTCGACGCCGCCGCGCGGCCGCCCGTTGCGGTTCCGCGACGGCGAGCGCGGGGTAAGCGCGTTCGATTTCGCGGGGGATTAGACCATCGACATACCCGTGACGGCGACGATCAGGGCGGCCAGCAACGCGGCGACGAACAGGCGCTGGATCAACCGTTTGGGGCGCGGTTCGGGGCGGCCGAACATGGCGAGCAGCGGAATGGCGATCGTCAGCGTCCAGAAGATCGCGATCAGCGGCGCACCGTTGCCGAGCAGGAGCCGCGCGAGGAAGGTCAGCGTCAGCGCGATCGGCACACCCCAGATCACGCCATCCCACCCCGCGCGCAGCCGCGGTTCGTGAAGCCCGCGCCGCTGGCGCTTGCCGAGCCAGATCGAGGTGCCGGTGGCGACGACGACGGTGAGCGCGAGGCCGAAAAGGATATAGGCGAGCTTGACGGGCAGACCGCCGTAATTGCCGAAATGGAGATTATAGGTCGAGGCGGCGAGTTGTTGCCCCATGTGGCCGTCGGACATGCCGACCTTGCCGTGATAGCTGCCGTCGGCGCCGAACTGATAGGTTTCGCCGTAGATCAGGCGGCGCGGGTGTTCGGCGATAAGCTGGATGTGCTGGCCGCGCGTCTGCGGATCGTGAAGGATGACATAGGTCGGACGCACTTCGGGGTGGTTGCTGGCGAGCCAGGTGAGCGCCGCGCTAACATTGGCAAGCGGGGCGGGGCTGGCGTCGGCGCCATGTTCTTTGCCGAAGATCGGGGCATAGGCGGCTTCGACATCATTTTTGTAGAAGGCGGCGGCAAGGCCATAGGCGCCGACGGCGCCGAGTCCGATCATCGATCCGGTGAGCGCGATCGCGAGCGAAAAGGGCAAGGTCCAGACGCTGAGCCTGTTGTGCCAGTCGGCAAGGCCAACGCCATGATTGTCGCGCGCGCGCAGGCGAAAGGCGTCGCGGAAGATGCGCGGATGCGCGACGATTCCCGACAGCGACAGCGCGAGGATCATCACGCCGAAGATGCCGACGATCGTCATGCCGACGAGGCCGGGAATGTTGAGCGCATAATGGGCGTGGAGCAGAAACTCCGACCAGGCATTCTCCTCGGGCATGGCGATCCTGCCGTCAGCGTCGACATGCACCGCCTGATGGTCGGTCGTGATCGTCGTGCGCGGCAGACCGTCCACCGGCATATGGACATAGAGGTGCGTCGTGGCGGGTTTGCCCTTTTCGCTCGCGAGCACCGCTGCGACGGCGCGCTGGACCGCGTCGGGGGTGATCGCCGCCATTTCGGGGGCGTCCGGCTGCTCGATGCGCTGCCATTCCTGATAGAAAACGACGACCGTGCCGGTGAGGCAGATGAGGTAGAGCAGGGCCGAGGCGAGCAGGCCGATCGCGGCGTGCCCCGACAGCGCGCGCTGGACGGCCTGTTTGGAAATGGCGGGCGTCATATGGCGCCTCCGACGAGGATCAGGCCGAATCCGGCGGCGGCGGGGATCGCCAGCAAGGCGCATTGCGCGCCGCGGCGCGGCAGCATGAGCAGCCAGAAGGCGAGGATGCCCCAGAGGAGGGGCAGGAGCAGGAGCGCCGTCGCATTGCCGTCGGCCTCGCTCCATCCCGCCATCCCCGCGAGCGCGCGCACACCGAGCGCGGCGAGCAGCGCCGCGACAAAGGCGAGCGGGATAGTAAGGACGAAGGTGAGCAGGCGGCGGCCGAGGCGGCGTGGCTCGCCCTTGTCGGGGAGCATATGCGCCTTGCGGTCCGACGCGCGCCCCTTGCCCTTGGGCGATGTCCAGCCGGCGTGGGCGAGGAGCAGCGCGGCGGTCGTCATGCCAAAGAGCGACGCGACCGCGAGGCCCCATGCGCCATTGCCGGCAAGCGCCAGCGCCGCGCCGACGAGCATCAGCGCCCAGCCGATGCCGTTCGCCGCCGCCGAACGGCGCGGCAAGCCCCATGCGCGGCGAAGCTGCAACACCGCGGCAACGAGTCCCGCGGCGCCGATCCAGACCAGAGGTGCGGTCTCACTCATTGGAATCGGTAACCGACGGTCGCCATCACATTGCGCGGCGCGCCGACGAAACAGTCGCCGCGCGCGAGGCAGGAAGCGAAATATTTGTTGTTGAGCAGGTTCGTTGCATTGATCGCCACACGCCAGTTGTTCCAGCTCACTTCGGCGAGCGCATCGACCGTGGTGTTGCTGGGGGTGACCAGCGACCAGGCGGGGCCGGTCGAGCGGCGCTTGCCGGTATAGACCACGCCCGCGCCGAGCCGCAGACGCGCTTCGTCCGTCAGCCCGAAGGTCTTGGTCGACCAGATCGAGGCGATGTGGCGCGGCAGATAGTCGAGGTCGGTGTTCACCTCTGATTTCAGCTTGTTATAGCCATAGTTGACGAGCAGGTCGAAATTGCCGGGCAGGCTGTGGCTCGCCTCGACCTCGATGCCCTTGGTGGTGAGTTTGCCCGACTGCACGGTGCCGCCGCCCGCCAGATACAGCACACGGTTGCGTTCCTTGACGCGAAAGCCGGTGACGGTGACCAAAGTGCCGGGGCGCGGGTTCCACTTGACCCCCGCTTCCCACTGCTCGCCAGTCTGCGGACGGAACGGGTCGCCCACGCTGCCGTCGGCATTTTCGTTCCGCCCGGCGATCGGCAGGAAGCTTTCGGTGTAGCTGAGGAAAGGCGACACGTCCGCACCGATATCGCCGATGATGCCCGCGCGGAACGTCGTCGCATTGTCCTTGTTCCCCGCGGACGAGGTCACGCGGTCGCGCCGCGCGCCGAGCACGACCGACACGCGGTCGAAGAAGCGGATCTGGTCCTGCACATAGACGCCGAGCTGCTTTTGCGAGTCATAGGCAAAGGGGCCGGTCGGATCATAGGTCAACAGCGCGTCATAATCGATGTCGTAGAGATCGATTGTTTCGAAGCCGAACACGCCGCGCTTGCCGACCTTGTTCCAGCTGTAGTCGATACCGACGAGCAGCTTGTGCTGGACGTTGGCGCCGGTGTTGAAATTGAACTGGAGATTGTTGTCGGTCGAAAAGACGTTCATCCGCGCATCGCTGGCATCGGCGTAAAGGCCGATGGTGCGCCGGTCGGCGGCGAAGGGATCGGTGGGGTTCGAATAGCTGTCCGTGTAATGGGTGAAATATTCCAGGTCGCTGTCGATATAGCGCGCCTTGAGGCTGAGCCGCACCGCGTGTGAAAAATCATGCGTGACGCTGGCCATGCCCTGGAGCGAGCGGCCGGCGTAGCGGTCCCAGCCGGGCTTGCCGACGAAGGTGTAGCGGTCAAGCGGCCCCGGCGCGCCGGGGTTGGGGCGGAAGGTGCCGATGATCGGCAGGAACTGCGACGTCGATCCGGTGTCGTCCTCCTGATAGAGGCCGGTCAGGGTGATGTCGGTGTCGGGGGTCGGCTGCCAGCGGAGCGAGGGGGCGAACATCACCCGGTCGTCGGGGACATGGTCGACATAGGTGTCGGCGTCGCGCGCGCGGCCGACGGCGCGGATCGCGAAGCTGTCGGACAGCGCGAGATTGACGTCGGCGAGCACTTCCTTGCGGTCATGGCTGCCGTAGACGAGGCTGATTTCGCCCTGCGTTTCGAAACCGGGGCTTTTCGACACAAGATTGACGAGGCCGCCGATCGAGCCCTGGCCGAACAGCACCGACGCCGGGCCGCGGACGATTTCGACACGATCGAAATTATAGGGGTCCGAAGTGATGCTGGCATAGTAGGAGAAGATGTCGCGCATCCCGTCGCGGAATTGCAGTGCGTCGATGCCGCGGACGTTGAACCCGTCGACGCGCGTATCGCGGCCATAGGGGTTGGCGAGAACGCCGGCGGCATATTTCACCGTATCGCTGATGTTGATCGCCCCCTGCGCCTCATATTGATCGGCGGTGATGACCTTGACCGGCTGGGGCAGTTCGACGAGCGCGGTATCGGTCTTGGTCCCTGCATAGCCCGTGACGACGATCTGGTCCTGATCCTCGACGTCGGCCGATGCGGCGTCGGCGGCAAAGGCGGTGCCGCTGGCCAGCGCGGTGCAGGCAAGCATGGCGATACGCGCGGTGTTCACTTTGATTTTCCCCTGATTGTTCCGACGAGTCGCGTCGGCCTCTAATGCGAGTCAGTCGCATTAACAATAGGAGATGCGAGCAATCGAGCCGACTTGCCGCATTATCCGGCGTGGCAGGTGTAAAATTAACCGACAGTTGACGCCTCGCTTTTAGTATTGTGCGGAAATGGTCCGGCTGTTCAAACATTATGTCCCCTATGCGGTCGTCTGGCTTGCGCTGATCGAGTTTTGCGCGCTGCTGGGGGCGGCCGAGGGGGCGTGGCATCTTTACGCCTGGCAATCCGGGTTCGACGCCGGGCCGTTGGGCGAGCGCGCGTTGCCGGTTGCGACCTTTGCCGTCGCCAACTCGCTGGCGATGATGGCGACGGGGATGTACGGCAACGAGGGGCTGCGCTCGATGCGTTTTGCGACCGCGCGCCTGCTGGCCGCCATCTCGCTCGGCGTGATTTTTCTGGCGGTGCTGGGCTTCCTGTTGCCGACCGCGACGCTTTGGCGCGCGAACAGCCTTTATGCGATGGGAATCGCCATCGGCGCGCTGTTCCTGATCCGGCTTGCGCTCACCCAGTCGGCGGGCGCCGACGCCTTTCGCCGCCGCATCCTGGTGCTGGGCGCCGGGCCGCGCGCGGCGCGGCTTGCCGCGCTCGCCAACGCGCCGGGAAGCGGCCTCGACATTGTCGGTTTCGTCGCGATGAGTGCGACCGAGACGGCGGTGCCGCACGCGATACCGCGGCAACAGATTGCGAGCCTTGCCGATCATGTCGTCGCACTCGGCGCCGGCGAAGTCGTCCTGGCGCTGGAGGAACGGCGCAAGGCGCTGCCGCTCGCCGACCTGCTGCGCGTCAAGACGACGGGGGTGCATGTCAACGACATTGCCAGTTTCATCGAACGCGAGACGGGGCGCGTCGACCTGGCCACTACCAACCCCAGCGGGCTGATCTTTTCCGACGGTTTTTCGGCGGGACAGCGGATTTCCAGGGTCGGCAAGCGATTGTTCGACATTGCCGCCAGCCTGATCGTGCTGGTGATCGGCCTGCCGTTGATGATCGTCGCGGCGATCGCGGTAAAGCTCGACAGCCGCGGGCCGGTTCTTTACCGCCAGCCGCGTGTCGGGCTGTTCGGCCAGCCTTATGACATTCTGAAGATCCGGTCGATGCGAACCGACGCCGAAGCCGAGGGCAAGGCGGTCTGGGCGAGCGCGAACGATCCCCGGATCACGCGCGTCGGGCGGGTCATCCGCACGCTGCGCATCGACGAACTGCCGCAGCTGTGGTGCGTGCTGAAGGGCGACATGAGCTTTGTCGGGCCGCGCCCTGAACGGCCGAGCTTCGTCGCCGAGCTTGAACAGGCGCTGCCCTATTATGCCGAACGGCACATGGTAAAGCCGGGGCTGACCGGCTGGGCGCAGATCAACTACCCCTATGGCGCGTCGGTCGACGATGCGCGCGTGAAGCTGGAATATGACCTGTATTACGCCAAAAACTATTCGCCCTTCCTGGACCTGTTGATCCTGCTCCAGACGGTGCGCGTCGTGCTGTGGCCCGAGGGTGCGCGATAACCGTGGCGGCGCTGGACGGACTTTCCCAGATGCTGTCGGGCCTGGCGTTCGCGGGCTTCGCCTGCGTCGCGCTGTGGCTTTTCCTGCGGCCGCGTGTGCGCATGGCGGCGCTGATCCCCGCGCCGCGCCTGCTCGCGCTGGCCGCTGGATCGAGCGCGCTATGGGCGGCGGCAATGATGGCTTTTACGCCCGGTGCGCCGCAGGCGGTGCTGGTGCAGGCGCTGCGCGATCTTGCGATGCTCGCCTGGCTCGGCACGACCTTCTGGCCACCGGACGCGCCGATGTCGCGGCCGCTGCGACTGATCCTGACGATGCTCTGGACCATCTGTGTGCTGACCCTGCTGCTGGGTGCGGCCGCCTTTTGGCGCGGCGGCGCCGCGGCCGAACCCTGGATGGGGCCGACGCTGACCTTCGCCGCGATGGTCGTGGCGACCGGCGGGTTGGTCATCGTCGATGCCGGGACACGTCACGGAGCGAGGCTGAGGATGCCGGTGATGGCCGTGGCCGGCGGCTTTGCGATGCTCTGGGCCTATCAGCTCAATGTCGAGCTGATCGGCGCGCTGACCGGAAAAAAGGCATCGACGCTGATCGCGCTGATTCCGGCGGTCGCGCTGCTGACGATCCCAACCTATGTCGTCGCGGCGATGGACGTCGGGCGCGAGCGAATGCGCTTGTCGCGGCCCGCGGCGACGCGCACGCTGGTTCTGCTTGGCGTCGCCGCCTATCTGATCCTGATCGCGCTGACCGTCGCAATCGCGCGCGCCGCCGGGGGCGATTATGCCGAACTGGCGCAGGCGATTTCGCTGATCGCGCTGCTTGGCGCAGCAGCGCTGATGATTGCTTCGGCGCGGTCGCGCGCGTGGCTGTCGGTAATGATATCGAAGCATTTTTTCGAACATCGTTACGATTATCGGGCCGAATGGATGCGCTTTACCGCGACGCTGGCGCAGGGCGCCCAAGGACATGGGGACGGGGACGATCGCAACCTTTACCGCCGCGTTGCAAGGGCGCTTGCCGAGCTGACGGGCAGCCCCGGCGCACTGCTGATGACGCCTGGCGCCGGGGGCGGGTTTCGGATCGCCGAGCAATGGCACTGGCCGGGAGACATCGCCGAGGATGCGACGCTGTCGCTGCGCTCGGCCTTCATGCTCCAGGAAACGCAACATATCGTTGAACTCGACGCCGAACGGCGCGGGCCGGAGGGACAGGATCTCGCGATCCCCGCCTGGCTGCTCGCCGACAATCGCGCCTGGGTGGCCGTGCCCCTGCTGCATTTCCAGCGGATGATCGCGATCGCCGTGCTTCACCGCCCCGCGGTTTCGCGCGCGCTCGACTGGGAAGACCTCGACGTGCTGCGCATCGCGGGGCAGCAGGCGGCAAGCTATATCGCCGAATCGCAGAGCCAGCAGGCGCTGTCCGAAGCGCGGCGCTTCGACGAGTTCAACCGCCGCTTCGCCTTCATCATGCACGACATCAAGAATCTCGCGAGCCAGATCGGGCTGCTCGCGCGCAACGCCGAGCGGCACGCGGACAATCCGGCCTTTCGCGCCGACATGACACAGACGCTGAAGATTTCGGCAGGGCGATTGTCCGACCTGCTCGTCCGCCTGGCGCCGCGTGGACGCGGCTCCTCGGCAGAGCCGGGGCGGGTGCTGATCGAACCGATATTGAAGGAGGTCGCCGCCGAAGCGCGGCCGCGCCGCGAACTGTTCGTCGGATGCCAGGCTGGCCTTGCCGCGTGGGCCGACCCTGACTCGCTGCGCCGGATCGTCGGGCACCTCGTCGCCAATGCGATCGACGCCTCCAACGCCGATCTGCCGGTGCAGGTCGTCGCGGTCGTCGAACGGGGGCGCGTTCGCATCGACGTGATCGACCAGGGATGCGGCATGACGCGCGAGTTCATTCGCGACGAACTGTTCAAGCCCTTTGCTTCGACAAAGGACAATGGATTCGGGCTGGGAGCGTTCGAAGCGTTGCAGTTGGTCGAGGCGATGAACGGCGCCATCGAGGTGGTGAGCGAACCCGGCAAGGGCAGCAATTTCACGCTGTGGCTGCCGCTTGCCGACGCACATGACGGCGCGGCGATGGATGCGCAGATGATGAAAGCGGGACGCACATGAACGACGCGGTGGCGGCCAAGCGCAAATTGCTGGTGGTCGAGGACGATCCGGGGCTGCAGACCCAGCTCAGATGGGCCTATGACGATTATGAGGTATTCGTCGCGGGCGATCATGACGCGGCGATCGAACTGCTTCGCGCCGAGGAACCCGATGTCGTCACGCTTGATCTGGGCTTGCCGCCCGACCCCGACGGCACGCGCGAGGGGTTCCGCACCCTGAAAACCATCGTGGAGGCTAAGCCCGACACCAAGGTGATCGTGGTGTCGGGACATGGCGAGCGCGCGAGCGCGCTGACCGCGATTGCCAGCGGGGCCTGGGATTTTTATCAAAAGCCGATCGACATCGACGCATTGGGGTTGATTGTCGCGCGCGCCTTTCATGTCCGCGATCTGGAGGTGGAGAATGCGCGGCTGGCAGGGCAGGGCGCCAACGATAATCGCGTTCTCGGCGCGATGATTACGGGGGCACCCGAAATGCGGAAGGTCGCGCGCACGATCGAGCGCGTCGCCAACCTCGACGTCAGCGTGATGCTGCTCGGCGCGAGCGGGACCGGCAAGGAATTGCTGGCGCGCGGGCTGCACGAGGCGAGCGGACGGCGCGATGGCGCATTCGTCGCGATCAACTGCGCCGCGATCCCGGAAAACCTGCTCGAAAGCGAATTGTTCGGGCACGAAAAGGGGGCGTTCACCGGCGCGGTCAAGACGACCGAGGGCAAGATCGAGCTGGCACACGGCGGCACGCTGTTCCTCGACGAAGTCGGCGACATTCCATTGCCCTTGCAGGTCAAGCTGTTGCGTTTCTTGCAGGAGCGGACGATCGAGCGGATCGGCGGACGCAAGCCGATTGCCGTCGATACCCGCATCGTCTGTGCGACGCACCGCGACCTTGACGCGATGATCGCGCAGCAAAGCTTTCGCGACGATCTTTATTACCGGCTCGCCGAGATGGTGGTCAGGATTCCCTCGCTCGCCGAACGGCCGGGCGACGCTGTGCTGCTCGCGCGGCACTTTCTTCACCAATATGCGCCCGAAATGAACCCCGGCGTGCGCGGCTTTGCGCCCGACGCGCTGCAGGCGATCGACGAGGCCCGCTGGCCGGGCAATGTCCGCGAGCTGGAAAATCGGATCAAGCGCGCGGTCATTATGGCCGACGGCAAGCTGGTGACGCGCGACGACCTCGATATGGCCAGCGCCGCGGAGGAAGGCGATGAAGCGTGGCTGAACCTGCGCAGCGCACGCGAGGCGGCCGATCGCGTCGCCATCCGCCGCGCGATGACGCAGAGCGAAGGCAATATCTCGCATGCGGCGAAACTGCTCGGGATCAGCCGCCCGACGCTTTACGACCTGCTCAAGCAATATCGGATGCAGGGCTGAATGGGGACCGGAGCTATTCTTTCCCTCCGTTGTGCTGAACCTGTTTCCGCATCCGTCACCCTGGCTTTTGCGTGGCGCCGAGCCAGCGGAAAAGCCGGGCCATGGACGTTGAAACATGTTCAGGGTGACGAGCGATGAGAGGCCCGCTGTTCGGGGCGTTGCTCGCGGCTGTTCTGGGCGCGTGCGACGGTGCGGGCATCGACACGCCGCGCCACGCCGATGAACAGCGCCGCGCCTCGCTGCAAGCGGCGATTGCCGACGATCCGCATGACATAGCGCACCGCGTCGCGTTCGCGCGGGTTGCGATCCGGCTGGGCGACGGCATTGGCGCCGAAGCGGCGGTGAAGGGCGCGCTCGCGGTGGGGGCGAATGCGGCGGCGCTGCGCCCGCTGCTCGCGCGCGCTTATGCCTTGCAGGGCGACGGGCGGCGCGCGCTTGCGGCGCTCGACGCGGGGCCGATCATTCCCGAAATGATGGGCGAGGCCGCGTGGGTCGCGGGCGACGTCCACCTTGCGAACGGGAATCTTGAGGCGGCGCGCGACGCCTATGACCGCGCGGTGCATGAGTTGCCGCGCAGCTCCGCGCTGTGGGTCGATGTCGCGCGCTTTCGCGACGCCAGCGCCGATACGCGCGGCGCGCGCGATGCCGTCGACTATGCGATCGAACTCGATGCGGCGAACAGCGCCGCACTGGCCTACAAGGCCAATCTGGTGCGGAGGGCCGAAGGGCTGGGCGCGGCGCTGGGCTGGTACGACCGGGCGCTCGCCGTCGATCCCGACAATGCGACTGCGCTGATCGACCAGGCGGCGACGCTTGGCGACCTCGGTCGCTATCGCGACATGTTGACGGCGTTGCGCCGCGCGGCGCAGATCGTCCCGCGCGAGCCGCGGATATATTATCTCCAGGCTGTGCTCGCGGCGCGCGCGGGAAATTATCCGCTCGCGCGCAGCCTGCTGCAACGCACGCGCGGCGCGCTCGACGCCGAGCCGGGGTTCATGCTGCTGAGCGCCGTAACTGAACTCGAACTGGGCGGTGAGGCGATCGCGGCGAGCTGGGCCGAGCGGCTGCTCATCGATCAGCCGCATAATTTCACCGCGCGGCGCCTGTTGGGAGCAGCCGAATGGGCGGGGGGCGATGCCGAGGCAGCACTGGCGGCGCTGCGTCCGATCGTCGCGCGGCCCGATGCCGATAGCTGGTCGCTGCTGCTTGCGGCGCGCGCGGCGGCCGATCAGGGGCGTGATATCGAATCGGCCGATTATCAGGCACGCGCCGCGACGCTGGCACGCGGCGAGGCGGTGCCCTTTGCCGTCGATGGCGATTACACCCTTTTGACGATGGCCGCCGACGCCGCTCCGCTCGATCCGGCCAAGGCGATTCCGGCGATCTCGGCGGACATGGCGCGAGGCAATGCTGCGCGGGCAATCGAACGCGCGATCCGGCTGCGCGATGCCAATCCGGGCGTCGCCGACGCGCATATTCTGCTCGGCGATGCCGCGCTGGCTAGCGGGCGCTATGCGCTGGCGGTCGAGGCATATCGCGCCGCGCGCGACCTGGACGCGGGCGAGCGGACCACCTTGCGCCTCGCGAATGCGCTCTACCGCGCCGGTGACGCGGCGGGGTCGGGCGCGGCAATCATGGCGCTGCGCGACCGCCAGCCATCAAGCATCGCCGCCGACCGGATCGCGGGCCATCTGGCGATGGACCTTGGGCATTGGGACGCAGCGATCACGCATTTTGAACGCGTGCGCCGCCGGATCGGCGACCGCGACGTCGTGATCCTGCGCGAGTTGGCACGCGCGTGGGCCGCCAAGGGCGACGACGCGCGCGCGCTGCCGCTGATCGACCGCGCCTATCGCCTGCAGCCGCTGAACGCGGGCATCATGGCATTTTACGCCGCGCTGCTGGATCGGCGGGGAAAGCGGCAGGCGGCGGCGGACTTGCGCGACAAGGCGGCGCAGATCGGGCAGTAGCGGGCGTGAGGCCGGTGTCGACCGCAAGCGGTCATGGCGGCCCTCTCCCCTTCAGCGAAGTTGTGTCGGGACTCGCGGGTCCCCCTCTTCAAGCTTGGTCAACTCCTGGCGAAGCAAGCTGCGCTATCCTCTCCCCTGGGGGGAAAGGGCTACGGCCGCTCCCCCCGGAAAAACGGTCGAAAGGATCAGGCCTCGGTCAAATCCAGCAAGCTTCGCGCATCAAGGCCGATGCGCCGCATCTGCTGCGCGACCGGGGGCCACACATTTGTCAGGAAATCTTCGCGCATCAGATCGCGCAGGCGATCGGTCGCTCCGTCGGCGACGAACATGCCGACGCCGCGTTTCACCGTAACCAGCCCTTCGTCCTGAAAGGTCTGATACGCCTTGGCGACCGTGAGCGGATTGGCACCCTCGTCAGCGGCGAGGCTGCGCACCGATGGCAGCATGTCGCCGTCGCGATAGGTGCCGTCGAGGATTGCGTTGGCAATCACGTCGCGCAGGCGCTGATAAACGGGTTTCGGTTGATCGAGCATGGCGACTTAATGCCATAAGACAGCAGCACAGTCAAATGCCACTTATTTCGCATTGTGCCGTGACGACGACATTAAATGTCCCAGCTGCGAACAACATCGTCATATTCGGGCCGCGGGCGTTCGGACAGCGCGGCGCTTGGGGTGCCGAGGAAAAAATAGCCGACGATCGTGTCACCCTCGCCCGCGCCGAATGCTGCGGCGACGTCGGGGCTGTAGGCGGCCCAGCCGGTGAGCCAGCTGCCGACGAAACCGTACGCGTGTGCGGCGTGGAGCAGGTTCATGCCGACCGCGCCCGCCGACATCTGTTGTTCCCACACCGGAATCTTGGCGTCCTTGACCGGCGTGGAGAGGAGGACGAGCAGGGTCGGCGCCTGATGCGCGAACTGGTCGAGCGCCGAGAGATCCATACCGGCAGCGCCGGGATTTTCCTTGATCCATGCTTGCTTGAGCAGCGCGGCGAAGGCGGCGCGCTGATCGTCTGCGACGGTGACGATCCGCCAGGGCGCCAGCTTGCCATGGTCGGGCGTGCGGAGCGCCAGCGCGATGATGCGGCGAAGCTGCGCCGCGTCGGGGCCGGGCGCCACCATGTCGCGGGCCTTGCCCGAACGGCGGGTCGCGAGATGGGCGAGGAGCGAGGAGGTGTCGTTGAACATGGCCGCCATGTGGCCTTTTGCGCCGCGATGCGCAAGTGTTGCGAACGGTTCGCAACATTGTCCGTCCCGATCGCGATGGTTTCGCGCGCAATTAGATTCTTCCCATACGCAATTTTTGCGTTAGTGTTACCGCCATCTGCCCCGTTTCCGGGGCCAACATCATATCCAGGGAAGGGTCGCCATGACCAAAGCCTATGCCCAGCACGGGGATGCCGCCGGGACGTTCCTCGGCCACCCGAAGGGGCTTTTCGTCCTCTTTTTCGCCGAAATGTGGGAGCGTTTTTCCTATTACGGGATGCGCGCGCTGCTGATTTTCTACCTGACGAAGCACTGGCTGTTTTCGGACAGTGAATCGGGCGTCATCTACGGCGCTTACACGGCGCTCGTCTATATAACGCCAGTGCTTGGCGGCTATCTGGCCGACAAATGGCTGGGGCAGCGCAAGGCGGTGCTCTATGGCGCAATATTGCTGACCTTCGGTCATTTCATCATGGGGTTCGAAGGCGACGGCGGGCAGGATCCCGCCAGCCTCAACATCTTCTGGCTGGCGCTCGCCTTCATCATCGTCGGTTCGGGTTTCCTCAAGGCCAATATCTCGGTGATCGTCGGCCAGCTCTATCCGCGCACCGACGTGCGCCGCGACGGGGCCTATACGATCTTCTATATGGGCATCAATCTTGGCGCCTTCCTCGGTTCGCTGCTCTGTGGCTATCTCGGTGAAACCTATGGCTGGGCCTATGGGTTTGGCGCCGCGGGCTTCGGGATGCTGCTGGGCCTGATCGTCTTTATCTGGGGCAAGCCACTGCTCCTCGGCCGCGGCGAAGCGCCCGATCCGGCGAAGCTTGCCGCACCGGTGATGGGTATCAAGCTCGAATGGCTGCTCTACATCGTCGGCATTGTCGCCGTCGGCGTCTGCTGGTGGATGGTGCAGAATCAGGCGGTTGTCGGCACCTTGCTCGGCGTTGCGGGGGCGATCCTCGTCGCCTATGTCATCTTCACCGCGGTGGTGAAGCTGCCGTCGGAAGATCGCGACCGCATCTTTGCCGCGATGTTCCTGATCCTGGGTTCGATCCTGTTCTGGGCGCTGTTCGAGCAGGCGGGGTCGTCGCTCAACCTGTTCACCGATCGCTATGTCGACCGTGCCGGAGTGCCCGCATCGGTGTTCCAGTCGCTCAACGCCGGTTATATCGTCCTGCTGGCGCCGCTGTTCGCGGCGCTCTGGACGTGGCTGGGCCGCCGCAACATGGAACCGTCGGCGCCCGCGAAGTTCGGCCTTGCGATGCTCCAGCTCGGCCTCGGCTTCCTCGTCCTCAAATGGGGCGCCGAAGCGGTCGGCATGGGCAACGCCACCCCGGTTCTGTTCATCTTCCTCATCTATCTGCTCCACACGACCGGCGAACTCTGCCTGTCGCCTGTCGGGCTCAGCGCGATGAACCGGCTGGCGCCCGCGCACATGGCGAGCCTGATTATGGGGACGTGGTTCTTCGCCTCTGCAACGGGCAATTTCGCCGCGGGCCTGATTGCCGCGGCGACGGGTTCCGAAAGGGCGAGTGGCGAAGGCGCGGGCAAGGCGCTGGTGCTCGACGTCTATCAGACGATCGGCCTGTGGGCGATCGGCTTTGGCGTGCTGGTGATCGTCGTATCGCCGCTGATCAGGAAGCTGATGCACCTCGACACGCTGCGCGACGCCGATGAACTGGCGGGCAGCAAGGAACTGGCCGAGCCGCAGGCCGCAGGCGTCCATCCCGAACCCAAGGGGGTGTAATCCATGAGGACTGGCGTGAAAGGCGGCCTGCTGGCTGCGGTATCGCTGGCGCTCGTCGGCTGTGCGGCGACAGGCAAGACAACGGCGTCGGCGGGGGACAAACCCGCCGCCAGCGCCGACAAACCGGTGAAGTTTGACAAGAACCCCTATCCGTCGACCTATACGCCCTATCCGGGGCGGCCGACGGCGGTGCGCGGGGTGACGATCTTTGACGGCGAGGGCGGGCGGATCGACGATGGCGTCGTGCTGTTCGCGAGCGGCAAGGTCGAAGCGGTGGGCGGCGCCGACACTTTGGTCCCGGCGGGTTACGATGTGATCGACGGCAGCGGCAAGTTCGTCACGCCGGGTATCATCGACATTCACAGCCACCTTGGCGACTATCCTTCGCCCGGCGTCGATGCGCATGATGACGGCAATGAGGCGACGTCGCCGACGACGCCCGAAGTCTGGTCCGAACATAGCGTCTGGCCGCAGGATCCGGGGTTCAGCCGCGCACTGGCGAACGGCGGCGTCACCGCGCTGCAAATCCTGCCGGGCAGCGCGAACCTGATGGGCGGGCGGTCGATCACGCTCAAGAATGTGCCCTCGCGCACGGTGCAGGGGATGAAGTTCCCGGGCGCGCCCTATGGCCTGAAAATGGCGTGCGGCGAGAATCCGAAGCGCGTCTATGGCGGCAAGGGGCGGATGCCTTCGACCCGCATGGGCAATTTCGCGGTCAACCGCCAGACCTGGGCAAAGGCAGCCGCGTACAAAAAGAAAATGGACGAAGGCAAGGCGGTGGACCGCGACCTGGCGATGGAAACGCTTGCGGGGGTGCTGGCGGGCGAAATCCTGATCCACAATCACTGCTACCGCGCCGACGAAATGGCGCTGGTGATCGATATGTCAAAGGAGTTTGGTTACAAGGTTTCGACCTTTCACCACGCGGTCGAAAGCTACAAGATTGCCGATCTGCTCGCGAAAGAGGGCATTTGTTCGGCGATGTGGGCCGACTGGTGGGGCTTCAAGATGGAAGCCTATGACAGCGTGAACGAAAATGTCCCGCTGGTTCACAAGGCGGGCGCCTGCGCGATCGTCCATTCCGATGATGCGAACCAGATCCAGCGGCTGAACCAGGAAGCGGCGAAGGCGCTGAAGGCCGGACGCCGCATGGGCATCGACGTCAGCGACGCGGTGGCGTGGAGCTGGCTGTCGTATAACCCGGCCAAGGCGCTGGGCATTTCCGAACAGACGGGCAGCCTGAAAGTCGGAAAAATGGCCGACGTCGTGCTGTGGAACGGCAATCCGTTCAGCGCCTATACCCGCCCTGAAAAAGTGTGGATCGACGGCGCGCTGATGTTCGACGCGATGGACCCGAAACGTCGTCCGGTGAGCGATTTCGAACTGGGGCAGCCGGGTGAGGGAGATGTGAAATGATGCGCACGCTTCTCCTTTCGGCGGCGGCGTTGATCGCGCTTCCCGCCGCCGCCCAGGACATCGCCATCACCAACGCCAGGCTCGTCATCGGCGACGGCAGCGCACCGATCGAGGGCGGCACTGTTGTCGTGCGCGGCGGCAAAGTCGTCGCGGCGGGTGCCGGCGTCGCGGTGCCTGCGGGCATCGAGCGCGTCGATGCCGAGGGGCGTTATGTGACGCCGGGCATCGTCGCGGCGTTCAGCCGCGTCGGGCTGGTCGAGGTCGATGCGGTCAGCGGCACCAACGACCGTTCGGCGCCGCGCACGCGCTTTTCCGCGGGGCTCGACATTGCGCCTGCACTGAACCCGATGGGGTCGCCCGTCGCGGTCAACCGCGCGTCGGGGGTGACGCGCGCCATCGTCGTGCCGGGCGGCAGCAGCAATTTGTTCGCCGGGCAGGGCGCGGTCGTCGATCTGGCCGACGACATGGATATGGTCACCAAGCCGCGGGCTTTGCAATTTGTGGCGTTTGGCGAGGACGGATCGGCAAAGGCGGGCGGCAGCCGCGCGGCGACCTTCCTGCTCTTCCGCGAACAATTGCTGGCGGCGCGCAGCTATGCCCGCAATCCCGAGGCACTCGCCGAATGGGGAAACGACGCGATGCTCCAGCGCGCCGATGTCGAGGCGCTGGTGCGCGTGATCAACGGCACGACGCCGCTGTTCGTGCGCGTCGACCGCGCCGCGGATATCGTCAATGTGCTGAAACTGAAGGGCGAGTTTCCGGCGATGAAGCTGGTGCTCGTCGGCGTCACCGACGGCTGGCTCGTCGCGCGCGAGATCGCCGCAGCGAAGGTGCCCGTGCTCGTCTCGCCGCTGAGCGATCTGCCCGACAGTTTCGAAAGGCTGGCGGCGACGCAATCGAACGCCGGGCGGCTGAAGGCCGCGGGGGTCGATGTATCGGTCGGCGTGTTCGACGACGACGATGCGCACAAGATGGGGTATGCGACGCAATATGCGGGCAATCTCGTGGGGCTGACGCGCCTTCCCGGTGCAAGCGGGATGACGTGGGACCAGGCCTTTGCCGCGATCAGCAGCGCGCCCGCGCGGGCGGCGGGCATGGACGGCAGCATCGGATCGTTGCGTCCCGGCCGGGCGGGCGATGTCGTGATCTGGGACGACGACCCGCTCGAACTGGGCAGCCGACCCGTCGCGATCTGGATCGACGGCAAGGCCCAGTCGCTGACCACGCGGCAGGACCGCCTGCGCGATCGTTATGCGACGCCGCAGGAGGGCGCGCTGCCGAAGGCGTATGACAGATAGCTATTGGTTTCGTCATCCCGGCCTCCGCCGGGGTGGCGTGTTGGGGCATATATATAGCTCATTGTCCGACACCATGTTGACGATGTTATCTTTGTCGTCCAAGATGTTGTCACTGCAAACATCGCGACTCGCCTGAAGGATCAGCGGTCGAAGACGCGAACGGATTAACGACCAGCCAGGGTGTCCGCCATGCAACCGATGTCGCTGCTGATTACCACCTGCGTCCTGTTCGTCGGCACCCATTTGCTGCTGTCGCATCCGCTGCGCGCGGGGCTGGCGAGCCGGTTGGGCGAGCGGGGGTTCCAGATCGTCTATTCGATCGTTGCGATCGCGACCTTCATCCTGGTGGTGCAGGCGTGGCGCGGGATGCCGCCCGAGCCGCCGCTGTGGGCGGTCGGCGATGGCCTGTGGATCCTGGCGTCGATGATCGTGCTGTTCGCGAGCATCTTGTTCGTGGGATCGCTGGTCGGCAATCCCGCGCTGGCGGCGCCGGGTGCCGAAAAGGCCGCCGCCGCGGCGCCGCGCGGCGTGTTCGCGATTACGCGGCATCCGATGATGTGGGGCTTTGCCTTGTGGGCGCTGGCGCATGTCATGGTGATGCCGACGCCGGGGCAGATTATATTGTCGGCGATGATCGCCTTCCTCGCACTTGCCGGATCGGCGGGGCAGGACGTCAAGAAGGCGCGGCTGATGGGCGACGCGTGGCGCGGCTGGGCGGCACGGACGAGCTTCATTCCCTTTGCGCGGCAGCTTGGCGGCGCCGCGCCGTGGAGCGACGCCATGCCGCGCGCGCACGCGCTGCTGGGCGGGTTCGTCGTCTGGCTTGCGGCGAGCTGGGCGCACGGGGCGCTCGGCTATATGGTCGCCGGGATCTGGCGCTGGGTGGAATAGTTTTTCCTGCCAGACACGGGGCGTTGCAGGTCCGCCGTGGGGTGGCGACGGGACGTGGCGGGGGTTTAGGCTCATCCCCTTCAGCGAAGGGTCCTTCGTTTCCGGTTATGGCCGCTTCCGGCCGGAAGCAGTCAAAGCCGCACCATCCGCATTCCCTGTTCGCCATAGCGCGGGCCGCTCGTGCCTCCCCTGGGCGCGGCGGCGTCGATCGCCGCGAGGTCGGCGGCGGTCAGCGTGATGTCGGCGGCGCCAATGCTGTCCTCCATCGTCGCGCGGCGCTTGGTGCCGGGGATGGGGACAATGTCCTTGCCCTGCGCGAGCAGCCAGGCGAGCGCGACCTGCGCCTTTGACGCGCCATGCTTGGCGGCGACCGCGCCGATCGCATCGACGATCGCGAGGTTGGCAGGGAGGTTTTCGTCCGAATAGCGGGGATCGTTCCTCCGCCAGTCATGGTCGGGTAGATCATCGCGGCTGCGCACCGCGCCCGCGAGGAAGCCGCGCCCAAGCGGCGAATAGGGCACGAAGCCGATGCCATGTTCGCGGCAGACGGGCAGGATGTCGTCCTCCACCTCTCGCTCCCAGATTGAATACTCGCTTTGCAACGCGGTGATCGGCGCGGCCGCGGCGGCACGGCGCAGCGTTTCGGGACCGGCTTCCGAAAGCGCGATGTGACGGACCTTGCCTTCTTTCACCAGCTCCATCATCCCGCCGACGGTTTCCTCGATCGGCACGTCGGGGTCGACGCGGTGCTGGTAAAAAAGGTCGATTGTGTCGATGCCGAGCCGCCGAAGCGAGCCTTCACAACTTTTGCGCGCATTTTCGGGCGATCCATCGACACCGGTGATCTGCTTGCCCTCGAACCGGAAACCGAACTTCGTCGCGATGACCAGTCCGTCGCGCTTGCCCTTGATCGCCTGGCCCAGCAGCTCCTCGTTGCTGAACGGGCCATAGATTTGCGCGGTATCGAAAAAGGTGACGCCAAGGTCGATCGCACGGTGGATGGTGCGCGTCGATTCGTCGAGATCCGCCGCCTCGCCATAAAGGATGTTGCCCCCCCTGATCATCGGCATGCAACCGATGCCGATGGCGGAAACGGCGAGGCCGTGGCCCAGCGTGCGATATTTCATGGCCTTTCTCCTGTGGGCGGGTGCGCGTCTTCGCCAGCGGCGAAGCGGGTCGCGGTGACATCGGCGACGACATTGCCGACGGTGCGGAATATGTCGGGGAAAGTTTCCACCGCGACAAGCAGGCCGAGCGGGGCGACGGGCACGCCCATCGCGGTGGCGATGGGTGCGATCGAGGTGACGAAGCTGATCGACCCTGGCAGGCTGACCGCGCTCAACGCCGCGCCGACTGCAACCGCGAGTCCGGCCGCCATTTCCCATGGTGTCAATTCGAGCCCGAAGAGCGTCGCCACGTAAATGACCACCGCGAGGTTCATGGCTGTGCTGGTGAAGCGAAACAGCGCAACCGCGAGCGGCAGGACGACATCGGCCTTCTTTGGATCGACGCCGAGGTCTTCCGACGCCTTAAGCATCGCGGGCAGGCTGGCGAGCGAGCTTTGCGTGCTGATCGCCACGGCAAGGGTCGGCACCATCGCGGGTATGAAACGGGTAAGGGGGATGCGCACGACGAACAGGGCAAGCAGCAATGCGAGGATGATGCAGGCGACGCCGATGCCGGAGACGATGAGCACATAATGGACAAGCCCGCCGAACGCCGCGAGTCCGGCCTTGACGGCGAGCGCGTATCCCAGCGCAAAAACACCGAGCGGCGCAAGCGCGAGCACCCAGCCGATGACGATGAGCATCGCGTCGCCAAGCGCCTTGAACAGCCCCGACAATGTTGCGCGCTGGACGGGTTCGAGGCGGGTGATGGCGAAAGCGAAGACGGTGGTAAAGACGATAAGCGGCAGGATCGCCGTTTCGGCCGCCGCTGCGATCGGATTGGTCGGCACGAGACCCAGGATGAAATCCGAAAAGGTCGGCGATGGCGGCGTCTCGCCACCGCCGCCAAGTCCGTCGCGCAGCGCCGCCGCCGCGGCGGGAGACAGCGGGAACAGGCGGAGCAGCAGCGGCGTCAGCGCGAGCGACATCAGCCCGGAGAGGATGATTGCGGCGAGGAAGGTCATCACCGCGCGGCTGGCGAGATGCCCCGCGCGCGCCGCGTCGGCGGTCGCTGTGATTCCGGTGATGAGCAGCGCAACGACCAGCGGCACGATCGTCATCTTGAGCGCGTTGAGCCAGAGAAGACCCACGGGTTCGACAAAGGCGAGCGACGCGGTCGCGGCGCCGGGCGCGGCAATGTCGACGCCGATCCCCAGAAACATTCCGGCGACGAGCGCCGAAAGGATGAACCAGGCGGATTTCAAGACGGATTCTCCCCACGCTTCGTTGTGGTCAGCTTGCCAAGCAATTGAGCGTGACTTAGAGCAGCTTGCAGACGAAACGGGAACCGGTTTTTGGGCCGGACATTGCCCCCATGGGGCCGCGGCGTCACAGGACGCCGTGCCGGGGCGCGGATCGAGCAACAGAGGTGGCATGCGCACATTTTTCGGAACCGACGGGATTCGCGGGCTGACAAACAAGGCCCCGATGACCGCCGAAGTCGCGATGCGCGTCGGCATGGCGGCGGGCGCGCATTTCCTGCGCGGTGACCACAAGCATCGCGTCGTGATCGGCAAGGATACGCGGCTGTCGGGCTATATGCTTGAAAATGCGCTCGTCGCGGGCTTTACGAGCGTCGGTATGGATGTGGTGCAGGTCGGTCCGATGCCGACCCCGGCGATCGCAATGCTGACACGCTCGATGCGCGCCGACCTGGGCGTGATGATCTCGGCGAGCCACAACCCCTATCATGATAACGGCATCAAGCTGTTCGGTCCCGACGGATACAAGCTCTCCGACGCCGACGAGGCGGCGATCGAAAGATTGCTGGACAAATCGCCGCGGCTCGCCGACGCCGCGCATATCGGGCGCGCCAAGCGGATCGACGACGCGCGCGGACGCTATATCCACGCGGTGAAGCAGAGCTTGCCGCAAACGGTGCGCCTCGACGGGCTGCGTATCGTGCTCGATTGCGCGAACGGCGCCGCCTATAACAGTGCGCCGACGGTATTCTGGGAACTGGGCGCCGACGTGGTCGCGATCGGGGTGAACCCGAACGGTGTTAACATTAACGACAAATGCGGATCGACCGCACCCGCGCTGCTTCAGGAAACGGTCGTCGCGAGCGGCGCCGACATCGGCATTGCCCTGGACGGCGACGCCGACCGGCTGATCGTGGTCGACGAAAAGGGGGCGATCGTCGATGGCGACCAGATCATGGCGTTGATCGGTGCAAGCTGGGCGCGGCAGGGACGGCTGAAGGGCGGCGGCGTCGTTGCGACGGTGATGTCGAACCTGGGGCTTGAACGCTTTCTGAATGGGCGGGGGCTGCGGCTGGAACGCACCAAGGTCGGCGATCGCTATGTGCTCGAACGGATGAAGGAGGGCGGCTTTAACGTCGGCGGCGAACAGTCGGGACATATGATCCTGTCGGATCATGCGACGACGGGCGACGGCACGCTGGCGGCGCTCCAGCTGCTGGCCGAGCTCGTCGTGGCACAGCGGCCGGCGAGCGAATTGTTGCACCAGTTCGACGCCGTGCCGCAGCTGTTGAAGAATGTCCGCTTCGCAGGGGGAAAGCCGCTCGACGACAAGCACGTCATAGCCGCCATTGCCGAGGGAGAGGCGGCGCTGAACGGCCGCGGGCGCCTCGTCATCCGGCCTTCCGGCACCGAGCCGCTGATCCGCGTGATGGCCGAGGGCGACGATGCGGGCGAGGTCGAGCGCGTCGTCGACATGATCTGCGACGCCGTCCGCGCCGCGGCGACCTGATGTATATTATCCCTCCATTCGCCCTGGGCTTGTCGAAGGGCCGTTCGTCGTTCCGCGTCCAAAGAAAATGCGGTGTTTCGACAAGCTCGGCCCAAACGGATTTTGAAGGATGTTTTGAGTATGCTTGAAATGCGACCCGATTGCGAACGCTGCGGACGCGATTTGCCCGCCGACATCCACGGCGCCTTCATCTGCTCGTTCGAATGCACCTTTTGCGCGAACTGCGCCGATCAGCTCGACGAACGCTGCCCCAATTGCGGCGGCGACCTGCTCGACCGTCCGCTGCGCGAAGGCGCGGCGCTGGCGAAGTTTCCGGCGTCGACCGAGCGGCGGCATCCGGGGGCACGGGGTTAGGTGGCGACCACCGCGCGCGTCCTCATCATCGCCGGATCGGACAGCGGCGGCGGCGCGGGGATTCAGGCCGACGTCAAGGCGGTGACCATGCTCGGCGGGCACGCGATGACCGCGATCACCGCGATCACCGCTCAGAACACGCTGGGCGTGCAGGGCGTGCATCCGGTGCCGAGCGACATGGTGCTGGCGCAGATCGACAGCGTCGTGGCCGACATCGGTGTTGACGCTGTCAAGATCGGCATGATCGGCGGCGCCGAAACCGCGGCGGCGGTGGCGGAGCGTCTTTCGCGCCCCGACCTGGCCGATGCGGCGCTGGTGTTCGACCCGGTTATGGTCGCGACGAGCGGATCGGTGCTTGCCGACGCGACGACGATCGGCGCCTTCCATGCGCTGCTGCGGCGCGCAATGGTCGCGACGCCGAACCTGTCCGAACTTGAAGCGCTGGGCGGCGAGGAGGCGGTGCTTGCGCACGGCTGCTCGCTGCTCGTCAAGGGAGGCCACGCCGAGGGCGAAACGGTGACCGACCGGCTGCTTGAAGCGAGCGAGGGCGAGGTCGCGCGCTGGGAGGCGCCGCGGATCGACACGCCGCACAGCCACGGCACCGGCTGCACGCTCGCGAGCGCGATTGCGACCGGGCTTGCGCAGGGAATGCCGCTCGAACCCGCCATCGCGCGCGCGCGCGATTTCGTGCGGCTCGCGCTGCTCGATGCGCCGGGACTGGGGCAGGGGCATGGTCCGATGGGGCAGCAGATGGTGCGCAACGACGGGCTGTTCACCGGGCCGGCGATCAACCAGATCACGCTGCCAGCGCGGGACTATGCCGCATCGGTTGCATTCTACAAACAACTCGGGCTGACGCAGATCGTCGATAGCCCCGACAATGGTTACGCGCGGTTCGAGGCGGCGAACGGGGTCACCCTGTCGGTCCATGTCGGCGATGGCAAGGCGGGCGGCGCGGTGGCCTGTCTGGAGAGCGGCGCGCTCGATGCGTGGGTCGCCTATCTGGCGCGGCGCGGGGTAAGGTTCGACCAGATGCCGAAGGACCAGGATTGGGGCTGGCGCGAGGCGCGGCTGACCGATCCGGCGGGCAACGGGCTGTGCCTGTATCAAGCGGGTGAATATCGAAGGTATCCGCCGTGGCGGATATAGCTGTCGCCTACCCCGAGCTGGCCCGGCTGTGTCCGGCAACGTCCACACGCGCGCATGGCAAGCGTCACGTCGGCGGGCATCGCGACTTCGGCCAAAGGCCGATCTCTATCGCGGTCGCCCGCCAGGGTAGTCGAAGGGCTCGATGCGAACGGGTTTTGAAACCCGGCTTGCCGTGGTGGCGGACATGATCGTCGGTGTCGATGAAGCCGGGCGCGGCCCGCTTGCGGGGCCGGTGGTCGCGGCGGCGGTGCTGCTTTGTGAAGAAGGTATCGCCGGGCTGGATGATTCCAAAAAACTGTCCGCCAAACGCCGCATTGCGTTGGAAGCCGAAATCCGGGCGCGCTGCCGCTGGGGCATCGGCGAGGCCAGCGTTGCCGAAATTGACAGCGTTAACATTTTGCAGGCGACCTTTCTCGCGATGACGCGCGCGGTCGAAGCGCTGGAGATCGATCCCGACGAAATCCTGGTCGACGGCAACCGGCTGCCCCGCTGGCGCTACAAGGCGCGCGCGATTGTGGGCGGCGACGCACTGCATCCCTGCATTTCGGCGGCCAGCATCCTGGCCAAGCAGCATCGCGACCGCCTGATGATCGCGGCGGCGCGCGATTATCCGGCCTTTGGATGGGAGAGCAACATGGGCTATGGTACGGCGCAGCATCTGGCGGCGCTGCGCCAATATGGGCCGACGCCGCACCACCGGTTCAGTTTTGCCCCGGTCGCGCAATTGCAACTGGTCTGACCGCCCGCAGCCTGAGAGGGAAAGGCGATGAGCAGGGGATTTTCCGCCGACGATGTCGGGCCGCAAATCGGACGGCGCTTTCTGGTCACCGGCGCCAATGCCGGCATCGGGTTCGAGGTCGTACGCACGCTGGCCGCGCGCGGCGCGCATGTTGTGCTCGCATGCCGTGATGCGGAAAAGGCCGCAGCCGCAATGGCGCGAATCCGCGGCGATCTGCCCAATGCCGAACTGTCGTTCCAGCCGCTCGACCTCGCCGATCTCGACCAGGTGAGGGACGCAGCCGCGGCGGTGCTCGCGGGGCCGCGGATCGACGTGCTGGTCAACAATGCCGGCGTGATGATTCCGCCGCGGACGCTGACGAAGCAGGGTTACGAACTGCAATTCGGGGTCAATCATCTTGGCCCCTTCGCCTTCACCGGACTGGTGCATCGCCATGTCGACGACCGCATCGTCATCACCGGCAGTATCGCGCACAAAAGCGGCGAGATGGATTACAGCGACCTGTCGGCGGCGCGCAGCTATCACAACTGGGCGCGCTATCAGATGAGCAAGCTGGCGAACCTGCTGCATATGTTCGAGCTCGACCGGCGGCTGGGCGCCGCGGGGCGGGCGACGCAGGCGATCGGATGTCATCCCGGCGTCGCACTTACCGAATTGCAGCGGCATCTGCCGTTGCCGCTCCGCTACATGACGCCGCTCGCCGCGCCCTTTTTCAACAGCGCGGCGCAGGGGGCGTGGCCGACCTTGCAAGCCGCCACGGGCGCGCATGTGCAGGGCGGGGATTATCTGGGGCCGCAGGGACTGGGCGAAGTGACGGGGTGGTCGGGCCCGGCGCGCGCCAGTCGCGCGGCGCGCGATCCGAAACTGGCGCGCGAACTGTGGGAACGGTCGATCGATCTGACCGGGGTGGATCCGGGGATATGATGGTCCGACCCTTTCCCCCTGAAGGGGAGGGGCCTTATTTTTTCACCGGTGAGTCCTTCCCGCCACACCACCAGAGGTTGAGTCTCTGCGTCGCGGCGGACTCCATATGTCGTGGGGGACTCGTTTCGTTCCTGCCGCGTTAACCATTAGGACACCGGGAATCCCTAGAATCCCTGGCTTGACGGCGGACTCTGCCGGACTCATCAGGGGCTTCTTTCGATCGCAGAGCGGGGTGACTTATGGGTGTGATGGAACGGGTGAAGGCGCCGGCAACGAAGCAGCGGATGCCCAGGGTTGCCCCCGCGGACCTGCCGCTCGACAGCATCCTGCAGGGCGATTGCGTCGAGATGATGCGCCGTCTGCCTGCGGCGTCGGTCGACATGATCTTTGCCGATCCGCCCTATAATCTTCAGCTTGGCGGCGACCTGGTCCGCCCCGACGGCAGCCAGGTCGATGCGGTCGACGATGATTGGGACAAGTTCGACAGCCTGGCGACCTATGACCGCTTCACCCATGCGTGGCTGAAGGAAGCGAAGCGCATTCTGAAACCCGGCGGCAGCATCTGGGTGATCGGCAGCTATCACAATATCTTCCGCGTCGGCGCGGCGTTGCAGGATCAAGGCTATTGGATCCTCAACGACATCGTGTGGCGCAAGGCGAACCCGATGCCCAACTTCAAGGGCACGCGCTTTACCAACGCGCATGAAACGCTGATCTGGGCGTCGATGGGCGAGAAGGCGCGCTATACCTTCAATTATCGCGCGATGAAGACGCTCAACGACGAACTTCAGATGCGCAGCGACTGGCTGATCCCGATCTGCGGCGGGCAGGAACGGCTCAAGAAGGACGGGCACAAGGTCCACCCGACGCAAAAGCCCGAGGCGCTTCTCTATCGTATCCTGCTCGCCTGCTCCAATCCCGGCGACGTGATCCTCGATCCTTTCTTCGGCACCGGCACGACGGGCGCCGTCGCCAAGCGGCTGGGGCGCCACTACATCGGCATCGAGCGCGAGAATGACTATATCGCCGCCGCAAAGGAGCGCATCGAGATGGCGCTGCCGCTCGACGAAAGCGCGGTGAAGACGATGATGGCGCCCAAGACGGCGACGCGCGTTGCCTTCGGCACGCTGGTCGAATGCGGCATGATCGCGCCGGGAACCGTGCTGACCGACGTCAAGCGGCGCTGGAAGGCCAGCGTCCGCGTCGACGGCAGCCTCGATTGCGAAGGTCAGGCGCCGGGGTCGATCCACAAGGTCGGCGCACTTGTGCAGGGCGCGCCGAGCTGCAACGGCTGGACGTTCTGGCATGTCGATACCGGCAAGGAACTGCGCGTGATCGACGCGGTGCGGCAGGACTGGCTGCTGGCGAACGAGGCGTAAGAATATTCGACAAGCGTTGAGCGGGAGAACCCCTTGTTCCCGCGAAGGCGGGAGCACGGGCCGTTTTTCGGCCAAAGGCATAAGGAAAACCGATGTTCCAGCCGCTGACCAAAGCCGATCTCGGCAAAAGCGGGGAGGCCGCGCGCATCTATTGCCGCCCCACCTGCTTCATCGATCGCCCGCACGAGCTGGACGAGGGCGCGCTGCGCATCGCCGACACGATGGTCTGGTTCGCGGCGTGGCAGGTCAGCCTGCGCGACAATGATGTGGTCAAATCAGCGGTCGTGCCCGTCGCCGAACTCGACGGCTGGATCGCCGCGATGCCCGACCGGCTGGGTGAAGCGGCAAAAGCGCAGCGCGCGGGCGTCACCCGGCCGCGCGGCACTCTCCAGCTCGGCGAACGCACCATCCGGTTGGGCGAACCCCAGCTGATGGGCATTTTGAACGTCACCCCCGACAGCTTTTCCGACGGCGGCAAGCATATCGATGCCGCGGCGGCGATCGACGCGGGCTTCGCAATGGGCGCGGCGGGGGCGGCGATCATCGACGTGGGCGGGGAATCGACGCGACCCGGCGCGCCGCTTGTCTGGGAAGGCGACGAAATCCAGCGGATCGAGGGCGTCGTTTCGGCGCTGGCGAAAGGCGGCGTTGCGGTGTCGATCGACACGCGCAAGGCGGCAGTGATGGAGGCGGCGCTCGCGGCGGGGGCAAGCATCGTCAACGATATTTCGGCGCTGCGCTATGACGACCGCGCGATAGAGGTGGTGGTGCAGGCGGGCTGCCCGGTGGTGCTGATGCACGCTCCGTCGGCGACGAGCGATCCGCATCAGGGCGGGACTTATGCGCACGCCCTGTTCGACGTCTATGACATGCTCGCCGAGCGCCTAGCCGCGTGCAAGGCGGCGGGGGTCGACCCGGCGAAGATCATCGTCGATCCGGGGATCGGGTTCGGCAAGGGCGTCGGCGACAATCTGACGCTTGTGAACGGCCTTGCGCTGTTCCACACGCTCGGCTGTCCGATCCTGTTCGGCGCGAGCCGCAAGCGATTGATCGGCGCGCTCGACAACGAAGCGGCGGCCGACCAGCGGCTCGGCGGGACGGTCGCGCTGCACTATCATGCCGCGGCGCAGGGCGCGCAGTTGCTGCGCGTGCATGATATTGCCGAGAACCGGCAAGCGCTGCGAATGTGGCGCGGGCTGCGCGACGCGGCGCTCACCGGTTGAGTCGGTCGCTGTCGGCGATGCCGACGGCGTTCAGCCGCTTGCGGGCGCGATTGACTCGCAATTGCCGCACATGAACTTAAGCGTTCGGCATTATTGGGCGTTGGCGACAACGAGCACTGCCGACGCGCGATTGGCGGCGGTGGTCCGCCTGAGCTTGCATGCGGATGCAGCCGACCGCGGGGCGCTGGGCCACCCTGCAATCCGGTGCCATAGGATAAGGGAACCGCAAGGCGGCACGGATTCAACCGCGGCGCAGATTGCCTTGATCGGCGTTACGCCGCCGTATCGATCCCAAGGTCGCTCAATTTGCGATAGAGGGTCGAGCGACCGATGCCGAGGCGGCGCGCGACCTCGCTCATGCGGCCGCGATAATGGCCGATCGCCAGGCGGATCACGTCGGCCTCGATCTCTTCGAGCGGACGCAGATTGCCATCGGGCAGGTAAAGCGTCACGCCGATCGCCTCGCCATTGATCGCAACCTCGCTATCGCTGGCGGTGCCGCCGCCAAGCGTCGCCTCGATCGCACGGAAGTCGGCGGCGGTCAGCACGTCGGTGGTGCTGCCGACCGCGGCGCGGAACAGCACGTCCTGCAACTGGCGGACATTGCCAGGCCAGGCATAGGCGGCGAGCAGCCGCAGCGCATCGTCGGTGATGCCGATCGGCCCCATGCCCGGCAACCCGCCGATGCGCGCGAGCAGGTGGCGCGCGAGCGGGCCGACATCGCCGCGGCGTTCGCTGAGCGAAGGCAGGGTAAGCTGCGCGCTCGACAGGGCATAGAACAGGTCTTCGCGGAAATGGCCTGCCTCGATCAGCTTGTCGAGCGGGCTGGCGCTGGTCGCGATGATCCGCACATCGACGGTCTGGCGGATCGACCCGCCGATCATCTGCACTTCGCCCGTGTTCAGAAACTCGACGAGCTTGGCCTGTGTGTCGAGCGGGATGCACTCGACATGGTCGATGATGAGGCTGCCGCCGTCAGCCTGCACAAGCCGACCGATCTGTCGGTCGAAGGCGCCTGGAAAAGCGCCGCGTTCGTGACCGAACAGCCCCGATCCGATAAGGCCCGGCGACACCGCCGAACAATCGACCATGACCAGCTGCCCGCGCGCGCGGGGGCTGGCGCCATGGATCGCCCGCGCAAAAACCTCTTTGCCGGTGCCGGGCTTGCCGTTGATCATCACCGGCACACGCGCGCGCGCGGCCTTGGCGGCGATGGCGAGCGCGCTGCGGAAATTGGGGCTCGAACCGATGATTTCCTCGAATGCGAGCGGCGCGCGCAGCTTTTCGGTGAGCGGGCGCAGTTCGCCCTGCGGGCCGCCGTCGGCCATCACACGGTCGAGCGCTTCGAGCAACCTGTCGGGGGCGATGGGCTTTTGAACAAAATCGCTCGCCCCGGCGCGCATCGCGGCGACCGCAACCTCGACGCCGTTGCGCATCGTGATGACGACAAGCGGAAGCGCGGGGCGCCAGCGGCGCAGTTCGATCACGAATTGGGCGATGTCCATGCCCGGCGCGCCCTGGTCGATGAGCACGGCGTCGAGCGCCATGCCTTCCTGCGTGCCCAGCCTGGCGAGGGCGGTATCGGTGTCGGCGGCGATGACGCTGCGCCAGCCGCCGCGCGACACGAGCGCCGAGAGGAAGCGCTGCTGCGCAGGCTCGCTGTCGACGATCATCACCATTCGCGTATCGCGCGTGCTTGCCATGGTATCGAATCTGCCCCCTGGAGCGCTGTGCATCATATTGCTGACGTGAGCGCCCTTTCTATCCGCGAGGGGTAAAAGGGCGATTAAGGCCGTTCGCCTTTTGCCATGCCGGCCCGAACACCCCAAACCGGCTATTGAGCATCGTCATGGGCGTGGCTAAGACCGGCGCGACGGCCGATTCTGGCGATACCGGGCGGCGCGCTGGGCGTGGTCACCGGGACGGGTGAAGGGGAAAAACGATGGGACAGCAGGAAATGAAGTCGGCGAACGAAACCTATTCGGGTTTTCTCAGCCTGCTGAAGGTCGGGACGATCCTGACCGGGATTGTGACGCTCGTTGTCGTCCTCCTTATCGCGTCCTGACATAACCGATATGCGCATCGCTGTCCTGAAAGAGCTCGCCGCTGGCGAGACCCGCGTCGCCGCGACCCCCGAAACGGTCAAGAAATTCATAGCACTGGGCGCCGAAGTTGCGATCGAATCTGGCGCGGGGGAGGCCGCGTCGATTGCCGATGCCGACTATGCAGCGGCCGGCGCGAAACTCGGCGACCGTGCCGCGACATTGAAGGGCGCGAACATCATCCTTGGTATCCAGGGGCCGGACCCGGCGACGCTGTCGGGCTTCGCCGAAGGCGCCTGGCTCGCCGCCGCGCTCAATCCCTTTGGCGAACGCGCGCGCGTCGATGAATATGCGAAGCTGGGGATCGAGGCGCTGGCGATGGAGTTCATGCCGCGCATCACGCGCGCGCAGTCGATGGATATCTTGTCGAGCCAGGCAAATCTTGCGGGCTACAAGGCGGTGCTGATGGCGGCAAACGCCTATGGCCGGGCGTTCCCGATGATGATGACCGCTGCCGGTACCGTGAGCGCCGCCAAGGCGTTCGTCATGGGCGTCGGCGTCGCGGGGTTGCAGGCGATCGCGACCGCGCGGCGTCTGGGCGCGCAGGTCAGCGCGACCGACGTGCGCTCGGCGACCAAGGAGCAGATTCTCAGCCTCGGCGCGAAGCCGATCTTCGTCGAAAATGTCGCCGGGATCGAGGGCGAAGGTGCGGGCGGCTATGCTACCGAAATGTCCGACGAATATAAGGCGGCGCAGGCTGAGCTTGTCTCGTCGCACATCGCCAAGCAGGACATCGTCATCACCACCGCGCTGATCCCCGGACGCCCCGCGCCGCGGCTGATCTCCGACGCGCAGCTTGCGACGATGCGCCCGGGCAGCGTCACCGTCGACATGGCGGCCGAAAGCGGCGGCAATGTCGAGGGATCGGTGCCCGGCGAAACCAAGCGCATCCATGGCGTGACCGTGATCGGCGCAAAGAATATCGCCGCGCTGATGCCCGCCGACACCAGCGCCTTGTTCAGCCGCAACCTGTTCAACTTCCTGTCGGCCTTCTGGGACAAGGAGGCGGGCAGGCCCGTGCTCGACGAGGAAATCGGCAATGCCGTGCGCCTGACGCAGGGCGGCAAGGTCGTCAACGAACGGCTGCTGGGGTGATCGTGGCGGATCGCCGGTCGCCGGAATAAACGTCGGCAATGGCCGATTACGGCCTTTGCTTGATCCGGCGCCTGGCTACTATAGGGCAGATGCCTTTCGGCCCATTGCCGCAACAACCGGAGATTGCCAGATGCCGCGCGCAAAGCTTGCCCTTCTTCCCTCGCTCGCCCTGACCGTCGCCGCTCTTTCGCTCGGCGTCGCTGCGTGCAGCAGCGAGCCGGAAACGTCGGCCGAGACGAAGGGGGTGGACGATGCGATCGGCGCCGACGCGGCGGGGGGCGGAATGGCCGCCGAAAAGACGATCGCCGACAATATCGCAGCGTCGCCGGTTCATACGTCGCTTGCCGCCGCGCTGACGCAGGCCGGTCTGACGCAGACCTTGTCGAACGAGGGACCCTTCACGCTCTTTGCCCCGACCGACGCCGCCTTTACGCAAGTGCCGCCGGTGACGCGCGACGGGTGGATGCGCCCGGCGCAGCAAAGCGTGCTTGCGGGTGTGCTCAACTATCACGTCGTCCCCGGCAAGCTGACCGCCGCCGACCTGGGGGCACAGATCGACGCTGCGGGCGGGCAGCTGACGCTGAAAACCGTCGACGGGCAGGAACTGATGGTGCGCAAATCGGGCGATTCGATCCTGCTGACCAGCGCGTCGGGCAACAAGGCGATCGTCACGCAAGCCGATGTCGCGCAGGCGAATGGCGTGGTCCATGTGATCGACGCGGTATTGCTGCCCGGAATGTAGGCGACTGGTCTGCTCGCTGCCGCGCGGCGGGTGGGTGAGGCGGGTTTCGCCCGGTTGCCGACCGGACCCTGTTGAGAAGGGGTTTGATGCGTTCCCGTCTCCCAATCTTCTCCCCGGGAGGGCGGATGGCTTTAAGGCCGCTTCCCACCTCAAAGCCGCCATTCCATCCATCCCATGCCGAAGCCAGATCCTGCGCCCATGAAACTTTATGTCGAACCGCGCCCATATTCCTTGCCTGACGAAACATTGGCGCGTCTTTTTTGACAGCTTAGGAGTCGACAGGCTGGCGCCGCCACGGCAAGAGGTGCGCCAAGCGGAATCAGCAGGGGAGCGCGCCGTGGATTTTATCGCCATTTTTTCGATTTTCGTGCTGGCGTGTTTCGTCGGCTATTTCGTCGTCTGGTCAGTGACCCCGGCGCTGCACACGCCGCTGATGAGCGTCACAAACGCAATTTCGTCGGTCATCATCGTCGGCGCGCTGATCGCCGCCGCGGCGGCGGGATCGGCAACGTCGAAATGGCTCGGCCTTGCTGCGGTGGTGATGGCGAGCATCAATATCTTTGGCGGTTTCGCGGTCACCGCGCGGATGCTGGCGATGTACAAGAAGAAGGAGCGCTGAGATGGATTTTCAGCTGATCCTCGCCGCCGCGACCGGCGATCATGGCGCGGTGAACCCGTGGGCGGCGATCGCCTATCTGGTGTCGGGCGTCTTCTTCATCCTTGCGCTGCGCGGCCTGTCGTCGCCGGCCTCGTCGCAGCGCGGCAACCGTTTCGGCATGATCGGCATGACGATCGCGGTCGTCACGACCTTGCTGACGCACGTTCCGCGCGTCGATGGCGGGGCGCTCGACGGCGTGGCGCTGATCGAAATCCTTGCGGCGATCGGTGTCGGTGCGGTCATCGGCATCGTCATGGCGCGCCGCATCGCGATGACCGCCATGCCGCAGCTTGTCGCGGCGTTCCACAGCCTTGTCGGCCTTGCCGCCGTTGCCGTGGCGGCGGCGGCTTATCTTAACCCGCAGGCGTTCGGCATCGCTGATGCCGCGGGGCAGATTTACACCGTCAGCCGCATCGAAATGGGCCTCGGCATCGCGATCGGCGCGATCACCTTTTCAGGGTCGGTCATCGCCTTTCTGAAACTCAACGGCAATATGTCGGGCGCACCGATCATGCTGCCGGCGCGGCATGTCATCAACCTCGGCACGCTCGCCGCGATCATCGGCCTTGTCGCCTATTTCACCTTCGACCAGTCGCCCTGGGTTTTCTGGACCGTCACGGCGCTGAGCTTTGCCATCGGCTTCCTGCTGATCATCCCGATCGGCGGCGCCGACATGCCGGTCGTCGTGTCGATGCTCAACAGCTATTCGGGCTGGGCCGCGGCGGCGATGGGCTTCACGCTGGGCAACAGCGCGATGATCATCACCGGCGCGCTCGTCGGCTCGTCGGGCGCGATCCTCTCCTACATCATGTGCCGCGCGATGAACCGCAGCTTCATCAGCGTGATCGCGGGCGGCTTTGGCGGGGATGATGCGGCGGCGGGCGCGGGCGGCGCGAAGGAACAGCGGCCGTGGAAGCCGGGCAGTGCCGAGGATGCGGCGTTCCTGATGACCCAGGCAGAGAATGTCATCATCGTCCCCGGCTATGGCATGGCGGTCGCGCAGGCGCAGCACGCGCTGCGCGAGATGGCCGACCTGCTGAAAGCCGAAGGCGTCAACGTCAAATATGCGATCCACCCCGTCGCGGGGCGGATGCCGGGACATATGAACGTGCTGCTCGCCGAGGCGAACGTCCCCTATGACGAGGTGTTCGAGCTGGAGGATATCAACGGCGAGTTCGCGCAGTGCGACGTCGCCTTCGTCATCGGCGCGAACGACGTCACCAACCCGGCGGCCAAGACCGACAAGTCATCGCCGATTTACGGGATGCCCGTGCTCGACGTCGAAAAGGCGAAGACGGTGCTGTTCGTGAAGCGTTCGATGGGCGGGGTCGGCTATGCCGGCGTCGACAATGACGTCTTCTACATGGACCAGACGATGATGCTGCTCGGCGATGCCAAGAAGATGGCCGATGACATTGTGAAAGCGATCGGCGGAAGCGGGCATTGAGTTGACACGTCGCCCTCGCGCAGGCCGAGGGCCGCCACCGGCCTTGACCAAGGCTGTCAGCGGCCCCTGCCGTCGCGGGGGCGACAATATGAAGAGGATCGAGTTTCATAATGCGCAAAGTCGGCCTGATCGGCGGCATGAGCTGGGCGTCGACCGAGCTTTATTATCGCCATCTCAACAAGGGGGTGCAAAAGCGCCTCGGCACCGCCTGTTCGGCACCGATCCTGATGGAAAGCTTGAACTATTGCGAACTGTCGCGGATCACGACCGATGCACAATGGGCGCATGCGAAGGAAGTGCTGATCGCGTCGGCGCAGCGGCTGGAGATGGCCGGCGCCACCGCGTTGATGATTGCCGCCAATTCGATGCACAAGGTCGCCGAGGACGTCGCGTCCGCAATCTCGATCCCGCTGATCCACATCGTCGACGAAACGGGCGAGAAGATGAAGGCCGACGGAATCAAGGCGGCGGCGGTAATCGGCACGCGGGGCGTGATGACCGAACCCTGGTTCCGCCAGCGGCTTGTGCGCCACGGGCTGACGCTCGCGCCCTATGACGCCAGCCGGGCGGACGAGATCGACCGGATCATTTACGAAGAGCTGATGCTGGGCAAGGTCAACGAAGCGTCGCGGCGCACGATGAAGACCTTTATCACCGATATTGCCAAGCAGGATATCCAGGCGATCATCCTTGCCTGCACCGAACTGGTGATGCTGGTCGATCCCGACGCCAATGTCCTGCCGATCTATGACACGACGCGCATTCATGTCGCGGCAGGGGTCGACTGGATTCTGGGCGAGAGGTGACTTTCGCCCCTCCCGCAATCGGGAGGGGGTAAAGTTACCCGATCTTTGTCCAGGTTACGGTGCGGCAAAACAGGCTGACGCATCCCTTCATCGTCAGTTTGTTGCCGTTTACGCGCAGATGCGCCTTGTAATAGCGGCCGTCCTCGGGGCTGTAGCCTTCACCCTTCCAGACATTGCCGTCGGGGGCGAGATCCCAATAAATGCGCAGCCCCGTTAACGGGCGGCCGCGCTTGGCCTTGTCGGGGTTGCGCGCGTCGAGCTGGCCGCCCGTGGGCTGTTTGATGAGAAGGCGCTCGATATGCCCGCACATTCTGGCGCCGCATGGGCTCATCACGACGATGCCCTTGCCGTCGTCGGTTTTCCAGCGGCCCGCGATCGACGCCGGTGCTGCGGCGAGCGACGGCACGGCGACAAGGGCGCCGAGCACCACGGCAATTCGGTGAAACAATGCAATCTCCCCGGTCATCTACAAGCATGTCAGCAACATGGCTTGGCATTGCCTCACTCTTGCACCATGCTGGCAAAAAACAAGGGAGAGTCGGATGCGATACCATCATCTCGTCGTGTCTATTTGCGCCGCGCTGGTCGTTGCCGCGCCCGCGTCGGCCAAGACGATCAGCGTCAGCGCGGATGCCGCCGATGCGAATGAAAAATTGCAGGAGGCGCTGATCCTCGCCGAACCGGGCGATGTCGTCGAACTGGGCGCGGGGGTATGGAAGCTGACCGACGGACTGTCGCTCGACGTTGACAATGTGACCGTGCGCGGCGCGGGGACGGGCGAGGGCGGATCGATCCTCGACTTTTCGGGGCAACAGGGCGCGGGCGAGGGACTGCTCGTCACGTCCGACGATGTGCTGCTCACCAATTTCGCGGTGCTCAATACGAAAGGTGACGGCATCAAGTCGAAGGGCGCCGACCGCATCGTCTATCACAAGCTGCGCGTCGAATGGACTGCGGGGCCAAAGGCGACCAACGGCGCCTATGGCATCTATCCGGTCGAAAGCAGCGACGTGCTGGTCGACAGCGTCTATGTCCGCGGCGCGTCGGATGCCGGCATCTATGTCGGCCAGTCGAAAAATATCGTCGTGCGCGAATCGGTCGCGACCGAAAATGTCGCGGGGATCGAGATCGAGAACAGCTATGACGCCGACGTCCACGACAATATCGCGAACCGGAACACGGGCGGCATCCTGGTGTTCGACCTCCCCAGCCTGCCGATGCAGGGGGGGCACAATGTCCGCGTCTTTTCCAATATCGTCAGCGACAACAGCGTCCCCAATTTCGCGCCCGCAGGCAATATTGTCGCGAGCGTGCCGACGGGAACCGGCGTGCTGGTGATGGCGAACCGCAATGTCGAGATTTTCGACAATATCCTCGACCGGAACGGCACCGCCAATGTGATGATCGTCGGCTATCGCTACGAGCACAAGGACCCGAATTATCAGCCATTGCCGCGGCAGATCGTCGTGCGGGACAATCAGCATGGCACGGCGGGCTATGCGCCCGCATTTCCCGGCGGGGCGGAAATCGCGGCCGCGATGGGCGGCACGCTTCCCCCGGTGTTGTGGGACGGATCGGGCGACGCGATCGTCAACGACGATGTCGGCGTGCTGTCGCTGAACCTGCCCGACATGGCGATGCCGCAAAGCGCGGCGAAGCCTTCGCCCGCGGACCTCAAAGGCGCGGCGCCTGCGCCGCTGCCGGGAATCACGCTGCCCGCAAGCATGGAGGCGAAGGTCCGGTGAGACGCGTTTTCGCCGCGATCGCTGCGGCGCTGCTGTGCGCGAGCGGTGCAAGCGGCGGCGCGCCGCCGGGGGTTGATCGGGCGCTGGTCGAAAGCGACGCAATGCCCACGAAACTATCGGCCTTTGGCCTGTTTCGCGACAATGATCCGCTGCGTCCGGTGGCCGGCATCGCCTATACGCTGCGCACGCCCCTGTTCAGCGATTATGCCGAAAAGCATCGGTTCATGCTGATCCCGGAAGGGGAAAGGGTCACGATCACGGCCGACGGCGCGATCGACTTTCCGGTCGGAACGGTGCTGGTAAAGAGCTTTGGCTGGCCCGACTGGAACGGGGGCAGGCCGGTCGAAACGCGGCTGCTGATCCGCCGCGCCTCCGGCTGGGTGGCGCTGCCCTATATCTGGGACGCCGATGGGGAAGATGCGACGCTGGCCTTGGGCGGGCGGCGCGTGCCCGTGAGTTTTACCACCGCCGCGGGCGACCGACATTCGATCCGCTATGCCGTCCCGAACAGGAATCAATGCAAGGAATGCCACAGCCTGAACGGCGAGATCGTGCCGATCGGGCCAAAGCTGCGCAATCTTGTGCTCGACCCTGCCGCGTCGGCGGCGCTGCGCGCGCGCTATTTCGCGCAGCCCGCCGCGCTTGAACCGACGATGCCTGCGTGGGACGACCGCGCCAGCGGCAGCGTCGCCGATCGCGCGCGCGCCTATCTCGACGTCAATTGCGCGCATTGCCACAATCCTGGGGGCAGCGCGTCGAACAGCGGGCTGTTCCTGCGCTGGACCGACGATCCCGCAGGCGTGAATTACGGCATCGGCAAGCGTCCCACGGCGGCGGGACGCGGCAGCGGGGGGATGGATTTCGCGATCGCGCCGGGCGCGCCCGATCATAGCTTCATGATCTATCGCCTCGAAAGCATCGATCCGGGCATTGCGATGCCGGAGGTCGGACGGTCGACCGTGCACAAGGAGGGTGCGGCGCTGCTGCGGCAATGGATTGCGGACATGGTGAAGGATGGTTCGCGCCGACTTCCATCGGGGTTGAACGAACGTCGTCACCCTCATAATCGTCATCCCGGCAAAGGCCGGGATCTTAGCGTCGCGGCCTGATGCTCCGTCCCTATCCCGGCCTTCGCCGGGATGACGATAAAAGGTTCCCTTGATGACGTCGCTCGTCCTCCACGATTATTTCCGTTCCTCGGCCAGCTTTCGCGTGCGTATCGCGCTGAACCTCAAGGGCCTCGATTATGGGCGCGTCGAGGTCAGCCTGATCGCGGGTGAACAGCGCAGCGACGCCTATCTTGAAAAAAATGCGCAGGGCTTTGTGCCGATGCTTGTCGTCGATGGCGAACCGATCATCCAAAGCATGGCGATCATCGACTGGCTCGACCGCGCCTATCCGCAGCCGCGGCTGATCCCTGAAGACGCGATGCCGCGCGCGGTCGCGCTGGCGCGCGCGCAGGTGATCGCGAGCGACATTCACCCGCTCAACAATCTGCGCGTGCTCAAATATCTGAAGCGCGACCTGGGGTTGAACGAGCAGGCCAAGGACCGCTGGTATCGCCACTGGATCGTGCAAGGCTTCGACGCGCTGGAGGCTATGGCGGGCGATGGCAAGTTTCTGGGCGGCGACGCGCCGGGCATCGCCGACTGCTGCCTCGTGCCGCAGATGTATAATGCGCGGCGGTTCGAGGTGCCGCTCGACGATTATCCGCGGCTGGTGGCGATCGACGCGGCGTGCATGGAGCTGGAGGCTTTCCAAAAGGCGCATCCCGATGCGGTGAAGCCCGCGTGATCCGGCTGCTTGTGGGGACCGCGGCGCTGGCGTTGCCGGCGGCGGCGATGGCGCAGGAGGCGGGGAAGAAGGGGGAGGCAATTATCATCCCCGCGCCTGTCGTTTCGCGTGAAGATATTGTTGTATCGGGAAGCGGCTTGCTGAGAACATCGGACAGCGATCTTGTCCAATCGTCGGACATATTGCTGGATGTAAGGTCGGGGCCGGGCACGCGCATCGAAAACCGCCTGCGCGACGAAGCGGGCATCGTCCAGTTCCGCCGCTCGGACGGGCGCAGCGCGCATCCGACCAGCCAGGGGGTGACGCTGCGCGGGCTTGGCGGCAATGCGTCGAGCCGCGCGCTGGTGACGCTCGACGGCGTGCCGCAGGCCGACCCTTTTGGCGGTTGGGTCGCGTGGAGCGCCTATGACGCGGTCCGGCTTGGCGGGATCGTCGTCACGCGCGGCGGCGGCAGCGGCGCCGATGGGCCCGGCGCGCTCGCCGGGACGATCGGGCTGCATTCGGAGATGACCGACGGCGCCGAAACGAGCCTTGCCCATGGCAGCCGCGACGGCTGGGACGCGTCGGCAAGCGTGGGCGGGGCGATCGGCCACGGGCAGGTGGCGATCGACGGCCGCTACAGCCGCGGCGATGGCTTTATCCCTATCGCCAAGGGGCAGCGCGGCAGCGCCGACCGTGCTGCCCCCTATGAACAGGGCGGCCTTGGCCTGCGGCTCCGTTTCGATGTCGGCGAGAGCAGCCGCATCGAGTCCAGCCTGCGCGGCTTTGCCGACCGGCGCGACCGCGGCGTCGATTTCACCCGCAGCAAGGTCGACGGCGTCGACGCCAGCCTGCGCTTCGTCCGCGAGCCAGCGGGCGGCGCGCAATGGCTCGCGCTCGCCTATGTCCAGCTGCGCGACTTGGCGACGGGCTTTGCCAGTGTCGCGGCGGATCGCGGCAGCGCCGCGCCCGTGCTGTTCCAGCGCGTTCCTGCGACCGGGCTTGGTGCGCGCGCCGAATATCGCCCGGCGATCGGCGGTACGAACCCGCTGCGGTTTGGCGCCGACTGGCGGCGCACGACGGGGCGCACCGAGGAGGATTTTTTCTTTGCCGCGGGCGTTCCGCAGCGCCATCGCAGCGCGGGCGGCAGCAGCGATACAGTCGGTGCCTTTGCCGAATGGACTTCGGGGAGCCGCGATGACGGCTTTCTTTGGACGCTGAGCGGGCGCGTCGACCGCTGGTGGCTGAGCGGAGGCTATCGCCGCGAGGGCAATATCGGTGGCGCGCCGATCAGCGCCGCGCGCTTTGCCAACCGGCAGGGCTGGGAAGCGAGCGGGCGCGCGGGGGTGCGCTGGAGCCGCGATAATGTCGCGCTGCGCGCGGCGGCCTATCGCGGCTGGCGCCTGCCGACGCTCAACGAGCTGTATCGGCCGTTCCGCGTCGGCGCCGAGGTCACGATGGCGAACGAGGCGCTGAAGCCCGAACATCTGTGGGGCGGCGAGGTCGGGATCGACTGGGCGTCGCGTAAAACCACGCTGTCGGTGACGCTGTTCGCCAACCGGCTGACCGATGCGATCGCCAATGTGACACTCGCGCCGAACCTTAACCAGCGGCAGAATCTGGACGCAATCGACAGCAAGGGCGTCGAGGCGAGCGCCGAACAGGGCATCGGCCCGCTGTCGCTGCGCGCGACCTGGGCCTATACCGATGCCGACGTCGATGCGTCGGGCGCGGCGGCGCTGCTCGACGGGCGGCGACCGGCGCAGATTGCGAAGCATGGCGGCAGCGTGTCGCTGCGCAGCAAAGCCGAAGGCCCGCTCGGCGGCTTTGCGACCCTGCGCTATATCGGCGCGCAGAATGAGGACGATCTGGGGTTGCTGCGGCTGGACGATGCGCTGACGTTCGACGCGGGCCTGTCGTGGCGCTTTGCGAACGGGATCAGTGTCGAGGCGCGCGGCGAAAATCTGTTCGACGAGCTGGTGCCGACAGCGATTTCATCGTCGGGCATTGTCGAGCGTGCGACACCGCGGACATTGTGGATCGGCGCGCGGGCGGTGTTCTGACGGTGCTGAAACAAGTGCGGCACTACGATAACCGGAATGCTCCGGTTGCGCCCGCTTGCGGCCCCGCATGCCGCGATCACCGGGATTGCGCACCGATTGCGCGCCGTTTAGGCTTTGCGGGCCGGGGTGGTGAGGGAACAGGACAGCATGGCCGCGAAGAAGCTCAATCTCGACAATTTTCTGCCCTATCGCTTGTCGATCGCTTCCAACGCGCTGTCGAGCCGGATCGCCGCCGAGTATGAAAATCGCTTTGGCCTCAAGATCCCCGAATGGCGGTTGATGGCGATCCTGGGCGAAGGGACGCCCAAGACGCAACGCGAGCTGGTGCAGGCGACGCGGATGGACAAGGTGACGGTCAACCGCGCCGCGAAAGGCCTCGCCGACCGCCAGCTGATAGCACGGCAGGCGCACGAGGCCGACGGGCGCTCGCACCATCTGGCGCTCACCGATACGGGGCGCTCGCTCTATGATGCGATCGTCCCCGCAGCGCTGGCGAGCGAGGCGCGGCTTGAGGCGAACCTGAGCGCGGACGAACGCGCGACGCTGATGGCGCTGCTCGCCAAGCTGATTGCCGCCGCCGAAACCTATGACTGACCGCGCCTATCGCGCCGCGCCGAGGGGCGCACTGCGCATCGAGCCGTTGGGTGAACTGACCGCGATTTTCGACCGGCGATCGATGCAAACGCACCTGGTCGTTGCGCCGCTTCCCGAAATGCTGGCTTTGATGGGCGATGGGCCGTGCGATGCGGCGCTGCTCGCAAAGCGTCTCGAAACCGCGTTCGACCTTGATGATGTCGAGGACGTACGGGCGCGCGTGGCCGAACGGCTCGCCGAACTGGCCGCGATGGGGCTGGTGGCGGCGGCGTGAAATATGTGAGCCGTATTGCCGTCGGCCCGGTGCAATTCCGTATCGGCAGCGAATGGCGCGAACCGGTCGCAGCGCTTGATCGGCTCTACGCCGCCTATCCGCGCGACGACGCGCGGCCCGCCGATGCCACCGTGCGGCTGTTCGCGGCGCGGCCGTGGCGGCGCTGGCTGCGCCCATCGGTGCATATCGGCGGCGACTTTGTTGTCCCCGACGCATTGCCGCTGCCGCTGTCGATGGGGCTGCTCGCGGCCGAGATGGCGATGAACTTGCAGGTCGCGCTGGGCTGGCGGCGCCACCTGCTGCTCCACGCGAGCGCGGTCGCAAGGGACGGGCGCGCGCTTATCATGTCGGGCCAATCGGGGTCGGGAAAATCGACGCTCGCTGCACTGCTCGGCGAAGGCGCGTGGCGGCTGATGGGCGACGAGTTCACGCTGATCGATCTCGCGGGCGGCGACGCGCTGGCCTTTCCACGCGCGGTCAGCCTGAAGAATCAGGCGATCGCGGAGGTCGCGGCGCGCGTTGATCCGGCGCGGCTGGGGCCGCTGATGACGGGGACGCCAAAGGGGGACATCCGCCACCTGATCCCGCGCGCCGACGCCATCGCGGCGATGCACCAACCCGTGCGCCCCGCGCTCCTCCTGTTCCCGCGCTTCGGCGGCGAGACGGCCATAGAGCCGATGGGCGAGGGCGAAGCGTTCGTGCGGCTGACCGAAGCATCGACCAACTATGTTGCGCTGGGCGAGGCGGGATTCGCCGCGCTGACGCGGCTGGTGCGCGAGGTGCCGGCATTCGGCATATCCTATCCCGACAGCGCCGCCGGCATCGCACTGGCCGAACAGCTTTGGGCCGAGGCAACCCAATGAGCGCAGCGGACATCTTCGTCGACCTGCTCGCCGGACGGCGCGAGGCGGCGACGCTCGCGCCGCGCGATTGGGACGGGGTGATCGGAGTCGCACGCGCCGAGGCGATGCTGGCGACGCTGGCGCACCGGCTGGAGGATGCGGCACTGCCGCCGCCGGTCGCCGCGCTCTTTGCCGACCAGCGCGCCGCGGCGAAGGTCGCGACCGCACAGGCGCTGTGGGAGGCGGAGATGGCGCGCCGCGCGCTCGCCCCCGAAGGAATCGAGTTCGTGCTGCTGAAGGGCGCCGCCTATGCCGCCGCGGGCCTTTCGTGCAGCGTCGGGCGCCAGATCGGCGACCTTGACATATTGGTGCTCGCGCTCGACATCCGCCGCGCCGAAAATGCGCTGCTCAACGCGGGGTGGGAATGGGTAAGGTCCGACCCCTATGACGATCATTATTACCGCGCCCATATGCACGAGCTGCCGCCGATGATCCATAAGGCGCGCGACCGGATGATTGACGTGCATCACACCATCCTGCCGCGCACGCACCGGATTACGCCCGACGCGCTCGCGCTCGTCAGCGATGCTGTGGCGGTCGATGGCGGTCATGCCGTGCTGTGCCCCGCCGACATGACGGTGCACTGTGCGGCGCATATGCTCGCCGACGGCGATTTGCAGGGCGGACTGCGCAACCTTTGGGATTTCCACTGTCTGACGCGCGATTTCGCCGCCGCGGACACGGGCTTTTGGGACAGGCTCGACGCGCGCGCGGATCTGCACGGGCTGCGCGCCGCGCTGCGCCGGGCGGCGCGGCTGGCGCGCGATCTTTACGGGAGTGTCTTGCCATCGGGCTGGAACGGGCAGGACAGCGGCGATCGCTGGTATCGCCGCCGCCTGCTCGCGCGCGACGATTGGGGGCGGGTGACGCATCCGTTGCTCGAACAGGCCTTCTACATCCGCTCGCATTGGCTGCGGATGCCGCCCATGATGCTGGCCAAGCATCTGTGGACCAAATGGCGGAAGCGCAAATAAAGCCTTTCGCCTGAAGGAGAGGGCTATAGCTCGCGGAGCAGCGGCACCAGTTCGTCGAAATCGCCGATGACATGGTCGGCGCCGAGCGCGGCAACCGGCCCGTCGAGAAAGCCGAAGCCGACCGCGATACTGGTCACCCCGGCGCCGCGCGCCGCCTGAACATCGAGGATGCTGTCGCCGACAAAGGCCGCACGCCCGCCTCCGCACCGCTCGATCATCGCGCGGATCGGCGCGGGCGAGGGTTTGGCGCCGCCCGGACCCAGCGTATCGCCGCCGATGATCGTCGCCATACGGTCGGCAAGCCCCAATTCGCCGAGCAGCTTGCGCGCGAGCCCTTCGACCTTGTTCGTCACGACCGCGGTGCGGACGCCCAGCGCGTCGAGCCGGTCGAGCGCGGCGATCGCGCCGGGGAAGGGGCGGCTCTGCACCGCGATATGCGCGTCATAGAATCGGATGAGTTCGGGATACAGCCGCCCTACCGCGCCGTCGGGCGCGCCGCCTGTCGCGATCAGTCCCTGTTCGAGCATATGTTTGGCGCCGCGCCCGATCATCGGCCGCACCGCCGCTTCGGTCAGGGGCGCGCGGTCCATCAGCGCGAGCGCGTGATTGACCGCGGCTGCAAGGTCACCGAGCGTGTCGACGAGCGTGCCGTCAAGGTCGAAGCCGACGATCGCAAAGGGGAAGGTCATTCATGCGCCTTTCAATCCGTTCGACACGGGTGGATTTGATCGCGGGCATGGCGCGATGTGCTGGAAACCGCAACGATTTGCTGGCATGGCGGCGCGCATGAGCAATGCAATCGCCGCCGTCGTTCTTGCCGCGGGCAAGGGCACCCGCATGAAGTCCGACCTGCACAAGGTGCTGCACCCGATCGCCGGGCGGCCGATGCTGTTGCACCTGATGGCGAGCGTCGATGAACTGCGCCCGGCCAAGAAGGTGGTGATCGTCGGCGACAAGGCCGACCAGCTTGCGGCGGCGCTGGGCGGCACCGCGGAAATTGCGGTGCAGGAGCCGCAGCTCGGCACAGGCCATGCGGTGCAGCAGGCCGAGCGCGCGCTGGCGGATTTCGATGGCGATGTGCTGATCCTTTACGGCGACGTGCCCTTCGTCCCCGCGGCGACGATGCGCAAGATGGTCGACCGGCTGCACGCCGACGATGGCCCGGCTGTCGTCGTTCTTACCTTTTTTACAGACTATCCCCATCACTATGGGCGAGTGATCGAGGCGGAAGGCGACCGAATCGCAAAGATGGTCGAGTATAAGGACGCGACCGAAACGGAACGCCAATGCCAGATATGCAATTCGGGCCTCATGGCGGTGCGGTCGCGCGATCTGTTCGCGCTGCTCGCGCGGATCACCGACGACAATGCCGCAGGGGAGTTTTACCTGGTCGACATCGTCAATCTGGCGATCGGCGACGGGCGGCAGTGCGTGACCGTGCGGGCGGACGAAATGGAAGTCCAGGGCATCAACAGCCGCGCCGAACTCGCCGCCGCCGAGGCGCAGTGGCAGGCCTTCAGGCGCGAGGAAGCGATGGCCGCGGGCGTATCGCTGCGCGCCCCCGAAACCGTGTGGTTCTCGTGGGACACCGAACTGGGCCGCGACGTGACGGTTGAACCCAATGTCGTATTCGGCCCTGGCGTCAAGGTCGCCGACGGCGCGACCATCCGTGCTTTCAGCCATATCGAGGGCGCGACCATCGGCGCGGGCTGCGAGGTGGGGCCATTCGCGCGGCTGCGCCCCGGAACGGAGCTCGGCGAGAAAGCGAAGATCGGCAATTTCGTCGAGGTCAAGAAAGCGGTGCTGGGCGCGGGCGCCAAGGCCAACCACCTGACCTATCTCGGCGATGCGACGGTTGGCGCGGGCGCAAATATCGGCGCGGGCACGATCACCTGCAATTATGACGGCTATTTCAAGCATCAGACGCAGATTGGCGAACGCGCCTTCATCGGGTCGAACAGCGCGCTCGTCGCCCCGGTGAAGATCGGCGCCGACGCGATCGTCGCGGCGGGCAGCACGGTGACGATCGACGTCGGCGATGGGGAGCTGCGCATCGTTCGCGGCGAGCAGCTGGTCAAGCCCGGCTGGGCCGACCGCTTCCACGACGCGATGCGCAAGAAAAAGGCGGCGGGGCAGAAAAAATGAGCGACCGCTACACCGATGCACCTTTTCTGCGCTTTGTCGATGCCTGGGTGCTGAAGGCGATCGGCCATCTCGACGACGCGACCGAGGCTTATTGCCGCGCGATGACGCCGCAACTCGAACAAAGCTTTGGCCGCAAGGGACGCTGGGACCAGATCGTCGCTGCGCAGATGAACTTCGGTCCCGAACTGCCCGCACAGATTCGGAAAATCTGGACCGATGGCAAGGCGCGCTTCGCGAAGGGGAATGGCGCGGCGCCCGATCCGGTGCAGTTCGCGATGATCTTTGTCGACCGCAGCTTCGGACGCGCGTGAACAACCACAAATGGCGCCAGAGAAAGGTCGTTACTCGGCAATCACGGCGTGCGCGAAAAACTGCCTTGCCGCTGCTCAAATCGCCCTGCACGGCCACCAGCGTCGCGTCGGATGTCAGGCGCCGGACAGGGCGAGGGCAATTCCGATCGCCCGCAAACGCCGTATCGACGTCGCGGATTCGCCCCGGCCTGATTTCGGCGCACGCCATTTGAATCGCTTGCGGCGGCGGGTATAGAGACAGTTGTTTGTGTTCACAGGGACGATATCGAGAATCGAGCGCCTTTCGATCGCAATCGGTCGGGCCTCGAACCGGTCCGCGGACCGAGTTGTTGACATGATATCATGATATGATATCAATATATCAATGCGAATCCTGACCGACATTCCCGACGAGGACATCAGGAAGCTCGATGCGCTGGCGTCGAGGGAAAAGCGCTCGCGCGCCGCCGCGATCCGCGACGCGGTAAAACTGTATCTCGCCCAGAATGACAATAGCAGCGACTGGATCAAGCGTGGCGCCGGCTATTGGAAGGATCGTGCCGACATCGTTGATGCGGTCGAATATCAGCGAGCCATGCGTGAAGATCGCCGCCCGTACGAAGACATATAATCCGTGTCGGACCCATTTTTCGACACCAATATCCTGATCGACTGGTTGCGGGACGAGGCACCCGCAATCGCCGAGATTTCGCGTTACCGGCGTCACCGTATCAGCCGGATCGTCTGGACCGAAATAGTTGCGGGCGAATCCCTCGAACGGCGCGATACGGTCAAGCAGTTGATCGCCCCATTTGATGTCGTCGAGATTGACCCGCGCATATCGCTGGCGGCTGCCGACATTCGATTTCGTTCGCGGATGAAGCTGATCGACGCCTATATCCTTGCCACGGCGCAGGTGAACGGCGCGATCCTCATCACCCGCAACACCAAGGATTTTCCGGCCTCGATGCCCGGTATTCGCATTCCCTACACACTTTGAAAAGAAGGCCATCCCCACATGTGCGGTATCATCGGAATCATCGGCCGAACCCAGGTGGCGGACCGCCTTGTCGACGGACTCAGGCGCATGGAATATCGCGGCTATGATTCGGCGGGCGTCTGCACGATCGAGGACGGTCGGCTGATCCGCCGCCGCGCCGAGGGCAAGCTCGCCAATCTGGTCAAGGAGCTGGCGGGCAATCCCGCGCCCGGCACCGTCGGCATCGCGCACACGCGCTGGGCGACGCATGGCGCGCCGACGACAAGCAACGCACACCCGCACGCCACGGACGAGGTTGCGCTGGTCCACAACGGGATCATCGAGAACTTCAAGCCATTGCGCGAGGCGCTTCAGGCGCGCGGCCGCACGTTCGAGAGCGAGACCGATACCGAGGTCGTCGCGCACCTCGTCAGCGAGCAGGTCGAAGCAGGCAAGTCGCCGCAGGAGGCGGTGCAGGCGGTGCTGCCACAGCTGCGCGGCGCCTTTGCGCTCGCCATCGGCTTTCGCCAGCATCCCGATCTGTTGATCGGCGCGCGCCTCGGCTCACCGCTCGTCGTCGGTTACGGCGAGGGCGAAACCTTCCTCGGTTCCGACGCGCTCGCGCTCGCGCCGCTGACGCAGAAGATCGCCTATCTGGAGGAAGGCGATTGGGTCGTCATTACCCGCGCGGGTGCCCAGATCTACGATGCTGGAAATAACCCCGTCACACGCGAAATCACCACCAGCGGCGTCACGGCCGCGGCGGTCGAGAAGGGCAATTACCGTCACTTCATGCAGAAGGAGATTTTCGAGCAGCCGACGGTCGTCGCGCAGACGCTTTCCTCCTATATCCGGCCGCTCGAACAGACGGTCGCGCTGCCGCAGATGGATTTCGACCTGTCCGCGATCGATCGCATCACCATCGTCGCCTGCGGCACCAGTTTCTACGCCGCTATGGTTGCGAAATATTGGTTCGAAACCTTTGCGCGCGTTCCCGTCGACATCGATGTCGCGAGCGAGTTCCGCTATCGCGACCCGGTGCTCCAGCCCGGCGGGCTCGCGCTCTTTATCTCGCAGTCGGGCGAAACCGCCGACACGCTCGCGGCGCTTCGCCATTGCAAGGCGAACGGCCAGACGATTGCCGTCGTCGTCAACGTGCCGACGAGCAGCATGGCCCGCGAGGCCGACCTGCTGCTGCCGACGCACGCGGGCCCCGAAATCGGCGTCGCCTCGACCAAGGCCTTCACCTGCCAGCTCGCGGTGCTCGCGGCGCTCGCGGCGCATCTCGCGCTCAGGAAGGGCAAGCTCCGCGCTGACGACGAGCGCGAGATCGTCAGGCATCTGATCGAGGCGCCCGCCGCGCTCAACGCCGCGCTCGGCCACGACGACGACATCGCCGCGATGGCGCACCTGATCGCGCCCGCGCGCGACGTGCTCTACCTTGGCCGCGGTCCCGATTATCCGCTGGCGCTGGAAGGCGCCCTGAAACTCAAGGAAATCAGCTATATCCACGCCGAAGGCTATGCGAGCGGCGAAATGAAGCATGGACCGATCGCGCTGATCGACGAGGCGGTCCCGGTGATCGTCCTGGCGCCCAGCGGCCCCTTGTTTGAAAAAACGGTCAGCAACATGCACGAAGTCATGGCGCGCGGCGGCAAGGTGGTGCTGATCAGCGACGCCGACGGCATCGCCGAGGCGGGCGAAGGCTGCATGGCGACAATCGAAATGCCCAAGGTCCATCCGCTGATCGCGCCGCTGGTCTATGCGGTGCCGGTGCAGTTGCTCGCCTACCATGTGGCGGTGGCGAAGGGCACCGACGTCGACCAGCCTCGCAATCTGGCGAAGTCAGTGACGGTGGAGTGACCGCGCCTGCGCAGCCTCGCCCGGCACGAAACTGACCCGCAGGCCGTCATAGGGGAATAATCACGCCACTGGTGGCTTTGTTGTCCGCGCCTGCTTTCAGCGGTGTATGCGCATCGCCATGCGCGGCTTCTACATCGCGGACGATGCGGGGGGCGGTTTCGGGGATCGGCATTGTGCTTTCGCTCGCCATATCGTCGCGCGGCGAGGCCCCAGCATGACGATATATGGCTGTCCGGCACCGCCGTTCAACAATGTCACCAAAAAGCGCTGTTCTACAATGCGACGCTCGATTAGCTTTGCGCCCGGCCTGATCCCGAACGCGGGACGAGCATGAAAATCGCGAAAGTAATTGCGCAGTTTCCTGCACCTTTCCGAAACGCCCCCAAGGAGAGAACCCCCATGTGTACCGAACGAATGGAAGCCGATCGCGACCGCGCCGGGATGCCCGTCGCGCGCCGCAGCTTTGCCGCACTCGCGGGGGCTGGCGCGCTGATGGCGGCATTTCCCGCGCGCGCCATCGCGGGCAAGCCGGTGAACGGCCGCGACGTCACGATTGCCACCGCCGACGGCGTGTGCGACGCCTGGTTTGTGGCACCCGCCGAAGGCAAGCATCCCGGCGTGATCATATGGCCCGACATCCGGGGGCTGCGCCCCGCCTTTCGCCAGATGGCCGAGCGGCTGGCGGGCGAGGGTTATGCGGTGCTGTGCGTCAATCCCTTCTATCGCTGGCAGAAAGCGCCGGTGGTCGATGCCGAGAATCATTGGGGCGTCGACGCGGTGCGCGAAAAACTGTTCGGCTATCTGAAGCGATTGACGCGGCCGCTGGTCGAAACCGACGCCGCGGCGCATATCGCTTTCCTTGACGCGCAGGCGGAGGTCGATACGGCGCGGGGAATCGGGACTAGCGGTTATTGCATGGGCGGTCCTATGGTCATTTATACCGCAGCGCTGAAGCCCGATCGCGTGCGCGCGGCGGCGAGTTTTCACGGCGGCGGCGTCGGCACCGACAAGCCCGATAGCCCGCACCTGCTGATCCCCGGCACCAGGGCGGGCTATCTGTTCGCGATCGCCGAGGATGACGACAAGGAAAACCCGAACGAGAAGCTCTTGCTGAAATCGGTGCTCGAACCGCGGCCTGAATGGCACGAGGTCGAAGTCTATCCGGCCCAGCACGGCTGGTGCCCGCCCGACGGCCGTGTCTATGACGAAGCGGCGGCCGAAAAGGCGTGGAGCCGCCAGCTGGCGCTGTTCAAGGCGAGCTTGTAACCAATCCCGACCCGTTCGTGTCGAGCGCAGTCGAAACACGCCGAGTGCGTGAGCTGACGATCGGCATTTCGACTTCGCTCGAAGCGAGCGGGAAGGTTTGCACTACATCAGTGCGCGTGGCCGCCGCTCGCGGCATAGCTCGCATAGACGCGCTGGCCGCCCGGGCCAAAGGTCATCACCTTATAGGCTTCGCGGTGGTCGCCATGCTCCATGCCGGGCGAGCCGATCGGCATTCCGCCGACCGCAAGGCCCTTCACGCCTTTCGGCTTTTCGCGTAGCAGGCGGGCGATCTCTTTCGCGGGGACATGACCCTCGATCACATAGCCGCCGACCAGCACGGTGTGGCAGCTGCGCAGCGCCTGCGGCACGCCCTGCTTGTCCTTGACAGCCGCCATGTCGGCCGAATTGACGACGGTGACTTTGCGCCCGAAGGATGCCTTTACCTGTTCGAGCCATTTGAGGCAGCAGCCGCAGCCCGCGTCGCGGAACATCACGGGGTTCGCGGCGTGCGCGGTTCCGATGATCGCAGCGGAGGCGGCGATGGTGAAGAGGACGCGGCGGACACGGGCCATTAGGAGGTCTCCTTGGATTCAGTGGCGGCAGGATAACGTCGCCGCGCCGCAGTGCAAGGCGCTTACCCCATCGGGTAGAGTATGTCCTTGCTGACCTTGTGCAGCGCCTTCATCACATCGCTATCCAGCACCAGTTCCTTTGCATCGAGGATCGGCTGGAGCTGATCATAGGCGCTTACACCAACGATCGTCGATGCGACAAAGTCGTGCTGTTTCGACCAGGCGGTCGCCATCGTCACCGGGTGCAGCCCTGCGTCCGCCGCGATCGTCAGATAGCGTTCGGTCGCGGCGAGCGTCTTTTCATTGACGAAGCGGCGGCCCATTGCGGCCTGTCGCCCTTCCATCTGAAGGTAGCGCGAAAAGCGCGCGCCCTCGGGGGTCGCGCCGCCCTGATATTTGCCCGACAGCACGCCGCCCGCCAGCGGCGAATAAGGGATCAGGCTGACCCCTTCCTTTCGGCACACCTGCGCCAGCTCATCCTCGAAGCGGCGATTGTTGAGGCTGAAATTATTCTGGATCGTGTGGTAGCGCGCGACGCCCAGCCGCTCCGAAACCGCGAGCGATTTCATCAGCCCCCAGCTCGTCTCGTTCGAGCAGCCGAGGATGCGCACCTTGCCGACGCGCACCAGTTCGTCCAGCGCATCCATCATCTCGTGATAGGGCGCGTCATGGTCGGGCCAGTGCGTCTGGTAGAGATCGACATAGTCGGTCTGGAGTCGGGCCAGGCTGTCGTCGATCGCCTGAAAGATGTTTCTGCGGTCGAGCGCGGTCATGCCGCTGCGGCACGGCGACTTGAACCAGACATGGCTCGGCCCCGACACCTTGGTCGCAAGGATGATCGCGTCGCGCGGCTTGGTCTTCAGCCAGCGCCCGACGATCTCTTCGGTGCGGCCGACCCACTTCGCATCGGGCGGAACCGGATAACCTTCGGCCGTGTCATAGAAATTGATCCCCTCGTCGAAGCAGCGATCGAGGATGCGATGCGCTTGTGCCTCGTCGGTCTGACTGCCGAAGGTCATCGTCCCCATGCAGATGTCGGACACATGGATGGCGCTTTGCCCAAGGCGGCGGCTTTGCATGGCTCTCTTCTCCGGTCAGGAAGGGGGGGAGGGAGCGCCGTCTTTAGGTTGCGAACCGCAACCTTGCAATCAGATCAGCAGCGCGAGCGATCCCACGAGCAGCGCCGCCATCGTCCAGTTGAAGGCCCTGAGGCGCGCCGGGCTGGACAGCCAGCCGCGCAGCGACACGCCCATGACCGCCCACAGGCTGGTCGAGGGCAGGTTAATGATCCCGAAGATCGCCGCGACGAGCAGCACCGCGCCCAGATTACGGTCGGGCGCATAGAGTGCGATCGCGGTCAGCGCCATCGACCAGGCCTTTGGGTTCACCCACTGGAACAGCACCGCCTGGAAAAAGCTCATCGGTTTGCCGCGCCTGCCCCCGTCGGCATCGGGCGCGGCGGCATGGGCAATCTTCCACGCGAGCCAGAGCAGATAGGCGACGCTCGCCACCTTGAGCACGAGGTTCAGCGCCGGGAACAGGTCGAACAGCCCCATCAGTCCGACGCCGACCAGCACGATCATCGCCGTAAAGCCAATGCCGACGCCAAGCGCGTGCGGCACCGTGCGGCGCAGCCCGAAATTGGCGCCCGATGCCATCAGCATCATATTGTTCGGTCCCGGCGTGATCGACGAGACAAGCGCGAAGGCGGAGAGTGCGGCGAGCGTGGTCTGGTTCATACGCTCACCATAATCGGTTCCGATAAGCAACGGATTGCAAAGATGAACCGTTTTCGGATAGATTGTGCAATCCATGATCAAAACTGACGCTATCGGCCGCAAGATATTGCGCGAACTGTCGCATGACGGGCGAATCTCGAACATCGAACTCGCCGATCGTGTCGGCCTTTCCCCTTCGGCTTGCCTGCGCCGGGTCCAGGAACTCGAACGCAGCGGCGTGATCAAGGGCTATCGCGCGGTGATCGACCCGGCCAGGCTCGGCCTGACCTTCCTCGCCTATGTCACTGTCGGCCTGTCGTCGCACACCAAGAAATCGCAGGCCGATTTCGAGGCGGCAATGGCCGATGCGCCCGAAGTGCGCGAATGTCACAATGTCACCGGCACGATCGAATATCTGCTGCGCGTCGAGACCGCGGATCTCGCAAGCTACAAGCATTTCCATACCGAGGTGCTGGGCGTGCTGCCGCAGGTGCATTCGATCACAACCTATGTGCTGATGGATTCGCCCAAGGACGAGCGGGCCTGATCGGCCGTCGCCGCCTTCGCCGGGCGACGATGTCCTTGAACGATCCACCTCCCCGCCGCATATCGGTTTCATGCCGAAACTCTCTTTTCTCGACCTCGTGCCCGTGACCGATAGCGGCACGATCGCCCGCTCGCTCGCCAATGCCGCCGACCTCGCCCGCCACGCCGAGACGCTCGGCTATCATCGCTATTGGGTTGCCGAGCATCACGGCATGACGGGGATTGCGAGCGCTGCGACCGCGGTGGTGCTCGCGCATATCGGGCAGGCGACCTCGAAAATCCGCATCGGCGCGGGCGGCATCATGCTGCCGAACCATGCGCCGATCGTGGTCGCCGAGCAGTTCGGGACGCTTGAAGCGCTGTTTCCGGGGCGTATCGACCTGGGCCTGGGCCGCGCGCCGGGATCGGACCAGCGCGTCGCGCGCGCGCTGCGCCGCACTCTGGCCAGCGACGAGCGGCAGTTTCCCCAGGATGTGCTGGAGCTTCAGGCGTTTCTGGCCGGCGACGAACAGCTTGGCATCACCGCGGTGCCGGGGGCGGGCACGCATGTGCCGCTGTGGATATTGGGGTCGAGCACGTTCGGCGCGCAGCTCGCAGCGATGCTTGGCTTGCCCTATGCCTTTGCCAGCCATTTCGCGCCGGGCGCGCTCGACGAGGCGCTCGATATCTATCGCCGCCAGTTCAGGCCGTCGGCACAGCTTGCCGAACCCTATGCCGCAGCGGCGTTCAACGCTTTCGCGGCCGATAGCCGCGAGGCGGCCGAACTGCTCGCCTCGTCGCAGCAACAGGCGTTCGTGGCGCTGCGCTCCGGCAATCCCGGCAGGATGCGGCCGCCGCTCGCGGGTTACAAGGACAGCCTGCCGCCCGATGCGCGCGCGATGCTTGACCATGTGCTGCAATGCTCGGCCGCAGGGACGGTCGAAGACATTGCCACGGCGCTCAGGGCCTTTGTCGCGCGCACGGGCGTCGATGAGGTCATTATTGCTTCGTCCATCTATGACCATGATGCGCGCAAACATTCGCTGGCGCTGACGATGGAGGCCGCCGGTTCGCTTTGGCGCCCCCTTGTTGACGCGCCTCCAGCACCGGCAGTATAGGGGCGGCCCGACCAAGGGCGGCCCGCGCGTGGGTCGCCTTTTTACTTTTGACGGAAAGGTGCCTGCCATGTCGATCACGCCATTGATGCCCGTATATCCCCGGTGCGCTGTGCGTCCGGTGCGCGGCGAGGGCGCCTATCTGATCGGCGAACGGGGCGAGCGTTATCTGGATTTCGCAAGCGGCATCGCGGTCAATCTGCTCGGCCACGGCCATCCGCATCTGACGCGGGCGATTCAGGAGCAGGCGGCGACGTTGATGCACGTGTCGAACCTCTATGGCAGCCCGCAGGGCGAAGCCTTTGCCCAGCGCCTTGTCGATAATACCTTCGCCGACACGGTCTTTTTCACCAATTCCGGCGCCGAGGCGGTCGAATGCGCAATCAAGACCGCGCGCGCCTATCATTCGAGCGCGGGCAACGCCGTGAAGCATAATCTCATCACGTTCAACAACGCCTTCCACGGCCGCACGCTCGGCACGATTTCGGCGACCAATCAGGAAAAGCTGCGCAAGGGATTCGACCCGCTGTTGCCGGGTTTTGCCTATGCGCCGTTCGACGACCTCAACGCCGCGCTCGACCTGGTCGATGACCATACGGCGGGTTTCCTGGTCGAGCCGGTGCAGGGCGAGGGCGGTATCCGCCCGGCGTCGCAGCCCTTCCTCCAGGGGCTGCGCGACATCTGCAACGAACGCGACCTGATGCTGATCTTTGACGAAGTGCAGTGCGGCGTTGCGCGCACCGGCACGCTTTACGCCTATGAACAGTATGGGGTCGCGCCCGACATCATGGCCACCGCCAAGGGTATCGGCGGCGGTTTCCCGCTGGGCGCGTGCCTTGCGACCGAAAAGGCGGCGCGGGGGATGGTGATCGGCACTCACGGATCGACCTATGGCGGCAATCCGCTCGCGATGGCGGCGGGGCAGGCGGTGTTCGACGTGATCCTGGAGGACGGCTTCCTCGATCAGGTCAAGGCAACCGGCGAACGGCTGCGCGGCGCGCTTGAACAGCTTATTCCCAACCACGACCAGTTGTTTGAAAGCGTGCGCGGCATGGGGCTGATGCTCGGCCTCAAGATGCGCTCGGACAGCCGTGCTTTCGTTGCGCATCTGCGCGACAATCACGGGCTGCTCACCGTTGCGGCGGGCGACAATGTCGTGCGCGTGCTGCCGCCGCTCAACATCGAACAGTCGCACATCGATGAGTTTGTCGAGAAATTGTCGGCGGGCGCGGCGAGCTACACGCCGCCCGAAACCTGATGCCGAGGGTTCCGTTCGCATCGAGCGAAGGCGAGCTGCCGCGCCGCCGGGTGCGAATCATGGGTGTCTCGACTTTGCTCGATACGAACGGGGATAGGATATGAGGCACTTTCTCAACCTGGCCGACGCGGGCGGCGATGCCGTCGCCGCGATGATCGCCGACGCGCTTGACCGCAAGGCGGCGCGCACCGGCTGGCCCAAGGCGCGGCCCGACGCCGACAGGCCGCTTTCCGATCATGTGCTGGCGATGGTGTTCGAGAAAAACTCGACGCGCACACGCGCCTCGTTCGACATCGCGATCCGCCAGTTGGGCGGCGTGCCGATGATCCTCGACGCGGGCACGACGCAGCTTGGTCGCGGCGAGACGATCGCCGACACCGCACGTGTGCTGTCGCGCTATGCCGATGCCATCATGATCCGCACCGACGATCACGCCAAGGCCGAGGAACTGGCCGAATATGCGAGCGTCCCCGTCATCAACGGCCTGACCGATCTGTCGCACCCGTGCCAGATCGTCGCCGACCTGCTGACGATCGTGGAGAATGGCAAGGCCCTGCCGGGGCTTGAACTCGCGTGGCTCGGCGACGGCAATAATGTCCTCGCCTCGCTGATCGAGGCGGCGGGATTGTTCGGTTTCAACGTGCGCGCGGGCGTGCCGCAGGGCTATGAGCCCGACGCGAACTTTGTCGCGGCGGCGCGCGCGAAGGGGGTTCGCATCGACATCGTCCGCGACGCGCGCGAGGCCGTCGCGGGCGCCGACCTGGTCGTCACCGATACCTGGGTGTCGATGGGGCAGGACCATGCGCACAACAAGGTCGCCGCGATGGCGCCCTTTCAGGTCGACGAGCGGCTGATGGCGGGGGCGAAGGACGATGCGGTCTTTCTCCACTGCCTGCCCGCGCACCGGGGCGAAGAGGTGGTCGATGCGGTCATCGACGGCGCGCAGTCGCGCGTCTGGGACGAAGCCGAAAACCGCGTCCACGCGCAAAAGTCGATCCTGCTCTGGGCGCTTGGAAAGCTGTGAGGCGAAAAGCGTGAGCGAAACGATCGAAACCTGGTTCGACCAGCCGCTGATCTTCACCATCGCGGCGCGTCATGTGCGCGGACGCCTGGTGCGGCTGGGGCCGGTGCTGAACACCATCATGTCGGCGCACAGCTATCCGCCGGTCGCCGAAAAGCTGCTCGCCGAGGCGCTGGTGCTGACCGTGCTGCTCGGCTCGACGCTCAAGACCGAGGGGAGCCAACTGACCTTGCAGGCGCAGACCGGCGGCGGGCCGGTCGAACTGCTCGTGTGCGATTACAAGGCGGGCGAGCTGCGCGGTTATCTCAAGTTCGATGCCGACCGGCTCGCCGAAATCGGGTCCGACCCGACGCTGTTCGCGCTGTTCGGCGAAGGCTTTCTTGCGATCACATTTGACCAGGCGGCGACGGGCGAGCGCTACCAGGGCATCGTTCCGCTCGAAGGATCGTCGATCGGTGATGCCGCCGAACATTATTTTGAACAGTCCGAACAGATTCCCAGCCTGATCAAGCTTGCCGCGCGCCACGATGACGCGGGCTGCGTCGCAGGCGGGCTGCTGCTTCAGCATCTGCCCGAAGGCGAGGTGGGCCGCGACCGGCTGCACGTCCGGCACGATCATCCCGAATGGGACCATGCCAGGACGATCGCCGCGACGCTGAAGGCCGAGGAACTCACCGATCCCGCAACCTCGCTCGAAACGCTTGCATGGCGGCTGTTTCACGAGGACGAGGTGCGCGTCGAACCCGGCGCTGCGGTGGCGCGCGGCTGCCGGTGCAGCACCGATTATTTCGCGGGCGTGCTGGCGCAGTTTCCGCCGGCCGAGCGTGCAGAGATGGCCGACGACAAGGGCGAGATCGTCGTCGATTGCGCCTTTTGTTCGCGCTTTTTCCCCATTCCGCTCGCCGCCATCGCCGGGCATGATCGCGGCGATTGAGGATATTCAACGCCAGGCCGCGCGGTGAACGGGGGTGTTTCGGCGCCAGGCGGTTGAAATAGCGCAAGCGCGTTGCTAGCTTGGGAAAGAGCAGGGTCGCAATCTGTCGCTCACGCAGCCCATGGACCAACGAATGGCGATCTTCTCTCCGCTGGCACGAATCGCATTGGTGGCGCTCGGTCTTGCGGGCGCGGGCGCCGTTCCGGCGCAGACGCCGTCGCTGGCGATGCTTGACCGACTGGAGAAAGGGAGCTGGCAGCTGCGCGAGCGCGGCTCGAACAGCGTGGTGCAGACGATGTGCCTCGGCGACGCGCGCCGGATGATCCAGATCTACCATCCGCGCGGCACTTGTTCGCGCTATGTCATCGAGGACACGCCCGACGCGGTGACGGTTCATTATACCTGTCCCGGCGCGGGCCACGGCCGCACGACGATCCGCAGCGAAACCAACCGGCTGGTCCAGATCGACACGCAGGGGATTGCCGAAGGCAAGCCTTTTTCGCAGGCGATCGAGGCGCGCCGGACCGGTGGATGCTGACCCAATCAAAATGTTAACCATCAGGGTTTAAGAGGAACGCACGGCATACCGATGTGTGCCCTTCTCCCTGACGGCATTTGGGTTAGCGTCCGCGCTCGTGGTGTAATTTCCGGTGTAGGCGATGGTGTATT